>JBBSGU010000020.1:0-36922 GCA_038253755.1 Gemmatimonadales bacterium | reverse complement strand
GGGCGCCAACAGGATATCGACCTCGGATTACTGCTTCATAAGCGGATTCATATTTTCGGTACAGTTCTGCGATCACGGGCAATTGAAGAAAAAATTTCGCTTGCCACGGAATTTTCGTCGAAAGTTCTCCATTCATTCGATTACGGGTCGCTCGTTCCTGT
This sequence comes from Gemmatimonadales bacterium, assembly GCA_038253755.1. Taxonomy (GTDB): domain Bacteria; phylum Gemmatimonadota; class Gemmatimonadetes; order Gemmatimonadales; family Gemmatimonadaceae; genus UBA4720. The sequence goes on along the minus strand of JBBSGU010000020.1, from coordinate 36,761 downwards.
TATCGACAGCGTTGTGCCGTTTAAGAACATTCGCGAGGCGCATGATTCTATGGAGTCGAACGACACATTTGGAAAGATCGTTTTGAGCTGGTCATCGTAGATTTATCGACAAATGCGCTTCGACCTATCCAACTTTTCGCTCGTCGACATGCTGCAGTGCGGTCGAGGCCTTCGCTTGGCCGCCGCCGATGCTGAAACTATCGGAGAGGCCGCTCAGTCGGTCGTCGAATTCCTTTATCGGGAATGCGGTCATCCTGAGGCAGCGAGAGCATGCGCTCTGATTCGATTTTACAAGACCTACCGATTCGCGGACCTGGAGCCTCGACTACAATCGTTCGCGACAAGGCAGATGGCTCCGAACGATCCCACAGCTCAGATGAAGTGTTTGACACTTCTCGCGTCGATGGGGCAGGAGCCCGAGTGGTGCGATCCACGCCGTTCGGTGGGCCATCAGGCGATTCCGCTCCCGAGCGCCCAGATCGTTCAAGGCGCGCCCATGATCGCGCAGCTGATACGTGAGATGGGTCTCGATATCACCGACCTGATAGCGCCTGACGCCGCATTTCTTTACGACCGCGTGGGCAAGAGCTACAACGTTTTCCACGTCGAAAACGCGCTCGGCAGCGCACATATTCCCGCCCAGACGGAATTCGTCGAGCGGTACGGAGTTAGATCGGTACTTGGCTTCGGTGGATTGCTCGCGGGGGGAGATTTATTTGCGGTGATCATGTTCTCCCGCGGTCGAATCCCTTCCGAATCAGCTGTCAGGTTCAGGAGCATCGCGCTCGACGTCAAGGCAGTGGTCCACCCTCTCGCCATCGCTGAATCGTTGGGGAAAGCGACCTAAGTCGGCCTGGAAGCGTCGGCGCGAAAGCGTTTTTCCGGAATAGTTCATGCAAAGTGAGTCCGCGAAATGTCGCGGACTCTTTTTCATTCGCCGCTTCGCATGAACTATCGTGGAGCGCGCGACCCGCAACGACTTTGAAAGCAGGTAATCGATGGAAACTCAGTCTCGGTTTGCGGTCTGCGCTGCAGCAGCTGCGTTTGCGCTCATAACATTGCCGACGCACGCGTCAGCTCAATATTTCGGGCGCAACAAGGTTCAGTATGAGCACTTTGATTTCAGGATTCTGGAGACGCCGCACTTCCGTCTTCACTTCTATCCCGAGGAAGAAGAGCCAGCGCGCGACATGGCGCGTATGGCGGAGCGCTGGGATGCGCGACTCAGCACGATTTTCGACCACCAGCTGAGCAATCGCAAACCTATTCTGCTTTACGCTAATCAGCCCGACTTTCAGCAGACGAACGCAGTAACGGAGCAGTTGAGCGAAGGCACCGGCGGAGTCACGGAATCACTGCGTGATCGTCTCATCATGCCGCTCACCGGTGTGTACCGGGACAACGATCATGTTCTCGGTCATGAGATGGTTCACGAATTTCAATACGACATCTCCAACGATCCCAAAGCTGCCGGTCCTGGCGGTCGGGGTGGCGGCATCAATCAGCTTCCATTGTGGATGATCGAAGGCACGGCAGAGTACCTCTCACTCGGCCGCGAGGATGCCAATACGGCGATGTGGATGCGCGACGCAGTTCTTCGCGACAAGCTGCCCACCATCAAGCAGCTCACCAATGACTCGCGATTCTTTCCGTATCGATACGGTGAAGCGCTGTGGGCTTACGTCGGCGGCAAATTCGGAGACAAGAGCGTAGTGAATTCTTTTCGCAATGCGCTCAAGCTGGGTTTTGACCCCGGAATAAAGAAGGCGTTGGGAATCACCACCGACTCACTGTCGAAGGAATGGATCGCTGCAACAAAGGCCGCGTACGGTCCGATCATCGCCGGACGCACGAGGCCGGAAGAGTCTGGTCAACCGCTGTTGCCGGTGAAACGCGACGGTGACTCGAACCTGTCGCCGGTAATTTCCCCTGACGGAAAGTATGTCGCGTTCTTTGCTGCTCGCGGACTGTTCGGCTACGACCTGTATCTCGCCGATGCGCTCACCGGCAAGTCGATCAAGCTCCTTGCGGAAGTCAGCACTTCAACCGAATTCGACGCGTTGAGTTTCATATCTTCTGCCGGGACCTGGTCGCCTGACGGGCGGAAGTTTGCGTTCATCGTCTATTCGAAAGGAAACCAGAACGTTGCGATTCTCGATGTCGCATCGCAGAACGTTGAACGCGAGATAACAGTACCCGGCGTTGGCGGGATTCAGAACCCCGAGTGGTCGCCCGACGGCAACAGCATCGCATTCTCAGGCACCGACGGAGGAGTGAGTGATCTCTACGTCTACGATTTCTCGTCTCACAGTGCCCGGAGGCTCACGCATGATCGCTTTGCTGACATTCAGCCGTCGTGGTCGCCCGACAGCCGGTCGCTTGTCTTCTCCACAGATCGCAACAGCGGAACCAACTTCACGACGCTGACGTACGGCCCAATGCGTCTCGCGATAATCGATGTAGCTAGTGGAAGTATTCGACCGGTGGCTGTCTTTGAGAAGGGGAAGCACATCAATCCTCGTTTCACGCCCGACGGCTCGGGCGTCTACTTCGTTTCAGATAGAAGCGGCGTGAGTGATTTATATCGCGTGTCGCTGAACGGCGGCGCGGTGACCCAGATCACCAACGTAGCGACGGGCGTCAGCGGAATTACGGATCTGTCCCCGGCGTTTTCCGTCTCGCCAACGACAGGCCGCATCGTATTCTCGGTTTTTGAGAAGCAAGGATACGGCGTGTACGCATTGAGCGCTGAGCAGGGAGCAGGAACTCCAGTGCAGCGGACAGAATCTGTTGCAGGTATTCTTCCGCCCGCTTCTGCGCTGTCGTCATCGACGGTAGTTCAATATCTCGCCGACGCATCAACCGGCCTGCCAGCGGACGGCAATTTTGCCGTTGTGCCCTATCGCGCTTCGCTGGCCCTTGCGGCGGCAGGCCAGCCGACGGTTGGTGTCGCGGCGGGCAGTGGAGGCACCTACGTTGGTGGAGGAACATCGTTCCTGTTCACTGACATCCTTGGCGAGCGAAATCTCGGCATCGGCCTTCAGGCAACCGGGACGTTGAAGGACATCGGTGGCGAAGTTTTCTACCAGAGCCTGGCCCACCGCTACAACTGGGCAGTTGATTTGGCCCATTCGCCATACGCCAGCTCATTCGCCCGGGCTGAAGCCGCAACGGTCACGATGAATGGCCAGCGATTCGACGGTGAGCGAATTCAACAATTCACTCAGCGAGTGTTCGTCGATCAGGCAACCTTCATCGCCCAGTATCCCTTTTCGACAATCCGGCGAGTCGAGTTCAGCCTTGGTGCAACGCGACTGGGATTCAACACACGTGTGGACGAGCTCGTTGTTGTGGGGAACCAGGTCGTTGACCGGAACTCGTTTGATACAACTTCGGCCCCGTCGGTGAAGTATGGCCGGGCCGCGGCTGCGTTTGTCGGAGACAATTCGTTCTTTGGGTTCACTGCGCCTATCAACGGCTACCGATATCGCCTCGAGCTCGCTCCAACGTTCGGCGACATTCAATTCGAGACGGTGACGGCAGATGCGCGGAAATATTTCTTCCGAACACCAGTGACGTTCGCTGTTCGTGGAATGCATTTCGGACGTTACGGCAGCGATGCGGAGAGCAATCAGCTGACGCCGCTGTTTGTCGGCGATCCGTCGCTCGTCAGAGGTTACTCGGCTGAATCGTTCGACCCTGCAGAATGTGTGACAAGCACTTCGAATCCAAACGCGTGTCCGGCGTTCGACAGGCTCGTCGGCAGCAGGGTGGCGGCCGCGAGCGCCGAGCTGCGCATTCCTGTTTTTGGAACCGATCGGCTCGGGCTGATCAGGTCGCCGCTTTTCCCGGTTGATATCTCGCCGTTCGTCGACGCCGGCGTAGCGTGGTCGCGAGGCGACACTCCGTCTTTTCAGCTCTCGAACAATTCTACGCAGAGAGTTCCAGTATTCAGTGCCGGGGTCAGCGCTCGTGCCAACTTGTTCGGATACGCAGTCGTTGAAGCGTACTACGCGCATCCGTTCCAGCGGCCGGGCAAGAGCTGGGTGTTCGGATTTCAGCTCGCGCCCGGATGGTAAGGCGGGCACTTCAGCCACCGGTAAGAGCGAGCACGACACGCGTCAGCAAGAGAGTCTCCGTCAAGAGTCTCCCTCAAGTTGCTGCCGTTCTAGCGCAGGTCTAACTTTCAAGGCTCACAACCTCACCGGCCACAACCGAAATGCCTGACTACAAGCTTTCCGCCGTTCCCCGGAATGGCGAGAAAATAATGTTCGAAAACGGAGCTGTTTCCGTTCCAAATCACCCAATCATTCCGTTCGTGGAAGGTGACGGAACCGGTCCAGATATCTGGCGCGCATCGGTGCGCGTTTTTGACGCCGCGGTAGAGAAGGCCTACGGCGGCGAGAAGAAGGTCGAATGGATGGAAGTTTACGCTGGAGAGAAGGCGTTCAAGCAGTTCAACGACTGGCTTCCGCAGGAAACCGTCGATGCGATGGGAGAATTCCGCGTGTCGATCAAGGGACCGCTTACAACACCTGTTAGCGGTGGAATTCGTTCGCTGAACGTGACGCTGCGCCAGGTGCTCGACCTCTACGCATGCATCCGACCCGTGCGTTATTTCGAGGGCGTCGGCGCACCCGTGAAGGAACCCGAAAAGGTCGACATGGTGATCTTCCGCGAGAACACCGAAGACGTGTACGCAGGCATCGAATGGAAGGCCGGAAGTGCGGAAGCCACGAAGCTTCGCGATTTCATCAAGACCGAATTCGGGAAAGACATCCGGGTGAATTCGGCGATCGGCATCAAGCCGATGTCCGAGTTTGGCTCGAAGCGTCTCATCGAGATGGCGATCGCGTATGCGATCAACAAGTGCAAGGAGTCGGTCACGCTGGTCCACAAGGGCAACATCATGAAGTTCACCGAAGGCGCTTTCCGTGACTGGGGCTACGAAGTCGCCAAGGAAAAGTTCGGTGGATCAACGGTGACGGAAGATGACATGTCGAAGAACGGGAGCGAGAAGCGCGCCGACGCAGTCATTATCAGAGACCGCATTGCCGACTCGATGTTCCAGCAAATGCTGCTGCGACCATCGGAGTACTCGATTGTTGCCACGCCAAACCTGAATGGGGACTATTTGTCAGACGCTGCGGCTGCGCAGGTCGGCGGACTGGGTATCGCACCGGGTGGAAACGTCGGCGATGGCGTCGCGGTTTTTGAGGCAACGCACGGCACCGCACCCAAGTATGCGAATCTCGACAAAATCAATCCCGGCAGCGTCATCCTTTCGGGTGTGATGATGTTCGAGTACATGGGCTGGAATGAAGCGGCGAGGCTCATCGTGCAGGGTGTCGAGAATGCGATCAAGACGAAGAAGGTGACTTACGATCTCGCCCGCCAGATGCCGGGATCGACCGAAGTGTCCACGTCGGGATTCGGAGATGGGATCATTGCCGGAATGGGGAATTAGATGCCGGCTTCAGTCTCGCTTGGAGCAGGAAATGTTGCGGAATTTTCGGGGTCGCTTCTCGCGATCGCGCTCACGGACGAGCCAAGGCTGACCGGCGGGTTGATCGACCTCGACCGCTCTCTGGGCGGTTCGATTCAGCGCTCGCTTGACATGCGCGACTTTCGCGGAGCAAAAGACGAAACATTCGCACTGACAGGCCCTGCACGTGGTGCGCGCCGCATCGTTCTTGTCGGTACCGGAAAGATCGCGGATCGTCCTGGCGCGTTTCGCCGGGCCGCGGCGCTTGCGGCTCGCCACGCGATGAAGGCAGGGATTGCTGATCTCGGTTTCTACGCTGGGGAGCTCGACACGCAGGAAGCCGAAGCCGTGACGGTTGGGCTTATGGCAGGATCCTGGGAGTACAAGGATCTGAAGACGCCTCCACCGGAGAACGAGCGACGCGCGCCGCTTGAAAAGGCCACAATCGTGACGAGCAACACGAACGCATCGCGGGCTGGCGTTGCATCAGGCGAGGCAATCGGCACAGGTCACGCACTCGCGCGCACGCTTGCGTTCATGCCGGGGAATCTCTGCACTCCGGAATTTCTCGCGAACACTGCGTCGGACATCGCGGCTCGTCACGGCATGAAGATCACGGTACTTGGCCGAAAAGAAATGGAAGCCGAAGGAATGGGCGCACTGCTGTGCGTCGCGCAGGGAACACCGCAGGACCCGAAACTCATCGCCGTTGAATACAACGGCGGTCCTGCGGGTCAAAAGCCCGTGACTATCGTCGGGAAGGGACTCTGCTTCGACAGCGGCGGAATTTCGATCAAGCCGGCGCCAGGCATGGAAGACATGAAGTACGACATGTGCGGCGCCGCCGGTGTCCTTGGCGCACTCGAGGCGATCGGCCGGATGAAGCTTCCGATCAACGTCGTTGGTCTCATTGGCTCGACGACGAACATGCCGTCCGGCACAGCAGTGAATCCGGGTGACGTCGTAAAGAGCCACCTCGGCAAGTACATCGAAGTCATCAATACCGATGCCGAGGGACGGCTCGTGCTTGCCGACGTCCTTTCGTATGCCCGGCGGTTCAATCCCGCGGTTGTAGTTGATGCAGCGACTTTAACAGGCGCAATCGTCATCGCACTCGGTCACTCCGCGACCGGCGTTTTCAGCGCAGATGAGGCGCTGGTTGCCGAAGTGATTGCAGCGGGGAAGAGAGCCGGCGAGCCCGGTTGGTCGATGCCCATGTGGGATGACTACAGGGAGTTGATCAAGTCAGAGGTCGCCGATATCAAGAACACCGGCGGACGCGCTGCCGGATCGATCACCGCTGCAATGTTTCTCAAGGAATTCACGGAGGAGTATCCGTGGATCCATCTCGATGTTGCCGGCACCGCTTACTCGGACTCCGATCTCGGTACGATGCCGAAGGGACCGACAGGTACGCCGACTGGCACTTTCATCGAGTTTATTCGCGGCAGGCTGAGCTGACACACTCTCGAAGCCGGCTGACTAAACTCGCCCGCCTCGGCTTCGCGGCCGGGGCGTTTTTCGTAGCCGCTCCTGTGGTCGGTCATGCGCAGGTGGTGGTTCCCCCTGGCAGTGAAGTTCCAATACCACCGAAGCCAAAGACCGACACTGCAGCGGCGAGGGTCAACGCGGACACCATCAAGGCAGCATTTGGCCGCGGAGTCGGACCGCGCACGGCAGATGTAGGTCCACAGTTTTCTTGGAACCGCGCCGAGCTTTTTGCGAGTGGTGCACTCACCGTCGCGGATCTGCTCGAGCGCGTTCCATGGGCGACATCGTTTCGCAGCGGATGGCTGGCGTCACCGAAGTTCGTTGCCGTCAATGGTGACCTCGGCCGGGTAAAAGTTTTCTACGATGGCATTGAGCTTGACAACATCGACCCGCGCAGTGGGTCGATACTCGACCTGAATACTGTTCAGCTATATACGCTGGAGAACGTCTCAATCGAGCGCTTCGCCAATGAGCTGCGTGTACATCTGCGCAGCTGGAGAGCCGATCGAACCGATCCGTTCACTCGCGTTGACATCTTTACCGGCGACGAAAACAGCAACGCGTACCGTGGATACTATGGAAAGCGTTTCAATAATGGTGCGGGACTGCAGCTGGCAGGACAGCAGTACAACACTCGCTCAGTGCGCCTCGGCGGTGGCGGCGACGCTCTGTCGTTCATGATTCGTACCGGTATCGCAAAGAAGAACTGGAGTCTGGATGCATTCGAATTGAGAACGAATGCATCGCGCGTATTACAACCGACCTTCGGTAGTGGCCTGTCGCTGCCGCCATTCCAGGGCGTTTATGACCTCGGGTATGTGCGCGCCGGACTTGGCAACGTGAGTGGCGGTCCATGGCTTCAGCTGATCGCATCAACGATGCGGCTGGCGGAATCGAGTGCGAAACACAATGCTGCCGAGGCCGCGACTCTTCGCATCCTTCCTGACACGACTGACACTACGACGAAGCGCCAGCAGTTCGTGATAGCGGGAGGGTATTTCCGCGGGCCATTGAAGTTCTCCGCAACCGACCGTATCCGCGCGTTCGATAAGAACGTCTACCACACGCCCAACGTGCGTTTCGAGTTTGGAAGCACGATTGGAATAGTTGAGTTGTTTGGCGAACGAAGCTTTCAAACGAAGACCACCCGCGGCGACGCAATTGTTCAGCTGACACCCGTTCCATTTTTTTCCGTCACTGGATCGGTGTCAACAGCGGCTCCCGATAGTACGCCCATTGGCGGCGCCCCAAAGTTTCTCGCCGCTCGTTTCGAGGCAGGTGTTCGACTCTTCGGGCCCTGGTTGATCGGTGGCTTCATCACCCGCGATACCGCCGTACTCAAGCCGCCAACAGTCTTCGACACGGCTTACGTCGTTCGCTCGATTGGAAGACGCAATGGTCTTTACGCGGGTTTGCGTGGCAGGCTGTACAAGGACATCAACATCGACGTGCAGGGCACAAAATGGGACTCGGCCGGATTTTACCAGCCGCGTTATCAGGTAAGGTCAGACATCAACCTCGCCACAAATTGGTTGTCGAGATTTCCAAGTGGAAATTTCGGTCTCAAGGTTGGCGTTACGCACGATTATAGAACTTCTGTTTCGTTCCCTGTAGCCGGTGGCGTTCGGCAAACCAACGCAAGCGGAATTCTTTCCGCCCTGGTCGAGATCCGGATTTTGCGTGGCGTGCTGACATACCAGGTTCGTAATATCGTTGGAGACCAATACCAGATCGTACCCGATTTTTACATGCCCCGGGCGATCAGTTATTACGGCCTGAGGTGGGAGTTCTGGAATTGATTATGTCGTTTGCATTTCGTAGGTTGGGCCACCGCATATGATATCCAGCATGACAGGATTCGGATCAGCCGAGGGGAAGGTTGGCGCTGTAGGCGTCAGCGTCGAGATCCGCACGGTCAATCATCGGTTCTTCAATCCAAGCATAAAGCTGCCTGGAATATTCGCACGCTGGGAAGGCGAAGTTCGCGAGACCCTCCGTCAGCGGATCGCCCGCGGTCATGTAGCGCTCACTGGACGAGTGGAACGGGACCAGCAACGTGCGCCTGGAATCAATGACGATCGATTTGCGGAATATGTCGAGACGCTTCGCGAACTCCAGAAAAAACATGGTTTGTCGGACACTCTCGACGCAGCAACCATTCTGAACCTGCCGGGCGTCGTGGACGGACACGCCGAGGAATCCGACCAGGGAACCGTCGCCGAGCTCATCGCTGTCGTCGACCAGGCTGTCGCCGCGCTCCGTCAGATGCGACGCGAAGAAGGCGGCCGATTGGCGATTTTTCTTATCGAGCGTATCAATCTCGTCGAACAATCCGTGGCGCGCGTTCGCGATCGAGGTCCGATTCGCCTTGCAGAACAGGCGGCCAGACTCAGGAAGTCTGTGAAAGAGCTGGCGAACGGCTCGAACGTCGATCAGCAGCGGCTTGCCCAGGAAGTCGCGATTCTGGCCGACAAGCTCGATATCGCCGAGGAAGTTGACCGGTTCGAGTCTCACATCGGATCGTTCCGCCGGTCTGTCACGGAAAGCGGGGACGAGCCGATAGGGAAGCGGTTGGGCTTCCTGCTTCAGGAGATGGTTCGCGAGGCAAATACCATGGGTAGCAAGGCCAACGACGCTCCCATTCTTGCCGACGTAGTTGTCATCAAGGAAGAGCTCGAGCGAATCAGGGAGCAAGTCGAGAACATCGAGTGACCGGGTTTCCCGTGATACTCTCGTCTCCCTCTGGGGGCGGCAAAACGACTATCGCCCATGAGCTTCTTCGCCGTCGCAAAGACCTCGGCTATTCGGTCTCGTGCACCACACGATCGCCACGTCTCGGCGAGGTAGACGGGGAGGACTATTTCTTTCTGTCTCCGGAAGAGTTTCTGGCCGCCCGCGACAGAGGCGAGTTCGCCGAGTCGGCCGATGTTCATGGCAGTCACTACGGGACGCTGAGACGCGAAGTGGACCGCGTTCTCACGTCGGGGCGACATGTGGTGATGGACATCGACGTGCAGGGCGCCAAGCAGTTCGTGGCCGTCTATCCCGACTCAGTCCTGATCTTTGTGCTTCCCCCGGACGGGCGAGTGATGCTCGAACGGTTGGAGGGGCGCAGCACCGAAAACGCCGATTCCCTGGCCAGGCGGCTGAAAAGTGCCGTCGAGGAGCTTCGGGCAATCGGGTTGTACCATTATGTTGTAGTGAACGAAGTTCTCGAGCATGCGGTTCTGGCCGTTTCGGGAATCATCGATGCCGAAGGTGAAAGGCGGACGCGAATCAGTGATCTCGGCGAGCGGGTCAATTCGATCGTCGCTGATCTGGAGCGCGAGCTCGAACAAATAAACAGGAGCAGGAACTAATGCAGGTTTTCATTCCGACCGAAGTCGCAAAGCATGCGACCAACAAATATCTCGGTGTACTCGTCGCCGCAAAGTTTGCGCGCGTGCTCAACGAGTTCCCGCGTGACCGTTCCGCCCCGGGCGAGAAGAAGCTGACAACGCGCGCTCTCGAGGATCTCACAGATGGCGAGATCCAGTATCGTGTAGTGCCGCGCCGCCGCAGCGAATAGCTCACGTGCGGCCCTTTGAAGGCCGCCGCATCCTCCTCGGCATAACGGGGGGGATAGCCAGCTACAAATCGGTTATGGTGGCCCGCCTGCTCACTCAGGCGGGCGCTGAAGTCGACGTCATCATGACCAGAGCCGCCCAGGAATTTGTAGGCGGTATAACGTTCGAGGCGGTCACCGGCCGCCGCGTGCATTCAGAGATCTTTGGGCCAGGAAACGCACTGGACCACATTACGCTGGCGCGTGAGGCGGCTCTTTTTGTCGTCGCCCCCGCGACCGCTGATTTCCTCGCGCGCGCCGCGCACGGGATGGCAGACGATCTCCTCACCGCAGCGCTGCTCGCCAACACGTCCCCGGTTTTGCTCGTACCGGCGATGAACGACCGGATGTGGGCGAACGCACAAACGAGGCAGAACGTTCGCCAGCTCAGGAGCCTCGGTTACTCAGTGCTCGATCCCGATGACGGGCCACTTGCGGTTGGCGAAGGGGCAGGGCCCGGCAGAATGCCCGAGCCAGAATCAATCGTGTCCGAGATTTCTCGAATGCTCGAGACGCACCGGAGCCTGGCAGGACGCAACGTCATCGTGACGGCAGGCGCGACGCGTGAAGCAATCGATCCCGTGCGTTTTATCTCCAACCACAGCACCGGCAGGATGGGGGTCGCAATCGCGGAGGCTGCATGGCGCCGCGGTGCCAAGGTAACGCTGGTAGCGGGGCACATGGACGTGCCCGCGCCTCATGGCGTTCAGGTTGTTCCCGCCGACTCGGTCGCAGACATGAAAGCGGCCATCGAGAACGGTCTTCCCTCCGCCGATGTTCTCATCATGGCGGCCGCTCCTGCCGATTTTCGCCCAGCGATTCCCGCCTCACAGAAGATCAAGAAAGGCGCGCAGGAAGGCGGTAAGGCCGCTCCGATCGAGCTCACGGAAACAGACGACATCCTTCGAAGCACGAAGCCCCTCCGCAAGCCGGGGGCGGTCATCGTCGGGTTCGCGCTGGAGACCGAAGACATGATTGACAATGCCGTGAAAAAGCTCGAGGCCAAGGGCCTCGACATGGTCGTCGCCAATAGCGCAGTTGACGAGGGAACCGGATTTGGCGGCGACACAAATCGCGTCACGATTGTTACCGCCGGCGGCGGAACTGAAGAAATTTCGATGATGCAGAAAACAGAACTCGCCGACGTGATTCTCGATCGGGTTGAAGCGGTGTTGAATGGACGCTAAGGAACGGCTCCGTCTTTACCTGGAGCAGCGCCGCGACCTGGGCGAATCAGAGCTCGTTCTCGATTCGATGAGTGTCGATGACGTGATGAGAGCGATCGGCGCAATCGCACGGGGAGTTCCACCTGCCGCTTCTGGACAGGTTGGAGGATGGCGGGAAGTTCTGGCGGCGGAAACTGCCCAGGTGATTGGGGTGCCCGGTCGCACCGACGTGGTGGTGCAGTCGCTGACCGTCGATGTCCGCGGACAGAAGTCGCTCGCGGCAATCGCCGAAGAAGTCGAGAAGTGCATGCTCTGCCCACTTTACAAAACTGCTACGCGTGGCGTTCCCGGATCAGGCAATCCGGCAGCGCGATTGATGTGTGTCGGCGAGGCACCGGGGGCAAACGAAGACGAACAGGGATTGCCATTTGTTGGTGCCGCAGGTCAGCTGCTGACGAAAATTCTTGCAGCGGTGAACCTGTCGAGGGAAGATGTCTTCATCACGAATGTGGTCAAGCACCGGCCGCCGGGAAACCGCAACCCGGCTCCGGACGAGATCGAGGCCTGTACACCTTATCTCGTTCGCCAGCTGGAAATCACCCGGCCGAAAGTCATCGTTGCGTTCGGCACCTTTGCAGCGCAGACTCTTCTCAACTCAAAAACGCCGATCGGGAAGCTCCGTGGAGAGGTTCATCGCTACCACGGCATTCCTGTCGTCGTCACCTATCACCCTGCCGCGTTGCTTCGCAACCCGGCTTGGAAACGCCCCACTTGGGAAGATGTCCAGCTCGCCCGTAGAATTCTCGATAGCGCCACCGGCGCGTGATCCATACTCGGAGCGGCGCCCGCCGTACTCCGAAGACGCCGAGCAGGCGGTGCTGTCCGCCATGCTCATGGACTCTGAAGCGGTCCTTCGTGCGACAGAGTATGTAGACGACACGATGTTCTACAGAGAGGGCAATCGCCGGATTTTTCGCGCGATGCTCTCGCTCTCGGAACGCGGCGACGTTATCGATCCGCTCACTTTGTCCGAGGAGCTCAACCGGCGCGGTGATCTCGAGTCGAGTGGCGGCAAGGACTACATCGGATTTCTCGTCGATGCGGTTCCGACCTCGGCCAACATCGAGTACCACGCGAAGATCGTTCGCGAGAAAGCGCTTCGCCGGCGGCTCATTGAAGTGTCAACTGCGATCGTCGCCGAAGCTTTTGAGTCGGCTGCTCCAGCAGGCGAGCTGCTTGACGCGGCCGAGCACAAGATTTTCGAGGTCAATCAGAGTCGCGGAACCGAAGGCTTCACGCGAATTAAGGAACTTCTCTGGCCGACGATGGAGCGTATCGAGCTGCTCCAGCGTGGCGGGGAATCGGTTACTGGGGTTGGCAGTGGATTCAAGGATCTGGACGAGCTGACGGCAGGTTTCCAGCCTTCAGATCTGATCATCGTCGCCGCCCGTCCGTCGATGGGAAAAACGGCCTTCGTCCTCAACATCGCGCAAAATGCTGCTCTCGACGCCAACGTGCCGGTTGCATTCTTCTCGCTCGAGATGAGCAAGGAGCAGCTCGTGCAGCGTCTTCTCACGTCAGAAGGACGGGTTGACGCACAACGCCTCCGAAAGGGCCGTCTGCACGACGACGAATTCGTTCGACTTGGTCGCGCGGCTGGTACACTAATGCATGCCCCGATCTGGATCGATGACACACCGGGAATTTCTCTGCTCGAGATGCGCTCGAAAGCACGCCGGCTGAAGATCGACAACAACATCGGCATGGTCGTCATCGACTACCTGCAGCTCATGCAGGGGCCGCCCGGCTCCGAAAGCAGGCAGCAGGAGATCAGCTACATCTCCCGGTCACTGAAGGCACTTGCGAGAGAACTTCGTGTTCCCGTGGTCGCATTGTCGCAATTGTCGCGTGCCCCCGAACAACGCACAGCCGAAAACAAGCGGCCGCAGCTTTCGGATCTCCGCGAGTCGGGCGCGATCGAGCAGGACGCCGATCTGGTGATGTTCATCTATCGCCAGGAGATGTACGAAGGCACAACGGACAAGGACGGCAATTCGCTCGAGGGCCGAGCGGAGATCATCGTCGGCAAGCAACGCAATGGACCGACCGGCCTCGTCAATCTTTATTTCAACAAGACATACACGCGGTTCGAAAACTATTCCGCGCGTGACCAGAATCAGTGACGCCAAAGGCGCGAAGCGTATTTCGCTGCACTAACTGCGGAGCCGAGCATTCGCGCTGGTCGGGACGATGCGATGTCTGTGCTGAATGGAATACTCTTGTCGAAGAGGTCGTCGCGAGGACAGCGACTGCCGGCAAAGGCGGCGGTGCCGCGAGACGAATCGGCGGACATAAATCGCTCGCCGAAGGCGGATCCGTTGCTGAGCCACAGAAGCTCCGGAATGTTTCGGGCACGGCCGACCAGCGCTGGAAAACAGGGCTGGCTGAATTCGATTTCGCGTTAGGTGGGGGCATCGTTCCGGGGTCGATGATACTCATCGGCGGCGAGCCAGGTATCGGTAAATCGACCCTGCTGCTGCAAGTCGCCGCGAAGCTGGAGTCGTCCGGGCGGGGAACCTTGTACGTCTCAGGTGAGGAATCGGCGCTTCAGGTTCGTATGCGCGCAGAACGACTCTCCGACTCGGCCATCGATGTGAACTTTCTCGGTGAGACTCTTCTCGAGACAATTCTCGCAACTGCTTCTGCGCTCGCTCCGTCTGTGCTGGTCGTCGATTCAATTCAAACTGTGTTCACCGCCGATCTCGAAGGCGCCCCGGGAAGCGTGGGACAGGTTCGCGAATGCGCTGCGCGGTTGATGCGCTTCGCCAAGGAAACGGGCATCACCGTGTTTGTCGTCGGACACGTTACGCGGGACGGCGGAATCGCCGGTCCAAAAACTCTCGAGCACATCGTCGACACGGTTTTGTACTTCGAAGGCGAAGGGATGCTCGACCACCGGATACTTCGCGCAATCAAGAACCGGTTCGGAAGCGTTGACGAGATCGGAGTTTTTCGAATGACGGAGAGCGGTCTCGATCCGGTGGAGAATCCTTCGGAGCTCTTTCTGGGCGACCGCGAGAATCACGCATCGGGGAGCGCAGTGACAGCGCTGCTCGAAGGAAGCCGTCCCGTGTTGATCGAGATTCAGGGCCTCGCCGCCAAATCCGGATTTGGAAATCCACAACGTGTAGCGACAGGATTCGACAACCGGCGGCTCGCTCTCCTGCTGGCGGTCCTCGACAAGCGCGCCGGCCTCTCCTTTTCGCAGCTCGATGTCTTTTTGAACGTCGTCGGTGGCGTGCGAATGCAGGAACCGGCGGGAGATCTCGCCGTTGCGACAGCGCTCGCCTCGAGCGTCTACGACCGGCCACTCAGCGTCGGCTCGATTTACCTCGGCGAAGTTGGACTCGGCGGCGAAGTGCGTCCTGTCTCGCAATCGGAACGGCGGCTTGCAGAGGCAGCGAAGATGGGAATGACGACTGCCTTCATGTCGCACCGGGCAATTCCACCGCGCGTCCCAAAGGGAATCAAGGCGGTCGGAGTGAAATCCATTTCCGAGCTGTTCGGCCGGTTATTCCAGTGACTCCCGACGTTGCCGTTGTAATAGTCGCCGGCGGGCGTGGAATGCGCGTCGGGGGCGACGAGCTGAAGCAGTTCCGCTGGGTCGCGGGAAAGCCGATGCTGCTGCACAGCGTCCAGAAGTTTCAGGCGCGCAGCGACGTTTGCATGGTGGTCGTCGTCTTGCCGTACGAGCACGTCGGCGATCCACCGGCTTGGCTGTTTCAATGCGACACCGAGCGATTGCTGCTCTCCGTCGGCGGACGCGAGCGAGGAGACTCTGTCCGCAACGGTCTCGAAGATGTGCCGACGGACGCGGCCGTTGTATTGATTCACGATGCCGCCAGACCATTGGTTACAACGGCGGTGATCGACGCAGTGATCGCCGAAGCGCGCCGCGGCCATGGGGCTGCTCCGGGACTGCTTGTCGCAGATACACTCAAGCGAGTTAACGGTGCTGGAGAGATCGTCGAGACCATCGGGCGCGAGGGTGTCGTTCGAATTCAGACGCCGCAGGGCTTTCCGCGCGAAATGATCGAGACGGCACATGCGAGGGCCGTCGAAGAACGGATAACAGCCACCGACGATGCCGCGCTGTTCGAAAAATTCAGAATGAAAGTCGTACTTGTCCCCGGAAGTGAGCGTGCGATGAAGATCACAGACGAGTCCGATTTCATTCGCGCAGAAGCGTTGAGTATCTTGCCTGAGTGAACGTCTCACCTCTAGCTGTACCTTTCTGGTCTCCCGATGAGATCGAGCATGCGCTCAAGGACGCCATCGCTCATCTGAACGCGCGCAAGGTGCTCGCGTATCCGACGGAAACGGTCTACGGATTCGGCGGGGGTGTTGACCGCGAGTCAGTCGCAAATCTCATTGCACTCAAGGGACGGCCGCCGAATAAACCGTTTCTTCTCATCGTGGCGTCGAGTGACATGCTATCGCGACTCGACTTGCACCTGACAACGCACGCATCACAACTCGCTGCGCGATTCTGGCCCGGACCGTTAACACTCGTTCTGCCCGGCGGAGAAAAGAGAGTTCCCGATCAACTTCGCGGTCCAGAGGGTGGAGTGGCGGTTCGGTGGACGCCACATTCCGGACTCGCGCGTCTGGTGCAGGCATACGGAGAGCCGATCACTTCTACGAGCGCAAACAGGCCTGGCGTTCCTCCGGCAACCAATGCTCAAGAGATTATCGATCAATGGGGAGATGCAGCGAAAACCGGCTCTCTCCATGTTCTCGACGGCGGCCAGCTCGTGGAATCCCAGCCTTCGACGGTCGTTGACTGTACGGGGCGACGTCCTCGGGTAATTCGCCCTGGCGCAATTTCCACTGCGGCTCTTCGAGAAAGCGTTCCTGACGTCGTTGGAGACAATTAAACCAATGAACATTCTCTTCGTCTGCAGCGGCAATACCTGTCGAAGCCCCCTCGCCGAGGCAATTGCGCGAAGGATGTTTCAGGTCGCCGGACGATCTGATGTTGAAGTATCGAGCGCCGGCACGCAGGCGTGGGATGGATCCTCCGCGAGCGACGGCTCGATCCTCGTTGGAATGGAACGTGGCCTCGACCTGTCGATGCACAGATCCCGCATGATTACTCCCGAGATCATCGCCGCAACGGACCTGATTCTCGCGGTGTCGCCCCAACACGTCGAACGGGTGAAGGAGATTGACCCGAACGCAAACGTTCATCTTCTTGCCGGCTATGCGACCGGTGAGCGCGCGGGGCGAACTATACAGGATCCGTTCGGCGGTGATCTCGATTCCTATCGTGAGACAGCCAACGATCTCGAGCGAGAACTGTCTGGCCTGATCGAGCGCATAGGAGCTCCGTGACACACCCTGAGCGGATCGCCCTTCTTGGCCATCCAGTCGCTCACTCCCTCTCACCCGCGATGCACAACGCGGCTCTCGCAGCGTCGGGAAGAACGATCAGGTACGAAACGATCGATGTCATGCCCGAGAATTTCGAGGCGACCCTTCGCGAGTTCGTCGAGCTTGGCGGCGCTGGCAACGTCACCGTTCCTCACAAGCTGCACGCTTTTCAGTGCATGGACGCGTGCACCGAGCCGGCCAACAAGTCGGGAGCAGTGAATACTTTCTGGCGCGACGATTACAGACGCATCTGCGGTCACAATACAGACGTAGCCGGATTTACCGCGATGACAACGGAGCTGCTCGGCGACGCACCGTCGAATGTGCGTGTGGCGGTTCTCGGCTCGGGCGGCGCCGCCGGAGCGGTGCTCACTGCAATCGCGGAGTGGCCGGGTGTGACTGCTACCGTGCATGGACGCGATTTGGCGAGGGCAGCCGTCGCACGCATGCGGCATTCCGTTGTCGTGCGCGCAGCTTCGATGCGTGACCCACTCATCGGCGAAGCCGATATTGTCGTCAATGCTACACCTGTTGGAATGTCCAGTGACGAACTGCCCATTGAGCTCGACCGGGTCGCGGCCGGCGCAATTCTCATCGATCTCGTCTACGGGCCTAACGAGACGGCATGGGTACGTGCGGCGCGGGCCAGTGGGCATCGCGCGGTTGACGGACTCTCCATGCTGCTCCACCAGGGCGTCGCTGCCTTTGAATGCTGGTTTGGCGAGGAACCCGACCAGTCGGCGATGAAGCGGGCGTTGGCCGAGGCCGCCGGGAGGACCTGAAACCTCGGACGGCACCGCGCTTTTCGTCCAGTGCGTTGCGGGCCGCAGCGGATCTTATTCTGCCAATCTGCTGCGTATCATGCGAACGGTTGATGATGCATGGAGAGAGCGGCATCATCTGCGGACATTGCTGGTCCCGATGCCGCCGTCTTCCATCACCCTGCTGTTTTCGATGCGGACATCCTGTCGGCGCTTATTCGTGCCGATGGTGCGAGCTGCTTCCGCCATTCGTCCGATCGGCCCGATCATACTGCTGGATGGGCGCCGGCACCGGGTCGGCAATCGTGCACGCTCTCAAGTACGGCGGGTGGATTCGCGTCGGCTTCGCCATGGCGGAGCGAATGTCGCGATTGTCCTGGCCGATCGATGTGGTCAGGGAGAGAGCCGGAATCGTTCCCGTACCGTTGTCACCTTCACGCAGGCGTGATCGCGGGTTCAATCAAACCGAGATTCTCGCCGGGCATCTCTCGCAAATCTGGGGAGTTCCGATGCTTGATACGGCGCTCAGCCGAGGTCGCGGAACGCAAAGCCAGACGCAGTTGACTCCGGGGGAACGACTAGGCAATGTTGCCGGGGCGTTCGTGGTTCCACATTCAGCCCGGCAAGAGGTGATCGGGCGACACCTCGTCCTGCTGGACGACGTGGTCACGACGGGCTCGACACTTGGTGCATGTGCCAAGGCGTTGTTCAACGCCGGCGCCCGCACAATCAGCTACATGACTTTCGGCCGGGCACCCGCCTCAGGCGACCGGCTCATTCCATAGGAAACGGCGAGAATGGCAATAAGAGTGGGCATCAACGGATTCGGTCGCATCGGACGCCAGGTTCTTCGCGCGGCGAAAGAGCAGGGCGTTGCTGATCTCGATTTCGTCGCCATCAACGATCTCACGGACACGAAGACTCTCGCTCACCTGTTCAAGTACGATTCGGTTCACGGCCGGTTCGATGGCGACGTCGAGGCGAATGGAAATGCGCTGATAGTTGACGGCGATGAAGTCAAAATTCTGTCAGAGAAAGATCCGGCCGCGCTTCCGTGGGCTGACCTCGGTGTAGACATCGTGCTCGAGTCAACCGGACGCTTCACCAGTGCATCCGATGCCGGCAAGCACATCACGGCCGGCGCCAGGAAAGTGATCATCTCGGCCCCGGCGAAAGGTGAAGACATCACCATCGTCATGGGCATCAACAGCGACAAGTATGACCCCGCGTCGCATCACATCATCTCCAACGCTTCGTGCACGACGAATTGTCTGGTGCCGATGGTGAAGGTCATCAAGGACAACTTCGGATTCCGTCACGGGTCGATGCTCACCGTTCACAGCTATACGAACGACCAGCAGATTCTCGACTTTCCGCACAAGGATCTTCGTCGCGCGAGAGCGGCAGCTGTTTCGATGATTCCGACTACAACGGGCGCCGCGAAGGCAACTGCGCTCGTGATGCCCGAGCTGAAAGGAAAGATCGATGGTCTGTCAATCCGCGTTCCGACGCCCGACGTTTCGTTCACCGACCTCACGGTCGAAGTAGAGCGCGCAACTACCATCGCGGAAGTCAACGCGGCGTTCAAGGCAATTTCCGAGGGCGCGCTCGAAGGGATTCTCGCATACTCGGAGGAGGAGCTCGTGTCGTGTGATTACATCGGCAATCCACATTCGTGCATCATCGACTCCAGGACGACAAACGTTGTTGACGGAACGATGGTGAAGGTGTCGGGTTGGTACGACAACGAGTGGGGCTACTCGTCGCGCTGCGTTGACATGCTTCGTTTCGTCGGCGCGCGACTTTCGTAATCGATGAAAAAAACCGTCCGTGATCTGTCGGACGAGCAGCTGCGCGGTAAGCGTGCCCTTGTCCGGCTCGATCTCAACGTTCCGCTCGACGATGACCGCAATGTCACGGACGACACGAGAATCCGCGCGTCTGTCCCAACGCTGAAATACCTGCTCGAGCGCGGTGCACGTCCGGTTGTGCTCTCACACCTTGGACGACCGAAAGGAAAGCCGAACTCGAAGTATTCGTTGCAACCGGTGGTTGCACGACTTCAGGAGCTTGTGGGCGCGCGCGTCACGTTCGTCGAAACAACCGACACAGACGAGGCAATGAAAGCGTCGCATGATCTCCCCGCCGGCGAAATTCTCGTACTCGAAAACACCCGGTTTCTTGGAGGAGAAGAAACGAACGACCCTCGCCTTGCCCGCGCACTTGCCGAGCTTGGCGACCTGTTCGTCAACGACGCGTTCGGCGCCGCGCATCGCGCCCACGCTTCGACTGCTGGAGTAGTGGAGCACCTGCGACCGGCAGTTGCCGGCTTGCTCATGGAAAAAGAGCTCAACTATCTCGGAGACACGCTTTCGTCCCCCAAGCGGCCGTTCGTCGCGATTCTTGGTGGCTCAAAAATCTCCGGCAAGATCGACGTAATCGAGGCCCTTCTTCCAAAGGTCGATGCATTGCTCATTGGCGGAGCCATGGCGTGCACGTTCTACAAGGCTCTCGGTTTCGAAACCGGAAAATCGCTGGTCGAGGACGATCGGGTCGAAATGGCGCGCGACTTGATCGACAAAGCCGGCACGCGGCTAATCCTTCCGCACGACGCGATGGTAGCACCGGGAATCGATTCGCCGCAGTCGGCGCATGCAGTGCCAAAGGGCGGAATAGCCGCCGAGGAGGCGATGCTCGACATTGGTCCCAGATCGGCGGAGTCGTACTCACGCGCAATCGCATCCGCGAAGACAGTCCTGTGGAATGGCCCGATGGGGGTCTTCGAAACTCCGCCGTTCGATAGAGGGACGCAGGCAGTTGCGAACGCGATGGCGGCGGCGACAGCCAAAGGTGCGACGACGATCGTCGGTGGTGGCGATTCTGCCGCCGCCGTTGCGAAGGCCGGGCTCTCCGAAAAAATGAGTCATGTTTCGACGGGCGGCGGTGCGTCACTCGAATTCATGGAAGGCAGGCCGCTGCCGGGTGTCGACGCGCTTGACAAAAAGGAGTGACGATGAACACACCTGTGCTCGCCGCGAACTGGAAGATGAACAACGGGCCGACGACGGCTCGTGAATTCATGCAGGCCTTCCTCGATCAGTACCCTCGCCAGAACGATCGGACGATCCTGTTTTTTCCGCCGGCTCTTTCGATGAGCGCGCTGAGTGTCTCGATTGCTGACCGGCACGACATCCTGTTAGGTGTCCAGAACGTCTACTGGGCCGATCAGGGGGCGTTTACGGGAGAGCTGTCGGTCGGAATGGCACGTGAGGCCGGCGCGCGGGTCATACTCGTCGGACATTCGGAAAGGCGCCATGTCTTCGGTGAGACCGAGGAAGAAACCGGCCTGAAGTGCGCAGCGATCGAACGTGGTGGCCTCACTCCACTACTCTGCGTCGGCGAGCTGCTCGACCAGCGTGAGTCCGGCAATGCCGAAGCGGTCGTCATTCAACAGCTCCGCGCGGGCTTGTCGGGAATGACGCACCTCAACACCCGTGACGTGATGGTCGCATACGAGCCGGTCTGGGCAATCGGCACCGGCAGGACGGCCACACCGCAGGACGCCACGGCGATGCATGCTGTGATTCGGAAGGAGCTCGGGTCGATCTGCGGCGACCGCGGACGGACTACTCCAATTCTCTACGGTGGGAGTGTCACGCCTGCCAACGCATCATCGTTGCTCGCCGAGCCCGAGGTCGATGGTCTGCTCGTGGGCGGAGCGAGTCTCGATGCAGGTTCCTGGTTAGCAGTGGCGCGCGCCTGATCACCAACTATCCCTCGCGCTGACAATGACTTGACTCACCCAGCCGCAATCCGTGATATTGAAGGCTGCCGTTGTGTCTCCTAAAAAAGCTAAATGCTCTATAACATCCTACTCGTAGTTCTTGTGATCGACGCCGTCGTCCTGATTGCGGCGATCCTCCTCCAGTCAGGCAAGGGAAGCGGACTCGCCGCCAATTTCGGCGGTGCCAGCTCGTCACCAGATGCCTTCATCGGAATTCGCCAGGCGGGAACTCTGCTCACAACTGCAACGTGGTGGGGAGCCGGGGTGTTCCTTTTTCTTGCGTTTGTTCTTCAGATCATGTCTACGCGCACCCAGATGCCGAAGTCCGTTCTCGAAGACACCTTCGGTCAGCCAGCCCCAGCGGCCCCGGCCTCACCAACAACTCAGGCGCCAGTCACCACCGGTCCATCGCTTCCGCTCACGCCGTCCAATGGGCCGGCTGCAACGACGCCACTGACTACTCCCGCAACCACGGCCCCGGCAACGCCGCCACCCGCTGGTAAGCCGAAACGCTAGACGAACCGGGTTGAACGACTCGCAAACTCAGCCGGGGTTCCTCCTCCTAGAGGACGGAACCCTCTTTCTTGGCCGGCTCCGAAACGACTCGGGCAAAAGCTCCGGGGAGACTCCAACCGTTGCCGAAATCGTGTTCTCCACGAACATGACCGGCTATCAGGAGATGTTCACCGATCCATCGTTCGGTGGGCAGATCGTCGTTATGACGGCGCCTCAAATCGGAAATTACGGCATCAACTCCGATGATCCTGAATCGGCGCATCCACAGGTTGCTGGGGTAGTCGTGCGGGAGCTCTCGAAAACGTTCTCCAACTGGCGCGCAACGGGCGATCTGGAATCGTGGTTGGCAGCCTCCGATGTACCAATCCTGCAAGAGGTTGACACCCGTCGTCTCACTCGGCACCTGAGGTCGGTTGGAGTCATGCGCGGCGTGATCGGCGCGGGAACGACCCCTTCCGCAGAAGCCGTGGCCGAGTTGGAGGCGTGCCCGTCGATGGAGGGCCTGGACCTCGCGACGCCGGCTTCGACGAAGCAGAGATACACATGGGGGAATCCGTCCGCATCCCGTCACATCATCGCCTACGATTTCGGTATCAAGCGGAACATCCTGCGTCTTTTTGCCGATCACGACAGCAGAGTTACTGTCGTGCCGGCTCAAACCTCAGCCGCGGATGTTTTGGCGGAAAAGCCGGATGGAATATTTCTTTCGAATGGACCGGGAGACCCGGAAGCGATCGGCTACGGGCCAGATGTCGTGAGAGAACTTGCGGTTAGCGGCACCCCGGTATTTGGCATCTGTCTCGGTCACCAGATGCTCGGCATTGCGTTCGGGGGATCGACGTCAAAGCTTCCCTTCGGGCATAGAGGTGGAAACCACCCGGTGAAAGACATGCGTTCAGGTAGGGTCCTGATCACGTCCCAGAACCACGGGTTTGCGGTGGAAGGCGATGCCGCGGGAATCAAGGGAAGCACCGACCTCGATGTGACGCACGTCAACTTGAACGACGGGACCGTCGAGGGCCTGCGACATCGCTCGCTGCCCGTATTCGGCGTGCAATATCACCCGGAGGCCGCCCCGGGTCCCCACGACGCGGTGCCCCATTTTGATGAGTTCATCCAGGCGATAAAGGCGCGATAGACCTGCTCGCGCAAGCCTTCTGAGCACCCCGAAGAAACTTGACACCTTTTTAGTAACGTCATACTTTCTAACGAGTTACGTTACATGTTGGTGCGTCGAACCTCAGGCGGAGTCAATGACGAAAGCGGACCTGGTCGAAAGAGTCACGGCCCAGATTTCCCGCACTGCGGGGCCGATGATCTCCAAGAAGGACTGCGCCCGCGTGGTCGACGCTTTTCTGGAAGCGGTGAAGGATTCGCTCCAGCATCAGGAGAACATAGAGGTACGCGGCTTCGGTACATTCAAGATTCGCCGCCGCAAGACCCGCATGGCGAGAAACCCGCGTACCGGTTCACCGGTGGAAGTTTCTGCGAGGCCGGTCCCTGTCTTCAAGCCATCCAAAGAGCTGCGCGCGCTGGTCGCCGGTGTCGAGATGTCCGATCTCCACGACACCGAGTTCTCCGAGGCGGAATAATTTCCCCGGCGGTCACGGCATGACCGTCACTGTCCGTTTTTTCGCTTCATACGCGGAAGTCCTTGGACGCCAGTCACTTGTGCTCGATTTGACAAATGGCGCCACCGTACGGGACGTCGTTGCCCACGTAGCGCGACTGCCTGGCGCAGCCGGGCTTCCTCCCGCCCCATTGATTGCAGTCAACCACTCGTATGCCAGCCACTCCGAGATACTCGCGAACGGAGATGAAGTCGCATTCATTCCACCGGTCGCCGGCGGATGATCAGAGCAGCATTGACAAGGGAAGAGATTGCAACTCAGAACCTCATCGCCGAGGTATCTGAATCCGGAAACGGGGCGACGTCAGTATTCATTGGAACCGTTCGCTCATTGAACGATGGACGTGACGTCACGGCAATCGAATACAGCGCATACGAGCCAATGGCCGAAAAAGAGATCCTCGCGATCCTTCGCGAAGCATCAGGGAAGTTCAGCGTCAAAAGCCTCGTTGCAGAGCACCGCCTCGGCGAGATACAGGTCGGCGAAGCGTCGGTGGTCATCGTAGCCGCAGACCCGCACCGCGCGCCCTCACTCGACGCCCTTCGATACATCATCGAGCAGCTCAAGACGAGAGCTCCGATCTGGAAACTCGAGCACTACACCGACGGAGAACGCAGCTGGGTCAGTGCGGCAGAGGGTGAGCCCGCATGAGCACCGCATTGCAGGATCAGTTCGGTAGATCGATCGAGTATCTACGCATCTCCGTTACGGATAAGTGCAATTTTCGCTGTGTCTACTGCATGCCGGCAAAAGGACTTCAATGGCTACCCAAGGCCGACATACTAAGCTACGAGGAAATCACCGGGATAGTCGCTCAGCTCGCTCCGCTCGGGCTGCGACGTTTGCGGATTACCGGCGGTGAGCCGACCATCAGGCCTGATCTGGCGAAACTGATAGCGATGTTGCGGGAAATTCCTGAGATCGAGGACATCGCGCTGTCCACGAACGGACTCAAGCTACCAGAAATAGCCGGCGAGCTGAAACGCGCCGGTCTCGATCGCGTCAACATCAGTGCGGACTCGCTTCGTCCCGACCGCATCGCGCAAATCTCCAGGCGAAGTCTTTCGTTCGATCCTGTCGATTCTGCGTTAGCTGCTGAGCGCGCAGGTCTGGATCCGATAAAAATCAATGTCGTTGTGATGCGAGGCATCAACGATTCGGAGGTCATCGACTTCGCCCGTCTCACCCTTGGTCACCGGTGGCACGTCCGCTTCATAGAGCTTATGCCGGTTGGAGACATGCGTGAGATCACATGGGATCACGTCGTGCCGTCTGCAGAGATTCTCACCCGGCTCGAGTCACTTGGAAAGCTCACCCCGGTTGTCGGACCACCGCGCGGAAATGGACCAGCAACGTACTACCAGCTCGAGGGCGCGAATGGAACCATCGGTATCATTACGCCAATGACGCACACCTACTGTGGTTCATGCAACAGAGTCCGACTCACCGCTGATGGCAGGCTGCGCACATGTCTCTTCGGCAACCACGAGGTCAATCTGCGGGACGCGTATCGCGCGGGTTCGGCGATGGAGCCGCTCTTTCGTTCAGCGCTCGCCGCGAAGCCTCTCGAGCATGAGCTTCTCCAGATGAAAGTTGGCGGATTGCACGCTCTCTCCGAGGTCGGAGGGTAGCCGTTATACCCCGTGCGAAATAACTTTCGCGAGTACCGCCTCCACTAACAAAAAAAGATCAAAATGGTGAACAAAATTACGGTTGTCGGCGCTGGAAATGTCGGCGCGACCACCGCTCAGCGCGTTGCAGAGAAAGAGCTCGCCCGCAATGTCGTCCTTGTTGACATCATGGAAGGAGTGCCCCAGGGAAAGGGACTCGACCAGTGGGAATCCGCACCGATTGAAGTTTTCGATTCGAGAATCGTCGGCAGCAACGGTTACGATGAGTCAGCCAATTCCGACATCGTCGTCATCACCGCCGGAATCGCCCGCAAACCCGGCATGTCGCGCGACGATCTTCTCAACACCAACGCCGGAATCGTCAAGCAGGTCTCGGAAAGCGTAAAGACGACGTCGCCGAATGCGATCCTGATCATCGTTTCCAATCCGCTCGACGTGATGTCGTATGTGGCAAAGCAGGTCACCGGATTCCCGCGCGAGCGCGTGCTCGGCATGGCAGGTGTGCTCGATACGGCTCGCTATCGCTCGTTCATCGCCGAAGCTCTCGATGTTTCCGTTCGGGACATCCAGGCCATGGTCCTCGGAGGACACGGCGACACGATGGTTCCGCTTATCTCCTTCACGAGCGTCAGCGGAATTCCGGTCACGCAGCTCATGTCGAAGGAAAAGCTCGACGCGATTGTCGAGCGCACGAGAAGCGGCGGTGCCGAAATTGTGAAGTATCTCAAGACCGGTTCAGCGTATTACGCACCATCTGCTGCAGCGGTACAGATGTGCGAGGCGATTGTCCGTGACCAGAAGCGCATCCTTCCGTGCGCCGCGTGGCTCGAGGGCGAATACGGAATGTCCGGACTTTTCCTCGGCGTCCCGTGCAAGCTCGGACGCGCCGGGCTCGAAAGCATTCTCGAGGTCACGCTTACCGACGAAGAGCGCGCTGCGCTTGAAAAGAGCGCTGAAGCCGTCCGGGAGCCGATGAGCGCAGTGAAGCTGTAACCAGAAATGAACCGGGTAGTGCGCTTCTATCAGACGGCAATAGGAAAGAAAGTCGTGATGGGAATCACGGGGCTGATTGGAATCGGCTTCGTGGTCGGGCATATGGCGGGCAACCTGCTCGTCTTCCGTGGGCCCGGTGCACTCAATGCGTATTCCCATTTTTTGAAAAGCACTGGCGAGCTGTTATGGATCGTCAGGCTGGTGCTGATCGGCGCAGTGATCCTTCACGTGATAGCAGCGGTTCAGCTCACTCTTCAGAACCGCGCTGCTCGCCCGATTGGATACGTCGAGAGACGGTCGCAGGTGACGACACTAGCGTCAAGAACGATGCGATGGGGCGGGGCACTGCTACTTCTTTTCATCGTCGTACACATCCTGCACTTCACGACGGGAACGATCATGCCGTCCGGAGTGTTCAGTGACGTTGACGTATACGCCAACATGGTGGCGAGCTTCCACATCTGGTGGGTGGCACTGTTTTATATCGTGTCGATGATCGCGCTCGGCCTTCATCTCTATCACGGCGCGTGGAGCTCAGTTCGCTCGCTCGGATTTGCACAACCGTCGGAAAACCCGCTGCATCGCAGAATTGCACTCGCGGTAGCCATAATCGTTTGGCTCGGATTCACTGCGATTCCCATCGCTGTCTTCGCGGGGTTGATTGGTTGATATGGAATTGAACGCACGGGTCCCCGCTGGCCGCCTCGAAGAAAAGTGGGATCGCCATCGCTTCGAGATGAAGCTTGTGAACCCCGCAAACAAAAGGAAGTACACCGTCATCATGGTCGGCTCCGGCCTCGGCGGCGGATCAGCGGCCGCAACTATGGGTGAGCTTGGCTACAACGTTAAGTGTTTCTGTTTCCAGGATTCACCGCGTCGCGCGCACAGCATCGCCGCGCAGGGCGGCATCAACGCAGCGAAGAACTATCAGAACGACGGCGACAGCATTTACCGTCTCTTCTACGATACAGTAAAAGGCGGCGACTTCCGTTCGCGCGAAGCGAACGTTTATCGTCTGGCCGAGATCAGCGTCAACATTATCGATCAGTGTGTAGCGCAGGGCGTTCCGTTCGCTCGCGAATACGGCGGATTGCTCACCAATCGGTCGTTCGGTGGAGCGCAGGTATCACGAACGTTTTACGCTCGCGGGCAAACCGGACAGCAGCTGCTGCTGGGCGCTTATCAGGCCCTCGAGCGTCAGATCGCGCTTGGCACCGTCACGATGTATCCGCGCACCGAAATGCTCGACGTTGTCGTGATCGATGGGAAAGCGCGCGGAATCATCACCCGGGATCTGATTACGGGAAAGATCGAGTCTCATGTGGCCGATGCAGTGGTGCTTGGAACGGGTGGTTACGGAAACGTCTTCTATCTTTCGACAAACGCGAAGGGCTCGAACGCGACCGCGATATGGCGCGCGTACAAGCGCGGGGCGGCGTTCGCCAATCCGTGCTTCACGCAGATTCATCCAACGTGCATACCGGTCAGTGGCGAGTATCAGTCGAAGCTGACGCTGATGAGTGAATCACTTCGCAACGATGGTCGAGTCTGGGTTCCGAAAGGTACGGGTGATAAGCGGCCGCCGAATGCGATTCCCGAAGCAGAGCGTGACTACTATCTCGAGCGGAAGTATCCAAGCTTCGGCAACCTGGCACCGCGTGACATTGCTTCGCGCGGAGCCAAAGAAGTTTGCGACGAAGGCCGCGGTGTCGGCCCGACCGGGCTCGGCGTCTACCTCGACTTTGCCGACGCGATAAAGCGGCTCGGGGAAAGCGTGATCCGAGAGCGTTACGGAAACCTTTTCGAGATGTACCAGCGGATTACCGACGAAGACCCGCACAAGGTTCCGATGCGAATCTATCCCGCCGTGCACTACACGATGGGCGGATTGTGGGTGGACTACAATCTCATGAGCACTATCGAGGGCCTTCACGTGATCGGAGAAGCGAATTTCTCGGATCACGGCGCCAACCGCCTCGGTGCAAGCGCGCTGATGCAGGGCCTCGCGGACGGATATTTCGTAATCCCGAGTACGATAGGCGATTACCTCGCATCTTCTAAGCCGGCGAAGATCGATTCCGCTCATGAGGCGTTCAAGGACGCCGAAGCGCAGGTCGCAGAGCGGACGCGTCAATTTCTCGCAATAGAGGGAAAGCGAACTGTCGATTCGTTCCATCGCGAGCTTGGAAAAATCATGTGGGATTATTGCGGCATGACGCGCAATGAGGCAGGCCTCAGGAAAGCACTGGAGCTCATTCCAAAGCTGCGTGAGGAATTCTGGCGCGACGTGAATGTTTCGGGCAGCGATGAGGAACTGAATCAGGCGCTGGAGAAGGCCGGAAGAGTGGCCGATTTTTTTGAGTTGGCAGAGTTGATGTGTCGCGACGCATTGCATCGCACGGAGTCATGCGGCGGGCATTTCAGAGAGGAAAGCCAGACTCCGGATGGAGAAGCCCTTCGCGACGACGAGCATTTCGCCTACGTCGCCGCCTGGGAATATCGCGGCGATTCGGAAGCTCCGGCGTTGAACAAGGAGACTCTCGTGTTCGAGCGGGTGAAGCTGTCTCAGCGGAGCTACAAGTAATGAATCTCAAGCTGAGAGTGTGGCGGCAGGCGAATGCAGCGGTTGCTGGTCAGATGGTCGCGTACGATGCACCGGGAGTCAGTCCGGACATGTCGTTCCTCGAGATGCTCGACGTATTGAATGAACGTTTGACCGAAGAAGGGCGCGATCCAATCGCGTTCGATCATGACTGTCGTGAGGGCATCTGCGGGTCGTGCTCCATGATGATCAACGGCGCCGCGCACGGTCCTATGAAGGGAACGGCTGTGTGCCAGCTCCACATGCGGAGTTTCAAGGACGGTCAGGTCATAAACGTAGAGCCCTGGCGTGCGAAGGCGTTTCCTGTGATTCGCGATTTGGTCGTGGACAGAAGCGCTCTCGACAGGATAATCGGAGCCGGCGGGTTCATCACGGCCCCGACAGGGGGGGCCCAGGACGCAAATAGCACCCTCGTACCGAAAATCGCAGCGGACGCGTCGATGGATGCGGCTGCCTGCATCGGGTGCGGAGCGTGCGTCGCAGCTTGCCCCAACGCTTCAGCGTCCCTCTTCACTGCCTCCAAAATCAGTCACCTGGGCCATCTTCCTCAGGGCCAGCCAGAGCGTTACCGAAGGGTGCTCTCGATGGTCTCACAGATGGAGCTAGAGGACTTCGGCGGCTGCACGCTTTATGGCGAATGCCAGGAAGCTTGCCCCAAGGAAATCAGCATAGATACGATTTCGAGGATGAACCTGGACTATATCCGGGCGGGCGTCGGGAGGTAGCCCTATAAGTCCAAAACCGCGGTCGAAAAGTCCCTCATGTCCTGGGGGACTTTTTTTATCCCGGTGGGACGATCCTGTTACCCCATGTCCGTTGGCTCGTCCTCGGGACAGTAGGAAGTCGATTGATAGCTTGTTCGCTCCTCCCTGATGGAGGTCGCGACAAAGGCAAACTCGCCAAAAGGCGAGGACGCAAAGCTACGGAGCTAAAGGCGGCGAAATCGCCGCCCATGCGAGTCGAGCTACCGAACACCTTTAGGAGGAGTAAACGATGTTTTCGTTCACCGATCGCGGTCGGCGGACAGCCCCCCTTCGCGGGCTTGTCATGTTGGCCAGTCTTACCGTGGGACTTGGAGCTTGCAGGGATGCGACGGCTCCAGTCGCGCAGAGCGCTTCAAGCACATTGCAGCCAGTGTTCGCACGCGGTGGGAATTCACCGATCGCGGATGAATACATTGTAGTGCTGAACGGCGACGTGTCGGATGTCCCGGGAAAGGCGAAGGGACTGCTCAAGAACGGATCGCTCGAGCGTGTTTACGCACAAGCGCTCAAGGGTTTTTCCGCTCACATGACAGCCGCAGAGGCGGCGCAGATAGCGTCCGATCCGAGCGTAGCTTACGTCGAACAGGATCAGACGATGTCGATGACCGATGTACAGGCCGGAGCAACATGGGGCCTGGATCGGATCGATCAGTCGCTGTTGCCACTTGACGGCAACTATACGTACTCGGCCACTGGCGCTGGTGTCAACGTTTACATCATCGACACTGGCGTTCGCCATACGCATTCTCAATTCGGTGGACGCGTCGTGGCTGATTACACGGCGATCGCTGATGGTTACGGACCGGACGGCTGTCACTGGCACGGCACGCACGTCGCTGGCACCGTTGGCGGTTCAACGGTCGGTGTCGCTAAGGCAGTCACGCTTCACTCGGTTCGTGTGCTTGACTGCAATGGAAGCGGAACGACCAGCGGCGTAATAGCCGGAATCAACTGGGTTGCTTCAAATCGCGTTCTTCCCGCGGTCGCCAACATGAGTGTCGGGGGCGGTTTTTCACAGGCGCTCAACGATGCCGTGACAGCCGCGATCGGATCAGGCGTTACGTTCGCGGTCGCAGCAGGAAATAACGCGAGCGACGCGTGCAGCTATTCTCCATCGAGCGCGCCGGCGGCAATTACCGTTGGTGCGACGACAAATGTTGACGCCATGGCTTCGTTCTCCAACTATGGTGGTTGCGTCGATTTGTTCGCGCCCGGTAACTCCATTTATTCAGCGTGGAACACGGACGACAATTCGATGGGCTCAGCCAGTGGAACATCGATGGCAACGCCACATGTTGCTGGTGCCGCGGCTCTTTATCTCCAGGCAAATCCCGGCGCGTCACCGGCTGAGGTTGCACAGGCGCTTGTCGGCGGTGCAACGAACGGTGCTCTTGGATCGCTGGGAAGCAACTCGGTTAATCTGCTTCTGCGTGTGAATGGACAGGGTGGTGCAGTGACGCCACCAACTGCGCCGCCGCCGGCACCTCCCGTCGCGAACAATCCGCCCACCGCCAGCTTCAGCTTCAGTTGCAACAAGGGCGATTGCACTTTTGACGGATCGGCATCGACGGACGACGCTGGAATCTCGAGCTACAACTGGAGCTTTGGTGATGGCACTTCGAGCGTGACTGCGGCGAATCCGATGGCCTCGCACGTCTATACTCAGAAGGGCAACTATTCAATGAACGTGAGCCTGACGGTGAAGGATGCCGGCGGTCTCTCAGGCACGACTCAGAAGTCCGTTCAGGTCAAGAACAACAACGGCAAGTAGCGGGCGATAAACGCGCGCTGCCCGCGTAGGAGGCGGTGGGCAGCAACTCTCCGAATCCGACTCCCCAGTGCCAAAGGGCCCTTCGAAAGGGGGCCTTTTGTCATGCCCCTTATACCGAT
Source organism: Gemmatimonadales bacterium (assembly GCA_038253755.1). Lineage (GTDB taxonomy): Bacteria > Gemmatimonadota > Gemmatimonadetes > Gemmatimonadales > Gemmatimonadaceae > UBA4720. The sequence continues at coordinate 5,010 of JBBSGU010000020.1, read as the reverse complement.
TACAGCTTCGGGAGTGTCACCCCGGTCTGTCCCTGGTACTTGCCCTTCTTGTCGGCGTATGAGACCAGCGGTTCCTCCTCGCCCTTGAAAAACAGCACCTGAGCGATGCCTTCATTTGAATAAATCTTCGCGGGCAGAGGAGTGGTGTTCGAGATCTCGAGCGTTACGTGGCCCTCCCACTCGGGCTCCAACGGCGTCACGTTGGTAATGATTCCGCAGCGCGCATAGGTTGATTTGCCGACGGTCACTGTCAAGATATTCCGGGGGATGCGGAAGTACTCGACCGAGCGTGCCAGCGCGAAGGAATTCGGGGGAACGATGCACACGTCGCCCTCGAAATGGACAAATGATTTCGGGTCGAACTCTTTTGGATCCACTATCGAGTTGAGGACGTTGGTGAATATCCGGTACTCGGTGGCCACCCTCATGTCATACCCGTACGAGCTGACGCCGTAAGAGATGACCCCGGACCTTACCTGACTGTTCTCAAACGGGTCGATCATTCCGTGTTCGGTAGCCATCCGGGTGATCCAGCGATCGGACTGAATTGACATTTGTTGGATAGGATTTTGCGGAAATGCGACGATTGAAACCATGTCGCGAACGTGGGCGCGTCAATGTATGAAATCAGGATGATCACTGCTACCGCGAGACCCTTCCGTCAGCGCTATGAATCACGATAGATTCTGGTCGTCAACAAGTTAGTGAAATTTTTCACGAAGTCGGGAACTCCATGAGTCGCGCGTACTTGCCGGTCCTGATGTTGCTTGGGTTCGTGGTAATGAATGGGCTGCTGATAGTAGCTCTTTCGGCCCTTACCATCAGGTCGCGCCCAACGCCGGTCAAGCAGACGCCATATGAGTCGGGTATCCCGCCTCTTGGCGATGCAAGAGAGAGGTTTTCAGTAAAATTCTACCTCGTCGCAATTTTGTTCATCGTCTTCGACATCGAGACGGTTTTCATGATTCCATGGGGCGTTTACTACAAGCAGCTCTCCTGTTCAGTGCCGATGGTTCAGCATGCCTGTCCAAGCGGTCAGGTGTCGTTCTTTGGCCTTGGGGAAATGCTGGTATTCATGGCGATCCTGCTTGTCGGGCTCGCGTATGTCTGGAAGAAGGGAGCACTGAAATGGGATTGACTGCACGTCCGGAAACACGAACGGTTTCATATGAGCCTCAAAGCCAGGAAGGCTGGGTTGCTACTCGCCTCGACTTCCTCGTCAATTGGGGACGAGCGAACTCGTTGTGGCCGATGCCGTTCGGCACCGCATGCTGCGCAATCGAGTTCATGGCCACTGCGGCCAGCCGTTTCGACCTCGCGAGATTCGGGATGGAGCGGATGAGCTTTTCTCCGCGACAGGCGGACGTTCTCATCTGCGCCGGCCGCGTGCCGTTCAAGCTCGCGCCAATCATTCGCCGGATCTGGCAGCAGATGCCGCAGCCGAAGTGGTCTATCTCGATGGGTGCCTGTGCCTCTACCGGTGGAATGTTCGACAACTACGCGGTAGTGCAGGGAATCGACACGATCATCCCGGTTGATGTCTACGTTCCGGGATGTCCGCCGCGCCCCGAAGGCCTGATCTATGGAATCAGGATGCTCCAGGAAAAGGTCATGAACGAGCGGAGAGTCGACAACCGGCTCCGCGAGGAAATGAACCCCGACCCTTCGAGCCAGCTCTACATTCCGCCTTCGATCATCGATGAGCTCGGTGAGCCGTTCGGCAACTCGGTTAATCAGACGCGTTCGGTTCCGTGAGCGACAAATTTCAAATCGTCTCCGCGGGTAGCGCGCTTGAAACCAGTGCTGCTCCTGTCAGTCCCCGGAATCTTCCCCATCGCGGCGGTGAGCCAAACGCTAGCGCGGCGGCGATCGCGTCGCGCTTTCCCGGCGCCGTGCTTCGCTCCGAAGTAGTCTGGGGCGAGACCACCGTCTACGTCACTCCGGCTTCAATCGGCGAAGTCATGCTGTGGCTTCGCGATGACGCAGCTCAGCGGTACGACTATCTCAGCGACATCACAGCCGTTGAGTCGCGCGACCTCGAGCAGCCCATCGAAGTCGTCTGGCATCTTCGTTCTCTTCCCTACCGTCGCTTCCTGCGCGTGAAGACGGAGATCGAAAAGGGCTCGAAGCTCGAAGTTCCGAGCGTCTGGGGGATCTGGAAAGCCGCAGACTGGATGGAGCGCGAGTGCTATGACATGTTCGGCATCCGTTTCAGCGGCCATCCCGACCTCCGGCGGATCCTCATGTGGGAGCAGTACAAGGAAGGATTCCCGCTTCGCAAGGATTTCCCGTTGCGCGGTCGGTTCAGCAGAGCGGAGCAACTGAGACAGGCGCTGGCCCAGAATCCCGAAGCGAAATATTCGATGGAAGAGCTTTCGATCGCCGATGCGTTCGAGGACCTGCCCGACGACATGCGGCAGCGCCTTGGCGAAGGCGAACGGACGGGTGAGTAGCATGGCATCAGGCAATCGCACAATCGAAGTCGAGCTGTCCACAACCGGACTCGATGCACAGGGGCGTCCGCGGCGCGTACCGCTGGTTACGAACGACGGCGGATCACCGCTCGACATCGCGGCACCGGAGTCGATGGAGCCGGAGTTATCCGGCGACCACATGCTCATCAACCTCGGACCTCAACATCCGGCGACACACGGCGTGCTTCGCCTCGTGCTCGAGCTCGATGGTGAGACCGTGGTTCGATGCATTCCGCACGTCGGATATCTGCACTGCGGATTCGAGAAAATCGGCGAGTACCGCCAGTACAATCAGATCATTCCCTGGACTGATCGCGAAGACTATCTGAACTCGATCGGCAACAACGTGGCGTTCGCTCTTGGCGCTGAGCGACTCTTCGGAATCGAGATCACGGAGCGGTGCACTGTGCTGCGAGTAATCGCAGCCGAGCTCTCGCGAATCATCTCGCACCTGGTGTGGCTGGGCACGACCTGCATCGACATCGGCGCGTTCACGCCGTTCCTATGGGCATTTCAGGAGCGCGAAAACGTCTACAATCTCCTGGAAAGCTGGGTTGGCGCGCGCCTGACTACGTCGGCAACGCGAGTCGGCGGAATGGCTGCTGATATTCCGAATGGCTGGATGGACGGCCTTCGCCAGTTCATTCGCAACTTCCCGCATACGGTCGACGAAATCGATCGCATGCTCACGAAGAATGCGATCTGGGTGGGACGCACGATCGGCCTTGGTGTGATGACGCCCGATGAGGCGATCAACTGGGGGCTCTCGGGACCCATGCTTCGCGCTTCCGGCGTTGCGTATGATGTCCGCAAGGATTTTCCGTATCTCGACTACGAGACCTACGACTTCGACGTTCCCGTCGGCACCAATGGAGACGTCTACGATCGGTTCCTGGTTCGCATGGAAGAGCTGCGTCAGTCGGTGAGAATTCTCGAGCAGGCGGCGGCGAAGCTTCCGGAAGGCCCGGTCAACATCGATGATCCCAGAATCATCCTTCCGCCGAAATCAAAGGCGACGAGCGAGATGGAATCGATGATCCATCACTTCAAGCAGGTGATGGAAGGTCCGAGACCTCCGATCGGTGAGGCGTACGTGGCCGTCGAAAGCCCGAAAGGTGAGAAGGGTTATTACATGGTCTCCGACGGAACGGCGAAGCCATCGCGGTGGCGCATCCGTCCGCCCTCGTTCATCAACCTTGCGGCAATTCCGAAGATGGTTGAAGGACACCTGCTCTCCGACGTTGTTGCAATCAACGCCAGCATCGACATCGTGATGGGAGAGATCGACCGATGAGCGCTAAGAGCATGGGCGGTCTCGAATCTCCCGACATGGCCGCGCACGACAGCTCCGCACATGAAAAGCCGTACCAGCCAGTGTTTGTTGGCGAAGCCCGCAAGGAGCTCGACACTCTGCTCAGCCGCTATCCGACGAAGATGGCGGCTCTGCTTCCAGCTCTCTGGATAATCCAGCGGGAGCATGGCTGGGTGAGCGAAGACGGAATGGCGGAGGTTGCTCAGGTGCTGGATCTGACGCCAGCTTACGTGAAGGGAGTCGTGACGTTCTACACGATGTACCACCAGCACCCGGTTCCCAGATATTTCATTCAGGTCTGCACGACCTCGCCGTGCGGAATCTGCGGCGCTGAAGAAGTGGTCAAGGCATTCCTTCAACAGACTCGAGCCGGCGAGCTCGGCGTGCCGTCGCCCGACAACAAGTACGCGGTAATCGAAGTCGAGTGCCTCGGTGCATGCGGCTTTGCAACACCGATCATGATCAACGAAGAATTCGTCGAGTCGGTTACGCCCGACAAGGTTTCCACGATTCTCGCAAGACTTCCATAATGGGTTATCCCCACACATCGCATCCGCGCGAAACCCCCGTCCTCTCGCAGTATTTCGGGGACGCAGAAGCACGCACACTCGACGGATGGAAAAAGCGCGGCGGATACCAGGCGCTCGAGAAAGCGCTGGGGATGGCACCCGCCGACATCGTCAACGTCGTGAAGGAGTCCGGCCTGCGCGGACGTGGCGGCGCCGGATTCCCGACTGGAATGAAGTGGTCGTTCATGAAGCCGGGAGACGGAAAGCCGCACTACCTCTGCTGCAACGCAGACGAATCCGAGCCGGGAACGTTCAAGGATCGCGAAATCATGCGGTGGACCCCGCACGCCCTGGTCGAGGGATGCGCGATCGGCGCATATGCGATCGGTGCGGAGACTGCCTACATCTACATTCGCGGCGAATTCACCGAACCGCTTCTGTGGATGGAGCGCGCTGTTGCGGAGGCATACGCCGCTGGAATCCTCGGCTCGAATGCGATGGGCACCGGAAAGCGCATCGACATCCATGTACACAAGGGAGCCGGCGCGTACATCTGCGGTGAAGAAACCGCGTTAATGAACTCGCTCGAGGGACGCCGTGGAAATCCGCGGATCAAGCCGCCGTTTCCGGCAGTGTCGGGAGTCTTTGGGTCGCCGACAACGATCAACAACGTCGAGACTCTCGTTGCAGTCTGCCCGATAATCATGAAGGGCGC
>JBBSGU010000019.1:0-38780 GCA_038253755.1 Gemmatimonadales bacterium | reverse complement strand
TTGATGATCGCAGGCGTTCCAGGATGGATGCTGCGACCGCTTCTGGCTCACCGGGTAACAGGTGCCATTGCGCGAAAGATCACGAGGCCCTTCTGGTGCTTCTTTATTTTCAATCTCACGATCGCGCTCTGGCACCTGCCGTTCTTCTACAATTCGGCGATGGGGAATCACAACATTCACATCTTCGAGCACCTGATGTTCATGGCCTCAGCTGTGTTGATGTGGTGGCCACTAACGAGCCAGCTGCCCGAGCTGCCGCGATTGCCATATCCGGGGCAGATTCTGTACTGCTTTCTGATGAGCATCCCGATGTCGATCGTCGCCGTATACATCACGATGGCCGACCACATTCTTTATCCGGCCTACTCGGCGGCACCGCGGATTCTTCCGCTATCGCCGATGGAAGATCAGATGCTCGGCGGCCTGATCATGTGGGTGCCGGGCGGACTGATCTTCGCGATCATCATGTCCGTGGTGTTCTTCAAGTGGGCAGCCAGCGGCGAGGATCACGCCGCTGGCGCGCAGGTGGACTGGAAGCCGCGGGCAGTCTAGCGGCTCGGCCTGCCGGGTGGAGTGCTGTTGACCTGATGATCGTCTGCGCCGGTCAAAGCCTTGTCGATATCACCGCCCAAGCCCGGATGCCGGCGCCACATGAACCAGAACATTCCAGCCGCTGCAAGAAGATTTGCGATGAAAATCTGGTACCAGGCCATTCCGCCGAGCCGCGATTCGGTAAACAGCGTCGTCAGGCCAAAAGCGCCGAGCTCGAATGCAACGAAAGCAATGAGAAATCCGGCGAGAACTGCTGGAGTACGCGCAGACTGATGGACGATGCTGGCCATGATTATTCCGACCAGGAAAAACGCCAGGTAGTGGAACGCGGTGTAAATGAAAACGTGGAATCCGACCGTGTCGGGCATCATCGGCGGTTTGCCGAGGACGCTCATCAGACCCGCGCCGAGAATGTTCGGCGTGTGAAACGGCATTCCCGAAACCATGTCGATTATCGCAAACCACACGACGATTGCGGTGGCCCCGATAAATCCGGCGTAAACTCCCTCACGAATGGAATTGTGCCGCTCAGCCATCAATCTTCCTCATTGTCGTTTCGTTAGCGGGAAGTTATCCCAACCGGCCGTATTTGCCTAGGAGTGAGACGAGGGTAGTAGTGGGTCACTTTGGACTTAGTCGGGAGTCTTCAATGGTCCTGTATTTTGCCGGTTGACAACGGAACCCCGTAACTGCAAATGGGGAGAACTAAGGGAGAAAGCGGAGAGAAAGGCGAGAGACACAATCGGCCACGCGGATTTCTTCTTTTTTGATTTACGACGACATTCAGCCGCCGCTGTACCCGCCGTGCTGTCGCTTAACCTTAAATAGGATGAATGGGACGACTCATAGGAATCGCTGGAATGCCGGCTGTAGTTCTCCAGCAATTCTCCCGCTGTTGCTCCCGGTGTTCTCCCCAATTAGCGGTTATGGTTTTTCCTTAGATTTGAAACTGACCCACTACCGGCGACGGTCTGTTGCTTTACACCCGCGGCGCGCGGCGTGGTGTGAAATTCGCACTTGTCGGGTAATTCATTCTCTCGTCGCACCCGAAACGTTCAATCGAAACTCAATGCTGTATCGAAAGCTCCGCATATTGGCAGTAATTCTCCTCGCTTCTACCGCTGCCGCACCCCTCCAGTCTCAGACGAGAACAAAAAAGAAGACGACGACATCCGCAGCCCGCAGGCGCGCTGCCGCGGCAAAGTCGAAGAAATCGAAGAAGTCAACGTCGAAGCAGCCGGCGGCACCGGCCGTGTCATCGACAGCGCCGAAAACCGTTGCGGCGCTGATGTCCGATATGACGTCGATGGCGGGCCGGATACGCAGCGGTCGATTCGGGATCATGGCCATCTCCCTCACCCGCGGCGACACGCTGTTTTCAGAGAATGCCGGCACGCCGCTCATGCCTGCATCGACGATGAAGATGCTGACGAGCGCGATCGCATTCGAAAGGCTCGGCCCGTCGTATCAGTTCAGCACCGACGTGCTTTACGATGGGACGCTATCGGCTGATGGAACGGTCGCCGGAAATGTCTATCTGCGTGGCGATGGAGATCCGTCGCTGTCAGGACGGTATTTGCCTGGCGGCCCAAGCGCGCCGATGAACAATCTCGCCGATCAGCTCGCAGCTCGCGGAGTGAAGCGCGTGACCGGTGAGGTCATCGGGGATGCTTCAGCGTTCGACGATCAGCGAATTCCGGAAGGCTGGCTCAGCCGCTATCTCCAGTCCGGTTATGCAGCTCGGGTTTCGGGCTTGTCTCTGAATGAAAATCTCGTCTGGGTGACCATTACTCCTGGCGGCGTGAAGCTCGAACCGGCGACGACTGCAATGCCTCTTATCAGCAACGTCAGGACTGTCGCGGGAAGCGCAGCAAGTCTTTCCGTCAGGCGACAGGGCGATGGGACGATTGTCGTATCGGGCCGTATCGGATCGAACTCTCCGCCACGCAGATACGTTTACGTGGTAGAAGATCCAGCGGCTTTCGCGACCGGCGCGCTAAAGGCCGCGCTCGTTGCCAAGGGAATTGCCGTAGATGGAGGCATTCGCCTCGGTCATACTCCGGCAAATGCGACGAAGATAGCGAGCCTTAAATCCCCCACTCTCGATCGAATCATTTCGGCCATGAATCGCGAAAGTATCAACCATTTCGCCGAGCTGCTGATGCGTGATGCGGCACGCGGACCACAGCACGATAAGCAGGGCACTGCCGCAAACGGGCAGGCGCTCGAACGCAATTTCTTCGCGACGAAAATCGGCGCAGATAGCTTGACTCTGGATATTCACGACGGCAGCGGCCTGTCTACGCTCGATAGAGTTACGCCGAGGCTGATGGTGCAGATGCTGTCATACGCGCACCGGGCGAGTTGGGGACCGTGGTTTCACGCATCGCTTCCGGTTGCCGGCGAATCGGAGCTGCTGAAGCGACGGATGAAAGGTGGTGCGGCGCAGGGAAATCTTCACGCCAAGACCGGGACGACCAACGATGTGATCGGACTCGGCGGTTATGTGACGGCGTTGAATGGCGAGGTCATCGCGTTCTCGTTTATCTACAACGGCAACGATCGGTGGACGGCGAAGTCGATGATCGATGTAATGGGGACGACGCTGGCGAACTTCGCCAGGTGATGATAAACAGCAGGAACTGCCAATGACAACGATGGCAGTTGTCGTTTAGCTGACTGATTCGCGGATGTCGATTCCCCTCTTGCCGAGCTCATCGATGTACTTCTCCGCGGGAATGCATTCATCGGGAGTATGAACCCCCGCAGGCCTGACCTCACCGCGCGCCTGCATCTGACCGGTGATCGACAGTGAGTAGCCGGTGGTCCGCATCATTGCACTGATTTCGCGTTCTTCATCGTAGAAATCGACGAGCTCGAACGTGATCGTCCTGTCTTTGCCGTCTTTTTTCCCCCGAACAGTCACGCGCAGCGCGACCAGGTCTTTGCCGGCCGGTTTCGTCAGTCGCGGTCCCATCGCGGCAACTGCAACATCGCGCGGAGCGACCATCACTCCTTTTACGTCGATCGGCTCGAGCTCCAGCAATCCGAGCTCGCGAATGGCTTCCATGATTTGCGCGTGGCCGGGATAGCGCAGAGTCTTGTACTCCATTGTCGGGATCTTGCCTTCATACCGAAATGCCATTGTCGACAAACCACCGGCCGTATGAAACGCTTCGAGTTCCCCTACCGGCGCGTCAAAGTGAACTGGCTCGCGCTCCGATAGCGCTTTCACGTGCTCGCGCTTTCCATCGCGCACGACCCACGACAGTGTCGTGTAGTAGTCGAGAACACCTTCGAGCGAATAGACGATCTGATAGTTGAGCGGAGGCTCAGGATTCTGCGGCAGGCCACCGACGAAGATTTTTACTTCGTCGGTGCTGTCGAGCTGGTCGATTCCGCGTTGCGCGAGAATGTTCACCATACCCGGCGCGAGGCCGCAGTCGGGAACGATGGTGATTCCTTTCTCTCGAGCCTGGCCGTCGAGCTTCTTTTGCTCGAAGACGATGTCAGTATTTCCGCCGAGGTCGCAGAAATGCACGCCGCACTCGGCGGCAAGTGACGCAAGATTGCCGTTGAAGTAGTAGGGAATCGCGCTCATCACTGCGTCGCATTCAAGCATCAGTGCGCGAACAGCGTCCTTGTCGCGGACATCGAGCGGCGTGGGGATCAGTCGCTTACCTGAGTACGGCGCAAGGAACTTCGCTACGTGACTGACATCGATATCGGCAAGCCTTACGGCCGCGACTTCATCGTTCTGAAGAAGATCATATGCACAAGCGGAGCCTTGCAGCCCCGCCCCGAGTACCAGCATTCGCATCAATAAATCTCCATGTATTGCCTGATTTGCAGAGGGAAATCTATCCGGCACACGTATGTGTCGGCACCCCGGCGCGTTCGTTGCACATTCAGTTGCCCATGACGACTACTATCGTTACCGATGAAGGCTGGCGCGACCATCTGATCGAAACGTCAGACGGAATTCGTCGAGTCATTGAAAACACGCGGCGCATCGCAGTACTCGGCATCAAGCTGGAAGCAGACAGGCCTGCGTTCTACGTGGCCGAATACGCACAGCAGGCGGGATACGAAATCGTGCCGGTTCCGGTTTTCTATCCGGACGCAACCGAGATACTCGGAGAAAAAGTCTGCCGCTCTTTTTCTGCGATACCCGGCGACGTCGACATGGTGAATGTCTTTCGACGACCGGGCGACATTCCGCCGCACGTCGACGACATCATCGCGAAGAGACCGAAGTCAGTCTGGTTTCAGCTCGGGATCAGGAATGACGCTGCGGCCGAGAAGCTTGCGCAGGCGGGAATAGATGTCGTGCAGGACCGATGTCTTCTCGTCGAGTTGCAGCGCATCGGCAAGTAGTTATCAGGTCGATCACCAGCCCACAACATACACCATCGCTTCAACCGGCAGCTCGTTCGCGATCGGCTTTGCCCTCGGAGCTAACGCGAGGATGTAACGCCCGCCTTTCGTAGTGGCGAGCGCTTTGCCGGATCCGATCGTGAACTGTCGTGCCGTTGAATCGGAAGCCGTTCCGATCTCGCGCGCGGTGATCACCCCATGTGCACTTTCAATCAACAACAATCGCGTTCCGGCTTTGACCCGAAGCGTCGGCGCCGCTTCCATGTCGACAGCGACTGACAGATCCAGCACGGGACCATTCGTCCATCGCGGAACAACCAGCTGAGAATTAGCCGGCAAGGTTCCATGAAACGCACCCGTTTTTGGGTCGAGCGCAGCCCAGCTCTGCGACTCCTCGCTGTCCTCGGCCTTCGCGGGACTGTTGCCAAGGGCGACGGTTTGCCCGTCCGGCGTCCAGCGTACGTGCCAGCCGAGCGCGATTGGATACATGCGAGGCGAGGCGGCGTCCGCGGCACCAGCAGCGCGCATGTCGGCCGGAATCTGGATCACACCCGGCTGCGCGACTCCGCGTGATGCGGTCATTCCACTCGTGCCAAATGATCCGGTTCGCAGAGTCGTTGTATCGATGCTCGTGCGACGTGACAGAACCTGCCACATCGGTGAGGGGATCGAATCTCCTCCGCCGGCGCTCAGCACATACGCTCGCCCAAACGCGATCGATCCCCAATCGGGCGAAGGGGCGACGTCCCAGACACTGTCCATCCGCGTCTGGAAATTCCTCGTCTCGCTTCCGTAGAAGAACGAATTGGATATCGCCTCGTTCTCGACACCAGCGGGATCGACCATCGCGAGGATGGCGGTGCTGTCGGGCGAAAGTATCCACCGTAAACGCGCTGTCATTCCGTACGTTGCCTGGTCTACTCTCACCGAAGTGACGACCGGCGACTGACGCGAAGTCAGCGACGTGTCAGTTGTGCTCGTCCGCGGAGTTGAGTCAACGCACGCTGTCGCGAGCGCGACGAGCGGCAGGAGCTGCAATCGAAGTGACGTCATTGGTCTGCAAGTTGGTGGAACGGCGCAAGACGCGCCTCGTTACATCAGCTGCAGACTAGATTACGCCCGCTTCCCTTGGCTCGATAGAGAGCAGCGTCGGCTGCCCTGAAAAGATCTTCGGCGGAATCGAGTCCCGGCGCGGGATAGGTCGCGACGCCAATGCTGGCCGTAATGTGGATCTCGCGGCCACCAGCTACCTGAAACCCATGACCTGCGATTCTGTCGCGAATACGCTCGGCGAATGCAATTGCGCCTTGCTTGCCGGTCTCAGGCAGCACGATCACGAATTCTTCACCGCCATAGCGCGCAACCGTGTCCACTGTGCGAACGGCCCGCTGAAGAACCGTCGCCAATCCGAACAGCACATCGTCGCCGGTGAGGTGTCCATACGTATCGTTCACGAGCTTGAAGTGATCGAGATCGAGCAGCAACATCGCAAGAGGTGCGTTGTAGCGGCGGACTCTCTCCATCTCCGTGACCAGCCGAACCGTCAACGCCCGGCGGTTCACGAGCTGCGTGAGCGGATCGGTTTGGGCGAGCGCTTCGAGCCGATGATTGTCGGCACGCGTTGTCTCGATTGCGTGAGCGCGCTGAATCGCCGCTACTCCGCTGCGCACGACCGTTGATGCAAACTCGACGTCGGAAGCTTCAAATTTCGGCGTGACCTCGGTCCGGCGCAAAAGGAAAACGCCCCAGTTATCGTCGTCGAGGGGAAACGGGAGCGCCATCACCGAACGGATGGTCACCTGAGTTCCTTCTCTTGCCCATTTCTCCCGCATCGGCCGGTAAAGCGGGCAGACCATGAGGTCTGGAATCAGAACCGGAATTCTACCATGAAGTGCAGAAACAACTTCCGGATACTTGTCGAGCTCGATCTCGAGGTCATGCAGATGAGGTTGTTCGAACGCGGTCGCGACAACGCCGGTGGGGGTACCGGGTTTCGCGAGAATTACCGACGCATGGGAAAGGGTGAGCGCCCGGGCGAGCCGCCGGGCGAGCAGGTGGAAAATCTCATCCGTCGGGAGATTTCCCATAACTTCGTGCAGGATGTCAACGAGGTGCCTTCGCGATTCGTCCTCTTCACGAACGCGCTGAAGCTCGGCCTCCGCTTTCCGGAGCGCCGCGCGCAACGCCTGCACCTCGTTTCCATTCGTTTCGTCCAAACGTTAAGCCCTTGGTGATGAAGTCCAGCATCATTCTTCCGGGGTGCCGGGCTGATCGTCGCCAGCAACAGACTCGTCGCCTTCATCCCCATCATCGTCTTCCGGGATAACGCGGGCGACGGCTGTGAGAATGTCCCCGTCATCCAGATTGACGAGCCGGACCCCCTGAGCGATACGTCCTGTAACCCTGATTTGAGCCACAGATGAACGGATGATTACCCCATTTCGGGTAATCAGCATGATCTCGTCTTCGGGAAGCACTTCCATTACCCCGACAACGTTGCCCGTCTTTTCCGTTCTGTTGACGGTGATGATGCCCTTGCCGCCACGCCTCTGCACCCGGTAGTCGTCGATGTGTGAGCACTTGCCGAGGCCTTTTTCGGTAACGACCAGAATCGTCGCCTCACGCTTGATGACGACCATTCCGACGAGACTGTCCTCGGGCTTCAGCTCAATTCCCTTTACGCCGGTGGTGTCGCGGCCCATCTCACGGACATCCGCTTCGTGGAAACGAACCGACAGACCGTGCTTCGTCGCGAGGACGATGTCGTTCGTACCGCTGGTCACCTGGACGTCGATGAGCTCGTCGCCTGGTTCGATCTTGATTGCCTTGATGCCCGTGGTGCGCACGTTGGAGTACTGCGACAACGCGCTCTTCTTCACAGTTCCCTTCTTCGTGCAGAAGAGAAGGAATTGCGTGTCGCTGAACTCCCGCACGGGCACCATCGCCTTGACTTGAGTTTCGGCGCTGACATTGATGAGGTTCACGATCGGCTTGCCCTTGGTCGCGCGGCCGGCCTGCGGAATTTCGTGGACCTTCAGCCAGAAGCACCGTCCGTCATCGGTGAAGCACAGGATGTAGTCGTGTGTGGAACCGATGAAGAGCATCTCGATAAAGTCTTCGTCCTTCAGTGTCTGGCCGCTCAGTCCTCTGCCGCCGCGGCGCTGTTTGCGATACGTCGATACCGACGTGCGCTTGATGTATCCCGAATGAGAGATGGTGATCACCATGTCCTCTTCGGCGATCAGATCCTCGATCGTGAATTCACCTTCGTCGCTCGTGATCTCCGACCTGCGCTCGTCACCGAACCGCTTGAGGACATCGAGCAGCTCGTCGCGAATGATTCCCATCCGGCGCGGACGCGAGGCGAGGATGTCGCGCATCTCCTTCACGAAGGCACGCACTTCCTTCAGCTCGGCTTCGAGTTTCTCGATCTCGAGTCCCGTCAGCTTCGCGAGGCGCATGTTGAGAATCGCCTCAGCCTGACGCTCGGTCAGCTTGAAGCGCTTCTGAAGCTGTTCGCTTGCTGTCGGAGTGTCTTCCGCCGCACGGATCAGCTTGATCACCGCGTCGATGTTGTCGACTGCGATCTTGAGGCCTTCGAGGATATGCTCCCTCTCGAGTGCCTTGTCGAGATCGTACTGAGTGCGACGAACGACCACTTCGTGGCGGTGCTCGATGTAGTGTTGGAGCACTTCCTTGATCGGCATGATCTTCGGGACGAGCTGGCCGGTGTTTCCATCCGGTACCAGCGCGAGCATTATCACACCGAACGTGGACTGCATCGTGGTGTGCTTGTACAGACCGTTCAGCACCACGCGCGGAATTGCGTCGCGCTTGAGCTCGATCACGACGCGCATGCCGTCCTTGTCGGACTCATCACGCAGGTCAGAAATGCCTTCGAGCTTCTTGTCGCGAACAAGCCCGGCGATATCCGATACGAGCTTCGCCTTGTTGACCTGGTACGGAAGCTCGTTGATGACGATCTGTGACTTGTTGGAGCTTTCCTTCTCCTCGATCACAGCACGCGCGCGCATCACGATTCGTCCGCGACCGGTTTCCTGATAATCCTTGATGCCAGCGCGGCCGTAGATGTAGCCGCCAGTCGGGAAGTCGGGGCCCTTGATGATCTTCCGGAGCTCCGCGACTTCCATGTCTGGATTTTCGATCAGCCCGAGCACAGCGGTGACGACTTCGTTGATGTTATGCGGCGGAATGTTCGTCGCCATTCCAACAGCAATTCCTGATGATCCGTTGATCAGGAGATTCGGAACCGCCGACGGAAGCACCTTCGGCTCCATGAGGCGATCGTCGAAGTTCGGCGCGTAATCGACGGTATTCTTATCGATGTCGGCGAGCATCTCCGTCGCGATGCGCGTAAGGCGCGATTCGGTATAGCGGTAAGCCGCAGCCGGATCTCCGTCCACGCTGCCGAAATTTCCCTGACCGTCAACGAGTGGATATCGCAGCGAGAAGTCCTGAACCATTCGGACGAGCGCGTCGTAAACCGACTGATCGCCGTGCGGGTGATATTTGCCGAGCACGTCGCCGACAACCGTCGCAGACTTCTTGTACGGACGTCCCGGTACCAGCCCGAGCTCATTCATGGCGTACAACACGCGGCGATGAACAGGCTTGAGGCCATCGCGGACGTCTGGCAGTGCACGCGAAACGATGACGCTCATCGAATAGTTGAGGAACGATTCCCGTACCTCTTGGTTGATGGGGCGGGGGAGGATACGCTCGCGGTTGTTGGGCGCGGTCATTGGGTTTTTAGGGGCTGCGATAGTGGGAAAGACAACCCTCAAATATACCGTTTTGAGGGGCTGTTCGCAACCAGAGCTACTTGAGCTAACTTATTGCCAGTCTAGGAGTTAGCGGCGTCTTTCGGGTTCCGTTTGCGGAGAGCGGGAAACGGGCGGTCTGAACGCCCCTGGCGGCCTTCGCTAAAGTCTCAACCAGATGCTCGAATTCGAACGGCGGAAGCGGGTAGGAGATGTGATAGCCCTGACCCAGACCACACCCAAGAGTGCGCAGCCGCTCCCACTGCTCCCTCGTTTCGATACCCTCAGCCACCACCCGGAGCCCAAGAATTCTTCCGAGTCCGATTACCGCTTCAGCGAGCGGTGACTTGGTGTTTTCATGACCCAGTTCGGCGATGAACGAGCGGTCCATCTTGAGGCTGTCTACCGGAAATCGCTCCAGATAGGCGAGAGATGAATAGCCCGTCCCGAAGTCGTCAATGGAGAGGCGAACCCCAAGTCCCTTCAGCGCGTGAAGCCTCTCGAGCGTCGCGCGATTGTCGTGTACCAGCATGCTCTCCGTCATCTCGAGCACCAGATGACTCGGAGTCAGGCCCGATCCGCTCAAAGACGTCGCAACGTCCTGGACAACGCCCGGGTGCGACAGATGCCTGCCCGAGAGATTCACTCCGACCATCAGCGACATTCCCGTACCGCGAAGCATCGTCTGATAGCGAAGCTGCCACTCGCGCGTCTGGCGACAGGCTTCCTGCACAACCCACCGGCCCAGCGGAACGATGAGGCCCGTCTCCTCGGCGAGAGAGATGAAATCCAGCGGCTCGAGAAGACCGCGCTCAGGGTGTTGCCAGCGAACGAGCGCCTCGAATCCGAACATGCGGCCGGTGGAAAGACGCGATATCGGTTGATAGAAGAGGACGAGATTCCCCGTCTCGCCTTCACCATTGATCGCGCGACGCAATTCCGTTTCGAGCTCGAGACGCCGGCGCGCGGCAACGTGCATCTCCGGCTCAAAGCTGGCAGCGCACGCTTTTCCTTCACCTTTCGCACGGTAGAGAGCGAGATCGGCATTACGCAGCACCTCGTCGGCCCCCTGATGCGGAAGCATCGTCGCGATGCCGATACTCATCGTTACAACGATGTCGTTCCCCTGCACCGTGAAGGGCTCGGTGAACGCTTCGAGAATCGCGTCGGCAACCTGCATTGGCCGGGAGATTTCGTCATCGAGCAGCACTGCGAACTCATCGCCGCCGAGACGCGCCACTGTATCAGCGGGACGCAGACATGAAGTGAGGCGCGCTGCGACCTCGATCAGCAGCCAGTCACCAGCCGAGTGGCCAAGGCCGTCGTTGACGGCTTTGAAGTTGTCGAGATCGATAAACAGAACAGCCGGAGTGACGGTACCGCCGGCTGCGCGTTGAAGAGCATGCTCCACTCGGTCCTTGAACAGCACACGATTCGCAAGATTCGTCAATGGATCGTGGAATGCCTGGTGCGCGAGCTGCTCTTCCAACTGCTTGCGCTCGGTGATGTCGTGAAGAATCGATAACACGCCAGCACGCCCGCTGTAGCTGACCGGTACCGAAGTAACCTCAACCGCAAGCAGGCGCTTCTCGCTGGTGCGGTGAAACTGGCACTCGGCCGTCAGTGCGCGGTTCGGAGTTCGTCCAAGCGAGGCAAGGCTGTCGAGAAGACGCGGCGCGGTTTCGCGGGTGATAAACCTGAGCAGTGGAGCGCCGAGAAGCTTCCCGGGATCGCTGAAACCGAGCAAGGTTGCGCAAGCAGGGTTTGCGTAGAGCAGACGGCCCTCGGCATGCAGCGCGACGGCCTGCGGCGAATGCTCCACGAGATTTCGGAAGCGCGCCTCGCTCTCCTTCAATGCCTCGGCGGCCATCCGCGTCTCGCTGACATCGCGCACAACCCATAACACGCGGTCGTCCTTGAGTGGAGTGACTGTGCCGGCGAACCAGACCGTCTTTTCGTTGAGCTCGAGAGGATACTCGACCTCTACGCGTCGCCCGGTATCGAGCGCCTGCGATATCGACCGAAGTGCGAGTCCTGCAACCATTGGCGGGAGAACTTCGTGAACCCGGTGGCCGAGCAGATCTTCGCGCGGTCCGGCGAGAAGCTCGTCGTTTGTCGGAGAGACTTTATGATATCGTCCCTCGCGGTCGAGAATGAAGAAGACCTCGGGAATCGCATTGAAGAGGGCCGACTGCTCGGCCGCCTCTTCGTCGGCGAGGGCTCGTGCGTGTTCCTTGGATTCGATTGCAAAAGCAAGCTCCACGCTGGAGCGCTCGAGTTCTTGGGTCTGGACCTGCAGCCGGTTGGACTGCTGAATGACGCGTTCCGCCTGCGCCATCAGGCGACGGCGAAGGCCATTGAAAACGAGCAGAAGGAGCAGCAGCTCGGCAAATACGGCGGCGGTCGTGAGTAGCGCGAGAGAGCGTTGATCGTTCTGACTCTCTGCGTAACGAGCGTCTTCGGCAAGAACCAGCAGTGCGAGACGCGCACGCAGGATATCGAGACGCTTTTTCTGAACGATGTTGCTGTTGATGTCGTAGCTTGCCGATGTGACGCTCGCGTTCCAGCGGCTTTGTGAGTCCCAGCTTGTCGTGCGTTCGCGATAATAGTTACTGATGCCTACGGTGGCGGCGATTGCAACAAGGGCGACAGCCGCGACCGTGAAGAGATTGGTCGTTACGCCAAGAATCTGCTGGCGCAGAGCGTCTCCGGCCCCATGGTGCGGCAGTTGTCCTTCGCCTTCACGAAGTTCGTTCACGTGTTTCAGAAATCCTCGAGGATTGATAGCGACAGGCGAGCCGGAGGCTGCTGCGTGTCAGAAGGACTGACATGGCCAACGCGTGGTCACAACGACAGAGGCTTCTTGCCTCGCTACAAGCATGGAACGACCTTCATTGAGCGAGGCCCTCGAGGTGGTCGTGTCCTTCTTCCAAAAGAGACGATGATTTACAAATCCAGCCGATTCACCTCAGGAAACCGGATTTTCCGCACTTCGCTGGACGTGGAAGGGCACCAGATCACATATCGAAAGGGGCGCTGGCTCGGGTCCACCGAGGAGACGATCAACGTCGATCACATCTCGTCAGTAAGGGCACAGCACGGGGTGATGTTCTCGTCGATTACGATCGAGTCATCGGGAGGGTCTCAGCCGATTGTGATTCAGGGGCTGCACAAATCGGATGCGAGGGACATCGAGAATGCGATCAGGGCCACTCAGGGGCCGGATCGCCAAACTCCCTGACCCAGAGAGCGAACAGAATGGGAGCTGTCAGTTTACCGTTTTTCAGTGCGTCAGTTGCAAACTGGAACTGAAAAACTTACGACTGAGGTACTGTGAACTGACAACTCCTGTTCAGTCAATCGGTCGTTTAGTGTGAGGGTCCGCGGTACCCGGCTGCCTCTGCTTCATCTTCCAGATCGAGTTGCGCGTTGTCCTTGTCGATCGCTTCGCGCTCGGCACGATACCGATTGTACCATTCGCGAGTGACTTCGCCGGCAAGGTCCCTGTTGCCGAGTCCGAATGAGAGCGCGATGGCGAGGGCGATGGCTCCGAAGAGTATTGCAAAGGCGGTTGTGACGATCTCGCTCGCGACGCCCAGCTCCTGGAGCGCCATGAAGATTGCGAGGACTATTACACCACCCTTCCCGACGCGCGACAGAGTGGGACCGCCGTGCAGACCGCCGGCGCTGGCCATGATCAGGCCGCCGACAAATCCGCCGAGCACTATGCCGACGATAATGATGACGATTGCGGCAATGACGCTCGGGATGTAACTGACCAGCTCGCTGAACACGTTCGCGAGCGACTGAAGTCCCAGCGCGTTCGCGGCGACGAGCATCACCGTGAACATCACGAACCAGAACACGAGGTTCGATGCGATCCGCGTCGGGTTCAGGTGCGAGCCCGCTCGCTCCATGGCGTCCATCACCCCGCCGCGCTCGAGCATCTGGTTGAAGTGAATGCGCCGCAGAAGTTTTTCTGTGCCCTTTTCGAACAGCCGTGCGAGCAGGTATCCAGCAAACAGGATGACGAGCGCACCGACCAGGGCCGGCACATACTGATATAGTTGTGCGAAGCTTTCCTGAAGCCGGTCGCCGAAGCTCTGAGTTGAGTCGCCCACGATTTTACTCTGGAGAAAGGTGCGGATCATCAGGCTTGATAATAGCAATCACGCAGCAAGTTTGCTCGCTTAATTACGTGTGCCGCGCTTGATGTCGTAGATGGCACTGCGGCGGCAACTGGGGCAGATGAGCCATTCGCGCCGGCGGGCGTAGCCAAGGCCGAAGGATCCCCCGCCGATCGGCCGTTCAGTCATATGAATGTGACACCGGGGACACTCGGGCATAGTACCACCGACGAAAATGTCGCGTATCTGTTTCAACTCTTCCGGAGTGTACTGCGCCATTTCGGTCATTCCGCGACCTCGATAACGATCTTGCCGAACTGCTCGCCGGACTCCATACGCTCGAAGGCGGACCTTCCATCTTCGAGGCTGAAGACGGAATCGATAACCGGCTGGAGTCTGCCTTCGTTGAACTCGCGGACGACGGCTTCGAACTCGGAATCGTTTCCCATTGTCGAGCCCATGATCGTCCATTGATTCCAGAACAGGCGGCGGACATCGGTTTCAACGATTGCACCGGAAGTTCCGCCGCATGTAACCAGCCGGCCGGCGCGTCCGAGTGCGACGAGAGACGCGTCCCAGGTCGCCTGTCCAACGCTGTCGAGCACGACACTGACGCCTCGCTTGCCGGTTCTAGATCTGATCTCCTTGCCAACGTTCATCGTCCGATGATTGAGCACTTCGTCGGCGCCAATCAGCTTCGCGCGCTCGAGTTTTTCATCGCTTCCGGAAGTGACCCAGACGCGAGCGCCTATCTGCTTGCAGATTCGCAACGCCGCCTGGGCAACACCTCCGCCGATGCCCCAGATGAGCACGTCGTCGTCAGGTGTGACGCCTGCTCTGGTGACGACCATCCGCCAAGCTGTCATCGTTGCGAGAAGAAATGCCGCCGCAGATTCCATGGACGTCTCGGACACAAGCTTTCTGACATTGCGAGCCGGAACGACTACATAATCCGCAAGAGTGCCCGGCCGGTGCTCACCAAGCAGACCGAAACGAACGCACTCGGATTGTTCGCCACGAACGCAGAACTGGCAGGTTCCGTCGCTAATTCCAGGGTTTATGACAACGGCATCGCCAGCGACCACATTGTCGACACCCTCGCCGACCTCGTCGATCACCCCGGCCCCATCTGCCCCCATCACCCACGGAGCAACGATGTTCACGCCAGGAAGCCCCGCGAGCATGAAGAGATCGAGGTGATTCAGCGCGGCAGCCTTGATGCGAACGCGGACCGTTCCCGGCGACGCATGCGGATCCGCGACATCCGTTCGGTATTCGAGGCTGTCTAATCCGCCGTGAGCGGAGATGGTGAGTGCTCGCAACGAAAACCTCGAGCGTTATATTGAGATTCCACCGCCTTGCGAGGCGGCGAAGGCAGAAGATACGGGGTCCGTTCTCATTTCGCTTCTATTGTAATGCTATCCATCAAGGTACCTCCGCTCGGTGAATCGATCGTCGAAGCCACCGTGTCGCGATGGTTGAAGAAAGAAGGTGACGCTGTTGCCACCGGCGATACGATCGTCGAGCTCGAGACCGACAAGATTACGGTCGAGGTTCCGGCTCCGAAGGCCGGCGTACTGACGACACTGTCGGTCGCGGAAGGCGACGTCGTGAAGGTGGATCAGTTGCTCGCGGAGCTCGATGAAACGGCGGCCGGCGCGCCAGCACCGGCAAAGCCAGCTCCTTCGGCGCCTGTTCCGGCGCCAGCGGCTCCATCAACGACCCCAGCCGCCGCAGCGGTTTCTGAGCCCGCTCCTTCCGGCAACGGGAAGTCTTCACCCGCAGCTCGCCGGATCGCGGCCGATGCCGGCGCCGAAATCGGAAGCGTCGCCGGGACAGGCAGAGGCGGAGTCGTCAGCAAGCCCGATGTCCTCGACCATATCGCTTCTGGATCGAAAGCCGAACGCGCCGCATTGACACCGGCTGCTGCTCCGAACCCGAAGGCGCCCGCAGCACCGGTGGCAACGGGCGAGCGCGAAACGCGCGAACAAATGTCGACGCGCCGGAAGAGAATCGCCGAGAACCTGCTTCAGTCTCAGCACAACACGGCGCATCTCACGACGTTCAACGAGATCGACATGTCCGCGGTCAACGCACTTCGCGAGCGGATGAAGGAGAAGGTCGAGAAAGAACACGGCGTCAAGCTGACGTTCATGCCGTTCTTCGTGAAGGCCGCATGCATGGCGCTCGAGACATACCCTGTCGTGAACGCGCAGATCGACGGCGACTCGATCATCTACAAGCATTATGTCAACATGGGCATCGCCGTCGCATCCGAAGCTGGCCTGGTTGTCCCGAACATCAAGGACGCACAGCGCAAGGGAATGCTCGAGATCGGCAAGGACGTCTCATCGGTCGCAAAGCGTGCTCGCGATGGAAAGCTTTCGATGGATGATCTCACCGGCGGCACCTTCACGATCACCAACGGTGGCGTGTTCGGCTCACTCGTTTCGACGCCGATCATCAACTATCCGCAGGTCGGAATCCTTGGTCTTCACAAGACTCAGGACCGTCCTGTCGCAATCGCAGGCAAGGTCGAGATCAGACCGATGATGTATATCGCCCTCTCATACGATCACCGCATTGTCGATGGACAGCAGGCAGTGCTGTTCCTCGTCCGGATCAAGGAGCTGCTCGAAGATCCGGCGGCCATGCTGATCAGCTGACCGACAATGGCTGACATGAAATCCGCGGACGTCGTCATCATTGGTGGCGGGCCTGGCGGTTACGTCGCCGCCATTCGTGCCGCGCAGCTCGGCCTCAATACTGTTTGCGTCGAGATGGACAAGACACTCGGCGGCACATGCGTGAACGTCGGGTGCATTCCGTCGAAAGCACTCCTCACTTCTTCAGAACACTACGAGTGGGCACGTCTGCATTCGGCGGAGCACGGCGTAAAGATCGAAGGAGCTTCGCTGGACTTGCCGACGATGCTCAAGCGCAAGGAATCTGTCGTTCTTCAGAACACCAAGGGAATCGAATTTCTCTTCAAGAAGAACAAGATCGAGTGGGCGAAAGGGCGGGGCACGCTCAAGGCAGGAAATGTCGTTGACGTGACGGCTGAGGATGGCACGACAACTTCCTATCAGGCGGAGAACGTCATCATCGCCACCGGATCCGTTTCGATCGAGCTTCCGTTCCTCAAGTTCGACGAAGAGCGAGTCGTCTCGAACATCGGCGCGCTGAAGATTCCTGAAGTGCCCAGGCATCTCATCGTGATCGGTGGCGGAGTCATCGGCCTCGAGCTCGGCTCGGTGTGGAGACGACTGGGCGCCAAGGTCACAGTAGTCGAGCTCTTCCCGACGATCCTTCCCGGCAACGACGAAGAAATCATCAAGGAAGCCGACAAACTTTTCCGAAAGCAGGGGCTCGAGATTCGCGCGGGAACCAAAGTCGTCGGTGCAACGCGCGAAGGTGATGTCATAAAAGTCGATATCGAGAAGGACGATGCGAAGGAGACTCTCGAAGCCGACTATGTGCTCGTCTCGGTCGGCAGAAAGTCTTCAACGCCGGGAATAGATGCGGCAGCGCTCGGGCTCAACCTGGGCAAGCGCGGCGAAGTCATTGTCGATGACCAGATGCGCACGAATTTGCCGAACGTCTACGCAATCGGCGACGCGGTCGGAGGAAAACTCCTGGCTCACAAGGCGGAGGAAGAAGGTGTCATCGCTGCGGAAGTAATCGCCGGACATCACGCACACATGGACTACAAGTCGATGCCGTCGGTGGTTTACACCTGGCCCGAGATCGCGACAGTCGGACTGGCCGAACACGAGGTGAAGGCGTCAGGACGAGAGTACAAGGTTGGCAAGTTTCCGTTTTCCGCCAACGGTCGCGCGCGCACAATGGCAGAAACGAGCGGCTTCGTGAAGTTCATCGCGGACGCTAAGACAGACGAGCTGCTCGGCTGCCACATCATCGGCGCCAATGCGTCCGACCTGATTCAGGAAGTCGTGCTGGCGTTCGAGTATCGCGGGTCGTCGGAGGATATCGGGATTACGGTTCATGCACACCCGACACTTTCCGAGACTGTCAAGGAAGCCGCCCTCGGCGTCCTTGGGCGATCGATACATATATAGGTAGTGCGACAGAGAATTCGGTGCTTGCCCCGGCTCTGAAACGGCTAGCCGTTCACGCGGCGCGCGACGAGGACCTCGCCGCCGCGCTTGCGTTGGTGGAGCACGAAAAAGAGAAGAACCGGTGGATCGAGCGCACGGCCGACTTTCTGCGGGAAGCAGTAGCGAAGCCTGACGGAGAGTATCGTGCGTGCGTAGCCGAGCGTGACGGCGAGATGATTGGGCTCGGAACTTTCGGGATGGTGGCCGGCACTGTTGGAACGGGGATGCTCTATTCGATTCTCGTTGGCCCGAGATCGCGCCGGGCAGGGATCGGCGAGCGACTGCTTTTTCAGATCAAGGCGGAGCTGGTGACTGCGGGCGCGCGGATGATGGTGGCCGAGATTCCGGGAGATCCGGCGGTGATGCGGTTCAGGGCGTTGTTGCTGTCGCACGGCTTTGTCGAAGAGGCGCGCATCGAGGATTATTACGGCGATGGGCTTCCGCAGATTATTTCGATTTTCGATATGTAGGTTGTTGGGCTTCCTCAAACCAAACGTCAAATGCTTCTTGAACCGGTTTCTGCACACGACAAGCTGGACCTGCGCGACAAGGATGCTGCTGCTCCGAAAGATCTCGCGAAGGGAGACGATCTCAAGAAGGAGATCGGAAAACTTCAGGAGCGGCTGACCGAGCTTCAGAATGTCTTTTACGCGGATGGCCGTCATTCGCTCTTGATCGTTTTTCAGGGACGCGATGCAGCCGGCAAGGATGGCGTCGTGCGCACGGTGATCGGCGCGTTCAATCCAGCTGGCGTGCGAGTGAGCTCGTTCAAGGTTCCAACGCCACTCGAGCTTGCTCACGACTATCTCTGGCGCGTTCACCAGGTGATGCCTGAGAAGGGCATGATCAGCGTGTTCAACCGCTCACATTATGAGGATGTGCTGGTTGTCCGCGTGCACAACTTCGTTCCGAAGGCGGTGTGGTCGAAGCGTTACAGGCAGATCAACGATTTCGAGCAGATGCTGTCTGAAAACGGGACCGTCATTCTCAAGTTCTTTCTGCACGTGTCGCGCGACGAGCAGAAGACGCGATTGATCGATCGCGTGAAGGACGAGACGAAGAACTGGAAGTTCAAGGCCGGCGATCTGGACGAACGGAAGCTGTGGGACGATTACACCGAGGCCTACAAGCATGTGCTCCATAAATGCAGCACGAAGTGGGCGCCGTGGTATGTCGTTCCCGCTGACAGCAACAAGGCGCGGAACTACCTGGTCGCTAACCGAATAGTCGAAACACTTGAGAAACTCGACTTGAAGTATCCCGAGCCGAAGACCGACCTGACGCAGTATTTGAAGGACTTGAAGTAGGGTTCTTCATTACGCTGTCGATCCACGCGAGGTGCGTAGACACTCGCGTGAATACGTCGATCGTTGCGAGTGCGGGAAAGAGGGGGATCATCGCGTCCGCGTGTTTAAGGTAGTGGTTCGACGCCGCGGGCAGCTTCAGGGTTACGCCTGGTTTTAACGCCGGGGATGCAGTGGCGTCTACCACTTGAAGCGTAATCGGAACCCAAATGAATCGACGTAACTCCTCAATGCTCCTCGGGGCGCTTGGCTTTGCCGCCTGCGCATCCTTCCCGATCAATGCCTCGGCTCAGTCTTCGGCGAAATCTCCGCCCACGACGGCTCGGCTCGATCACCGGGAACTAGCAGCAGATCAGCAGGTCATCCACGCCCTCAACCGGCTGAGCTTCGGCGCGCGCCCGGGCGACCTCCAGAAAGTCCGCGCGATAGGGCTCGACAAGTGGATCGACCAGCAGCTGCATCCTGAAAAGATCGACGACTCGTCGCTCGATCAATTCATGAAGCACTACAACGTTCTCTACGAAAATCAGAACGAACTTCTGCAACAGTACGCCATGGCTCAGCGCGATCGTCGTCAGGTGAAGCGCGCCGCCGCCGACACTACTCAGAGCATGGTGTCGCGCGAAGACAGCATGGCGTTCCGGCAGATCGGCCTCAAGCGCCGGCAGGTTGGTGGACAGCTTCAGTCATCTCGCGTCGCACGGGCCGTGATCAGCAACCGTCAGCTCGATGAAGTCATGACGGACTTCTGGCTCAACCACTTCAACGTTTTCGTTCAGAAGGGTCCGCCGGAAGCCTATTATTTGGCCGAGTACGAGCGCGATGTGATTCGGCCGAATGCGCTCGGAAAATTCCGTGATCTTCTCGAGGCAGTCGCGAAGAGTCCGGCGATGCTCTTCTATCTCGACAACGCGCGCAGCATGGCCGACACGAGCAGGCCGCGTCTCGCGAGCTTCGATCCGAACCAGCGCCCTGGTGGTGGACGCTTTGCCCAGCGCCGGCAAGTCAATCCCGGCCAGCAGCAGCAGGTCCAGCAGAGACTGAAGCAGCTCAAGAACGGCGGCCTCAACGAGAACTACGGCCGAGAGCTGCTCGAGCTGCACACACTCGGTGTCGATGGCGGGTACACGCAGCAGGACGTGATCAACGTCGCACGTGCTCTTACCGGATGGACGATCAAGCCACCCGCAACGGGCGGAGGATTTGTCTTCCGTCCGGAGATGCACGACGCCGGCGAGAAGATCGTTCTCGGTCACAGGCTGAAGGCCGGGCGTGGAATGGAAGATGGTGAAGATGTGCTCGACATCGTCTCGCGTCATCCATCGACAGCCCACTTCATCGCGACAAAGCTCGTTCGCCATTTCGTCTCCGACGATCCGCCGAAGGTACTGGTCGATCAGGCAGCGGCCGTATTCACGAAGACTGATGGGGATATCCGCGAAGTAGTTCGCACGATTATCACGTCGAACGAGTTCTTTTCCCAGCAGGCATTTCGCAGCAAGGTGAAATCGCCATTCGAGGTTGTCGTCAGCGCAATGCGTGCAATGGACGCTCAACCCGACAGCACCCCGCGCACCGCGCAGGTGATCGCGTACCTCGGTCAGCCGATCTTTGGGCACCAGGCGCCAAACGGTTATCCCGATACCGGTGACGCATGGATGAACGCCGGCGCAATCCTGAATCGGATCAACTTTGGAATGGCTGCCGCCGCGAACCGGATTCCTGGCGCTCGTGTGAACGCGATTCCCGGATTCGACACGCTCACTTCGTCGACCAGAACAAGGCAGGTCGATGCCGTGGTATCACTGATCCTCGGCGGATCGGCGTCGCCGGACACGCGGGCAGTTCTCATGTCGGGAGAAAATCCGCTGCTCGCCAGCGGCGCTGCGGCGTTTCCGCCGGCAGCGAGCGACATGAACGCACCGGCAGACGACATGATGATGCAGCCGCTTTCAGGCGGTCCCGTGAACGCCGCCAACAGAAAACTGAATAAGCAGAACGGCCAGTTGAGAAGCGCGCAGCAAAACCCGCTCGCCGCTCGCAACGGTGCAGTCCCACAACTCAACGGCATCGCCCAGGTAGTCGGCCTGGCGCTCGGCTCGCCCGAGTTTCAGCGCCACTAGCTAAAGAGGTTTCTAATGGAACGCAGAGCATTCGTAAAATCCGGAGCACTCGCTCTGGTTACAATGGGACTCAGTCCCAGCTTTCTCCGACGCACCGCGTTCGGCGCGCAGATGTTGCAGGCGCCGAAGGGCAAGACACTGATCTGCCTCTTTCAGCGCGGTGCGGCGGACGCACTCAACATCGTGGTTCCTCATGGCGACGCATCGTACTACGGCCTGAGACCATCGATTGCAATTCCCCGTCCTTCCGGATTGTCGAAGACAGTCTCGCGCGACGCGGCAATAGATCTGGACGGATTCTTCGGTTTGCATCCATCGCTTGCTCCGTTCAAGCCGCTGTACGATCGCGGATTACTTGCTCCGGTCCACGCCGTCGGCAGTCCCAGCACGACGCGCTCGCACTTTGACGCGCAGGACTACATGGAAACCGGAACGCCCGACATCAAGGGAACTCCCGACGGATGGCTCAATCGCTATCTCGCGGCGAAGGGCACGTGCGATGAGTGCAAGATCACGCCGTTCCGTGCAGTCGCGCTAACGCAGCAGACACCGCGTATCATGGAAGGGTCGAACGAAGTAGTTGCAATGAACAGCCTCGACGAGTTCACCGTTCGCGCCGCGGGATCACAGGCCGATCGACTCGAGGCGTTGTACAGAACGGGATCCGCCGATCTAGTTCACGGAACCGGCACCGAGATGTTCGAGGCCGTCAAAATGTTGAAGGCCGCGAATCCCCAGAAGTACTTGCCGAGGAATGGTGCGGAATATCCGAGGTCACAGTTCGGTCAGCGCCTGCTTCAGATTGCGCAGCTAATCAAGGCCGATGTCGGAATGGAGATCGCATTCGCGGATGTCGGTGGATGGGACACACACGTCAATCAGGGCTCAACCAATGGCCAGCTGGCATTGAGACTCGACGACTTCGCGCAGTCGATCTCCGCGCTCGTAACAGATCTTGGCGACCGGATGGGCGACGTCGTGATTCTCACGATGTCGGAGTTCGGAAGAATGGCGCGCGAGAACGGCAACCGTGGAACGGATCACGGACACGCCGGAGCCCTGTTCGTAATCGGCGGCGACGTGAAGGGTGGCAAGGTCCACGGAAAATGGCCTGGCCTCACGCCTGAGCAGCTTTATGAGGGCCGTGACCTCGCACTGACCACCGACTTCAGGTCAGTGTTTTCTGAAGTCACGGCGCGTCATCTCGGAGCGACGAAGCTCGATAAGATTTTCCCTGGCTTCGCAACGTCCCAGAGCAGCTGGCTCGGAGTCGTCTAGTCGAAACGCACTCGGCTAGAATCTGAAAATCCTGCCGAGTGCCTTGGTGATCTTTTTCCCGAGATTGCCAACATCACGACCGATGTCGGGCTGGTTCGGATCGGGCCAGCCCGGTTGCACTTCGGGTGGTCCGTGCTCCATGCATTCTGTGCGCGGGCCGGTTCCCGGCTTGAAGTATTCGACTTTGCGCGCGGGACACCAGTCGTTCGCAATCCATCCTGTCGTTGGGTCGATCGTGACCGCTTCAGAGACCCCGGCGGGTGGCGACCAGGCATCAACAGGAACGGGCTCACGCCATCCCGACGTATAGAATTCGGCCCAGGCGGGTGAAGCGAGTCCGCCGCCCGACGCTTTACCGCTGATCGAATGCGGGTCATCGTAGCCAAACCAGAAAGCTGCGACGAGATTCGGAGTGTAGCCGACAAACCACACGTCAGTGCCGTTGTTCGTCGTTCCCGTTTTTCCGGCGATCATTCCCTTTGCGCCGTAGTCGCGGATGGGACGACCGGTTCCGTAATCGATAACTGCCCGCAACATTGAAGTCATCTCATAGGCATCCGCTGGCGAGATAACGCGCTCCAGCGGAGTAGTCTCATCGCTCCAGAGAACTTCACCATCGCGCGACTCGATCCGCTTCACGAGCCGAGGCGTGACCTTGAAACCGCCATTGGCGAATGGTGCGTAGGCGCGAACGAGCTCGATGGGCGTAACATCTGCAGCGCCGAGTGCGATGGCTGGAACATTGGGAATTTCGCTCGAGATCCCCATGCGGTGTGCGTTCTCGATGATCCGTCCGGTACCAACCAGCTGACTGACGCGAACAGCAGCTACGTTCGATGACTTCATGAGAGCGCGACGAAACGTGATCGTGCCGATGTAATCGTTGTTGTAATTCTCGGGTGTCCACACTTTACGGCCCTGGACGACCTCAACCGGCTCATCTTCAACCTCAGACGCTGGTGAGTATCCGGCGGCGAGGGCGGTGACGTAGACGAACGGCTTGAATGTCGACCCTGGCTGGCGATGAGCCTTCAAGGCGCGGTTGTAGTTGCCGCGTTCGTAGCGCCGGCCACCCGTGAGCGCCCGAATGTCGCCGTTGCGCGGATCGATACCGATCATCGCCCCCTGAATCGAGTGGCGAGCTCCGTTGAAATATCCACTCGATCCGTTCTGGATTGCCGCAGCTCTGCGAGCCACGGCTCTGTCGGCAGAGATCTGCGCTCTGTTGTCGAGCGTCGTATAGACGGTGAGGTCCGCAGCGTCCTCTTCGGACTGGCTCAGCACTGAATCCGTTATGGCGCGGACTGCGTCGAGGGCAAAGGAATCGGTACGATCGTCCGGCCGCCACTCTGCGCGGGCGATTCTGAGTCCGGTGTTCCGAAGACCCGGCAGCCGCGCCGCCGACACGTAGCCTTCCTGCACCATCAGCTGCATCACGAGATTGCGCCGGACGATGGCTCTCTGTGGATTTCGGCGAGGCGTGTACACCGATGGAGCTTTTGGTAATGAGGCGAGCATAGCAGCTTCGGGAAGCGTGAGCGTACCGACGCTCTTGCCGAACAGATCCCGGCTCGCCGCCTCGACGCCGTAGACCCCGTTGCCCATGTAGATGGCGTTGAGATACAACTGTAGAATCTGATCTTTCGTCAGCGATCGCTCCATCAGCCGAGCTACGCGCAGCTCGGTGAGCTTCTGGGCAAGCGAGCGGTTCTTGTACTTGCGGACGACGAAGCTGTTGCGGGCCGCCTGCATCGTGATCGTGCTGAAGCCCTCGCGGACTCCCCCGGCGCGAACGTTCCTCGCCGCTGCGCGGAGAAAGCCGCGCCAATCCACGCCATTGTGCTTGTAGAAACGCCGGTCCTCAGTCGCGACGAAGGCCAGCCGCACGAAAACCGGAACAGCGGAAATGGGTACATTCAGCCTGCGCACGATTGCCAACCGGCCCATCAGCGCGCCGGTCCGGTCGTAGATCCGTCCGCCTTCGTCCGGGTGGTACGACTGGATCTGGCGCGGGCTCGGACAGCCGTCATAACCACACGTGGCAAGCCACGTGTCCATTGCAATGACGCCTAGAATGCTTATTGCTAGTACACTCTTCAGTACTACATCCCGCTTGATCTCAATCTTTCTCATGCACCGTCAGTCCATGGTCAACAAACTCAACGCAGTCCTGCTAGTCGTTCTTCTGTCCGCCTGCGCAACTAAGGCCGACAGCAAAACGGCCCCTGATTCCCCCAACGCCTCCGCAATCGCGGCGGTTTCATCTGGTGATACACCGTCGGCGACAACTGACGCCAATTCGAGCACGGGCGCCAGCGGAACCTACATAATGACAGCAACTGATTCGCAACGGGTTCCAAACGAGATGGGACACATTCCTGTCGCCGAATATCATCTCATTGTCGACAAGGACGCGCTGTACTCGCGCGAGCGCGGACACTTCCTGCAGGACCTCGAATCGTTCTACCGACGCGGATACCGTCCTGTCACCATCTCGCAGCTTTTGGACCGGAAGATAGACCTTCCGAAGGGATTGTCGCCGATCGTGATCGTCTTCGACGATGCGTCACCCAGCCAGTTCAGCTACATCGAGAAGAACGGCCAGCTCGAGATTGATCCGAATAGCGGAATGGGGATCTGGCTCGCATTCAGGAAGAAGCATCCCGACTGGGACAATCGCGCGGTGTTCTGCCTGCTGTCTGGCGCCGCTGCCGGTCACAATTTTTTTGGCAACAAAGGCATCGACGGACAGAAGGACGCGTGGCGCTTCAAGAAAGTGCAATTCCTTCACGACCAGGGCTTCGAGGTCTGCAACCACACGCTCTGGCACGCCAACCTCGGCAAGTATTCGGACGCTGTAGTTCAGGAGCAGATTGCTCGCGGCCAGCTCGCCATCGATTCGGCGCTGCCCGGATTCAAGGTTCGCACGTTCGCGTTACCGCTTGGCGTCTGGCCGAAGAATCGTGCGCTTGCCAAAGCCGGTTCGTGGACCGATCCGAAGACAAAAACCGTCACCCGCTACGACAATCAGGCGATCCTGGAAGTCGCCGGAGGACCAACTAAAAGTCCATACGATCCTGCGTTCAATCCGCTGAGCATCAACCGCATCGAGATGATCGGAAACCAGATGGAGCAGACGCTCGATCGAATGGACAAGAACGGAACACGATATGTCTCCGACGGAGATCCGTCGAAGGTCGCGAAGCCGGGTTCGTTTTCCGGCGACAAATAACTACCTGTTGGACACAGAGACCACAGACCACAGGGCAAGGAATGCTCTGTGGTCTTCTGCTTTGACGGGCTTTCACCGCCTCAAGTTCATCGTTTTTAGGATAAACGACGGAACCGCGTGTCTGCGCTCTGCTGTTGTCCCGTTGTTTAACCCCAAAAAAAGGTTCTGTCGTCGGAGATACGTCCTGAAAGTGAAAGACCACAGAGTAATTGCTTGCTCTGTGGCCTCTGTGGTCTCTGTGTCCAACAAGCAGTTCAGCTTTTAGACGTGCGTCACAGTCTCCAACCTCGCAATGTCGTCAGCGCTGTGTCGAGCGCGTTGCGCTGCTCGGGATGAGTGGCGGTCTCCAGCAGTTGCTCGTAGGTCGTGATCGCGAGGTCGAGCGCGTCGTGATCGTGCTCGGCACCGGCGAGCGCGGCGGCGTTGTCAGCCAGGTTGGCGCGTGCCAGATCGTCGCCTGGGAACCGCTCGGAAACCTGCTGCCAGCGAGTCGTGCGCTGGCGCGGATCGGATTCGGCGAGGGCCCACAGATGCCATCCGGCGCGGTTGTCCGGGTCAGCGGCGATCGCTCGCGACGCAAGCTCACTCACCGGCTCTGGACCCGAGCCCGAAAGCCACAGCTGGTTTGCGAGGGCAACAAGCGCTTTCGCATCGTTCGGGTTCTCCGCAACCGCCCTTTCCAGCTCGGGCATCGGGTCAGAAAATTCACTCAAGGTCGTCTCTGAAAGTCGGCGTTGTGTTGCGAAAGATAGCGTTCAGACGTCTGGACAACGCCCGGACCCGGCACTACAGTTCGGTCAGATTGCTGGACAATTCCAGTAGTCTTGTATACCATTCGAGAATTAGCGCAGCCCATCGAGGCGCGCCAACGAACCAAAAATGAAGTTGCGGGACGCCGCGTGAGGTTTTATCCGCGCCCGCCGCAGCAGCCAGTCGCGCTACTTTTTCCCTGCCACACCACAATTTGAATGAACGAACGCCGACGTCCTTTTCGTCGCGGCCGAGGCCCACGCCCGTCTGGTCCTCGAACCAACGAGCCATACGGGGATGCTGACCCGTATCGCGATCCAATTGAATCAGCACCACAGGAATCCGAGAGCTCTGATGCTCCCAGACCACCAAACGACATGAACGGCAGTGGAAGCGATGGGGAGGGGTTCGCTCCTCCGATCGACAACCCGCCAGCGCCCGCGACCGAATCCTCGGACGCAGCCCAATCCCAGCAGTACAACAATCAGCAGCAGCCGCAGCGAAACAGCTTCGGCGGGAATCAGGGTGGGAACCGACAGCAGAATGACCGTGGCGACAATCGCCGCGATGGGCGCCGCAATCAGCGCAATGGCCGGCGCGGACGAAACAATAACAACAACGGCAGCAACAACAATCCAAATCGCCAGCAGCAGCAACCGCGCGATCAGGGACCGCGGCAACCGATCGGCCCAATTGTCGTCGATGGAGAGACAACCGGCTGGTACGACGCCGCTCGCGATGGCGGGTTCATTCGCCGCGCGGCGAACAGCTACCTGTCGGATCCCGGCGATGCGTTCGTTCCACTGAATGTCGGACGCCAGTACAACCTGCGGCGTGGCGATGCGGTTTTCGCCACGACAGGCCGGGACAATCGCGGACGTATCGTTGTTGCGGAAATCACGCAGATCAACGGAGACGATCCCGCGCTCGCGCTGAAGCGTCCTGATTTCGGCGCTCTCACGGCATCGTATCCGGAACGAAAGCTCAAGCTCGAAACAGGCCGGCCAGCGAAGGGCGGACCGGAGCTCACGAGACGAGCGATCGACCTGATCGCGCCGATCGGATATGGACAGCGCGCTTTGATCGTTGCGCCCGCACGTGCTGGAAAGACGATGCTCCTTCAGGCGATCGTTGAAGGCGTCGCCGTCAATCATCCGGAAGCAGTGCTGCTCGTTCTTCTCGTTGACGAGCGTCCGGAAGAAGTGAGTGAGATGATCACCTGGGGTTACGGAGAAGTCGTCGCATCGAGCTTCGACATGCCGGCCGCGCGTCATACCGATGTAACTGAAATGGTTCTCGAGCGCGCCCGCCGCATGGTTGAGCTCGGCAAGGATGTCGTAATCGTTCTCGATTCCATCACACGAATGGCTCGCGCGTATAACACGGTCGAACGGGGAACCGGACGCACGTTGAGCGGCGGTCTCGATGCAACGGCGATGGCTCGTCCAAAGGCATTTTTCGGCTCGGCGCGATCGGTTGCCCCCGAGCACGGCGGGGGATCCCTGACCATCATCGCGACGGCTCTGGTCGAGACTGGCTCGCGCATGGACGACGTCATTTTCGAGGAGTTCAAGGGCACCGGAAACTGCGAGATCAAGCTCGACAGGTCGCTGGCCGAGAAGCGGATTTTCCCGGCGATTGACGTGTCCACGAGCGGAACGCGGCGAGAGGACAAGCTCTTCCCGCCACACCAGCTGGAGCACGTTTACACGCTCCGACGCGGCCTCCAGCAAATGCCGTCCTCCTCGGCGATGGAATGGCTCATCAAGCGCATCGCAGGCACCGCTGGAAATGACGCCTTGCTCGAGGGCTTGTAGTCCCTTCCGTGCTCCCGTTCCGTAGGCCCGCGCCTTGCTCTCTAGGGCGCCATGAAGTGGCCTGAAAACAGATGGGGGTGGGGAGCCGCGGTCATCCTCCTGCTCCCCGCCGCCCTTGTCTCCCAAACACCCGCGCCTCAGGCCACATCAGCGGCTTCTCCAGTCAAATGGGAGGTCAAGTCGCTGACCCTGAAAGGGGTCAAAGCCGTCGATCCAAAGGAGTTGCGTCTCAGCATCGCGACCGATGCATCGCACTGCGTGAGTTTGATCCTCAAGCCGATCTGTCTGATCGGCAAGACGAGATATTTCTACACGCGCAAATACCTCGATCATGCCGAGCTCGCCCGCGATGTTTTGCGCACCAGGGTTTTTTACTGGAAGCGCGGATATCGCGAAACCGAAGTCGATACGCTCGTCAAGCAAACCGATCACGACGACGTCGCCGTCACCTTCTTCATCACCGAAGGGCTGCCGACTATCGTGTCGGACATCACGGTCAACCAGAAGCAGAAGGTGCTCAGCGATCGCACGGTCGCAAAACGCGTCGTGCTGGAAAAGAATTCTCCGCTAAACATGATCCGGCTGGATTCGAGCCGGGTTTTTCTACAGCAGGCATTGTGGGATAAGGGATACGCCGACGCGATCGTCGACACCGCGATTCAGATCGACTCCGCCGCAAGACGCGCGAGCGTAGCCATCAATCTCGACCCGCGCTGGAAGTCGACAGTTTCCGATATCCTTGTCGAGGGGAACGAGAAAATCGCAACGAGCACGATCCTGAAGTCATTGACGCTCAGGCCGGGATCACTCTTCAAGCGCTCGGAGCTCCTGCGAAGCCAGCGCGCATTGTACGAATCGAACCTGTTTCGAAGGGCTGCGATCGAGATTCCTCGGCAGGGCGATTCCTCAAAGGTGCTGATCGTGACGGTGCAGGAAGCGCCGCTGCGAGAGAATCGTGTCAGCGTCGGATTCAACACAGTCGATTTCTTTCAGGCCGAGGGTCGTTTCACCCACTACAACTTTCTCGGCCGTGCACGCCGGTTCGATCTTCAGGGTGCTGTTGGAAATCTTTTCGCTAATCAGCTGAGTGGAAACTTCCTTTTCAGAAACGCGTCGAAGCGTGCAGCTAACGCCGGCGAATCGAAATACTTCGACCCGACCTACAACCTCAGCCTCAACCTCCGCGAGCCGTGGTTCGGCGCTCAGCAGAACGAGCTCGGCCTTTCGCTGTTCGCCCATCGACGCAGCTCTCCCGGCATCTATGTGGACAAGGGTTACGGCACCAGCGCGACCTTCACGCGCGAGATTCTTGCTCGCGGGCCCGCGAGCATCAACTATCGATTCGAGATCAATCGCGTCGAGGCTGGCGACGTCTACTTCTGCCTCAACTTCGGCGTCTGCGATCAGCCGACGCTCGGAGCACTTCGCGACCGCCAGAGATTGTCGCCACTCACCTTCACGAGCAACATCAACCGCGCAAACGATCCGTTTTCACCGACGCATGGGTACAGGACAAGTGTCAACCTCGAGCATGCGTCGGCGTTCACGCTTTCGGATTTCCGATACAATCGCGCGGACGCCGATGCTGCCATCTACAATCCGGTTCGGAAACGCGGCGGCTTGGCTGGACACCTTCGGCTGGGATATGTAAAGGCTCTCAGCAGCACTGCGTCTGCCGTGGGCGTCGAGACTGACGCTCAATTGCTGCATCCACGAAAGAGATTTTATGCCGGCGGGTCGCGGTCGGTCCGTGGCTTTGGTGAGAATCAACTTGGGCCGCGCGTGCTGACTATTCCCGCGTCAAAACTGAGAGAGAAGGACCCGGACTGTGGGCCAGGGGTAGACATCACCAGCTGCGATCCCAACGTCGCGGGACTCGGCCGAGCTGATTTCGATCCGCGCCCACTCGGCGGCAACTTCGTGGCGGAGGCGAGCGTGGAATTCCGGTTCCCTCTCTGGCTGCAGCTGTTCGGCGCTGTGTTCGTCGATGGTGGCTACGTCTCCCAGAAAACGACGAATGGACTACCGTCGAGTGCAAAGGCGATAACGCCGGGATTCGGGGTGCGATATCGATCGCCGGTTGGTCCGATCCGCGTTGACCTCGGAATCAATCCGGGGCGAGCTGAGGAGCTTCCGGTCGTTACTGAGACAACTGTGAACGGAGTCACCAAGCTCGTCACATTGACGCAACGTCGCGCCTTCAGTCAGGCCGGCTCCGGATTCCGCGGAGCGCTGGACCGTCTCGTGCTTCACCTCTCGATTGGCGAAGCGTTCTGATGAAGCGTCATTTCATCCGGGTGCTCGCGGTAGTGGCGGTGCTGGTCCTGATTGTCGTGCTTGGCGTATTCACGGTCGCCAACACCGATTGGGGCCGCGCCAAGGTTAGCGACAAGATCGTCGGGATCATACAGAACAGTGCCCACGGCATCGTGAAAGTCGGGTCAGTGAGCGGCAATCTGCTTAAGGGATTCACGCTTCACGATCTCGTTATCACCGACAGTTCAGGTGCGCCATTTGTGAAGGTGGACGAAGCGTCCGCGCGGTATTCGCTCACTGCGCTCTACAGCCAGCGCATCGAGTTCGATGCAGTGCGACTCGTTCGACCGGTGATCGTCCTCGACCGCCAGCCGAATGGGCGCTGGAACTGGGACAGGATTTTTCCGCGCGACACGCTGACCACAACTGGAAAGAAGAGTAATGGCTGGGGCAAGGTGGTTCGCTTTACTGACGTGACGATGATAGACGGCGACATTACGGCCAGATCACCGTGGACGCCGAAGCCAAGCAAGCTGATGAGTGAAGCGGACGTTATCCGCACGGCGATGAGTCCTGAAGGCCGCTTCGACGTCGTGAAGGTTCCGAAAGGCTGGCAGAAGGTCTCGAAGTTTCATCACGTGAACGCGAAGGTCCCGCTCCTTCGGCTCGAAGACCCCGCCTACAAAACGCGGCACGCGGACATTGCGGCGCTCAGCATGATCGGTGAGCCGTTCCGCCCGCCAACGGTGGACGTGAGATCACTCAAGGGGGCATTCGATTTCACTGGAGACTCGATCTGGTGGCAGCGAGTCGACGCAGCTCTTCCCAACAGCCGGATCTCCGGCGCCGGGAAATACATCATCCCGAACGACAATCTCACCCTTCGCCTTCATGCTGATCCGGTTGCGACAGCGGATATCCGATGGGTGTACCCGCGCATTCCCGTTACAGGCACCGGCAAGCTCGATTTCAATCTCGATTGGCACGGTGATACCAGCGTTTACGTTGCGCGGAACACGGACGCACAGGTTGAGAAAGCGCATTTCAACGGTGACTTCGGCATAACGTATTTCGGCACCGATTTCTGGCTGCACGACACGAACATGCGCTTTTCCTCTGTGGATACAAAGCTCATTCAGCAGATCTTTCCGACATGGAACGTCGCGCGATCTGGAGTTCTCGCCGGCCGGGCGAAAGTGCTTGGCAATCCCGAAAATCTCGCGGTGGATGCCGACGTGACTTTCGACGATCGTGCTGCCGGGCACAATCACATCACGGCCGTCGGCGGTGCGAGCGCATCTAATGGAAAGTTCGCTGCCCGCAATCTTCGGGTGACGATGAGCCCGGTTCAGCTTTCGCTGCTCCACGCTTATGCGAAAAGCGCCCCGGCCAGCGGCACTCTGACAGGACGCGCGACCCTCGACGGCGACCAGAAAGATCTTGCTCTCAATGCCGACGTTGCGGTCGAAGGCGGGAAGATTGGACGAAGTCATGTCCTTGCCGTTGGCAACGTTGGATTCATCAACAAGGATTTCCGGGCGGACAATCTCCGCCTGACAATGCGGCCGCTTCAGGTCGAGTTGCTGCGCAGCTATGCGGCCAAACTCCCGGTTGGCGGAACGCTCTCAGGCACCGCGACATTGAACGGAACGATCAACTCGAGAATGACGGCGAAGGCCGACATTACTCACGTCGATCGCGGCAACTTGTCGAGACTCTCCGGTACAGCAGCATTCAGGGCATCGCCGAGCGGGAACACGGCCGCGACGTGGTTCGACGTAGATGCTCAGCTGCACCCGCTATCGCTGGCCGAGGCGGGCAGCTTCTTCCCGAAGGCGGGGCTTCGCGGGAGCGCTTCTGGTCCATTGCGCGTGACGGGGACGCTGGGAAATCTCGCAGTGAAGACGGATCTCGCCTTTTCTAACGGCGGTGCGCTTGGAGTAACTGGAAGATTCGATCTCGCAAGCCGTGAGAAGACGTACGATGCGACGGTGATTGCCAAACTGTTCAATGCGAACGCGGTCGTTGCGAAAGCGCCGCGAACGTCGGTTAACGGGACGATCACTGCAAACGGACGCGGTCTGGATCCCGCCACCTTGCGCGCGAATGTCGTCGCGAATCTTCGAGGTTCGTCGTACGACACCCTGTCGCTGACCAACGCGACTGTCAGGCTTACCGCCGCCGACGGAATGGCTCGTATCGATACACTTGGGCTCGAGGTTCCTGAAGGTGTCGTCAACGCGAAAGGAACGTTCGGTCTCGCACCCGGACGAAGCGGTCAGCTCACGTATCACGTCGCTGTAGATTCGCTCGGCCGCCTCGCGCCATTCTTCCCGGCAGCTGACACCGGTGCGGTTCTGCCGCGGCCAGGGATTCTCGCGCGGCGTGTGTCGAAAGTCAAAGCCGACTCTACACGGATTGCGAAAGCGACGGAAGTCGAGCGCGCGATTACGGGCGCACCTGCGCCGACAATTGCCCCTGTCGATACGCCTGCAGTCGTCGGCAAGAATTTGCTGGCCGGATCATTGTTGGCAGACGGTGTTGCGACTGGTAATATCAAGAGCTTTGGCCTCAGGGGAACAGCGAGTGGCCAGAACATCCTGGCACGCGGAACCAGCGTCGGGAAATTCAGTGCGCAGTACGATTGGACCAATGCGCTCACGCCTCAATCTCACGTAGACGTGGATGTGGGAGCGACAAGACTGCTGGCGGCAGGGTTCGATCTCGACAGCGTGCACGCGAAGATCGGCTATCAAAAGCCGCAGGGAACCGCCGAAGTCACGGTCGTTCAGAACGACAAGGACACCTATTCCGCCAAAGCTGATTTTCTTCTCAACAAAGTCGCCAACGAGCTGCGGCTGAATCGCATGCAGCTCCGGTTTGATTCGACCGTGTGGGCATCGACACGACCGTCAACTATCCGCTGGGGAACCGCGGGCGTTGATATCAACACGCTCGAGTTGCGCAATTCGAAAAACGGTCGCATCTACGTAAACGGGTTGCTGCCAAAAACCGGACGCGCGAATCTCGAGGTTGCGGTGGACAATTTCGAGGTCGCCGATCTTATAGATCTTGCGCAGAGTGACATTCCGGCTCGCGGCCTCGTGTCGTTCGACCTGAAGGCCGCCGGTACCGCTCAAGACCCCACGTTTTCCGGTGCGTTTGGCACCCAGCGTTTCTACTACAATCAAACGCTCGTCCCGGAAGTTCATGGCGTTCTCAGTTACGCAAACCAGACGCTGACGGGCCGTGCCGATGCGATGGCCGAAGGTAAGAGATCCTTCCTTTTTGCGCAGGGGACAATCCCGATCAATCTCGCGTTCACCGGAGTCACCGGACCTCGTCTTCCAAAGGATCGGCAGATCGATCTGGCCATTCGCGCCGACAGCCTCCCCCTCAACCTCATTCCGCAGTTCACCAATAGCGTAGTCACCGACCTGAAGGGTAAGGCGATTGCTGATTTCAAGGTCGCTGGTACGCTTGCTCGACCTGAGATCACCGGGAATTTCCGTCTGGACAGCGCTCAGGCACACGTTGTTCCAGTCGGCATCACGCTGACGAGAATCGGTGCGTCGATTCGAATGCTGCGCGACACGGTGATCATCGATTCACTGGTCGCGTACAGCGGCGGACGGATGGCGTTGAGCGGCGGCCTGGGCATCGGGTCGCTGCGAGAGCCATCGTTCGACCTGAAGCTGTTCGCGAACCAGACGACTGTTCTGGACGACAAGGACGGCAAGCTCGACGCAAACGTGAATCTCGCAATTACCGGTCCGTTCAAGGACGCGCATGTCGGCGGAGATCTGCGGATACTGGACGGCGTCCTGTTCGTGCCGAAGTCCGAAGGAAAGAAGATCATCGGGTCGAGCGACCCGGCGTTATTCAGCGTGCTTGATACGGCGGTGGTGGCGAACAGAGAACTATTTCCGAGTCAATCGCCATTGCTCGCCAACCTGAGAATGGACGTGAATCTTCGCGTCGATCGCGATGTATTCGTGCGGTCGCCGGATTTCAACATCGAGCTCTACAGTGACGGCAATCTTGCCGTTCATGTGAATCGCGCGAAGCAATCGCTCGTGCTCGATGGCGTTCTTCTCAGCGAGCGCGGTGAATACAGCTTCCTGTCCAAGCGGTTCGACGTCAAGCGCGGATCGGCGACGTTTATCAACTCCGACGAGATCAATCCGACGCTTCAGGTAACTGGCGGCTACGAAGTCCGCCTGCCCTCGCGCGAAGCGATCAATATCCAGATCATCATTGGCGGAACAATGCGCAATCCACAGATCTCACTCGAGAGCGATGCGCAGCCGCCAATTACCCAGAGCGACCTCCTGAGCTACCTGGCGTTCGGTCGGTCGTCTTCGTCGCTGCTTCAGCTCGAAGGCGCGGGACTTGGCGGCAACAACAATCTCGTCGGCGCGGGTGCGGCGCTGGCGAGCAAGCAGCTTGCGGCAGTGGCGCTTGGGGTCTTCACAGATCAAGTGTCGGGCGAAGCGGCGCGTGCTCTTGGTGCCGACGTGTTCAACATCGCGCCGGCGGATGTCGAAACCGATGTCGGCAATTTCCTGAGAGGGACAGAGATCGAGTACGGAAAGTACATCAAGTCCCACACGTTCATCTCTCTTACGGTCCGACCGGACCCGTCGGCCCTTCAGCGTCCTGGTATTCTGATTCAGCACAGGTTCGGCGGGCTCAAGGGCTACAGCCTCGAGACGAGCCTCCAGCCGAGGTATCTGCTCACGGAGCCGTCGCTCAGACTTCAGACGCCTTCGACGACGAGTGTGCTGAGCCTGTTCCTTATCCGTAGCTGGAGGTACTAGAAGCGGACTGGCCGGTCCTGAGCACTGCCGCGTACCTATTTACTTTGTCAAACAGAGTACTTGACAACACAGACCAAAACAGCCTATTTGAGCAATCACGACCAAACGGAACGCTGAAAATGCCCACGGCTGAATCAGAGAGAGATGGACGACCCAGGATTGTCTGGGGGCTCGCCCTTCTAGTTGCCGCATTGGGAACCGCGATCATGTTCGACGCCCACCCCGGCATCAACTGGTTTATCTGGGTACTTTGCGCCGGCGCGGGACTTCTTATGGTCGTGCGCTCGGCTCTGCTGATGAAATCGTTCGTCGCTTGGCTCGTGATCTTCGCCGTTGTAATTGCCGGCGGCGCAAGCATCACGGCCGAACCAGTTCTGCACGCATTCATTTGCCTCTCGGTGATCATGCTGCTGGCGTTGGCGATGCTCCTTTCATCCGAGACGCGTCTGGAGCGGCTCACCGCGCTATTCGCGATTGTCGCACCGGCGGTTGCCTTTGCACTCGCGCTCTCGGAGACACTGCGCCGTATGCTCGACGCGCTTCATCTCGTTCGTTCATCCCGCGCTCGGGCAGTGCTGCGCGGCCTTGCGATCACCGCTCCGATCATTCTCGTATTCGCCCTTTTGCTTTCTACCGCCGATCCAACATTCGCCGGCTGGCGTGATGCGATTCAACACCTCGTCGAAACCTGGGCCTTTGTTCCGCGAACAATCTTTTTCATCGGCCTTCTCGCCATCACGCTCGGAGCGTTCGGCTACGCTGCTCGCGGATTGAACGAAGAACCGTACGGAACTGTCTATCCGGCGCGCGAGGCGAGAGGCGACCAGGAACGGTGGCTCGGGTCGACCGAACATCTCATTCTGATGTCCGGCGTGAGTCTCCTGTTCTGGATTTTTCTTGCCGTGCAGATCAGCTACCTGTTCGGCAATCTTCCATCGATCACCGGTTCGGGAATCACATTCGCCGAATATGCGCGCCGAGGCTTCGGGGAACTGAGCGTGGTTGCCTCATGCACGGCATTTCTGATTATCGTCGCCGAGCGTTACGGAAAAACTGATCAGCGTCGCCAGTTGGTGCGCGGAATCACTCTTTCAGCCATCGTCGCTGTTCTCTTTCTGCTCTTCTCCGCATTTCATCGCGTGCTGCTTTATGAGGAAGCGTACGGATTCACAACGGCCCGGCTCTACGCACAGTCATACATGATCGTGGTTGCAATCAGCCTCATCGCGCTCGCGCGCGAGGTGACGGCTGAGCTCAGTCCGCCACGGCTCTTTCGAAGGGTGGGAATCACAGGCATTCTCGCGTTCATCGGTCTCATTTACTGGAACCACGAGTCGTGGATCGCCGACCGCAACATCGATCTCTACGCGACGACGAACAAGCTCGATGTCGTGTACCTGACGAAAGATCTGTCGGCTGACGCGATTCCAACGATCGTCAGCCGGATTCCCTCCCTCCCTGAACCGGCAAAATCACAGCTGTTGGCAGATCTGGCTCGGAGAAACGCTCACCCGCATTCAGACCGGTGGTTCGAATGGAACCTCGGCCGCACGCGAGCGAGAGCAGCGCTACGCGGTCTTTGAGGCGGCGCCGTACTCATCCCAGAACGCGGCCATCGCGCGCATCCCGATCCTGAAATTCTCCTCGCTCATCCATTCGTCAGGAGCATGAGCGTTCTCACCTGGAAGCCCGAATCCGACGAGCAGCACCGGGGCATGAAGAATTCTCTCGAAGTCGCCGACGACCGGGATCGACCCACCCTCGCCGACGATCACGGGAGGCTTCGAGAAAGCGGTGGCGAGAGCTCGTCGAGCCGCATCATACAACGGACCGGTGAGCTCCGCGCGCCATGGCTTTCCACCGTGGAGGAATTTTACCGTCGTGGTCACTCCCTTCGGCGCGACCTTGTTGACATGGGCGAGAATCTTCGCTTCGATTTCGGCCGGGGTTTGATCCGGCACGAGACGGCAGCTCACCTTCGCCATCGCCTTTGACGGCAGAACCGTTTTTGCCCCTTCCCCGGTGTAGCCGCTGAGCAGTCCGTTCACTTCGCACGTCGGCCGCGCCCAGAGCTGCTCGAGAATTGAATATCCTTTTTCTCCACCGAGCTCAAGCGAGCCGGTCTCGTGGCGGAACGTCTCGGCGTCGAACGGCAATTTCTTCATGCCTTCGAGTACCGATGGCTCCCACGTTCGCACCGAATCGTAGAATCCGTCGATCGCGATGTGGCCATTTTCGTCGTGCATTGTTGCGAGGATTCTGGCAATAGCCATCGCCGGATTCACAACTGCACCGCCGTATGCGCCGGAATGAAGATCGACCGTCGGTCCACAGACGTTCAGCTCGAAATACGCGAGACCTCGGAGCGACGATAGAATCGATGGCTGGCCCGGAGCGAACATGGCCGAGTCGGAGATGACGACCGCTTCGGCGGCAAGCATGTCAGTGTGGTCTTCGATAAACTTCTCGAGATCGTCGCTGCCGACCTCTTCTTCGCCCTCGGCGATCACGACAACGTTCACCGGTAGTTTTCCGCGCGTCGCAAGGTGCGCCTGAAGAGCCTTGATGTGCAGAAACAGCTGGCCCTTGTCATCGACCGATCCGCGCGCATAGATGTTTCCGTTTCGAATGGCCGGCTCAAACGGCGGTGACGTCCAAAGGTCGAGAGGCTCGGCTGGCTGCACATCGTAGTGACCGTAAACGAGCACCGTCGGAGCGTCGGGAGCGCCGCGCCATTCACCGATGACAATCGGGTGGCCGGGCGTTTGAAATACCTGAGCTTTCAACCCGGCGTTCTCGAGTGAGTCTCTCACCCACTCGGCTGTCTTTGCAGTGTCAGCATTGTGCTCGGACTTCGCGCTGACGCTAGGGATACGGAGTAGATCGAAGAGCTCATCGCGCGTCCGCGAATAATTCTGATCCAGATATTGTGTCAGGTCGGATTTCGCGCTGCCGGTCATTTGATTGGTTGGTGGAGAATGCTTCGTTTAGGCGGCCGCTCTGGCAGCGGCCATTCCAGAGAGTGTGGCAAGAATCGACAGAGTTACACTAAGCACCACGTATGCCGCCGTTTTCTCATACTCGCCACCGCGGATCAATCCGACGGTTTCGAGGCTGAATGCGGAAAACGTAGTGAAGCCGCCGCAAAACCCTGTGATGAGCGCCGCCCGCATCTGCGGCGAGGTTTGCTCATTCATGTAGTGCTGCGCAAGCACGCCGATGATGAAGCCGCCGACGACGTTTAC
>JBBSGU010000018.1:0-40549 GCA_038253755.1 Gemmatimonadales bacterium | reverse complement strand
GCGGTCGGCGGCGGGAAGAATGAGGTCCATCGCGATGGTAAACATGCCGAATCCCACCGCAAGATCAATGCTATCATTACTTCAGTTACAGACCACTAGAGTCCTTGCTCGGTCGAGCAGTTTCAGGTTAGTCGCATCCGCGCTCACAACGGCGATAGCGGTGTCACAATACCACGGACACGCGTTCTCATCACTGAGCACAAGAGCGAGCATCCGGGAGTCAGCCGACCAAGTCACCGCCTCGGCTGAATAGGAGCCGAGG
Source organism: Gemmatimonadales bacterium (assembly GCA_038253755.1). Taxonomy (GTDB): domain Bacteria; phylum Gemmatimonadota; class Gemmatimonadetes; order Gemmatimonadales; family Gemmatimonadaceae; genus UBA4720. The sequence continues at coordinate 40,287 of JBBSGU010000018.1, read as the reverse complement.
GACATCGCCAGAATCTGGAGCCCCGAGCCATCCGGCCTCACAGTTCCAAGCGCACCCCGGCCGAAAGTACCCACGTGGGCAAGAACCAAAGCGATCTTGCGGCCGTCTGGAGACCACGCTACCGAAATTACCGGTGGGGTATTGAGAGCCTCGACGTCCATGGTAGCGGTGTTGAGGACCAACACGCTGGAGAAATAGCCCCCATACTGACCACACTGGCCGTTCGGGCACTGGTAAGTAAAAACACTGAACGCCACCATTTTACCGTCAGGCGACCAGGATGGTGTGCCAGTTACGCGGCCATCGGCTGCTCCCGTGGCGCAACGAATGTCGGACCCATCCGAGTTGCCGGTACACACTTGCCACCTCGCCAGGCGGTTGCCGTCCGTACGCGTGAAGGCGACCCGGGCACCGTCAGGAGACCACGCCGGTTTCGTCGCACCAGTCACCAGCGCGGCGGGCTCCGAACCATCCGGTCCCGAGAGGAAAACGGTTCCGTTCCGAACAAAAGCGAGGCCGCGAGCCGCAACGCCCGCGAACTGCGCAATAATCCCAATGGTCGCCTCGCCGCATATAGTCTGACTCCGACCGTTCGGCAAGCTGGCTGCGGCGCAGGCCGTTGCCGAGGCAGATCCGGGGGCGAGCGCAGTCACGGCGCCCGTTGCGGAATCGATCGTGGCTGTGATTGTCCCTGCCGGCAGCGACCATTTCAGCGTGTACCGGGTTCCCGGATCGGCGGAGACTGCCGCCGTCATGCTGGTGATTGATCCGACGAACGCAATATCCGCGGAGGAAGTCACGCGGACACCGATGATAGGAATGCCCGGAAGCTCTGGCGCGGGTTGTGGCTCTACCGGCGACTCACTTCCGCAAGCATACTCGCTGCCGTGCAGGCAAGCAGGAGCGAGGTTTGGATCCGTCCTTTCATTGTGATGTCCATTGGTTGTCCCATAGCCATTACACCAATAGCTCCGGAACCCGCTCATCCATTTTTCGTGGTGGCGGTTCTGGCACGAGAACCCAACAGTTTTCAGAACGAGCGTGTCCTCCTGCATCGGAATCACCTTACTCGGTTCTGCCGGACGATCCTGACCCTCAGGAATGTTCGTCACAGCAAGCACGATACGACGCTGGATCGGATCGACTTCAAGAACGCGAACGTCAATGTTCATGTTCTCCCAGACGATGTCAGCCGGGCTGTTGACCGGGTTGCCGAAGTTCAGCTGGCTCACCGGAACGAAGCCCACGATATCGTTGCCGATATCAACGACGACGTCCTCGTCCATCAGACGAACTACGCGTCCATCGAGCTCAGTTCCAACTGGGTAAGTCTCGCCGTCTTAAGACAGGAGAAGCTCGTCAAAGAGCCCCCGAACTTTCTCCGGCCGGCTCGTCAACGCATGCAACGGGCACGCGTGGACAAATTCGCATTAGTCGCGCACCATTCGATCAAGGCAGAGCTCGTCCCTGTGTACCATGAGGACCGCCTGATCTGACCCGGGGACGGTTAGAACGCCGGGACATCGATTCCGTATGAGTTCGACGTCACGCACAATTCCCGGTTTTGGCACATCTGCCGATGGGTGAGTGAGCGCAGCGACAATCACGTAATTGAGCGAATCTCTCAGTATTCGGCTCGCCAGATAATGCCCTGGTTGCGCAAAGACCGACATCCGAATCTGACTTTCGGCGGGGCTGACTGGCGTCGTGACGCGACCCGTATACAGATAGATACCCGAGTGATTGTCGATCATCAGCCGGTCCGATGGATGGGTTCTCGTGCGAACCATTGTCGACGCGGTCACGATGAACCGCGAGTTCACGAGAAGCAGCCAAGTCGGTGAAAAAGGTGCTCTTGTACGACTTGGCGGTAATCCTGCGAGACCCTCATCGCGGATATCTGCCTGCCGCATCAGCACCAGCGCCACCCCGATTGCCATTCCGTACACCAGCGCGCGCCGGGCGCGGGGCGACGATCGCATGATTGCGGGCGTCAACCAGAGAGCAGCAGCGAGGCCGCCGAAAGGCATTACCGAAAGTAGAAGTCGGTCTTGCGCGTATGGCCACAGAATTACGATGAGCATCCCTCCAAGGGAGGAAACTCCAATAAGCGGCTGGCGTCTAAGAACCGCGAATGAGCCGATAATCATTCCGCCAATGAGTAACGCCGCCGCAATGATGCCGACGCTGGAGATTGCTGAGAGGTAGAATCCGATCCAGCGGACGTATGTCGAAACATTCGATGCCGCACTTGCAAGAATGAATTTCACCGCACCACTGCCCCCAATTGCCCAGCTTCCGTAACTGGCTTCGTCGGGCAGTTGTGAGAGCGGTCCTCTGGCCACGATCGCGCTGTGATAGAAATGCCAGATAAGAAGCGGAACCAGCATCAGCCCAACTGCTGTTCCGCGGTCCCACCGCGAGAATCGACGGCCAGCCAGCGCCACGACCACCGCGGGCATCAATACCACCCCCTGCGATCGAACCAGTACTGCAAACGACGCCGTTATCCCCGCAGCAGCCACGAGCAGAACCCGATTTGTCGGCGATGTCCGTTCGCTGCGCTCCAAAACTGCAAGCACAACGGCCCATGCAAGCATGAGCCATGGTTCGGAAAGCGGAATGGTGTAGTACTGTATCGACGCATCAAAAACCAACGGCAGGAGCACGAATACCCACACCAGGGATCGCTCAGCGCCCAGGCGCGTCCGCCCGATCCAATAGAGCAAAGCCGATGTCACGCCTATGACGACAGGATGAATCAGGCCAACCAGGTGTTGAACCCCCTGCACCGATCCGGCAATCTTCCACAGAACTGCGAGGATCAGCGGAAACCCCGGCGGGAACTTCTCCTGCACGGGGTGGTTTGCAAGATGCAGGGAGATATATCCGCTTCCATTCGCGATGGCTTTTCCCAGGACTGTATAAACTCCGTCGTCGTTGATCGCGCCAACCTGCATCAGCCCGGAGAGACTGCGTAAAAGAAATATCGCCGCGATTATCACGCCGACGACAATGGGTTCAATCAGTTCGAATCGCTTCTGTTCGTACGGCTTGGATGACGATTCCGTCGACGAGTCGATAATTAGTGAATTAGCCATCGTTGAACTGACGACCCATTGGTCTGATTCCTAACAAAAAAACGGCCCATCACAAAAGATGAGCCGTTTTAGTTTTTAAGTCGCAGGATTAGTCGTCGATTGCGTCGAACGTCGCCGGAATCGGCATCGGAATCGGATCCGACATGTTGTAATCGTCCGACTCCATCGGAATCACCTTGCTCGGCGTCTCCGGACGATCCTGGCCTTCAGGAATGTTCGTCACCGCGAGCACGATGCGGCGCTGAATCGGATCCACTTCAAGAACGCGGACGCCAATCTTCATCGCCTCCCAGACGATGTCGGCCGGGCTGTCAACAGGGTTACCGAAGTTCAGCTGGCTGACCGGAACGAAGCCCTCGATATCGTTTCCGATATCAACAACGACGCCCTTATCCATCAGACGAACCACAGTTCCGTCGAGCTCGGTTCCGACCGGATAGGTCTCGCCGATCTTGAGCCACGGATCATCCTGCGCCTGCTTGAGGCCGAGCGAAATGCGCTTGTTGTCGGCGTCGATGTTCAGAATCACGACGTCAACAGCATCGCCCTTCTTGACGACTTCGGACGGATGCTGAACCCGCTTGGTCCACGACATGTCGGAGATATGAATCAGTCCGTCGATGCCTGGCTCGATTTCCACGAACGCGCCGAAGCTCGTCAGGTTCCGAACCTTTCCATTGAGACGCGTGCCGACGGGATACTTCTGCGGCAGCATCATCCACGGATCCTGCTCCGTCTGCTTCATGCCGAGCGAAATTTTCTCTTCGTTCAGATCGACCTTGAGCACTACTGCCTCGATCGCCTCGCCGATGCTCACGAGCTTCGACGGATGACGAACGTTGCGAGTCCAGCTCATTTCGCTGATGTGCACCAGACCTTCGATGCCCGGCTCGAGCTCGATGAATGCGCCGTAGTTCGTGATGGAGACAACCTTGCCCGACACACGCGTGCCGACCGGATACTTCTCCGCGACGTCCTTCCACGGATAGCTCTGTAGCTGCTTGAGTCCGAGCGAGATGCGCTCTCTCTCCCAATCGATGTCGAGAACCTTGACCTCGAGCTCCTGTCCGATCTGGACCATCTCGGAAGGATGCTGGATGCGTCCGTACGACATGTCGGTGATGTGGAGCAGTCCGTCCACGCCGCCAAGGTCGATGAACGCACCAAAGTCGGTGATGTTCTTGACGACGCCCTTCCGGACCTGATCCTTCTGGAGGTCCTTCATGAGCTTGTCGCGCTTGCCTGCTCTTTCCTGCTCTAGAATCACGCGGCGCGAAACGACGATGTTCCGGCGGCGCTTGTTGAGCTTGATGATCTTGAACTCGAACGACTGGCCGAGGAGCTCGTCCACGTTCGGAACGCGACGGAGCGCGATCTGCGAGCCGGGAAGGAATGCATCGACTCCCATGAGATCGACGACAACGCCGCCCTTGATCTTCTTGACCAGGGTTCCGTTGACGGGCTGATCGCTTTCGTATGCGACGCGGATGCGTTCCCATACACGCATGAAGTCGGCTTTCTTCTTCGACAGCACGACCGAGCCTTCCATGTCCTCCAGGTGCTCGAGGAGCACTTCGACTTCATCGCCGGCTTTCAGGTCGGGCATGTCCTTGAATTCTTCGAGCGGGATCGTCCCTTCGGATTTGAATCCGATGTCGAGGACGACCATGTTGTCGCGAATGTCGAGGACTACTGATTTGACGATTTCTCCTTCTTCGATCGACGCCATCGTGCCGTTGTACATGGCCATCATGGATTCGAGCTCGTCCGGTGAGTAATCGTCCTCGTCGTAGAGTTCAGGGCGGAGGTTGGCAAGCGGGCGCAGCTGCGCCTTCTGAAGGTCGCGCTTTTCGCGCGGCGTCAGCATCGTGCCGGTAGGGGTGGTTTCTTCAGTCTCGAGATCGGGGGTCATTCTGAGCGGTTAAGTGTTGGATTTTGGGCCTTCTTGGCCAGCCTAGAAGATTAACTAGTTGGGGGGCAAAGTTCAAATATGAGTGCGTATCCAACGTGGTCCCGTGTATGAAAGACGGATTGAGGTGCGTCGTCTGCGGGGCGCTATGGAAGTATTGCCATTATTGCCAACCCTTGCCCTCCGCACCGACTCGAATGGCAATACTTCCATAAAGCCCCGCAGACGACGCACCCTCAATCCTGGCTCTGATCGCGGACTAGTCGTGAGCCCGGCGGGCAAGCTCGACGATCCGCTGAATCTGCTCGGCCTGCTTGAGCCGAGTGGTATCGATCAGAATGGCATCAGGCGCTTGCCCGCTCTGCGTCGCGTCGGCCTCGTCGCGCTTGATAATCTTCACAGTCTCATCGGCGATCTCGGCATCATCGGGCTTCCGATTGAGCCTCTCGAGGAGCCGCCGCCGTGCCCGCTCGGCCGGGTCGGCGATCAGGAAGACCTTGAGCTGAGCATAGGGGAACACCACCGTCCCGATGTCACGTCCGTCCACCACGACGTCGTACTCGTCTCCGGCTTCCCGCACAATCGAATTCACCCAATCCCGCACCATCGCCATCCTGGCGACCAGCGAGACATTTCCGGTGACGCCCTCACTCCTCATCTCGGCCTCGGCCGCGTGACCATCGAGCAGTGGCAAAAATCCGTGCTCAGTGGGCGACAGCGACACGATCTTCACCGCGTCGAGCACCGACTGCTCGGTCCAGGTTTCGGGGGCGCCACCAGCCCGCGCGCGCGCGGTCGTAGCGGCGCGATAAAGTGACCCGGAATCGACGTGATGGAAGCCCAGCGCTCGCGCGACGGCTTTCGCGGTTGAGGATTTTCCTGAAGCGGCCGGGCCATCGATGGCGATGACCATTTTTTCATTGCGCATCAGGCCAATATAGCAAAGCCACGCTTTCGCTTTTCAGGACGCGCTTCCAACAGACACGCAACCGCACTAATCCCTGTGCCGCTCTCCCTGCGCCCTCAGCTGCTCCAGATCGCTCCGCAGCAGCGCGATCATCTCGGCCGTAAATCCGAACCCGAACAGAGTGATACCGACGACGACCAGAAGAACGACGAAGCCGAGCAAGGGCCGATAGCCAATCGACGGCGGAGGAAATCCGAATCCTCGTAAAACGACCAGGACGAGCCCGATGATCACGCCGATCATCGTCATGACCACGCCGGCTCCGCCAAAGAGCTGCATCGGCTTCCGGCTGAACCGAAGATAGAACCACACAACGAGCAGGTCGCCGACGCTCGAGAAAATCCGCTTCGACCCGCTGTACTTCGAGACTCCGGCGTTCCGCGGATAGAGCTCGATGTCGATCTCGGTCACCGAATAACCCTGGGCGTAGGCGAGCACGACAAAGAACCGGTGCCAATCATGACGCAACGAAATTCCGTGAAGGATCTCGGCCCTGAACGCCTTCATCGAGTTGAGATCTCTGACAGGAACATCGAAAAGCCTTCGAGACAGCTTGTTGTACACGGAGCTCACCGCGGCTTTTTCGTACGCGCCAACCTTGCGTCCCGTGACGATGTCCCATCCGGCATCGATCTTCGCCATGAAGCGCGGAATTTCCTCCGTCGAATGCTGAAGATCGGCGTCGAAGATTATCAGGACATCAGCGGTCGCAACGCGCGAGCCGGTGACCATCCCTTCTGTCTTGCCGAGGTTGCGGCGATGCCGCGCGACGTGCGCACGCGGGCCGAACTTTGCCGCTTCGGCAACTGCCAGCTCGAACGTCGCATCGGTGGACCCGTCATCGACGATGATGACTTCGCCGTCCAGTCCATGCTTGTCGAAGGTCGAACGAAGCGCGCCAAAGAGCGCCGGAATGTTGTCGGCTTCGTTGTACGCCGGCACGATGACGGCAAAGCGCGGCGGACTCGACCGTCCGCTCTCGTCGTCTCGCGAATTGCGGGGTCGTTGCTCAGCGCGCGCGCCACCGATGTCGATGACCTTCGTGCCTGTCACGCGGTGGCTACCTCTTCACGCTGATCCTTTCGGGTATTAGTGAACACGAACCACGCCCCATAGATGAGGAGGAGCACGAACAGCCCGCCGCTGATGTACAATCCCGTGAACAGTGCGTCGGGCAAAAATTCGAATCTCACGTCGTGCTGTCCCTCGGGAACCACGACGCCCCTGAACGCCACATTTGTAATGACGATCGGGACCGGCTTATCGTCCACCCAGGCTTTCCAGCCATGGGCATAGACGTCAGCGAGCACGAGGAGCGCAGGCCGGTTAGTGGTCGTATGAACCACCACCTTGTCCGACTCGGAGATTTTCTCGGAGCTCGACTGAACCAGAGCGCTCGTCGGGAATGTGGTACCAATCGGACGATCGACAACGGCAACGCTGCGAGGATTGAAGCCGGGAGATTTCATGAACGTTAGAGCCGCATCGGTCTGCGGAATGACCTGAACGTTGGGAACGATGTACGTACGTTCGAGCGCTGCATCGTTTCTGTAAACTATGGCCGTACTGCCGCGGAACACTTCCTTCAGTCCCATCGGAGATGAGGCGGTGTCGGTGTTGTTCATCTTCAGCTCCAACCCGCTGATGATGTAGCGGATGTTGGCCGCACTCATGAACACTGGGAAGCCGGTGAAGTTGTGCCAGTCGACGTAGATCTTCTCGCCGCCACCAGCGTACTGGTTGAATCGTTCGAGCTGATTGCCGTGTTCGCCGCCTGCCTGTTCGATGCCGAACGACATCAGGTAATTGCGAAGTGGGATCGTGTTGGTGCCGACCCTTTCGAAACCGTGATACACGGCCTGGTTGCCGAACGGAAACACCCATACGCGACCGCTGTCCTTCTGTGATTGAAGAAACTGGACCACGTCGTCGGCGGCGTAGACCTGGTCAGGCGGAGGAACCGTCTGGAAAAAATTGCGATCGATGATCCAGAGATCGGCAAGCGTGACCACGCTCAACGCGAGCGCAAGCGTGCGGGTCTGAAGGCCTCCGCGAATCCATCTCGAAAGCAAGAAGCCTGTGATGCCAAGGAAAAGACCGAATCGAATCCAGCCTGTTGCTTCGCCATACGGATTGGGAATCGCCTGCGACATGATGATCATCAACACCGCCAAACCCATCAGCGCGATCGCGCCATACTCGGCGTACTTGCCCTGCGTGCGTGTGGTCGAACCCGCTTTCGCTGCTCGCCTGCTTGCCTGCTTGTCGTCGTCCATTCCGCCATCTCGCATCTGAGCGATGGCCTCGAGTGTTAGCGCCGCCATTATCGCAAGCGACATCGACACGAGGAAGAATGAGATTGACGGCGCCCGGAACTTGTTGGTCCCCGGCAGGAAATTGAAGTACAGCCTGTATATCGGAGTGTATCCGCCGAGCGAAATCGTCAGAGCCACGACCGCGACGCCGGCGAAGAAGAGCCAGTACCGGTTGCGTCTCGAAAACACAACGCCAAGCAGCAGCAATCCCATCACGAGGGCACCGACGTATTCCGTGTGCTGCTTGAAGTAGCTCTTTCCGTGATAGGTCTGGAGAAAGCCCTGTTGCTCGGGAATCGCGAGTCCGGAGATTTCTGCCGGCGGCATCGAGAACGAGATCGCGTAGTCGTATCCGCGACCGCCTTCCGCACCTCGTGGCGATTCCGCCACGTAGTCAACGAACGGCAGGAAGTTGACGGCAGCGAGGGCGAACGCGAACCCGACTGAGAGCAATGCCTTTCCAAGTCGGGCGCCAATCACCGGCCATGTCGCTGCACGAAAACGCACCGCGAGGAACAGTGCCCATCCAGCCGAAGCGAGCAACAGGTAGTAAGCGCTCTGGATCTGAAACGATAGCATCGCGAAGCCAAGCGTCGTTCCGAGCGCGATGAATGCCGACCAGGCGCCGGTGCGCATTCCGCGATGCAGCAGGAAGAACACGAGCGGAGCGAACGTCGCGACGATGATTCGTCCGTCGTGTCCGCTGTAGACGCCGGCCATCGTCATTCCGGTGAACTGAAACGCCACCCCTGAGATGAATGCGATCCACGAGCGAGCGCCAAGCTCCGCCGACAGCAGATACATGCCGATGCCGGCGATCGCGAACTGAACCAGCAGCACTGCCGCCAGCACGCGGGAAGTCGGAAGGATCAGCGAGAAGAGAAGGCGGAACGGGTAGTATGTGCCGCCCGGATTCGCGTGTAGCGGAACGCCTCCGTAAACCCATGGAACCCACCGCGGGATGTGTCCTGCCTTGAGCGATTTGGCGATGAACTCGTAGAACTGATATCCGCCGGCGAAGTAGTCCGTGCCGAAAATGCTTCGGTCAGGCAGGAACGCAGGCAGAAAATAGATCAACGATATCGTGAAGAAAATTGCGGCAGCAATCTTCCACGGAATGATCAAATTTTCATCGATCGGATCGGAAATGAGCGAGGGACGAGCTTTCGAAGCAGCGCGTGGCTTGCGCGGATTCTGGCGGGTTGAACTCATGGTGGAACAAAGCTCTTTAGAAGGTCAGTTTCGCGCCAGTACGATTGTCGATGGCGGTTCGGTAGGTCTCTTTCAATCTCATGACAATGGTGTCCCACGCGAATTCCCGTTCGGCGTGCACAGATCCATTCTCGGCGAGCATTCGCATTCGCTCTGGATCATCCATGGCGACTGAGATGACCTTTGCCAGCGCAGAGGAGTCGCCCGGTGGCGACAGCAATCCGGTTTTCCCATCGATGACTATATCGGTGATTCCTCCTGCCGCGCTCGCGATTACGGGCTTCTTGTAGCCCATAGCCTCGAGGAGGACGACGCCGAGCCCTTCGGTCTCGCCCGTTTCGGTGACGATCGCGGGAAGGACAAGCGCATCACACGAATTAAAGAAATCGTGAATGCGCTCGGCGCTCACTCCACCTTCGAATGTGACGCTGTCAGTCACGCCAAGGCGCTCGGACTCGGCCATCAGCGGTTTTCGCTCTGGTCCTTCGCCAACGATATGAATGTGCAACCGCTTATCGCCCTTCAGGTGCTGCGCGGCGTTGAGGAGTACATCCACTCCCTTCCGGCGAACCAGGCGACCCACGAAAAGCAGGTTGAACGGATCAGCCGCGGAGCGTCTCGAACGTGGCGCCAGAGGACGCGTTGATTTTTCGCCGGATGCTGCGCCAAACGGGATGATCACGCTCTCGACGCCGGGAACGAATGCGCGAAGCCGTTCGCCAGTGAAGTTGGAGATGACCGTGATTGCGTCGGATTGACTTACGATCCGACTCAGCATCGGACCAAAGATTTTTCGCGACGCTCCGGTCCAGTTGAGCTCGGACGAAAAAAACGTAGACACGAGCGCAGCGCGGGACGCGTTTCTCGCGGAGATCCCAAACAGTCCATGCGGAATCGGCCAGAACGCGTGCGCGACATCGAAGTCCCCGTCTCGCGCGATACGCGCCGCGGCCGCGGATCCGGCAGCGATGTATCCGGGCAGCAGCGCCGCCATCAGCGGGCTCTTCCTGATTCTGTCCATCGCTGGAACGTCGTGCGTCAGTGTTTCAAAAACTGATGGCGCATACCTGAAGCGATGGACTGTCACGCCGCCTACGGCGTGCCTGCCCGATCCCTTATATGAAGGGGCGAGGACTTCGACGTCGGTGCCCGACTGTTTGAGCCGGTCGATCGTCTCGCCCATCCATGGAGTTATTACATCACCCTCGTAACGTGGATATGCCGTCACGATGAAGAGCACTTTCATTGAGTAGGGGTCACTGGGCCTGGCGGATACTTTCGATGTCGGCCCAAAATCGGGGATACGAGACCGCCACGCAATCGCGGTCGTCGATGTTGATGGAATTCTTGCCCAATGCGGCTAATACGCCGAACGACATGGCGATGCGATGGTCGCCCTCGGCTCGAACATTTCCGACAAAGCCGGGGTCCGCCTCCCGGACCACAAAACCATCGGAACGTTCCGAGACGTCGGCCCCGATTCGTTTCAGGTTGTTGACGACCGTGGCGATGCGATCGCTTTCTTTCACACGAAGTTCGGTGGCATCCCTCACGTCGAGCCCAACTCCAGCTCCAGCCGCAACGCATGCGAGCAGCGGAAGCTCGTCGATCATTGAGGGAATCTCGTCTCCGCTGATTTTTATGTCGTGGAGTTTTGACGGCAGCACGACGAGTGTTCCAACATCATCGCCCGCGACCGCTTTTCGATCGACGACCTCGATGTTCCCGCCCATCCGGATGATCGCATCGAAGAATCCCGTGCGTGTCGCGTTCATGCATACGTCGGGTATTCGAACCTCGCCTTCTGACTGAAGGACGCCAAGAGCCACCATGTACGCGGCAGACGATGGATCGCCCGGAATAACCATCTCGAGCGGACTCAGCTTTTCAACGGGCAGGAGACTCGCTGTGAGTTCATCCGACGTGATGGAAACCCCCAGCGACTTGAGCATTCGCTCAGTGTGATCACGGGATTTTTTCGATTCCATGACCGTAACGTGAACTCCAGCGACGAGCCCCGCGAGCAGAATCGCACTTTTTGTCTGGCCGCTCGCCGCGCGAGTATTCCAGCTGATTCCGGACAATCCGCCGCCGTGAACCGTCATCGGAAGTCCATCTTCGTTCGCGAACTCGAATCGCGCTCCCATCGCTCGAAGTGGGTCGGCAATTCTTTTCATTGGGCGACGGCTGAGGCTCGAGTCGCCCGTGAATCGCGACGAGAACGCACACGCCGCGACAACACCGGCCATCAACCTCACAGTCGTTCCGCTATTGCCCGCATCCAGCTCGGCGGTTGGCCGTTTCAAACCGTGAAGGCCAAGGCCGCTTACTCCGAAACTCGGCGAAAGCGCGGGGATAGTCGCGCCGAGGCCGCGTAAGACTGACGCCGTCGAATTGACGTCGGCCGAGTCGAGGATGCCGGCGATTTGAGACTCGCCGGTTGCAAGAGCGGCGAGAATCAGCGCTCGATGCGATATCGATTTATCGCCGGGTACGCGGACAACGCCGCGTCCCGTCATCGAAGCCAGTTCTCGAGCGCTGTTGAGCTGTCGGTCTTGTCGTCTCGGTACTTGACGATGACTGGTGTCTGAAGAGAAATTCCCTCGGCACTGCCCCATCCTGAGGACACTCTTCGCGCACCCGGGACAACAACTGCGTTTGGGGGAATTTCGAGCGGCGTGTTTACCGTTCCGCGATAAACTGTTTCTTTCACGAGATCGAAAACGGGCGTGCCACGCGTGAGAACGACTCCCGCACCAATGACGGCCTTCGTTCGAACAACCGTGCCTTCGAATATTCCGGTGTTGCCGCCGACGACGACGTCGTCTTCGATCACGACCGGCGAAGCGTTGATGGGCTCGAGTACTCCGCCGATTTGCGCGGCCGCGCTGAGATGCACGCGCTCACCAACCTGGGCGCACGAACCGACCAACGCGTGGGAATCGATCATCGTACCGGTTCCGATGTGTGCCCCCACGTTCACGTACATCGGCGGCATGCAGACGACTCCCTTCGCCAGGTACGCTCCTCGCCTGATTGAAGATCCGCCCGGCACGATTCGAACTCCGTCAGTAAGCTTGAACGATCGAAGCGGATACGTGCCCTTGTCAAAAAACCTGAAGCCCGGCCGAACGTTTCCGCTCGGTCCTGGTTCCGGAGACATGTCCTCAAGAGTGCCAAGCTGGAATCCCAGAAGAATTCCACGCTTCACCCATGGCACTGCCCGCCAGGTTCCGGATTCATCGCGCTTCGCAGCGCGAACGATTCCAGCCTCGAGCTGAGCCAGCAGCTCCTCCACGACGTCCCGGGCATCGGGCGAAAGTCTTCCTGCAGCCGATTCCGCAAGCGCGCCTTCAACCCGCATCTCGAGAGAGATGCCCGCAAGCTCGCCGGTCATCGGCGTTTCGTAGCTGCTTGTCATTTGTCGAGCGCTCCCGTTTGGCGAAGGGCATCGCGTACGGTGTCGATGTAGTCATCGCGAAGTGTCACGAGCGGGAGCCTCAGCACGTTCTCCATTCGCCCCATGAGCGCAAGCGCTGCCTTCGTTGGGATCGGGTTCGATTCAACGAACGCCGCGGAGGTCCACGAAGAGATCTTGTGCGCAAGGTCGCGCGCTTTAGTCGTCTCACCGTTGTCCCAGAGCTCCACCACCTGGGAAACAATCATCGGAAGCACGTTTGACGTGACTGACACAACTCCGTCACCGCCTTCTGCCATCACGGGGATGGTCAGCGAATCATCGCCCGACAGCACAGTGAAATTGTCCGGCTTGTTCCGAATGATCTCGGTGATTTGCCCTAAATTCCCCGACGCTTCCTTTACCGCCGTAATGTTCTCGTGCTCGGCCAACGCAAGCGTCGTCGAAGCCTCGACATTGCTGCCGGTGCGGCCTGGAACGTTGTAAACGACAAGCGGAAGGTCGACGGAATCCGCAATCGCGCGGTAGTGCTCGACGATTCCGCGCTGCGGTGGCTTGTTGTACATCGGCGAAGTGTGCAGCAGATGAGTCACGCCGAGCGATGTCATTTCTTTCGACAATGCGATAGCCTTCTCCGTGTCGTTGGATCCGGCGCCGGCAACTACAGGAACGCGCCCATTCACCACATCGACGGTTATCTCCACGACGCGAAGATTTTCTTCGAGCGACATCGTCGCCGCTTCTCCGGTTGATCCGCATGGGACGACGAAATGAATGCCCTCGTCTATCTGCCATTTTACGAATGCTCTGAGTGCAGCTTCATCGATGCTGCCGTCAGCCTTGAACGGGGTGACGAGCGCAGTGCCGCATCCTCTCAGCAGCGCACGACCCCTGTTGTCTTTGGGCATTTCAATCATCCGCGAATTCCTTCGTGCGACGTCTCCGTAAAGCCGAGCACATCGCGCATTGTGAAGATTCCTTTCTTCCCGATGAGCCACTGCGCAGCGCGAAGTGCTCCGTCGGCGAACACTCGCCGGTCGCGCGCTTCATGCCGCATCGTAATCTGCTCGAACTGGCCGTCGAATATCAGCTCATGGGTGCCGGGAACCGAGCCGGTGCGAACGCTGGTAACCGGAACCTTCCTGCCGAGGCTTTTTTCCATCGCACCGACGATCGCCAGGGCGGTGCCCGAAGGCGCATCTTTCTTGGCCGAGTGATGAGTTTCGATCATCGCGGCTGAGAATTCCGGCGCGCGCGCCATGATTTCGGATGCGTGGTGGGCAAGCTCAATGAACAGATTCACGCCGATCGAAAAATTGGGAGCCCACACCAGAGAAGCGCCCTCGTCCCGCACAACGGAAGCGATTGTTGGAAGCGACGAGTACCAGCCGGTTGTGCCAACAACGACTGGAACGCTTTCATGAATGCACGCCATGATGTTGCCCACAGCCGATCCGGGCTCCGTGAACTCGATCGCCACGTCGGGATCGCCAAGAGCCCGGCGCGTGATGCCAGCTCCATCGCGGTTGTGTTCCTGGCCGAGCATCGCAGTGAGGTGCCACCCGCGCTGCTGAATCATTTCAGCAACGGTGCGTCCCATCTTTCCATCACCGATTACAGCAATCGCTGGCTCGTTCAATTCGCGTCACCCGGAAAGAATTCAGCGTGCAATCGTACGATTGCCGGCGTCACCGCGTCGCCATCAACGATAACTGTGAGATTTATCCCCGTCGCGCTCAGGGACATCATGTGAATCTTGACGTCGCCAAGCGCCATCAGAGCACGACCCATTTCACCTCCGGCATCGCAGATGCCTGCGCCAACTATTGCAACGATTCCGCGGTTTCGCTCGATCGACACGTCCCCGAGATCTCTCAGGTCGACCAGCAGCTCATCCAGACGCGCAGGGTCATCGATCGTTACTGACACAGAAATCTCGGAGGTGGCGACAACGTCAACCGACGTCTTGTGGCGCTCGAAGATCTCGAACACACGCCTCAGAAAGCCGTGTGCAAGCAGCATCCGCGCCGCAGTCACTTTCACTACAGTCACATCGATCTTCCCGGCAATCGCGCTCACAGGCCGGTGTGGCGCATCGAAGGTGATTCTGGTTCCCTTGCCTTCGGGGCGCCGCGAATTGTAGATGAAGACAGGAATGCCGAGTCGAACCGCCGGAGCGATCGTGTTGGGATGAAGGACCTTTGCACCAAAAGACGCCAGCTCCGACGCTTCATCGAATCTGATCTGTTCGATGAGCAGAGCACCATTGACCACACGCGGATCGGCCGTCAGCATTCCGTCGACGTCGGTCCAGATTTCGATTGCTTCTGCATTTAACGCGGCACCGACGAGCGACGCGCTATAGTCAGATCCGCCTCGGCCCAACGTCGTCGTGATTCCAGACGGTGACGAGCCAATGAATCCGCCCATCACGGGCACTTTCCCCTGCTGCACCAATGGCTGCACGATCTCTCTCGCGCGCTCGGCGATCATTTCCGTCTGTGGCTCTGCTTCCATGAAGCGATCATCAGTGATCATCACATCGCGCGCGTCAACATAGGCGGCGTCGATCCCGATTCGCCTGAAGTACGCAGTCACGAGACTGGATGAAAGCTGTTCACCATATGAAGCCATCGCGTCGAGCGATCGCGGCGTCACGTGCCCAAGCGTGGAGAGCGCTTCGGCAAGATGCGCGAGCTCATCGAACATAGCGCTCAGCTCGGCGCTTATTTCGTCGCAATCCGCCGTGCCGCCGAGGAGAGTATCGCATTCCTTGAGATGGCGGTCGCGAAGTGTCTCAACTCCTCGGAGGGCCCCGATCAGATGACCTTTTGCGGACTGTTCACCTACAGCGAGCAGGGCGTTCGTCGCTCCACCGAGAGCAGACACAACAACGATCGGCGACCGGTCGACCCTGCCTCGGACAATCTCGGCCGTTCGCTTGATTGCGTCGGCATCGCCGACTGAAGTTCCGCCAAACTTGACGACGATCACGCGGCGGGAAGCCGTCCCGTTGCAGCAAGCAGCTCGGCGTTCAACACCGATCCACCAGCGGCGCCGCGAATTGTATTGTGGCCCATCGCGACCATGCGGATATCGAGGATTGGATCTTCGCGAACGCGGCCTACGGTTACCGTCATTCCTCCGCCGGCGTTCACGTCGCGGCGCGGCTGCGGTCTCGCAGGATCATCGCTCACGGCAACAGGGTTGTCCGGGCGGCTGGGCAGATTCCAGGTTGATTCATCGCCCGTCCACGCACGCAGTGTTTCGAGCGCGGCAGCAGGTGAAACGCGTTCACGGAAAGACGCCGTGATCGCAATCGTGTGCCCGTGTTCGACTGCGACGCGGTTGGTCTGAGTGCTGACCTTCATGTCCGCAAACTTGACGGCATCATCTTCGTAAGAGCCGAGCAGCTTCAGCATTTCGAGCTCGAGCTTTGGCTCTTCGTCAGCGATGTAGGGGATCACGTTGCCGAGAATGTCCAGCGACGGCACTCCGGGATATCCAGCCCCGGACACCGCCTGCATCGTCGTCATGAACAGCTTGTCCACGACGAATCTCTCGTGCAGTGGGGCAAGCGCGATAGCAGCCACAGTTGCGGCGCAGTTCGCATTCGTGACGATCGCACCACTCCAGCCGCGCTCCCTTCGTTGACGTTCTATCAGCTGAAGATGTGAAGCGTTGACTTCGGGAATCACGAGAGGCACGTCGGCGTCCATTCGGAAATTCTTCGCATTGCTCAGGACGAATCTTCCAGCGCACGCAAAAGCCTTCTCGGCATCGCCGGCTATGACTGAATCGAGTGCCGAGAAGACGATTCGCGATGCGACTCGCTTTGGATCGGCAGGAAGAACAGTCATCCGCGCGACCGACGCGGGCATCTCCCCTTCCAGCCACTTCGCTGCTTCGGCGTAAGACTTTCCTTCGCTTCTCTCCGATGCGGCGACTTCGGCGATCTCGAACCACGGATGGTTCGCCAGCAGACGGACGAACGTCTGTCCGACGGCTCCGGTGGCACCCAGTATCGCGACAGGCCAGCGTTTGACCGGGGTGAATGGCTTTGTCATGACGACAGCAGACGGCGTGCGATTTTTTCGTACGAATCCACGCTCGCGCGCAATTCGCTCACGTCGATGAACTCATCGGGCGTATGGGCGACGTGAATCGAACCAGGGCCGAAAAGCAGCGGCGTTCCCCAGCGAGAGAGGAGCGGGATGTCGGACGTGTAAGCCATAGGAGCAGTATCGAATCCAGGCACGAGATGAAAGCGCTGCGCCGGAATCGTGCTTCCGAACTCAATCTCGGCTCGGCCTTTCGCCCACTCCTTAATCATCTTTCTTACGGGCGCCACGTCGCTCACGAGTCTCACCATCAACTCGGCCTCGCACTGTGCAGGGACGATGTTGGCTCCCGTTCCCCCTCGAATGGTCCCGACATTGACGGTCGTCTTGCCGAGCACGTCGTCTGACGGCAGGGGAAGGTCGTGGATAGTCGGAAGGAGTTTCATCATCGGTTCAATCGCTGATTCGCCGAGATGTGGATAGGCGGAGTGCGCTTCGCGGCCACGGGTGCGAACGATGACACGAAGAGAGCCTTTCGCTCCGCTCGCAAGCTTGCTCTCGGTAGGTTCGCCGTTGACGAGGAAGCGACTCGTTGCCGCGAGATTGTTCGCCGCTCGCGCACCGTCTGATCCCTGCTCTTCTCCGACAACGAACAGGAGATCTATCCTTTCTTCACCTGCTGCCACCAGCCGATCGGCGGCGGCGAGCATTGCGGCGGCGATTCCTTTCGCGTCGCACGCGCCCCGCCCATACAGCTTGTCGCCTTGAAGCTTCGGCGCGATATGTGGCGGCACTGTGTCAAGGTGAGTCGAGAACGTCACACCACCCCCTTTCCGTGACGCCCACACGTTGCCTCGGCCCTTCGAAACCTCCTGCACCGTCACGTTCCATTTGCGCGCGATGAGCCAGCGCGAGACGAAGTCAACTACCGCGCCCTCGGTCGAAGAAAGCGAAGAAATTGCGAGGAGTTCGGCGGCGAGGGCGACGACGTCAGTCATTGGGGGGAAGTTACATAAATGAGAAGGCGCGGGCGATGATCCGCCCGCGCCGAAAGCCTGCATTGTCCAGCCGGCAAAGTCGTCCGATCACCCTCCGGCAGATTGTGACTGGGCTGACATGGCGTCCTGAATGCTCGCCGGATCTGCTCCGCGCACATGCTCGACGAACATCTGCTGAACGAGCCGGTTGGCTTCGCGGTTGTATTCGTCGTGATGTTGCTCGCCCATCTCACCGATTTGTGCGAGTTGTTCGTTGCCGAGAAGCCTTCCCCCGTCACGGAAAGTCTTGAATGTGTCTTCGGCCTGTCGAGACATGACAATGTCGCCAACCAGCCGGAGGAAGTCGCTTTCGCGCGCCGCATCGGCGAGATCGCGTGCCTTGCCGAGCACTGCGCCGAGAATTTTCTTGCCGGTTCCTGCCTCGCTCCCGAGGGTGCTCTGGTACTCCTCGAGCATCCGCTGGTGTTCACGCACGCGGGGAATGTAGCGGCTGCACAAGTCACGAAAACGGCTGTCCTCAGCCTGCCCCTCGTGATCTTCCAGCGCCTCGACGAAGGCTTTATGCTGCATTACTGCGTTGTTGACCTGGCTTTTCAGGAAATCCAGTCCACGATCCATATGACGCTCCAGTTCAGGGAAAACGGGTATTCGCCTGAGGCGAATCACGTTTTAACTGAAGCACATCGCAGGCCATGGAGGAGCGGAATCATGGCGGCAAGCGTTCGTCGCTTCGGCGGATCTTGTCTCCGGGACAGTATTTAATACACGGACTTAACGGATGGGGAACGGATCAGGGACGGAAAACCTGTTGAGGGAACGACGGGACAAACCTTAAATCTTTTCCCGTCCCTGATTCGTTTACCCATCCGTCAAGTCCGCGTAACAACTTCCTGATCGCAGGACACGGTGCGTCTACCGCGAAGATTTCTTCATCAAATGCTCGGGGCGGGGATCGAACCCGCATTCCCTTTATGGGAGAGGGATTTTAAGTCCCTTGCGTCTGCCAGTTTCGCCACCCGAGCGAGCCAGATTGTACGCCTAAGCTATGTAAGCGTTCGACAGCCAACAAGAATACTGATTACGCCTTGAGCCCCAGTGCCTGGGTCGAGTACCACACGAGATACGCGATCAGCCCCGACAACGCCGTGTCCCCCCCGTTCGCCACCGCTTTCCCTTGTTCATCCACAAACTCGGCCGCAAACCCGTTGTCCAGTGGCGCGCGCCTCAGCCATTCGAGCGCCTTTACGCCGTTCGGGCCGATCAGCTGAGCGCATCGAAGCACGAGCTCGTCAGCCACATCGCTTTCGATTCGCTTCACCGTCCTTCTATATAGAGAATCGTCGCGATTGAGCAGCTCGTAAAACGGAAGCCAGTACAACGACGCCGACGGCTGGTCGTCGGCAAGCGTGACCTTCGCCAGATCAGACTGCGATGCAAGCATTGGCTTGGTCGCATCACTCTGCAGCGTGAACTGCCTCAAAAGAGCCGCACGCACGGCGGCAGTATCCTGAACCGCTTCCGCCGTCTTTTCATCGAGCGTATGACGGAGAACATCCATCGCCAGCGCGACGACCGCATTGCCATGCGCGGTGAACGGCGCAGACGGAACGCTTCCGTCAGGATTCACTTCCGTGGAATACAACGGGAACGTCGGGTGCTTTCGCGCTTCGATGTCGTCGTGCGATCCGTACAGCGAGTCGGCGAGAACGGGATCTTCGACTACCTTGTCGTCAGACGTCTGAACGATGTACGCGTCAACTGCAATTGCATACGACGCTGCGCCCTCGAGCGAAAAGCCGGGCTCGAACTGGGATCCATCCACATAGTGAACGCCGCCACCCGGAGCGTATCCGTGCAGCTCGCAGACTCTCAACAACACCTCGCGCGCGAGAGACTGATCGGCGAGCTGCACCGCCGGAAGCACCCACATCAGCGCATGCCAGTCGCGGATCGTCATTCCATGTCCGTTCCACGGCAATCGACTCCGCACCACGTACACGTGCGCGTCGTCGAGTGCGCGGGCAACGCTTCCGAAATACGCAGCGAACAGATGCCGCGCGATCAACCGATCAACAGTCGCGCTTCCCGTTGCTGGCTCCATCTCGCGTAGAGCGTCTCGCGTGGCGGCGATGAGCGAGCGCGATCCGCGGCGCTTCATAACTCGGAGCACCGCGACAGCCCCATCTCGCTCCGGGCCGGCCGCGATGTGAAATGCTGCCTCGTGTGTCTCGCCTCGACCGAGTGACAGTTTTCTGTCGAGAATCCATGTCGGCGATTCACCGTCATTGACTTCGCAGCTGAACTCGCCCTCTCCGCCAATCGCGAACGCCAGCGGACTTTCGGCTCCCCTGCCCTCGAGGACGACCGATCGATCATCCCCTTTGAACGCGGAATGACCGTCGGTGAACTCTCTCGCAGTTCGGATTCGCAACTGGCGATGACCCAGCGTCCCCGCCAATCCAAAGCCAAGCTCAACGTTCGCTTCGCTTCGATTCTCGATAGTCAATGCGATCACAACGCCAGCGACATCCGCGTTCTTTCCGTGCGGCGCTACAATCGTCCCTCGAACCAACGACCCACCTATCCTTGCGCTGAACGACGGCAGCCACCCTGATTCGCGCTCCCAGCTAATGCCACCTGCGCCAAGCTCGACGGCGCTCCCGTCGATCTCGAAATACAGTCGCGCTAGCGCCGGCCCAGGCCCATCGAGAAACTCCGAATTTCCAGCGAACTCAACCGCACCTCGAGACGCAGCGTGAAGCGCGCCAATTAGATGAATTCCCGCATCGGCTGGATGAATGCACGGCACGGTCAGCCAGTGATTCCCCGTGACCTGCCATGGAATTTTCGGCAGCGCCATCCTCACGACGACGTTGCCGTCTCGAGGAGCTCCTTCGCGTGTTCCCGACTGACTTTGCTCTCGGGGTCACCGCCAAGCATGCGGGCGATCTCCACGACGCGGGTGGGTCCTTCGAGGACTGCTACATCCGCCGTCGTAACTCCGCCCTTCGCCGCTTTGGCGACGACGATGTGGTTGTGAGCACGAGCCGCGATCTGCGGCAGATGCGAGATCGCGAAGACTTGATGGTGCTCTGCCACTCTTCGCAGCGTGTCGCCAACCTGTAGACCGACCTTGCCTCCGATGCCCGCGTCTACTTCATCGAACACAAGTGTCGGGACAGAATCGGCGCGGGCAAGGATTGTCTTGAGAGCCAGCATGACTCTCGACAGCTCACCGCCAGAAGCAACGCGCGCAAGCGGACGCGCATCGTGCCCGACGTTAAGTGCAACTTTGAACTCGATGTCTTCTGACCCGTTTTCATCGGGCGACGACTTCGCGTTCAACGTCGCCGTGAAATGACCGCCAGTCATGCCGAGTTCCGGAAGCACGGTATCGACGGCTTTTGCAAGCTTGTTCGCCGCGGCCGATCGCAGCGATGTCAGTCGGAAAGCGGCGCCATTCAACGATTCGATAGCCGCCTTCTGTCGTGTTTCCAATTGCGCGAGGTCGAACGATCCGGAATCGACCAGGTCGAGCTCGCCTCGTGACTTCTTTCCTGTTTCGATCACATCGTCCAGCGTCGGTCCGTATTTCTTGACGAGATTGAAAATCAGCTCGCGCCTGCGACGTACTATCTCGAGCCGATCCGGATCGAGCTCGACCTTTCGCGCGTAGTCTCCCACGGCGCGCGCAAGCTCGTCGAGCGCGTAAAATCCCGCGTCGTAAAGCTCCTGAAGCTTTGCCGCCGACGCATCGACGCGCTGGACGCTGCCGAGCGCGCGATCGACATGGCCAAGGCGCTCGAGAATGTTTTCCTCGTCCTCGGACAACAAAGAGCTGATTTTCGACGCAAGCGTACGGAGCTCATCGGCGTTTTCCAGAACTCTCGCTTCGTCTTCGAGACGAGAATCTTCACCTGACACAAGCTTCGCGTCTTCGATCTCGCCCGCGACATGCTTCAGGTAGTCCGCGCGACGCTCCGCATCTGCCCGGCGCGAGCTCAACTGCGCGATGTCTCTCCTGATTTGCGACAAGTCCGCAAACGTTTCGCGCACCACTTCAGCCTGCGCCGTCGCATTCCCGAACGTGTCGAGGATTCGACGCTGCGACTCGGCGTCCAGAAGCGTCTGCGCTTCGTGCTGTCCATGAAGATTGACCAGCGCGCGCCCGATCTCTCCCAGGAGCGTCGCCGTCACGGGCGATCCGTTCGCCCAGGCTCGTCCCCTGCCGTTGCTCGATATTTCCCGCTTGAGAACGATCGTTCCATCAGTCTCGATTCCGCGGTCATCGATCATTGCGGCGATCGACTTCGAGCCGTCGATATCGAAGACGCCCTCGACCGTTCCCTTGTCGGCGCCGGTACGAATGAGGTCGGCGCTGCCTCGCTCACCGAGAAGAAATCCCAGCGCTCCAACGATGATCGACTTGCCCGCCCCGGTTTCGCCCGACAAGACGTTGAATCCGCCGGACAGCGGAAGCGTCAACGATTCAATGATCGCGAAATTTCGGATGCGTAGCTCGGTGAGCACGTGCTAATCCCGGCCCGGGAGGTCGCCCCATCCGAGCTTGACGCGCATCCTCTCGAAGAAGCTCGTCCCTGGCAAGCGCACAATTCGCACGTGCTCGCTTGCCTTGCGAATCACGAGCTTCTCGCCCGGCACAAGCTGTGTACCCACTTGCCCGTCAACGGTAACGAGCATCTCTTCCGAGCTGATCGACGTGTCGATAGCGACAACGGACTCCGGCGGAAGAACAAGAGGCCGAACTCCGAGCGTATGGGCCGAGATTGGAGTAAGGATCATCGATTCGACGGTGGGAACGACGACAGGCCCCCCGGCCGAAAGACTGTATGCAGTCGATCCGGTCGGTGTAGACATGATGAGCCCATCCGCCGCGTACGTGCCAATCGAATCGCCGTCCACGGTCACTTTTAGCCGCACCATGCGCGCGAAGCCGCCCTTGTGAACTACTACATCATTGAGGGCGAGCCATTCCTGACGAACTGATCCGCCTTCATCAACCGCGCTAGCATGGAGACACATTCTCGCTTCCGCGACATACTTTCCCGAGGCGAGCAACCGAACGGCTTCTTCCACTCCGTCACTTCCGCACGTTGTCAGGAAACCGAGGCGGCCGAGATTTACGCCAAGGATCGGCACCGACGCGCCGGCAAGTAGACGAGCTCCCCGAAGAAGCGTTCCGTCGCCACCAAGTGTAATCAGCGCGTCAATGGACTTCGGATCATCGAGACGATCTCCCCGACCCGCAGCTTCGTGCAGCTCGCGCTCGAACTCGAGCTTCAGTCCAAGAGTCGGGGCAAGACGAAACAGTGAGTCGAGGATCGCCGGCAGCTGAGCATAGCCGGTGTGACCGATTACACCGAGGCGCATCACCCGGCGCGGAGCCGCGCGCCCCGTGACTCGGTCTGTCGCAGATCGCGAACCCGCGCGGCAATTCCCGCAGCGTCGAGGCCGACGCTCGCAAGCTGCTTCGCCCTCGGCGCCTGTTCGATGAACTCGTCAGGAACTCCGTGCACCGCAACCTTTACTGCGGGGTCGAGCGCACCTACGACCGCACTCATGTGCGCACCGAATCCGTTGATGACCGTGCCTTCCTCGACGACCAGCAGATAGCGATGATCGGCAACAATCGACGCGAGCATCTCTGCATCGTGAGGCTTGATGAAACGACAATTCACAACCGTCGCGGTCACACCTTCGTCAGCCAGCATCTCTGCGGCAGCGACTGACGCCAAAACCATGGTACCTGTCGCAAGAATTGCAATGCCGCCGTTCGCATCGCGTGAGCCGGCGCCTTTGCGCATCACTTCCCACGTTCCATACGGAACGGCCTCGATCTCGCTCACCGGCGGAATGATGTCCGGCGCAGCATCACGCGGATAGCGAAGACAGAAGGGACCGCGCTTGTCAGTAAGTGCCGTGCGGAGGAGGCCAAGCATCTCCGCACCATTTTTCGGAGCGGTGACTGTCATGCCCGGAACAGCAAGCATGTACGCGATGTCGTAGAGGCCCATGTGCGTCGGTCCATCTTCACCGACGAGTCCGGCGCGATCCATCGCGAATACGACCGGCAGGCTTTGAATCGCGACGTCGTGGATGACGTTGTCGTAAGCGCGCTGAAGGAACGTCGAGTAGATGACACACACTGGATGAATTCCGCGCGTTGCCATTCCGGCTGCAAACGTGACTGCGTGTCCTTCCGCGATTCCCACGTCGAAGAACCGATCGGGCAATGCCGACGCGAAAGTCCCAGTCCCCGTCCCACTCGGCATCGCTGCCGTAATAGCGACGATCTTCTCGTTTTCCTTCGCGAGTTCCGTGAGTCCCTTGCCAAATATCGACGTGTAGTTCGCATTCGCAGTTGAGACCTTGAGCTGCTTTCCAGTGGCTGGATCGTGACCCGGAGGAAGAGCGTGCCACTTCTCAATGTTTTCACCAGCGGGAAATCCTTTCCCCTTCTGCGTGATGACGTGGATGAGGCGTGGTCCGGTGAAATCGCGAACCGCGGTCAGCGTGTCCATCAGTGCATCGATGTCATGTCCGTCGATTGGGCCGAAGTAGCGGAACCCGAGTTCCTCGAAGAGTACGCCTGGTGTGAGAAACGCCTTCACGCTCTCTTCCCATTTACGGACGATTGTCGCGACACCCGACTTTTTCGCTGGAGCAGAATCCATCACGCCGCCAACAGCCGATCGAAGACGATTGTAAAGCGGATTGCGCTGAATCGACGTGAGATACTTCGACATCGCGCCGACATTGGGCGCGATCGACATTTCGTTGTCGTTGAGGATGACGATGAAGTCGCGTCCCGATGCGCCTGCGTTGTTGAGTCCCTCGTATGCGAGCCCGCAAGTCAGTGCCCCGTCGCCGAGGATCGAGACGACCTTGAAATCTTCACCGTTGAGATCGCGTGCAGTCGCCATTCCGAGACCAGCCGAGATCGCGGTGGCAGCGTGTCCTGCACCGAACGTGTCGAACTCGCTTTCTGCGCGCTTGAGAAATCCGGACATGCCGTTTTCCTGTCGCAACGTTTCCATCCTGGTGTTGCGGCCGGTGAGCAGCTTGTGCGGATAGCCCTGGTGACCGACGTCCCATACGACCTGGTCGCGAGGCGTATCGAACGCTGCGTGGACAGCGACCGCGAGCTCGACGACGC
The DNA here is from genome assembly GCA_038253755.1 of Gemmatimonadales bacterium. GTDB lineage: Bacteria > Gemmatimonadota > Gemmatimonadetes > Gemmatimonadales > Gemmatimonadaceae > UBA4720. Next base: position 15,129 of record JBBSGU010000018.1, on the reverse strand, counting down.
CAAGGCCGGCGCCGATGTGACCGCCGGTGCGTGAGCAGACTTCGATCAATCTCGATCGCATTGAGGCGGAGAGCTCGCGGAGGTCGTCGCGAGTCATCGACTTGAGAGCGAGTGGGAGTTGCAGGTCGTCGAGATTCAGCATTGGTCTAATGATTTCTTCAGTGACTGCGTGAGACAATGAATCGAGCCAGGCCTTCGAGCTCGGAGCTGAGCAGATTCTGCGCGCGGAGATCGTCGCACGCTTCGTCGATCAGTCCGTTCGCTCTTTCGATTGCACCTTCAACGCCAAGCAAAGCGGGATACGTGCTCTTCCCAAGCGCAACGTCGCGACCAGCAATCTTCCCCAGCTGATCGGTCGATGCCGTTACGTCGAGTACGTCGTCCGTGATCTGAAATGCAAGACCGATCCTGTGTCCGTAACACCCTAGCGCGTCTAGAGCTGTATCCGAAACCGATGCTGCCACGCCGCCGATTCTGACTGCCGAAGCGATCAGCGCACCGGTTTTCGCCCCATGAATCGCGTCGAGGTCGGCCCGCGAAAGATCTTTCCCTTCCCCTTCGAGATCGAGGAGCTGACCACCGATCATTCCACCGGCTCCAGCGCCCCGCATCAACACCTTAACTATCGTACAGCAGGCATCTGCGGGCAACCGAAGAAGGCATGCGGCCTGGTAAGCCGTTTGCGCTGCCAATGGGATCATGACCGCGCCGGCGGCGGTTGCTATCTGAACCCCGTAGACACGATGAGTGGACGCTCTCCCTCGCCTCATGTCGTCGTCGTCCATGCACGGCAGGTCGTCGTGGACGAGCGAGTAGGCGTGAATCATCTCAACGGCGGCGGCGAGTCCAGACGCATCGCCCGTTCCACCGGCAGCTCTATAGGCGGCGAGGACGAGCATTCCCCGAAGTCGCTTACCGCCGCCCGTCAACGCGTAATGAACCGCCGATCGAAGGGGAATCTGGAGGTCGTGAAGCGCAGCCTCGCACGCTTTGGAGACAGCCTCTTCGACATCTGCGCGCGCCGCCAGCGGAGACAGAGCGAAATCAGCCTGCGAGATCGCGCAGCTCCAGAACGCCGTCTGCTCGTTCGACGAGCTCCTTGACCTTCGATTCAGTCTCGTTCAGCTCGACTGACGCTTTTCGGAGAAGCTCGATTCCTTCCTCGAACAACTTGAGCGATGCATTCAGGTCGAGCTTGTCGCCCTCGAGCTGGCCGACGATCTGTTCAAGGCGATTCAGGTTTGTTTCGAAGGACATTCAGGTACGAAAGATGTGTCGAACTACGTTTTGGAGCACGGATTGGACGGATTTTACGGATCAGAAACAGAACGACGGGAGGGAATATGTTGTTCATTGCAGCCGCCGGTAGTTCCTCCCAAATAGCGATTAGCGACGACTTGGCGTCGTTCGCAATATCCCGGAAAATCGCCCTCCAAACAAGCGGCCTCAGATGGTACGACACTTGACCTAGGAGTGGATGTCTTATATCCTTATATCCGGATATACGGATGCAACTTACTCAGCCCATTCCCCTGTTCGAGCGCATCAACGCGCTCGCCGACTCCACCCGGAGCAGAATGCTGCTCCTCCTGGAGCGGCACGAGCTCACAGTAAACGAAATCCGGTCCGTCCTTCAGCTCCCGCAGTCCACGGTGAGTCGCCACCTCAAGTCGCTCTCCGATCAGGACTGGGTAGTCTCCCGCCCCGACGGCACCAGCCGCCGCTATCGGACCGCTGAAAAACTCGAAGCATCGTCACGCAAAGTGTGGCATGTCGTCCGCGAACAGGTCGCAGCAACGCCCGCGGCAGCGCAAGACGCGCGACGCGTGCAAACCGTACTCGCCCATCGCCGCACCAAGTCGCAGAAATTCTTTTCTTCCGCGGCAGGACAATGGGACCGCCTTCGCGACGAGCTCTTCGGCAAGCGCGCAGACCTTCTCGGTCTGCTCGGACTTATCGACGAGAACTGGACCGTCGGTGATCTTGGATGCGGCACCGGACAGCTCGCAGAATCACTTGCTCCGTTCGTCGGTCGCGTGATCGCCATAGACGATTCTGCCGCAATGCTTTCGGCCGCACGCCGGCGACTCGCGGCGATCAGCAACGTCGACATTCGCAGTGGTCGCCTCGAGGCCCTTCCTATAGAAGACGGCTCCCTGGACGCAGCACTTCTCTTCCTCGTGATGCACTACGTCCCCGAGCCGCTAGAAGCAATCGCCGAGGCGCGGCGGGTTCTCAAGCCGGGAGGCCGTCTGTTGATCGTGGACATGATGCCTCACGATCGCGAAGACCTGCTCAACGAGATGGGTCACGTGTGGAGAGGATTCCCGGAGGGAACGATCAGAACGATGTTGTCTGAGGCCGCGTTTTCATCTTTACGGTATCAACCGCTTCCGGCTGACGAAGAGGCAAAGGGGCCATCCTTGTTCGTTGCCGTCGCGCGGAAGAAAAGCGGAACGGCCGTTAACAACGATGGCACAGATGAAAACGATGCACAGATGAGGACGGAACTAGAGTCGATGCAGATATGAGCATTTTACCGTTCCGCTGCTGTCCTGTTTTTGTAGTTAAACAACAAATACAGAAACCGGCCATACGCGATGTTCTGTCGCGGAACGATTTTCTTTCTGTACTCATCTGTGCATCGTTTTCATCTGTGCCATCGTTGTTAATGGCAGTTGTGTAGTTGCAGTTGAAGTTGAGAGCAGAATCACCGGCAATTAGCCAAAATCTTTCATCGAGGGACAAAATCTTGACGAGTGTAGCAGAATTTCCAACCACCGAGAATGCAGACATTGCATCACAGTTCACCGTGAATAACAATCGCGCTCCGTTCAGGGTCGCAGACATCTCTCTTGCCGAATTCGGCCGAAACGAGATCCGTCTGGCCGAGCATGAGATGCCCGGCCTGATGGCGCTTCGCAGCGAGTACAAGGGAAAGAATCCCCTGGCCGGCGCGAAGATCATGGGCTCATTGCACATGACGATTCAGACCGCCGTGCTCATCGAGACCCTCGTCGAGCTCGGCGCCGATGTCCGCTGGGTATCGTGCAACATCTTCTCGACGCAGGATCACGCCGCAGCGGCTGTCGTCGTCGGAAAGAATGGAACGATCGACAATCCGCAGGGCACGCCGGTGTATGCCTGGAAAGGCGAGACGCTCGAGGAGTACTGGTGGTGCACGGACCAGGCGCTCGTCTGGCCCGACGGCTCCGGTCCGAATCTTCTTCTCGATGACGGCGGCGACGCAACGCTGCTCGTTCACAAGGGCGTCGAGTTCGAGAAGACCGGCAAGGTTCCCGACTTCGACGAAGAGAAGGATTCGGAAGAGTATGGCGTCATCCTCGACCTGCTCCGCGCTGAGCTGAAAAAGAACCCGCGTCGCTGGACGACGATGTCGAAGGATCTTCGCGGAGTTTCCGAAGAGACAACGACCGGCGTGCATCGCCTCTATCAGATGATGGAAGCGGGGCAACTCCTGTTCTGCGCCATCAATGTCAACGACTCAGTCACGAAGTCGAAGTTCGACAACCTCTACGGCTGCCGGCACTCGCTTACCGACGGAATTCTCCGCGCGTCGGACGTGATGCTCGCAGGAAAGGTCGCGCTCATCTGCGGTTACGGCGATGTCGGCAAGGGCTGCGCGCAGGCTCTGAAGGGTCAGGGCGCGCGCGTCGTCATCACCGAGATCGATCCTATCTGCGCACTTCAGGCAGCGATGGAAGGTTACCAGGTCACGACTCTCGAATCTGTCCTCGAGACCGCCGACATCTTCATCACCGCAACCGGCAACAAGAACATCATCACGGCCGAGCACATGTCGAAGATGAAAGACAAGGCGATCGTCGGTAACATCGGTCATTTCGACAACGAGATCGACATGGCCGGTCTCAAAAAGCTGGAAGCGAAGGGCGTGAAGCGCGTCAACATCAAGCCGCAGTACGACGAGTACGTGTTCCCCGATGGACACAGCGTCATGATCCTGGCCGAGGGACGACTGCTGAACCTTGGCTGCGCGACGGGACATCCGAGCTTCGTGATGTCAGCCAGTTTCACGAATCAGGTGATGGCGCAGATCGAGCTGCATCAGAACGTTGGCAAGTACGAGAAGAAGGTTTACACACTGCCGAAGCATCTCGATGAGAAGGTTGCTCGGCTACATCTCGGCAAGCTTGGGGTGAAGCTGACGAAACTTTCAACCGAGCAGGCAGAGTACCTCGGCGTTTCGCCAGATGGTCCGTACAAGTCCGATCATTACCGGTACTAACTGACATAGACCCTCGCCGAAGTAATGCAAGTAAGAAGGGCGCCCCGATGAGGCGCCCTTTTTATTTGTAGTCGGTCGAGCTTTTTTTTATTGCTCGTACACCTCGATAACCCCCGCCATCTGGCGAATCGGGACCTTGTGGTCACCGTGCGGCTCACGAGCCAATCTCCCTGAATCTCAACCGAATTCCGGAAAGTGGCCGTCAGCGTGACTACCGTGTGGATCGGCTCGCTCAAACAGGCCGCCGACCTTCCCGGATCGCCGCAAGGATCTGCTCTTCGGTCAATCCCAGATCCACCGAGCTCACATCGAGCGGTGAGCGCGTGACTCGTTCCGGTTTGAGAACGAACACGCTTCCATCCTGACGGCGTATTCGCACCGATCCTTCCTTCCTGGCGCACTCGAGCAACGCCGCGAGGCCCTGCCTGGCCTCGGAATATGTGTATTCCTTCATTCCTTTACCTCGAGAAGGCCCACCGCCGCCGTCCTGGCAGCCCGGGCTAGTGCTTTGTCGAGCGTGAGCAGGGGCACCCTCCGACTACGCGCGCACGCCAGCAGATATGCGTCGTAGGCATAAAGCCCGTGTTCGTCGGCGAGTTCAAGCGCTTGGCGGAGGTCAACTTCGAGCAACCGTATGGGAATCTTCGCGTATGCGTCCAGCGCTGTCACGGCCTGGGCAAGAGTTGCCAGCCTTCGACGCATGAGGGCGACCAGAGCGTTCCCCACTTCCCAGTGTACGGAGGCGGGCGCAATCAGATCAGCCCCCTTCGTCATGCGGATGAGGGCAGCACGCGACGGTTCGCCGGTCAAAACCGCGATAATTGCTGAAGTATCGATGACACATTCCAAATTAACCGGCCTCTACGTACAATTGTACAATAGAGACTCGGGCATTGGATTGCAAGGCTGGCTTGTGCCCAACGAGTACCTGTGACCCTGGTTTCGCCAGACTCGGCAGCCAGAGTGAGATTGTTGTTGGAGGTGCGGAACTAAAGAAGCTGGCGACGCACATCGCCGCAGCCTAAACGGTAAAGTGATTTACCGGCTAGAATGTTCTCTGCCGCGCGACGCTGAAGATTCGCGGCGATTTGTTCGCGAAGCAGACGGACTTCGAAAGAAGATCGGAATTCATACGACCGTCGAGGAGATACTTTCCGCACGCGACGAAGGGCGACGTTGATCGTAGCCGACTGCACACTCATTGCCCAGTTTTTCCTGACGACTCGAGAGACGGAACGCGCCCGCCAGGTAGCGATCGCCGATGGTACCTGGCTCGCTCCCCCACTCTGGCGAAGCGAATTCCGCAGCGTGCTCAGCAAATACCTTTTACAAAAGGCCTTGTCCGCAGCGCAATGCGTTAAGGTGATATCAGCAGCTGAAACTATGTTGAGCGACGGCGAAACCCAGGTGTTGAGCGCTGATGGATGAACATCGTTGCGAGGTCGGGCTAAACGGCGTACGACGCGGATTACGTTTCGGTGGCGCGTTCTTTTTCGGTTCCGCTGGTTACGAGTGACAAGCGGCTTCGCGCGCGATTCCCGAAAATCGCAGTTTCACTCGCTGAGTTTCTTTCGGGCAATAGAGGTGATGTTTGACGAGAAACAAGCTCGAACTGACGTGGGTGGGAAAAGACGATCGACCACGCCTGGAACCGCGGGTGTTGATCGAGGATGCGGCGCTGTCCTATCGCTCGGATCGTTCTGACAGTGATTCCGGGATCTCCGACAACCGGCTGATCTTTGGCGACAATCTGCTTGCGCTCAAAGCGCTGGAGCAGGAGTTCATCGGGAAGATCAAGTGCATCTTAATTGGTCCGCCGTACAATACGGGTTCGGCGTTCACTCAATACGATGACGGGCTCGAGCGTTCGATCTGGTTGACGACCATGCGCGATCGGTTGGAACTGCTGCGTAGACTGATGTCTGACGACGGATCCATCTGGATGAGGTCATCGACAGACCAGGCGATCGGCCGCCCAATCGCCGGCTTGACCAGAGTATCAAGAGGATAGCTATGCAGCCGAAGTCACGGCCGGAAAGCTAAGCTCTCCGGCCCTTTTTTTTCTTCACTTCCAACCCGCTCACAAAGGAGATCAGCTGTGTCGCTACGTGCGAGGTATTCGCACGGCCACATACCCGCGTAACGGTCCGCCAGCAACCTCTCTGTACTTCCCAACGATGTCTCCGCGCTCGTTGATTCCGAATACGTCAGTCGAGATTGAGCCCGGAAAGTCGATTGTCTTGAACTCTCCTCGAATGAGGACATAACCGTGGAGCCGGGATGTGGCGGCGTCCTGAAAGGAGCCCACGATCGTGCCGGTTGGACTGATATCCCATGCGTCCGTGGCGGTGCTTGCTGGAGCATCGAACGCGTTGAACACTCCGTTTTCGATCAAGAAAGCCCTTCCTTTGTTCGCTGCCATGTCTGTGAAGAAGCCCACGACCTTTCGGCCGTCAGGCGTGCCGCCGTTTTGCATGCTGGCAAATGTGCCAATCTCCGACGTGGCCGCTCCGCGAATTGTCATTCCGTGCATGCTGCCCATCGTGTCCATATCGTGGTAGCAGCCTAGGATGGTTCCGTTCGGCAGTATCCGTTGCGCGATAGTGCTGGTGTGCCCCGGATAGGCGGTGCGGATGAACTCGCCGGATTTCGTGAGAGTAAACCCGTAGATGTTGACCGACGGTTCTCCAGCCAGGCGATATGTCCCGACCATGTCTCCGTCTGGCCCAATCCCGCGCAACTGAGTGAACGCGGCAACGGGATAGACGACAGTGGTATACTTCCCGTCGCCGTAGATGAATCCGCTCGTGACGCCACCTTGCGTGTACCAGCCCACTACTCGCCCGTCTTTGTTTATCCCGGATGGCAGCGTCTGCAGAGCGCCGGGGACGTCGAGCCGGGTGAAGTCATATGAAAAATCCGCCACACCTGGCTCGGTTATGGCGTCGGACTGACATCCGGACAACAGGGACGGGGATATTATCAGGGTTACAAGAATGAAATGGCGCATTGTCATCTCCTCACCGGAATGGTAGTAGAGTGATCCCTTGAAACGGGCTCTCTGGAACGGGATATACTGTTGACGCGGAATCGAGTGGTGACCCGGGCCAGAAAGAGTGGGTTCCCTATCGCGCGGGCCAAGGCGCCCGTATACTGATTACTCGTATGCCGAGCCGGACCGAACTCTCGTCGCTGGCCGCTGATCCGGGTGCGCGCCGGTCAAGCAACCCCGAGTATTGGCCCCGGTTTAAAGCAGTATTTCTCGAGGCATTCGAACGACCCGTTTCAGAACAAAGCGCGTTCGTGGCTCAGGCTTGCCAGGGCGACGCAGACATGCGGGACGACGTCCTGTCGCTGCTGGCAAGCGCCGAGGCGGCCAAGGAGTTTTGTGAAACACCGGCCGCAAAAGTACTTGGTATTGTGGATCAGGACCAACCTCGTCTCGCGCCGGGAATGCGGCTGGGCGTCTACGAAATTTCCGGATTCCTTGCCGCTGGCGGCATGGGCCAGGTGTATCGGGCTCGCCACACTGTGCTCGATCGTCAAGTCGCAATAAAAATCGTCAACGGGCAGCACTCAGACGAAATCGCGAAACGTCGTCTCATCCGTGAAGCGCAACACGCATCGAGCCTCAGCCATCCCCACATCTGCACCATCTACGAAGTCGGCGAAGCCAATGGAATGCCGTTTATCGTGATGAAATTCGTGGACGGACGGTCACTGAAGGACATAGTGCGAGCTGATTTGCCCGCTCTCGAACAGTCGCTGCGCTACGGAATCCAGGTCGCCGACGCGCTCCATCACGCGCATGAGCAGGGTGTTGTCCACCGCGACCTCAAGAGCTCGAATATTGTCATCGACGCTCAGGGCCGGCCGATCGTGTTGGACTTCGGTCTTGCGAAGCGGTTGCATCGGCCCACGGAAGATCTCCGCGATGATTCAACGGTGACAGGTTTCGACGCGCTCGCCGGCACACTCAGTCATATGGCACCGGAAGTGCTGCGCGGCGACCGGGCAGACGCCCGTAGCGATGTATGGTCGCTCGGCGTGTTGTTGTTCGAGTTGACTTCTGGCGAGCTGCCTTTCAGCGGACGAACGCAGTTCGAGACAACATCAGCGATCCTGAACCAGCCACCCCGATGGACCAGCGTCGACATCCCACTCTCGCTGCGACTTGTAGTCGAACGTTGCCTGGCGAAAAATCCGAACACACGGTACCAGCGCGCATCGGAGGTGCGGGATGCGCTCGACGCGATCGCGCGCCGCCACGCATGGCTGCTAATCCCGGAGCTGCTCGTGTTCGGAAAGCGGCGAAGCGTGGTGGTGATTGGAGGGAGCGTTCTTCTGGCGGTCGCATTGTTGATCGCCGGGCTTGGGCTGCGGGAACGCTTCGGCCGTCTGCCGATCGGCAGCGTCTCGACGCTTGCTTTCATGCCGCTGGAGAATGCCACAGGGGATCCCCGACTCGACTATTACGCTGATGGTCTGACTGACGGGCTCATCGAGCAGATAGGGGCCACGATCAAGGTTAGAATCATTTCGCGCACGTCGGCAAAGCGCGCCGAGCGTTCAACACGGAGCCCTGCCGATCTCGCAAGACTACTCGGGGCGGATGCCATTGTCGAAGGGCGTCTGCGCCGAGTCTCGGACCGGATGGCGGTCGATGTCCGCCTGATCCAGCCGAACCGAGGACAAGTGCTGTGGTCCGACACCTATGAGAGAGGCGCAACGCAGATCCTCGCGCTTCAGGCCGACGTGTTGCGGGGCCTTGCTCTCGCGGTCCGGCTCGCGATGCAACCACGCGCGGCCGACAGGCTCGCGACAATTCGAGCCGTCAGTCCCGAGGCTTATGAAGAATATCTCAAGGGGCGATATGAGTGGAACAAGCGAACTCAGCAGTCACTTCAGATCGCCGTCAATCACTTCGTGACGGCGCTCGAGCTCGATCCCACGTATGCGCCGGCACATGCCGCCCTGGCGGACTGTTACAACCTGCTCGGCACGGTGATGGTGGGAACGGGATCCCCACGGAATTTCCGACCTCGCGCTGCCGCCGAGGCCATCAATGCGCTGCGGCTCGACCCGTACTCGGCCGAAGCACACGCAGCGTTGGGCTATGTGCGCCACTACGACTGGCAGTGGTCAGAGGCGGAGAACGAGTTCAAGCGAGCGATCGAATTGAATCCAAGTTATCCGTTGGCCAGAGTCTGGTACGCCAACTTTCTGATGTCCCGCAAGCGATCGAAAGAAGCCTTGGAGCAGATAGAGATGGCGCGAAAGCTCGACCCGTTCTCGCTGATCGTTAACTCGAACGTCGGCTGGACGCTCAACTACGTCGGCCGCTCGCAGGACGCGATCACGCATCTGACGTGGACCTTACAGCTCGATTCAACTTACATTCAGGCGCGGTGGCGCCTGGCCTATGCACTCCAGTCTGCTGGACGGTACCGCGAGGCGCACAGCCAGGCCGTACAATTGATCACGCTCACCAATCGCTCGCCGCCTGCTGTGGCGCTTCTCGCGAGCATCAGTGCCAAGTTGGGAAGGAAGGACGACGCGCGCGCACTGCTTCGAGAATTGATCGTCCGCGCTCGGCAGGAGTATGTACCGCCGGCCTCTATTTCCGGTGTGTTCGAGGGGCTCGGTGAGATAGACAACGCTATGCCTTGGATCGCTCAAGCGTTCGAAGAACGCTCCAACGCGATAGCGTATATGAACCTTGATTCCAGCGCCGGGCCGTTACAGCGTGATCCGCGATTTCAGGCAATGGTCGCCCGCGCAGGGCTGAAATAGACGTCATGACTTCGACATCGGATGTCACCGGCCTGCTAATCCGCTGGTCGAATGGAGACCATGAAGCGCTCACGCGCCTCCTGCCAATGGTGTATGACGAGTGCAGGCGAATCGCAGCGCGACAGCTGCGCCGCGAACGCGACGAGCATACGCTCAATCCGACCGGCCTCGTCCACGAATGGTACCTTCGGCTGGTCGATCAGCGCCGAGCCAACTGGAAAAATCGGGCGCAGTTCTTCGGGATTGCCGCGCAGCTCATGCGACGGATCCTGGTGGACCATGCCCGAAGCCGCTACGCTCAGAAGCGCGATGGGCGGAAGCTGCTCCTGTCACTCGATGCGGCACTCGACGCTCCGATCGACAGCTCGGCCGAAGGCCCAGTCGTCGAGATCCTGGCCATCGAGGAGGCACTCGAACGGCTCGGCGAGCAAGATCCCGAGCAGCAGCGGATCGTCGAGCTACGATTCTTCGCCGGACTTACTGTGGAAGAAACAGCCGAGGTACTCGGGCGTTCGCCTCGAACCGTAAAGCGTGAGTGGCAGATGGCAAAAGCCTGGCTACATCGTGAATTGCAGCCGGAAGCTCCACTATCGAGCCAAAGCAGACCTAAGAAACGCGCCATGTAGACGGACGGGTCAGATTCGAACCCGTGATGCGCCGTGATTCGAACCCGCCAACATGAATGCACACTCGTACTCGAGGAGGCCGCGCCTGCTCGGCCACCACCGCCTCGAATTCAGCGGCAAACTGATCGGCAACTTTGTTTGGCTCGAGATCTGACATAAAGACGTTGGCACAACTTCGACAGTTGTGGAGGTGTAACGTTCCGGTTGAGCTGCGGGCGACTCGATAAAAGCGACCGAAGCGAGCATTCCTTGGTGCGCCCGGCTGCTCCAACGCACGTTATAAATCGCCGCGGAACTCAGCAAAGAACGACTCGCGAATCTCGTATGTAGTGACGGGTGCGAGTCCCAGTTCGAGTTGAATGAACATCTCCTGTAGCTTCTGTCCGTCGACCAACTCGAGCGGAGGTACACCATCGCGCATTGCTTCTTTTTTGGCCTCAGCGGTAAATGTGCCAGTTGTCAGGATAATTCCCTTATCGGCGCGGCTCTGCATGGCTCCCCGAAAATCTCTGATGATGGAAGGGCCTACCGACGTGTGTGAATCGAGGTGACTGAATCGGGAGCGCCGAGCGCGTCGCAGCTTATGGCCGCAGTTGAGAGCCGATAGTTAGTTAGCGCCGAGCGTTCCTTCGCAAACCCAAATGCGCCGGGGCCAACGTGCCTCATACCAGAGCGCGAACAGAAGGCTGAGCAGCAACTCGAAGATCACGCGACAATTGATACTCTGGGATCAACTTCAAGTGCAGCTCGCACTTGACGCGGGGCGCCGCTTCACAGAAGACTGCGGAGAGAATAGGAAAGCTGCCAGCCGGGACTGCTTTACCGACGCCTAGGAATCTACAGAAAGCGTCAACTCATGCTCTTAAAGCACTTACGCTGTTAATTGAAAGACCTTCTACTACGCATAGGCGGCAACGCGTCGCAGCCTAATAATGCGCGAACATTTCGGAGAACTGAGCAGGTCTGCCTTGATGATAAGCCGCCGATCACCGCCTTTCGATCGCGCAGGCTCATCGAGCAGCAATAAATTTTCACCGATTTACAGCTTCGCGAGGTGCAGCCGGTTCCGCCTACTGCACAACGCTTACTGTCTTCGAGCCTACCGGCCGAGAGTACCGATTGTACCAGCTCATCATGTAGAGCTGAGTCCGGATCCAGTTCGACGGCTTTGACCCGGTGCCGTGAAACTCGCCTTCGAAGCGAAGCAGAGTCGCCGGCACACCGCGCATCTTGAGGGCCGCGTAGTATTCCTCGGACTGCGGCATCGGCGTCCGCCGGTCGAGCTCCCCCGTCATCAGAAGCGTCGGAGTCGTCACATTGCCGACGTACATCAGTGGAGACTGCTTCATCCACTGCTCGGGCTTTTCCCAGAACGGGGCGTCGAAGAAGTTGTAGGTGAAGAGAGGGATGTCGGTCTGGCCCGCCATGCTGATCCAGTCTATCACGGGGCATCGAACCGCTGCAGCCGCGAACCGGTTCGTGTGACCGATTACCCAGCTCGATAGCACTCCACCCCCGCTGCATCCGCCAACGTACATTCGCGTCTGGTCGATGTAGCCACGACCGATAACTGCGTCAACGCCCGCCATGAGATCTTCGTAGTCAACGCCCGGATACGCGTGCTCGATTGCGTTGCCGAAAGCGCTGCCATAGCCCGTGCTGCCACGTGGATTCGTGTAGAGAACGACGAAGCCGTTGGCCGCGAAATTCTGAAACTGTGGATTGAACGCCACACTATACTCGCCGTGCGGGCCGCCATGGATTTCCATTATCAGCGGATATTTCTTCGATGGGTCGAAAGATGGCGGCTTGACGATCCATCCGTCGACCTTCGCTCCGCCGGTTGACTCGTAAGTGAATTTTTCAACCTTGCCGAGCTGAATCGCGTCGAGCACATCGGCATTTGCAGAGGTGAGCCGAGTGGCAGGAGAGCCAGTCTTTCTCAGGTCCACGCGCGTCACGTCTCCCGGCCTGTCATACGTCGCCTCGACCGCCGCAGCTACTCCGCTTTTCGCGACTGACCCAAGCGACAGCGTATGAACGCCGGTGGTGACTTGCCTCACGCTCCCATTCGTTCCCACGAACATGATGTTGGACGTTCCATGATCGCTGCTCGAGAAGTAGACTCCGCTTCCATCGCTCGCCCATGTCAGCGGACCCGCGTCGCGATCGAGCGTTCCGGAAATCTTCCGCATCGTGCCGCCTTCTGCGGGCATCAAATAAACTTCGGACGCATGATAGCTGGCCTTCGTCGCCGGGTATCCATCAAAGGCGATGAGCTTTCCGTCCGGTGAGACAACCGGCGAGGTCCAGACGCCATCCTCCGTGGTGAGTCGCCTTGTCGCGCCGTTCGACAAATTCACGACGTAGACATTCGAGTTCCGGTAGTTGAGATCGGCAGTCGCGTCGGACAATCCGTCAACGACGATGTTTCGCCCGTCAGGTGCCCAGCTCCAGCCAACGCTCTGATCGAGCCCGTCGAAACGCGCTCCCACGCTCCAGTCGCCGGACGTCACTTGCCTCGGAGTTCCGCCATCACTCGTCACGACGAACAAATGCCGGTTTCCAGTCTCTGAGAATCCGCGCTGATCCTGCTTGAAGTGGAGCTGCTGCACAATTCGCGGGGAGCCGGTCCACTTGGCACCGGTCGGCGTTTTCGGCATGTCGATCTTCCAGACTGGTTCTTTCGGGACGAACATGCTGAAGCCGATCCACTTTCCGTCGGGCGACCACTTCACGTCGGCCGGTGATTCGTGAAGCGTCGTGACCTGCGTAGCGGGGCCGTTTACGCCAATCCATCGCACGAACAACTGCGTTCCCTTGGGCTCGCCCTCCGCCAGATATGCTACGCGTCCGCCATCGGGCGACCAGCGCGCGCTCGAGCCCTTCGTCAGAAACCTGTTGTGAGATCCGTCAGCGTCCACGATCCAGAGTGCGGTTTCCCACTTGTCCTCCATCTGGTTCACCCAGCGTCTTGTGTAGATGATCTGCCTGGCGTCGGGTGAAATTTGCGGATCCGAGATCCGTTCGAGGTCGAGGGAATGCGCTGTTGTGAAAAGCGACGAAGACTGGGTTTCCTGCGCGGTGATGATTGTCGGAGCGAGGAGGAATGCCATCGCGGGCGCGACAAGAGCGGACAAGCGGGAAAGTCGCACGTGAATACCTCTTGGAAGTGCTGGAAAGTACCTGAGCCGAAGTTACAGCCTGGACGCAGGGTTGTCGAAGCGTGGGGTGTGCGCGAGACTGTTGCCGAGTTTCGCTCATCCGTCGATACGGCAATGTCGGCAATATAGGGCAAGGTTTGGCTGTTGAGATGAACCCCGGCGCCTCGTCGTTTTTGGCATGGATTGATAGACAAAACTTGCGTTCACCATGTGTTGCTTGCCCATAGTGCAGCCGAAACGCCTTAATGAACTGAACGGGAGTTGTCAGTTCACGGTCATTCAGTTTTGAGTTTTTCAGTCAAAAACTGGATGACTTAAAACTGCAGCGGCGCCCTCTGGTTGCGCGCGCACGCGACCGTTCAATCTCTCGAGAGTTCAGGCTCCGGGAGCGCGATACCCGACTTCCCGCCCGGCAGCCTGGTCCATCTCTTCAACCGTGAAGAGCGGTACAGTCTTTAGATGGACTGCGCCGCTGGCATTCACCGCAAGGCTGATCGCAACGGCAGAGACAACATCGGGCATATCGCACGTGATGTAGACGTCGGCATCCCCGAACCCGAAATAGAACGACTCCATCGTTCCGCCCGACTTCCTGATCAGCTGGTCGATGAACTTCTTGCGCGCGGATGCGCCTTCTTTGGCGATTCCCTTTGCACCTTCGGCGGTATAAGACGCCTCGATCATGTATTTCGGCATACGGCTCCTATTGGTTAGAGGTACTAATACAGCGGCTTACTGGACGGCCAAACCCTGCTGACCGCGGACGGGCTCGGCAAGTTTAGAGGGCGCTGGCTGGCGCTGCAAGCCGGGGCATCGGATCTCGTGTCGGGCCAAAGGGATTATCCAATAGCGATTGTCTACCATTATGATACCATTTAGATTGCTAAAGGACTCCAAAGAGGGTATTATGGCGAACCTGACAGTCAAGGGCGTACCCGAGTCGCTCGTCACCGAACTGAAAAAACTGGCCGTCGCCCATCGGCGCAGCCTGAACGGTGAAGTGATCTACCGCCTCGAGCGTTCTCTGCCGCACCGCGCTGAAGACACGCGACGGTTCGTTCGCGAAGCAGACAGACTTCGAAAGAAAATCGGCATTCAGACGACCGTCGAGAAGATACTCTCGGCCCGCGACGAAGGCCGGCGTTGATCGTAGCTGACTGCACGCTCATTGCCCAGTTTTTTCTGACGACTCCAGAAACGGAACTCGCCAGGCAGATAGCGATCGCGGATGGTTCCTGGCTCGCTCCCCCGCTGTGGCGGAGCGAACTTCGCAGCGTGC
>JBBSGU010000017.1:0-40704 GCA_038253755.1 Gemmatimonadales bacterium | reverse complement strand
GTGGGGTGCTCCAGTGCTGCTGGGGTTGGGAAGAGCGAACGGCCAATATATATGCGCAATGTCGCATCATCCAATAGCAAAAACCGATAACGGCTGAGAAATCTTTCAACAGTTATCGGTGGAATGTTTCCCACACGGGCTGCATGGGGGGAGATTTTATGATGTGGAAAGGTTTTCAACACGGCCGGAAAGAGTTTCCGGCGACTGTTTCGATCAAAAGAAATCCTGAAGCCAGGTCTTAACACGCTGCGCAAAACGATCGACATTCGGTGATGAAATTGCGCGCTTTCTTCCGGCGGCGGACGCGCCTCCCACCGCAACTCTGTTCGCGCCGTACAGCGCGAGTCCGACGACTGTCGAGAACCGCGGAGCTTCAACTGAATCGGAAAGACCGCCCACGTTTTCGGTGGGAATTCCCACTCTCACACCCGTCCCGAACACGTCAGTCGCGAGCTCGGCAACTCCCTGCATGGCTGCCGCACCGCCTGTGACGACGATTCCGCCGCTCAGTCGGTTCGCATATCCAGCCCGCTCGATCTCACCATGCACGAGCGAGAAAATCTCATCGATCCGCTGATGGATGATGTGCGCGAGAACCTCGCGCGGGATGTGACGTTCGCCCTGCGCAACTGTGCTAGGCAGCTCGACGATATCGTCCGGGCTCACCATCGGCTCGTAAGCGCAGCCGTAGCGTTCCTTGAGTCGCTCGGCGTCCGACTGCGTCACGCCGATACCCTGGACGATGTCGTTCGTGACGTTGCTGCCACCGTAGTTGACGGTGCCGAGGTGGCGGATTTTCCCTTCGTGAAAGATGGCGATGTCGGTGGTGCCGGCTCCCATCTCGACCAGGGCAACACCAAGCTCTTTCTCGTCTTCGGTGAGCACCGCCAGAGCGCTCGCGAGGGGCTCGAGAACCAGTTCCTTCACGTGATAGCCGGCGCGCTCCACTGACTTCCGAAGATTCATCGCCGGCGATCCGCCGATCGTGATCAGGTACATCTCGGTCTCGAGACGAGTTCCGATCATTCCGATTGGATCGCGGATTCCCTGGTTCTTGTCTACCGTGTACTCCTGCGGAATCGCGTGGAGGAGCTCGCGGTCCTGCGGAAAAGGCTGAGCGCGTGCAACTTCGTTGGCCCGGTTCACGTCGGCCCTCGAGATCTCGTCGCCGTTAACAGCGACGATTCCTTTGCTCGTCATCGCGCGAACGTGCTCACCGGCGATTCCAACGTAGATCGACTCGATCTTTACGCCAGCCATTCGTTCCGCATCTTCGACTGCTTTCTTGATTGACCGCGTCGTCTCCTCGATGTCCGAGACGATACCACGGCGGAGGCCCGTTGTGCGCGCTTGCCCGACGCCGAGGATCTTGATCTTCGTATGTCGCTGGATGTCGCCGACAGCTTCGGCGATGACCACCGTTGTTTTCGCAGATCCTATGTCGAGACCCGCGATGACGTGTTCGTGATTCATTGAAGCCTTGCGATCACCTGATCGCGGTAACGAAGATCGAGCTCGGCGACATTTGCGCGGCGCCGCAGAAGGTCGGACTCGACCGGAAAGATATCGGCCAATCGCGAGACGGACACCCCCATCAGAGCGCGAACGCGAAGTCCCCGCCGCGATGCCGAAGCGGCGAATGCCACCGAGTCTGCAACCGAATCGGCTGGAGTCAACGCGCCGGTGTCCCGGCGCTCCAGCAAAAGGACAATTCCATCCCGACCGTCGCGCTCAATCTGACTGATTCGATTGAAGAGCGCCGCATCGTTCGAGCGAAGGGCACCAAGCAGTGCCAGCATCGACGCATCTCTCTGCAACGCGATGGGAAGATCGAGATCCGTGGAAGCCGGATCGATCGGCAGCACAACTCCTGCGCTATCAACCGCTTCCAGGCCGCGCGGACTCGGCGAAAGTGCTACTGGCAGATTCTCGCTGACCGACACGACGAGCGTTCCAGGAAGTTTCCGTGTGATCGTCGCGTTCCCCACTTGAGGAATAGTCTTCAATCTCATGACGAGCGAGGCGTTGTCGTCCCAGACTGAGCGCATGGTATCAACACCAAGCCTTTCGACCACGGTTGCCGGGTCGAGGTAGTGAGCTCCCTCGACTTCGATCGCTCGCACGTGAAAATAGTCCATGCGCGTTGCACCACTCCGCGCATACCATGCCGCGGGCGCGATCAGCAGAATCAGGATTGCGGCGATAACTCTCCAGCGAGTTCGACTCTTTCGCGGAGAAACCGGCGCGCCGATCGGCTCGCTCAAGCTTTTTCCGTCAGTCGGTCGCGTAACTCCGGGCCCGTTTTAGTGATGTCGCCAGCGCCAATCGTGAGGACGACGTCCCCGTCGACGACGAATCGTTCGAGGGCGCTGGCTGCCTGATCTCTGGGTCCCTCCCACTGGGGAGGTTTGCCAGCGGAGCGCATAGGTCCGGCGATCATCCCGGCGCTCACGCCTTCAATTGGCTTTTCTCTCGCAGGATACAGATCGCACAGAAATACCGCGTCAGCCAGCATTAGTGCTTCGGCGAATTCCTGGTGGAAGTCGCGTGTTCGCGTGTAGAGGTGCGGCTGAAACGTGGCGATGATTCGGCGCTCGGGAAACGCAGATCGCGCGGCTTCGAGCGTGGCGCGAATTTCAGTCGGATGGTGAGCGTAGTCATCTATGATTGACACGCCGCCAATATCCGCAATTCGCTGGAATCGCCGCTCCACCCCCGAAAACGACTCGAGACCAGGAAGCATGGCTTTCATCTCGACGTCGAGTGCGATGCCTGACGCGATCGCAGCAAGTGAATTTCGGACGTTATGCAATCCCGGAACGAGGAGACGTACCGTGCCAAGTGGATCGCCGTCATAGCTGACGTGAAACTTCGAGCCCCCGTTGAATGGCTCGATTCCGTCCGCGACGAGACGCGCATCAGGCGAGGAGGTTCCGTACCGTATCACCTCGGCTGTATTCGGAGTGGGGAGCGTACTTGCTCCTGGATCGTCGGCGCAGAGGACGATTGTTCTCGCGCCAGCAACGAATTGCGCGAACGCACCACGAATCTCATCGATGCCCCCGGGATAAATATCAAGGTGATCAGCTTCCATGTTCGTGACGACCGCAACAGTCGGCGACAGCGTGTGGAAAGACCTGTCGTATTCATCGGCTTCGACAACGAATACCTTGTCGCCGCCACCTTTCAGGTTTCCGTTCCACGACCCGACTCGACCACCTGCGACGCCTGTCGGAGCGAGGCCTGCGGCAACTAGCGCTTCGGTGGTAATCACTGTCGTGGTAGTTTTGCCGTGCGTTCCGGCGATGCCTACCAGTTCTCCGCCCGACACCGCTCTACCAAGTGCTTCGGCGCGACGCGTCACGGTGATTCCCAGCTCTCGAGCGCGCAGAAGCTCGGGAAGATCTTTCGGAACAGCGGATGTTACGATCACTTCCCTTGCGCCGACCACATGCGTTGCGTCGTGACCATGAAGCACGTGAATACCAAGCTGCTCGAGGTCAGCCGATGTCGTCGATGTCGCGTCACATCCGGTGACGACGTATCCCCGCCGAACGTAGAGCTCCGCCAGCGCGCTCATCCCCGCGCCGGCTATGCCAACGAAATGAACCGGGCGGCTATCGGGAACGGATTGGTCAGCCATCGGCGGCAGGAGTATCCAGAAAGTGAAATGTTGCGCGAATCAGCTGCTTCTTACGAGCTCGAGGACATGGGTTGCAATATCGCGCGCCGCGTTCGGTCTCGCTCGTGTTTTTACAGCGAGCGAGCGCTCAGGCAGCAGGGCCGGATTGTCGAGGAGATCTCTGACCGATCGATCGAGACTCTCCACCGTGAGCTCACTCTGAATGATCATCTCTGCCGCTCCGGCAGCTGCGAGGGCCTTCGCGTTGGCTGTCTGATGGTCAGCGGCCGCGGTTGGAAGCGGAATCACGATCGGGGGAATTCCCCATGCGGCAAGCTCGGCCGTTGCCATTGCGCCGCCGCGTGATATCGCAAAATCAGCCGCTGCATAGGCTTCAGACACGGGCGACAGATACGGACGAACGCGGACGTTTGGACCCTCGAGCTGCGAATAATCCGAGAATGTCGCCTGTCCGGTAGCCCAGATGATGTTGAGACTGGACGGTATTCCACGGCTGATCCACGCGGCGACAACGTCGTTGATCGCTTTCGAACCCTGACTGCCACCGTATACGAGCAACACTTTTTCAGTTTCAGGAAAGCCCCAGGCAATGCGCGCCGCCGTGCGATCGGGAAGCGGATCCGGCGGCGACTCGATTGGATTTCCGGAATCGAAGAGAACGGTGTTTTTCCCCGGATGCAGATATTTCCCGGCTTCGGGGAAACCATTGTAGACCTGTCTCGCATATCGGCTGAAGAACTTTGTCGTCAATCCGGGAAAACTGTTTTGTTCCTGGATGGCAAACGGAATCCCGTGCATTGCAGCGTAAGCGAGAGCAATTCCGGAGGCATATCCACCGGTGCCCACTACGGCGGCCGGCCGGTCTGACGCGGCGATCTGACTCAATCGTCGCCATGCGCTGACACCTCCACGAAGCGTTTTCCAGTTCTCCCGTGGTCGCGACCGGTACAACGGATGAAGGTCGAGAAGCTCGTATGGAAATTCCGTGGCAGGAAGAACGGTGCGTTCGATCCCGCGTTTTGCGCCAATGAAAAACGGCTGCACTTCCGGCGAAAGCTTGACCATAGCGCGCGCTATCGCGAGCCCGGGATAGAGATGTCCACCGGTTCCGCCACCGGCAAAGAGAATTCTCATCTACGCCTGCTGAATCGCGAACGATGGATCTGTCGCGCGCGAGCCGATGATTTTTTCTCGAGTACTTCCGATGTTCACGAGGATTCCTGTCATGATCAGGGATAAAACCATATTCGAGCGGCCGTAGGAAACGAACGGAAGCGTCAGGCCTGTTGTCGGAAGCATCCCGATCACCACGCCGATATGCAGGAACGCCGTAATCACGGTCGTTGAGGTGATACCGACAGCAACCAGCTGAAGGAAAGTCGAGCGAGCCTTGTGCGCGATTCTGAAGCCGAGAAATGCGAACGCCGCAAACGCGATCACAAGCACGAGCATGCCGACGAATCCCCACTCTTCTCCGATCGAGCCGGCGATGAAGTCATCATACGCGAGGGGAAGAAATCCGAGTGGCTGGCGTCCCTGTCCGAAGCCAACGCCGAACATTCTTCCAGAGCCCACGGCGATCAATGATTGACGCAGCTGGTCGCTGACATGCGTCGGCGCGGCGCCCGGATCGAAAAAGGCTGTCATTCGCAAAAGGACGTAGTTGAGCCGCTGCATCTGCGTCCACAGCAGTGGAATCGCAACGATACCAAGGACAACGAAGTGTCCGATGCGAACGCCGCCTGCAAATAGAATTATGCCCATGGTGAGCGTGTACATCATTGCTACCGAAAGATCCGGCTCGAGTGCGACGAGCACATCCATCAGTCCAACGATGACGAGAAACGGCAACAGGCCCTTTGTCAGGCGTCTCAACGCATCGCCTTTTTTCACGATGAGCATCGATGTCCAGATGATCACCGCAATCTTGCCGAGCTCGGAAGGCTGGAGTGATGCACCGATCAGAAACCGACGGGACCCGCGAAGTCGCGGTGCGATCGATTCCGTGAACGGGAGAATGATCAATAGAAGCAGCAGGAGCGACAACAGCATGAGCGGCCACGCGTACTTACTCCACTTCTCGGCATCGATCTTGGAGAAAATCGCGAGACCCACAATGCCGGCCGTGACGCCGACGAGCTGCCTCAGGATGAAGTAGGTGCTACTGAGGTTCTTCGTCTGAGCGTAGATAGCACTCGCACTGTAGACGGTCGCAAGGCCAAAGGCCAGAAGGCAGGCTGTAATGAAGAGAATGAGGCGTGCCTCAGGCCCCATGAACCAGCGGTACCGAACGTCGGCAACAGTTGCGGTCATTTTTTCTCCATCGCCAGACGCTTGAACGTGTTGCCGCGCTCTTCGTAATTCTTGAACATGTCGAAGCTGGAGCAAGCTGGTGACAACAGGACTGCATCCCCCGGCTGCGAACTCTGCCTCGCACGCATCATGACCTCTTCGAAATCCGACCCGAGTCTTTCAAACGGGACTAACGTTCCGAGATCTTTTTCGATCTGGGGTGCCGCCTCGCCATACGCGATCACCTTTTTCACGGATCTCCTGATCCCGCTGATCAGTCCGGTGTAAGGCTCACCTTTGTGACGTCCGCCAAGCAGAAGAATTGTCGGACGCCGCATCCCGGTGACGGCGACAAGCGTGGAGCTGACATTGGTTGCCTTTGAATCGTTGATCCACTGCACACCATTCACTTCACCGACTATCTCGAGGCGGTGAGCGAGTGCATTGAACGTTCGCAGTGCGATGGCCATTCTCGTCAGTGCTTCTGTCGTCGCGAAAGACTTGTCAGCGATCGAAACGGCAAGTGCTGCGGCAAGTGCGTTCGCTACGTTGTGATCACCGAGCAGCCCCAACTCGCTCCGCGGAAGCAAAGCATCACCGCGCAGCATGAGCGTTCCTGTCGTGTCGTCGAGCCACGCATCAGAGCGGGAGCGCGTCGAGAAGCCGAATTTCTCCCCGGCAACGTTTGAGGTCATTCGACCGACCAGAAAGTCGTCGCTGTTGACGACCCACTTCGACCTGGTACTCGCCTTTGCAAAGAGGCGCGCCTTGTCGGAGTAGTAGTCTTCCGTGCTGCGATATCGGTCGAGATGGTCGGGCGTAAGGTTCGTCAGCACGCCTACCTCGGGCGCCAGGCTCGGAGTATCGTGAAGCTGAAAGCTCGACATCTCGAGAGCGATCCACGAAGGTGGCTCTGGCCTGAGCGCCATGTCCGACAACGGTGTACCGATATTGCCGGCATCCACGGCGTCCATTCCGAGACCGCGCAACAGATGTCCGATTAGCGCGGTTGTAGTCGTCTTTCCGTTGGTGCCGGTGACGGCGATGACTTTCGACCGGTCGAGTGCGTCCAGCGCAATCTCGATTTCGCTGACAAGTGGGACACCTCCTTCCTTCGCGGCAGCGACGGGAGGATCGAGCGGGTCGATTCCCGGACTCACTACAGCCCGCGATGCGCGTGCAATTCGAGCCAGGTCATGTCCGCCAGTGTCCACGACTGCACCGAGCGCACGAAGCGTAGCCGCGTTTGCCTCCACGGTTGCGCTATTGCCTGCATCGGAAGCGTACACCCGCGACCCGCGCGAAAGCAGGAGTCGCGCTGCCGATGTTCCGCTCTTCCCCAACCCGAGAACCGCGACTTCGCGGTCGGGCTGATTCGCGTCCGTCATCTCAGCTTCAGCGTGCTCAATGCGAGGAAAGCGCAAAGGATTCCAAGGATCCAGAAGCGCACTACGACCTGACTCTCGTCCCAGCCGCCCTTCTCGAAATGATGATGCAACGGCGCAAGTCTGAATATTCGATGAGTCTGCGCGTACTCCAGTCCTTTCGTTCGACGGTGAATCTTGAACATGACTCGCTGGATAATCACAGAAATCATTTCGGCGACGAATACACCACCGACCAACAGCAGCACGAATTCCGACTTGAGAAGAATCGCAACGACGCCGAGTGCTCCGCCAAGCGACAATGATCCCGTGTCGCCCATGAAAACCTGGGCAGGGTGCGTGTTGTACCAGAGGAACCCGATACACGCTCCCATGATTGCTGCACAGAACACTGTGAGCTCTCCAGCTCCGCGCAGATAGAACACTTGCAGATACGCCGAAGCATCTATGCGCCCGATCACATACGCAAAGAGTGCCAGCGTCAGCACCGCAATTGCCGTCAGTCCTGCCGCAAGCCCGTCGAGACCGTCTGTGATGTTGACGGCGTTACTGGTTCCGGCAAGCACGAACGTCACGAACAAGACGTAAAACCACGCGACGCTCGGCACCACGAGGATGTACTTATAGAAGGGCAGTGTCGTGGACGCGCCGGGAAGAGTGGACAGCGGGAAATGCCATAGATACCAGCCCAGTGCAATTCCAATCGAAGCCTGTCCGATCAGCTTGTAGCTCTCGATCAGGCCAGTGTTCTTCGCTCCAGCCTGCCGCTGCTTGAGCTTGAGAAAATCGTCGAAGAATCCGATGAAACCCATCCACAGCATCACGAACATCGCGATCAGCACATAGCGATTGTTCAGCTTGGCCCAGAGCAGCGTCGGTATCAGGGTGGAAGCGAGGATGATCAGACCGCCCATTGTCGGCGTACGTCGCTTGTCCTGATGACTGTCCGGCGTGCCTTCGCGAATGACCTGGTGGAGGCGCATTCTCCGCAGTCGCGCGATAATCAACGGACCGATTACAAAGGACAGAACGAGCGCCGTTAGTGCGGCACCCGCCGCACGGAACGAGATGTAGTTGAATATCCGGAGAAACCCGAAGTTCCTGACAAGCGGAACGAGAAGATAGTTGAGCACTTACGAGTTTGCCCAAGTAGTTATGTGTGGAACCATCTGCTCCAGTTTTACTCCGCGAGAGGCCTTCAATAGGATGACTGCATCGGTCCGCATTCGCGGCTCGAGCAGCGGCCAAAGCTCTGCAACTGTGGGCGCAGACACAACCCTCGCATCATTTCCGCCGATGCGGACGAGAGAGTCCGCAAAGTCTCCAACGCCGGCAATCAGGTCAGCACCTGATTCGAGGGCGAGTCTGCTGATATCGTCATGACACTGATCGGAAGCGGCGCCGAGCTCGCGCATCGTCCCGAGAACGATCACGCGCTGACGCTCGGCGCCGACGTTCCTGATAAGATCGATCGCAGCCCGCGTCGACCCGGGGTTCGCGTTATACGCGTCGTTGATCAGCGTGACGCTGCCTATCTCCTCCCACGCAGTCCGCATTCGCGGAACCGGCATCTCCTCAATTCCCCTGGCCGAGTTCTCGTCGGCAACCCCGCAAACTCGCGCAACGGCTATTGCGATCATCGCATTCCGAACGTTGTGAAGCCCGCGAAGGGGGAGCGTGAGCGTGACACCGTCGAGGTCGAGCGTCGCGCGCCCGTCCGTGCCCATCGACCACGATGCCGGAGTAACATCGGCTTTCTCAAGCCCGGCGGTCACAACCTCTCTCGCGCGATCCTTGGCAGCCTCGGCGATCTCCGGCTGAGAGGAGGGAGTGATCGCGACTCTGACACCATCGAATGCAGCGGCCTCTTCTCGCAGGACTCCGTCGAGATCACCCAATCCCTCGAGATGTTCCTCGGCGACAGATGTCACAACCGAAATGTCCGGATCGATGATCGCGCGGAGAATCGCCACTTCACCCGGCAGATTTGTTCCAGCCTCGATGATGGCAATCTCCGCTGCCTTCGGGATGGACAACATCGTCAGGGGAACGCCGATCCGGTTGTTCAGGTTGCCTGTTGTGGCGTGAACGGCGAGCTCCGACGCGAGCGCTGCTCGAATCAGGTCCTTGGTTGTCGTTTTGCCGTTGCTTCCTGCCACCATGACGATGGGCTTTGCCCAGACAGCACGCCAGAAACTCGCGAGCTGGCCGAGCGCGACGAGCGTGTCTCTTACCTTGAACGCTGGAACGTGAATCCCGCTGGTGTCAAAAGTGCTTGACACCACGATACCGGCGACTCCCTTGGCGACCGCATCGCGCACAAAGTCGTGGCCGTCGAAGTTTTCGCCAACGAGCGCGACGAAAATCTCTCCCTCTGAAACCGACCTGCTATCGGTGTTGATCCTCGCGATCTCTACAGCGGATCGCGGCGCTTTCTGTCCATCGACGTCGCCGAGTGCCGCGGCAACGCGATCCAGATTCCAGAAACTCACGCGGCGGTTCCCGCAACCAGCTCTCGGACGATGCGCTTCTCGTCGAACGGAAGCTTGGCGGTGCCGATGATCTGATAGGTCTCGTGACCCTTGCCGGCGAGGAGCACGACGTCGCCGTCATTGGCTTCGCGCAGCGCGTACTCGATTGCGGCTTTCCGACCTTCGATGCGCTTGTGACGACCGTTGGTCATTCCGGCTTCGATGTCGTCGAGAATTTGCGCCGGGCTTTCGGTTCGTGGATTGTCGTCGGTCAGGATTACAACGTCAGCACCTGCTTCCGCCGCTTTGCCCATTTGTGGTCGCTTGCCGCGATCGCGATCGCCACCGCAGCCGAACACGAGAATCAAGCGTCCCGCCGCAAAAGGTCTGATCGAGCCGAGGGCGCGCTCGATCGCATCGGGGGTGTGGGCGTAGTCGCGAAGCACCGTCGGGCGACTCGAGATGACTTCGAGGCGACCGGGAACCTGCGGAAGATCGGTGAGACTTGCGGCCAGCGAATCGAGATCCATTCCAAGGGTGAGGCCAACGGCGATTGCCCCAAGCGCGTTCTGAACGTTGACGTCCCCGATGAGTGGCAACGAGACGGCTGAGCTCTCGCCCTTGTAATTCACTCGCCACTCACTTCCCTTCGGCGAGAATCGAACGTCGGTTGCCCTTACTGCAGCCTCCGGCGCAACGCCGAACGTGATCTTCCCACGGATGTCGGGAAGTGCGCGCCAGTTCGCGTCGTCAACGTTGATCGCTGCGCATCCATCGGGCTTCAGGTAGCTCATCAACGCGGCCTTCGCGGTGAAGTACGCTTCCATCGTTCCGTGATAGTCGAGATGATCGCGCGTAAGGTTGGTGAAAATCACTGCGTCGAATGAAAGTCCGTCGATGCGACGCTGATCGAGGCTGTGTGATGACACCTCCATCGCAACGGTTTTCACGTCCCGGTTCACGAGCTCTCGCAGAATTCGCTGAAGCTCAACAGGACCAGGCGTGGTCAGCTCCGCGCCGCCGGGCACGACTTCAGCTTCGGTTCCAAAAAGCACGCCGAGTGTTCCGATGGACGCGCTCCGGGAGCCGGGCTGGTCGAGAAGGTGCCTCAGGATTCCGGCGGTCGTGCTTTTGCCATTCGTGCCGGTGATGCCGATCATGCGAAGATCGCGGGATGGATTGTCGTATGCTGCGCCCGCAGCGACAGCGGCGGCCTTTCGACCTTCGCGGACGATGATAGCCGGAAGCGTGGTTCGCTCTGCGTCCTCGACCATCGCGATGGATGCGCCGCCTTGCTCGGCCCTGGTAAGGAATTCGTGGCCATCGCGAACGCTGCCCTTCACTGCGAGGAACAGCGATCCCGCTCTCACCGCACGGCTGTCGTCGGCAACGCCGTCAACAAATTCCGGCAGCTCTCCGCGGATACCCGCGAGGAGCCCCGCACTGTCGAGGGCGGAGATGATACCGGCCAGCCGAACGCGCATCAGGGAAGTCGCTGAAGTTTTACGATGGACCCGGGAGTCAGCATCGTTCCAGGGGCCGGCAACGTGGACGCGCCTTGTGAATTCACGAGTTGCACCCTGAATCCCGCTCTATGCAAGGCACGAACCGCGTTTCTGAGACTCAATCCGGTGACGTCGGGCACGGCGCGCAGCGTGACGTCAGCGACAACCTTCGGCCTTGCGAATGGGAGCGAGAATTTTGCCGGCGGCTTGTCGGGCACAGAGACGGGAACGGCAAAAGGGACAGGCGTTGTTTCGTCTCCATCCCGCGTATCGAGGGCCGGCGCGAACGTCGGTCGCTTGCCCTTTGCGACCGCGGCCGACCGGGCAGCGAGGTTGGAGCTTTCGGGCAACGCAACTCTCTTTTCCACCACCGCGAGCTCCCCGCGATCGAGCGCGGCGTCGCGGGCCGCGATTGCCGCTCTCAACACAACCGCTGAGACCGGTGCAGCGATGTCGCCGCCGTAGTAGCCTTCGCGCGGGCTGTCGAGCTTTACGAGAACGACGAACTGCGGATCGTCGGCAGGAAATAGCCCGACAAACGAAGCGGTGTAGTTCCCTTCCACGTAGCCTCGACCCTTCATCGTGCGTCGGGCTGTGCCGCTCTTCCCGGCAAGCCTGAACGTCGCGAGATCGGCCTTTACTCCCGTACCGCTGTCCACCACGCTGATCATCAGCTTTCGCACCGTGCTCGCGACTTCGCTGCTGAAGACCTGCCTGAGCATACGCGGCTTTTCCTGAAAGAGCACTTCCCCGTCTGCCGAGCGAATTTCCTTGATGAGGTGCGGCTCCATCAGCGCACCACCGTTCGCGAGAGTTGCGTATGCCGCTACGAGCTGCAGTGGTGTCACCGCTATCTCGTAACCCATGGCGATCGAGCCGGCTGACGTTGCATTCCAGCGAGCCGGCTCACGCAGAGTTCCATCCGCTTCCGATGGAAGTGGAACGCCGGTAGGAGTGCCCAGTCCGAGGTCGCGCAGAGTTTCGAACTGTTCGCGCGGGGTAAGCCTCTCGGTAAACTGAACGATTCCGATGTTGCTCGAAAACCGAATGACGTCCGCCAGCGACATCTCCTTCACGCGGTGTGAATCGGTGATGGTTCTGCCTTTGAACGTCCACTCTCCCCCGTGCGTGTCTATCATTTCGTCGGTTCGTGCTTTTCCGCGCTCGAGCAATGCCGCCGCCATGAACGGCTTGATCGTCGATCCGGGCTCGAACGGTTCCGAGACTGCCGTATTCGCGAAGCTTTGTCCCGAGCGTCTGCTGGCCATCGCGAGGACATCGCCAGTGCGGGGATTCATGACAACAATGTCGCCACCTGTTGCCTGAAGGCTGTCGGTGGCGGCTTTGAGTGCCCCCTCGCAAATGTCCTGGAGGTCGCGATTGATCGTGAGCGTTACGTCGCTTCCGCCCCGCGGCTCCGCCGACGATTCTCCAGGCGTATCGAGTCGCCTGCCGCGAACATCCCGAGCGAAGGAGGCTCTCGCCGTGTCGCCGCTGAGAATGTTGTCCATTGACAGCTCGATTCCGGAAACTGCCTTTCCCGACGGGTCAACGCTGCCAAGTATTCTCCGAATTCCGGCCGAGCTCACGTAGTCGCGGCTCATCACTGACTGCGTGTGGACTCCCGCCAGCGGCGTAAGCGCCGAGACTTCCGATGCAACGTGAAGGCCGGGAAGCGGAACCCACTTCCGACGCACGTCACTCGCAGCGGCGATCCATTCTTTCGGAAATCCCGCGGCTTCCATCCCTGCTAGGAATGCAGGACGGTCCTTTAGCTCATTAGGCGCAACGGCAAGGCGATACAACTCGCGACTCTCGACGAGCACGTTGCCCGACGCGTCGAACACGTTGCCGCGCGATGCGCGGCTGCCACCCGTTGCGAACTGCTGGCGTCGCGCACGATCGGCCCACTGCTTTCCCTGGAATATCTGCACTCGCGCTGCCTGAGCCACGAGAGCGGCGGCGAACACAGCCAGCGCACCGTGAATTATGGAGACTCGGTTAATGCGCAACTTCGGGCCTGAAGCGATGGAGATAGACGATCTGCGTTTCCAGCGGAGGATGCATCCCGAGCCGCTGCTCGACTATTGGAAGGATTCGCGAGCGCGAGCTTCCTTCGCGAATCAATTGCCCCAGCCTCGTTCGTTCGCTCTCGAGATCGGCCTGCTTTCGCTGAAGCGACGTGATCGTGGTCCCTTCGCGGTGTCCGTAGCTTCGGCGTGCGACAACCGCGGCGGCGATGAGAACGAATCCCACCAATCCGCCGGCAATCATCCATCGTCCGACCTTCAGGCTCCTTTTCGCCATGCGCGAAGTCGAGCGCTGCGAGCGCGCGGATTGCGCTCGACCTCAGCATCACTCGCCGAAACCGCCTTGCGAGTGACGAGCTTGCCAAATGCCGCACCCCTGCACGTGCAACCTGGCTGCTTTGGCGGACAGGTGCAGTCAAGCGACCATTCGCGCATCGCGTGCTTGGTGATCCTGTCTTCGCCCGAGTGGTATGAGATTACAGCAAGCGTGCCGCCCGGCTCGAGACGGTCGCGCAAATCCGGAAGGGCCGACGACAATCCCGTGAGCTCGCTGTTCACGGCGATGCGAAGTGACTGAAAGAGCCGTGCGAAATCTCCACTCCCCGACCGCGGACCGAGCACCGCGCGAATCGCTCCGACAAAATCGTCACTGGTTGCAAAGTGGCGATTCGCGCGGCGCCTTACCACTTCGCGAGCTAAACGACGTGCCTTGGGCTCATCGCCATAGTCGCGAAAGATTGTCGTCAGCTCGGTCTCATCGGCCGTGTTGAGAAGGTCGTCGGCGCCCGCATCGGAGTCGCCCATTCTCATGTCCAGCATCGCCCCTTCGCGAAACGAGAAGCCCCTGGCTTCATCGTCCAACTGATGTGAAGAGACGCCGAGATCGGCGAGTATCGCGTCGAATCTCTGCGCTGGATCTGTGAGCAACGTGTTCACCTCGGAGAAGTTGCCCAATATAACGTGAAAGCGGCCCGCCGCCGCATCGGACGTAAGCCGCTTCATGGAGGTCTCTATTGCTGCCGGATCGCGGTCGAGGGCGGTGACCGTAGCCCCCATAGCAAGAAGGGCGGCGCTGTGTCCGCCGCCCCCCAAAGTGCAATCAAGAACCGTTCGTGCTCCATCGAACAACTTCAGAATTTCATCTGCGAGTACCGGCGCGTGATATTCACTGTCCCACGCGCCCGGTACCCCGAAACTCATTTGCAGAAGCGCTTGACCTGATCGGCAACTGCCGGAGTGAACTGCGGAATTGCGGTGAGAAGCTGCTTCGCCGCATCAGGATAACCGGTGAGCCCGGCCGGCACATTTTCCTGAGCAGTTGCGAAGGAATCCTTCGCAAGGCGAGCGAGCTGACAGCTCTTGCTCGTCTGTGCCTCGTTGACGGCGCTCTGTCCAATCAGGAAAGAAGAGGCCCCAGCGAGGAACTTCGCATCTGCCGACGGATCGAGCTTGTCGGAGAGAAGCAGGAATGCAACCGCGCGCTGAAGATCAGGACGCGCCTTCGACGCATTGCCTGCCTTGTATGCATCACTGCCCGCCTTTAGCGCGACCTGAGCACATGTCTTCTTGTCTGCGGGAGCAGCTCCCGCTGCGGCGCACTGGTTGATAACCGCCATCACGCTGTCAGGCTGATTGAGGTTGCTCAGGATCAACGCCTTCTGTGCAAGACCGCCTTCGACCCTTGGATTGACTGCAAGCGCACGATTGATGAGCGGCAGTGCCTGCGCGTTCTGACCGCCCTTCGCCAGCGAGTTCGCCTGCACTACGAGCAGCGTAGTGTTCTGCGGAAATTTCGCAGTTCCCTGAGCAGCAAGCGCAGCCGACTTCGCAGGGCTGATTGACGATGCGGCGGACGAGCTTCGGATGAAATAGAGGGTGTCCGCAAGAGCAGTGTCGGCGACGATCATCTGTGCCCCGACGTCCAGCGCCCGCTGATAATACTCGGGACCGGCGAGAAAAACCTTGTACGCCATTCCGAGCGTCTTGGGATCGCCCGGATTGGCCTTCAGGGCCTCGTCAACGATTGGAATCGCAAGGGCAAGCTTGTGGTTCTGGACAAGGGTGATGATGACCTGGTCGCGCAGCCGGTCGTTCGTCGGATCGGCGGCCATCAGCCCGATGAGGGCATCTGACGCCTTGTCCGGGTTTTTGTGGCTCGTGTAGTAGTCGGCGGCCCATCTGAGCGCCGTGATGTTTCTTGGATCAATAGCACGAATCCGTTCGGCAACTGCCACGACCGAGTCTTCCTTCTTCTCGCTTTCCAGCGCACTGCCAAGGCAGACCATGGCGATAGTGCCGTTCGGATACTTCGCGAGAGCGGCGCGGGCCATTGTCTCGGCCTCGGCATACTTGCCTTCGCGGTAGAGCATGTAGCAGTTCTTCTCGTTGGCGAGCTGTTCGCGCGCGGCCTGATACGACCTCGACACCATCTGAGCGGCGGCATCCAGCTTCGGAGCCTCAGCCGACGGAAGCGGCTGTTGCAGGGTGGCATCGCGAGCCAGAACCATGCGGGCGTCGATCTTCACGCCGGTTGGTGTCCTCGTAACTGTACCATCGACGAACTCGTCGGCCCGAAGCAGCGAGGCCAACGCCTTGGCATCGTTCAGCTGAAGTGCCTCAGTGGTCGAATAGCCGGACGCCTTGAGGGTGTTCTCGATGTCGTTCTTCGGAATGACTACGAGCTTCTCGGCGTTTACATCACGGGAAATCCGCGAGCGGATTGCTTCGGCTGCCTGCGGGCCAAGATCCTTTTCGCTGCTGGCGAGCGTAGCAACCATGACGCGCGGCGGAGGATCGGCCGGACGCCGTTGCGCGCGCGCGCTCGTAACAGGCGCAGCGACGAGGGCTGCCAGCACGGCAAGCGTGCGCAGATCAGTATTTCGATTGTGACGCAAAGTCAGACTCCTTGCTATCGATGGTCTAGTCATCAAAAGTGTGAACATCTGTACACCACGATGGTTCTGCAGGTCCTGCGAAAAAAATGAGCGAGGAGGGACTCGAACCCCCGACATCCTGCGTGTAAGGCAGGCGCTCTAACCAACTGAGCTACTCGCCCGGGACTTCCGAGCCCTGCTTACTTTAGAATAGCTATCGGAACAAGAACGCAGTATCCAAGCACGAGCAACACAGGGGCAAGCGTAGTGCCGCCGCGCGCAAGATCGGCGAAGCCGAGGGCAATTGTTATCAACGCGGCCCCCCAAAGCGCTATGGTCCGGTTGCGCGACGGAGTCCGCACAAAAGATGTCCGCTCCTTTCCCGCTTCTGGTTGAGCCATAGCGCGGTAGTGTAGAGGGCCATGAAAAGCGTGTCAAGCGATACGGAGGCGGTATCTGCACGCCTCATTGTATCTTAATGTTGTGGCGGGTCCCCGCTCAGCTGAAGCTGCGCGGCTCCTGACCCGAGCGGATGGCCCGAACCGCTTCCGAACATCGCCTGCCCCATACATTGAAACGGTTCGCCTGGTGGCCCGCCCGCCACGCTTTCTCCGCCTGCGCCAGATCTCCAGTGCAAAAGTAGGCGCGACCGAGCTCATAGTACGCTTCGATGAAATTCGGCGCGAGCGAGATCGTCCTGCCGAAACATTTTTCGGCTTCGACAATGTTTCTCTGGTCGGCGTAAAGGATCCCGAGATAGAACCAGCCATACAAGGCGGCCTTTGGATCACGCACCTGACGCGATGCGCGAGTCAAATGATCGTGAGCTTCGCGATGCAATCCTTTTTTAAGGCAGACGTAGCCGAGGCTGGCGCGGGCCAGTCCGTTCATGGAGTCTTCCATGAGTACCCGATCGAGCGTCGCAAGCGCATCGTCCAGCTTGCCCTGCCGCATCTGCGCCCATCCCATCAGCGAGCGCGCCCGCAAATCGCTGGGCGCCAGAAGAATTGCCGTGGCAAGTATTTTTTCCGCTGCAACGAAATCGCCCTGGGCGATGTGATTCCAGCCTTTCTCGATGAACGTCGATGCGCCCAGGTGATCTTCCCTGAGCGGACGCGGCGCTGCGGATCGTGCGGGAGTCATGCGACTGCCTGCCTTGACTGAAGAAGATCGACGATGGCTGAGCCAATCAGCCGTGGCGCAAGGACACGGTCGGCACCTGCGATCGTGAGTGCCGAGCGCGGCATTCCATAGATGATGGAGCTTGCGCGATCCTGAACGATCGCGCCGCCGCCCGCAGCACGGACCGCTCGCAATCCTTCAGATCCGTCGCGGCCCATGCCTGTTAGCACCACACCAACCAGATTCGCACCGAAGATCTCTGCCGCGCTCGTGAACAATGGATCCGCCGAAGGACGAACACCGCAGATGGCCGGGCCAGCGTCGGTCTTGATTATTGCGGCCGCTCCGTCGCGAACGACCGACATGTGGAGGTTTCCCGGAGCGAGATAAATGCTGCGCGCCATGACGCGTTGACCGTCGCGTGCAACGGACACGGGAAACGGTCCAAGCTGAGCGAGACGACGCGCCAATGTCGCAAGGAAGTCGGACGGCATGTGCTGGACGACGAGCACAGCCGCGTTCAGACAATCCGGCAAATGTGAGACAAAGTCCGCAAGCGCCTTCGGTCCGCCTGTGGACGAGGCAACGACAACCGCCGATCCCGCCGGGGCGGGTGTGAACGCTCGGCGAGGTACTGATGGTTGAACCACTTCTGGCTGCTGCGTCACTGGAGTGGGGGCAACGCGGACCACTGCGGCAGCAGCCAGCGCGCGAAGTAACTCTGCTCGAACGACGACGAGGTCAACGCTGACAGGCCCTGACGGCTTGCGAACAAAATCAACTGCACCAAGCTCGAGAGCGCGAATAGTCGCGGCATTTCCGGTCTGCGACCCGGCAGCGCTCAGCATCACAACCGGGCGAGGCATCTCGGTCATTATCTGCGAGAGGGCCGCCAGCCCGTCCATCCCCGGCATCTCGATGTCCAGTGTCACGATGTCGGGTCTCAGGCTACGGACTTTCTGAATGGCTTCGCTGCCGTCGCGAGCTGTACCTACCACGAGAAACTCGGGTCGGGACTCAACTATCTCGGTGATGAGCCGACGCATGAACGCGCTGTCATCGACGACCAGAACTCGCTTCGACTGACGCAATGGAATCGGGGTTTCGTGTGCCGCTCAAAGGCGGCGGAAAATGCGCTCCCGAGAGCTGACGGGCGCGAACATCTCGCGGGATTTTCCGAGCAGCGTCTCTACTTTACCTAAGACGAGGAAACCACCCGGCAGCAACAGATTGTGGAAGCGCTCGAAAAGCCGTTCCTGGGTTTCCCGGGTGAAGTAGATGATGACGTTGCGACAGACTATCATGTGGAGGCGGCCGCCCGGCCCGTCCCCATCGAGAAGATCGCGCTTCTCGAACGAAACGAGATTCCTGATTTCCGGCGAAACAGAGAACATTCCGTTTTCCAGCGGGAAGTATTTTTCGCGCACTGCCGGCGACGTGTCGCCAAACGCGGGTTCGGTGTAGCGTCCCTTGCTGGCAGCCGAGACAGACTCGCGGTCGATGTCGCTGCCGATGATCCTCAGCCGCTCGAGCCTGGGCATCTCGCTCTGCGAGAGCGCATGCTCGCGAAAAAGTACCGCTAGCGAGTAGGCCTCTTCCCCCGTCGCGCAGCCGGCGCTCCAGACCCGCACCAGCGGCGCCGGGGCCTTCCAAAGCTCGGGAATGACTTTGGCCGCAACGCAGGCAAAAGTCTCCGGGTTCCTGAAGAACTTAGAGACGTTGATCGTGAGCGCTTCAACGAGCTTGTCGTATTCCTTCGGGTCAGTATCGAGAATGCCGGCATACTGGGCAAACGAAGCTGCCGACTTCGCGCGCATTCGAACGGATATTCTCCGCCTGAGGCATGTGTCCTTGTAGTTCCAGCACCGGAAATGTCGATCGCGCTCGATTTTTCTGAGGAGGGCAAGAAACCCCGGTTCGTCAGCGCCCGGAGCTGACTGCACTTGCCTTCGCTGCTCTCGTGTACGCCGCCTGCGCTTCTTCTGCCCTGCCCTGCCGTCCGAGTGCGTCGCCAAGGTTCCGATAAAGCTGCGGCATTGCACAGTCAGTCTGAGTTGCGCGCTCGACCGACCTTCGCGCAGCCTCGAAATTTCCGCATGCTTCCTGAGCGACCGAGAGATTGTTCAGCAGCACCGGCGCCGATGGGTAGCTGTCGACTCCTTTCGACAGGAGCTCCGCCGCGCGCTCGACTTCTCCTCGCATCGATGCCTCGAGACCGGCGTAGTGGTACCATGCTGGCGGCGGTGTGCTGCCGCCCCAGCCCGTTTTCGCCGAAGTGAGCGAACGCACTGCGCCGTCGAGATCGCCGCGCTGCAGCGCAACCGACGCAAGCCCCAGATGCGCCAGCGGCTCCGCGCGCCGAGCTCGGGAAATTACGAGGTCGAGCGCGAGCCGGGCTTTTTCGAGCTGACCGAGCCGCTCGTAGGCATAGGCCATGTTGACGAGAACGCCACTGGCTCGCGGAGCGGACACTGCAGCGCGCTGAAACGAAGTCACTGCGTCGTTCCACCGATTCTCGCGAAGCGCGATGAGACCGATGTAAAAAGCCGCTGATCCGTCATTCGGGCGGAGCTCCGCAATCCTCCTGAACTCGCGCCCCGCATCGCTGTACATGCGCGCCTTGTAGAACGCGATGCCGAGGTTCCGATGTTCGACGATCACGCTCTCTGCAATTACGGGTTGCTCGTCCGCCCGGTATCCCACCGCGACAAGGAAACCGCCGGACAACAACCCGAACAGCGCCTTACCGGTGTCGAATTCACCGAGCTTCGAGACTTTCATCAATCCGTGTACATCGCGGAATCCGTCGATCAACGGCAGCAGTTTTTGCTGCTCTTCCGAGAGCTCGATGTTGTTCCGCAGCAGCTGCTGGCGATCCAGCGCGAACACGACGTCGAAACTCGGCAGTTTTTTCTCGATCTGCGACCACTCGTCAACGCGCCGTGCACCCTCGAGGAGCAAAGCCTGGGGATCGACCGAAACGAGATCGGCGCCCACGGGCGGTTGAACTCCCGGCTCGAAGCTGAAGAGACCGTGAGTCCACTTGAACATCGCGAACACCGCGTCGTCAGTTCCGAGGGAACGCCCGGCAACCGCAGCATGGCAGATGCGTCCATTCTCGAAACAGATCGTTCCCGTAATTCCAGCTTCCGTGAGACTCAGCGTGCCGTTCTTGTTGCCCATGGCGAGCAGCTGAAGAACATCGGGAAGACTGGCTTCGGTGAGATTGCCGCGAATCGCCATCAGCGCATCTCCTCGATGATGCGGTCGGACGCGTCGGGCCATACAAGCACCATTTTCTCGACGTCGATTACCGGTGTGCGATTGCCGAGCGATCCGGCAACACCAAGGCGGCCAACGCTGGTCTCGAGGGCAGGCGTGAGCTCCGCGAGGAACGACTCGAACTCTCCGTCGTTCCATTCGCCTTTCGTTGGACGCACTGGCCGCTCGTTGTTCATCCCAGCTCGACTCCGTCGTTTGCGTCAGCTCCGCGTGGTCTCTCCCAGACCGCGGAGCCAGCAAAGATAAGTAAGTAGATCTGGAAGCGCCCTTATTAATTCAGCGGGCCGAACAGCGCATCGAGGCTGCTGTTCAAGTCAGATTCGAGATCACGCCCGGAAGGGTCAACTTCCATCTGTCGCTCCATGTCGCCGACTGCGTCGCGGAACTCTGCGAAGTAAAGCCGGACGAGCCCGAGAGTGCTGTCGCGATCGAAAGCGGCGAGCAGAAGGCATTCATTTCCACCGGCCGCGCACGAGCCCATGAAGACTCCCTGCTTGCGGCCGCCTTGATGGAGCCCGAGAAAGGGTCTCCCTCCAAGTTGGCGGCCGAGCTCGCGACCCGACGCATTGATTGCCGCGGCAAGCGCGCAAGCCGTCATGACTTCGACAGAGCTTGCAAATCCAAACTGGCCAAGAACCTTTCCGTCCGGATGCAGAACGATTGCGCGCTGCACGCGCGAATCCTGAACGAATCTGCGCAACGGTGCGTCGAGCCACGGTGCGCTCACTGCTCCTGGGATCATAGCAACTCCACAGCGCTCAGCATTTCGAGACGCAATTTTCCAAGGTTGATTCCGTTACCGGCCACAGTCACGATCGCGATGTCACCCTTCGTCGCGGCGCAAAGGTGTCCGCGATCTGCTTCCAATCGAACAAACGACACATCACCCAGTCCGGATTCGCTCGACGCGGCTTTGGTTCGTCGAACGAGAGAGGTCGCGAGCGCCGCAGCTGTGTCGGATTCCCTTCCATCGCCCGCGTCGCCAGCGATAATGAATCCATCTTCCATGCCAACGAGCATCACTCCCTGTATTCCCTGGTGGCGCTGCAGGCGGGCGACGATCATGACGAAGTCTTCCATCACGCTACTTCCCGGCGCCACGCGAGCGCCCTCCGCGATGCAATGTTCAGCAGCCGCCTGACGAACCCTGCCGGCACGGATGGCGCAGCGGCGACGAGCACGATATCTCCATCGTCGGCAGGAGCTAGTGCGAGATTGGCTTCGGAACACTCGCAGATGATCGCACGCCATTCGCCAAGGGCGAGGTGTCGCATTGCACGTGTCGCTTCCAGACTGATACCCGACAACGCCTCGCCAATCTCGGCGCTCACGTCATTACCCCGGTGGTCGAGATACATACCGGCGCGCACCACTCCCTTGTGATCCAGAAGAAGTGCAGTCTGATCTCCTTCGCCGATGACTTCGGCAAATGCGCAGAGTGCGTGCTCGCTCATCATGCGGCCGCCTCGACCTGCGACTCGGGTATTGCGATGAGCCCCGTGCTCAACATTCCGTAAACGGTTTTCGCGACTTCGAACTCGCTCAGCGCCAGCTCGACAGCGATGTCCTTGAGCGAATGGTATCCGTCGATCAGCGTGATTACCTCCCACTCGGCCGGACGCAGATCGATCAAAGACTCTGGCCCGTCGCGCAGATCGGCCAGGCGCGGCACGACGCCGGCGCCTGGAATGCGATCCGCCATCCGCGACCATTCGTCGATGCGCCTTGCTCCTTCCATCAGCAGCGATTCAGTGCTTACCCGCACCGCTGCATCGATGGTGACTTCCTCCTCGATGCCATCCGAGAACGAGAACGTTCCTTCCTTCCAGGAAAAGAGATCAAACACCACGCTTTCGATTCCCTGACGCATGTATCGCTCAACATCGCGTGCTGTTACAGCGCCATGTGCGACGAGAATCTCGCCAATGCGGCGCGTATCTCCGGCATGCTGAGCTGTACCGGCAAGATCAAGCTCCGCCTGGCTCACCTTGCCCGCTTTCCGAAGGAGCGTAGTGAGCTTGTGCGGATTGTCCCGCATCGTCGCGTGAACCACGGCACCCGACTGAAAGTAGACGCGTCCTTCGTTGTCCCGGACGTCGGAACGCACGCTGAGCCGCCCGCTCTTTCTCGCGAGATCGAGAAGCTGGAACACGTCGTGAATTCCGATGTCCTGAAGCGGGCCTTCGATCGCCATTACCTTCCCTCGGATGACGCGAGTCCGCTGTATTTGCGGGCAACGGCGTGATTCGGGTTGAACTTCAACACTCGTGCGAACGCGCGCGCGGCATCGCGCGATCGCTTGAGATCGAGCAGTGACTCTCCAAGGACGACCAAGGCCGCAAAGTGATAAACGTTTGCCCGCAGCAGCCCAACTACGCGGCGCAGCGCATCAGCCGGACGACCCATTGCGCGATACACGCCCGCAAGCTCGAGAGCCGCCGCATCATCGGTGGGAACAGCGCCGAGCACCGCAACGAATTCCTTCTCTGCGATTTCGTATTCGCCGCGTGCCGCAAAACATTTCCCGAGCAGAACCATCCCCTCTGTTTCGTCTGCACCGCGTGCCATCGCGCGACGGATCTCCGCCAGCGCGCGGTCGTAGAGGCCTTTCGATAGATAATCCGCAGCAAGCGTGTAGTCGGGAATCGCAGTTGCGGCAAGCGCGCCGTTCGGCGCAACTGGCGACGCCTCGGCC
This sequence comes from Gemmatimonadales bacterium, assembly GCA_038253755.1. GTDB lineage: Bacteria > Gemmatimonadota > Gemmatimonadetes > Gemmatimonadales > Gemmatimonadaceae > UBA4720. Next base: position 17,406 of record JBBSGU010000017.1, on the reverse strand, counting down.
GAATCCATTTCGAGAGTCATCGCTTGCGGGGAGGACTTCGGGTCGAGCACCAAGGCCCGCGCCCCGCACTCCGCCGAGGCATCAGCGTCGCCCAGACCGGAGAACGCGAGACTGAGATTGTAGTGAGCGGCCGCGAAATTCGGGTCAGCCTGAATTGACCGGACACAGGCATCGCGCGCCTCGGCGAACTGCCCGAATTCGAGCAGCACACGACCGACTCCGTTCCAGGCAACCGCATTTTCAGGCTCGTCCTTCAACACGTTGCGATACGAGTCGAGAGACAACTGAAAATGCCCCTGCCGAAACAACGCAAGCGCAAGGTTGAACCGGCCGCTGAGGAAGCCGCGATCGTCTCTTACCGCGCGCCGGAATCGATTAGTTGCTTCCTTCGCTTCGCCCGCGTCCCACAGCAATGCACCCAGATTGTTATTCGCGGGCGCGTACTTCGCTTCAATCGACAGGCTGCGACGGAAACTCTCCTCTGCATCGTTTGACCGCCCCATCATGTACAGAGCAATGCCGCGTTGATTCCAGATCCGCGCGCTCGCGTCGCCAAGGCTGATGCAGCGATCGAAGGCCTCGAGTCCCTGGTGAGGTTTTTCGAGAATGAGATGCAGGCCACCGATTGCCTCCAGCGCGGTGGCGGGCGATTCGCCTGCGTCGAGCGCCGCTCGGCATTCTCGCAATGCCTCTTCGTGGTAACCCTTGAGGCGAAGGGCGGTCGCGAGCGTTAAATGCGGGCTCCCTGAACCGACGTCAGTCGAAAATGCGGGCGACGAAAACAACGAACCGCCCGCATTCCGCGAATCGAGTGACAGATTCGCCTCGGCGCGGGTCAATGCGGGATTCAGCGTTACAGCTCTTCGGTTCGCTTCTTTCGCTTCTTCGACTCTTCCGAGGTCTCCGAGAATGAAACCGGCGAGATAGTGCGCGTCCGGATTTACCGGGTTGAGGTCGATCGAGCGACGCAGAAAGCGCAGCGCTTCCTCACCAAGACCGCGATTGTAGAAAATCTCGGCGAGAAAGAAGTGCAGCACCGAGCTCTCTGGATCGTGCGCGAGCGCGCGCCTGAACTTCGACTCGGCGCGATCGAGATGTCCAGCAGTCTTTTCGGCGATTCCGCTTTCGACGAGCAGCCCGATGTCATCAGGAGAATCGACGACACGCCGGTCGAGCTCCGACACTCGGCGATCGAGCAATCCGGACTCGCCGTAGGCGATCTCGAGATTGCGTCGCGCGACGCGCATCCGCTCGTCGAGCGCAAGCGCGCGCGAGAACGCCGCTATCGCATCGTCGAACATGGCGCGCCGATAGTACAGGACCCCGAGATTGTTCTGCGCTCCCGGATCAGCGGGATCTACGCGCCGCGCGAACGTGCGAAGAATCTCCGCTTCGCGCGTGGTTGTAACAGGATGCTCTGCAGCGATCATCAGCTCACATTCACGGCGCGAAAGATCGCGTCGAACGATGCTGCATCAGGAAGGAGGAGGAAGAATCCTCGGAAGCGCTCGCCGATTTCCTCGAACGAAAACTCGGTTTCCACGCAACAGGCAGCGGCGGCGTTGGACGCCTGCTTGCGATGTTCTTCCATCACCTGGCTCGTGGTTCCGACGGTCAGGCGCGGCGGGGACGGAAGGAGCGTCATCCCCAGGAATTCGCTCAGCGCGGTCATGTAAGCGCCGCCGAGTATGTTGCCGGCCTCCTTGAGAGCAGACTCCTCGAGCATGTCGAGCACGCCTCCAGGGCGCCGCTCGCGACGAAGCATCAGGTCGGCAAGCCTGCGTCCGGTTGCCAGCGGAAGGGCCAACAGGGTGTGCCCCTCGAGAGAACCGTGCATGTCCATCATGACGCTTACGATCTGCGAATCTTCGTCGGCAATGCCGGGGATGAGCTCGTCCAGCGGTGCGACGTTCACTGTTGGCACGTCAATCATGATGCGTGCGCCTGTCATCATTGAAAGAGCTGTCGCGGCGTGACCTGCTCCGATGTTGGCCACTTCCTTCAAAGCATCCATTCGCTCGGGACTCAGCACCTGAGTGACCGATGGAGCGATGACGATTTCGGAGTTCTCGGTTGTCTGCATAGTCAGGGGGCTAGGCGATTCCCTGCGCGTCGAGTATCAGCGCCGGCGATCCGTTGGTGAGAATTGTCGCGCCGTTGAATAGCTGCGGCATTCCGCGCGCGGCGTCGAACTGCTTGACCACGATTTCCTGCTGGCCTACGAACTCGTCCACAAGCAACGTCATCCGGCCGTCGGGCAGCTCGAGGACGACGGCGTGACCGAGCGAGCCTTCCTTCGGCGGATGCCCCAGCCTTTCACGCAGACGAACAGCCGGAACAGCCTGTCCCCTGATCTGCAGAATCTCCCGGCCGTCTTCGAAGCGAACCATGTCGGAGCTCACGACGAGCGTCTCCACGACGTGCGTGATAGGAAGCGCGTAGGTCTCGTTGTTGCTGCGCGCAATCAAAGCGTGGATGATCGCAAGCGTCATCGGTAGCTCGAGACGTATCTCGGTTCCCGCACCGGCATCGGTTGACAGCTCCATTCCCCCGCCGAGAGATCGAACCTTCGTTGCGACGACATCCAGACCAACTCCGCGTCCGGAGATTTCCGTCACGCGTGCCGTTGTCGAAAAACCCGGTCGAGCTATCAGAGCGAGAATCTCGGCGTCACTTGCCGGAGTCCAGTTGTACTCGACGAGCCCGACATGCCGAGCTCTTTCGAGAACGCGATCGACATTCACGCCTCGTCCGTCGTCGCTGACACGAATTACAACTGACGAGCGTTCGCGCGTTGCAGACAAGGTCAGGCGCGCGACGGGCGGTTTGCCTGCGGTTCTCCGTTCCTGAGGAGTCTCGACACCGTGGTCGAGAGAGTTGCGAAGAAGATGCATGACCGGGTCGCCGATCTCGTCGAGAACTGATTTGTCCACCTCGATGTCTGATCCAAGAATCTCGAACACGACTTTCTTGCCGAGCGCGTGAGCGGTATCGCGAACGAGTCTTTCAAAGCGCTCGAACGCCTGTCCAACCGGAACCATTCGTGCTGTTGTGATTTCAATCTGGAGACTTCCGATCAGTCGTGACGTTTGCAGAACTGCTTCGGTGAGTGCCAGGTCGTCAGTTTTTCGCGCGACGTCCTGAAGTCGTCCGCGTGCTATGAGAAGCTCACCCATCAGGTTCATCAGCCGGTCGAGACGCTCTGCATCAACGCGAACGCTGCGCTGGGTTTTATCGTGATGAGTAGCACCCGGCTTCGGAGCGAACGCAGGACGGCGCGCAACTATGGGGCGTTGGACCTGCGGCTCGGCCGCCACCTGCTCGACCTGAGCGGGAGCTTCGGCGACCGTCCGCATCGTAGGCCACTCCATCGTCTGCATCGCCGTCAGATCGAGCTCTTCGACGGGGACTTTTTTCGTTGTCACGGCTTCGAGCGCAATCACGACGGAACTGATATCAACTGTGGGAATACTTCCGTTTGATACTGCAACCACCGCCGACTCCAGCGCGTCGACTGCCTCGAAGAGCAACTCGATCACCGATGGACTTACGGAAATTGCCTCGCGACGCATCAAGTCGAGAAGAGTCTCCAGAGCGTGGGATACGTCCCTCACCGCGTCGTATCCCATCGCCGCGCTCATTCCCTTCACCGTGTGAACGGCGCGGAAGAGCTCGGCCACGCGCTCGATCCCTTCGCCGCGCTCGATGGCCAGCAGAGACATATTCATCTCGGCCAACCGTTCGCGAGCTTCGGCGCGGAACAGATCCGCGTAGCGCTTCGTGTTCACTTAGCCAAGCACTCGCTGAACAGCTTCGAGCACGCGACTTGGCTGGAACGGCTTTACGACGAAGTCTTTCGCTCCAGCCTGAATTGCCTCGGCGACAAGAGCCTGCTGTCCCATCGCGCTGCACATCAGCACGCGCGCCTGCGGATCGAAATCGGTGATCGCCTTCACGGCGTCAATTCCACCCATCTCGGGCATGATGATGTCCATCGTCACGAGGTCGGGACGAAGGGCTTTGTACTTCTCGACGGCCGACACTCCGGAATCAGCTTCCCCGACGACTTCGAGGCCCGCTTGCGTGAGAATGTCTCCGATCATCGTGCGCATGAATACAGCGTCATCGCACACCAGCACCGTATTGTTCACTGCATGCCTCCTCAGGCGAGAGCGGTCTCGACCATCTCGTGCAAATCCAGCATCGACCCGTCGTCGAGCTCAGCGACAGGTATGGCCTGAATGTCGAACACATCGTCAACAATCACTCCGGCCACGCGGTCTCCATGGTCAACGAGCAGGATGCTCGCGACCGCGTCATCGGTTGCGACTCCGTACAGGTGCATCGCCGCGTCGAGCACCGTTACGAGCGTGCCGCGCAGGTTTATCAGTCCCCTCACGAAAGGGGGGGCACCAGGTAGACGAGTAGTGGGCGTAATCGGTACGACTTCTCTCACATCGTCCACGGCGCAGCATCGCGCGCGTCCCGCGATGCTGAAAACAAGCATGCGCCGCATCTCGATTTGCTCGGGATCGATGGAGAAATCGTCGAGTGCCGCTGCGACTGCGGCGGCCGATCCGATCGGTGTCTTGAGGTGCGCGGCGGGTGAGTGACTAATCATGGAAGCCGAGCGCGGCGAGTGGATCCTCGGCCTGCGCAACGGCTTCTCCCTCTCCGATTGCACGGAGAGATTTCCTGAGATCGTCGGGCAATGGTGATCGGATGTCCATCGGCGCGCCAGTTATCGGATGATTGAACTGGAGCCATGCCGCGTGGAGAAAATGCCTCTTCGATTCGAGCGCCACCATTTTCCGGCCGCCACCTCCGCCGTACGTGTCATCACCCATTACTGGATGGCCGACCGACGCGAGGTGAACGCGAATCTGGTGGGTTCGTCCCGTGTGAAGCTGCGCACGCAACAAGTCTCCCGGTCCAAATCGGGCGAGACGAAAGAAGTCCGTCTTCGCCTGTCTGCCGTTATTGACGATTGCCATGCGCTTTCGGTCTCGCGGGTCGCGCGCGATGGGCTTGTCCACCGAAAGTGTGTCTTCGATGAGATGTCCCCAGATCATCACCGCGTACCTGCGTTTTACACGTCGCGCGGCGATCGCCGCGCTGAGAATCCTGTGTGCCCGATCGGTCTTTGCGACGATGAGCAGTCCCGACGTTTCCTTGTCGAGGCGATGGACGATTCCGGCGCGGTCAGGCATCTCACCTTCGGGCAAATCCGTGTCTCGGCCGAGCAACGCGTTCACGAGAGTGCCGGTCCAGTTTCCCGGAGCGGGATGGACGACCATTCCGGCAGGCTTGTCCACCACGAGGAGATACTCGTCCTCGTACTTTACTTCGATAGGAATCGATTCAGGCAGCATCTCGATTTCGTTCACTGCCGGCTCGACGGCAACGATCACATCGCCGGCCATCGGCCTGTAGCTGGCGCGCTCGCGGTGTCCGTTAACAGTGACGTTACCGTTGGCGATCAATGTTGCCGCCTGCGTTCGGGAAAGTTCGGCTCGCGCGGCCACAAGAAGATCGAGGCGGACGTTTCCGTCCGCCTCGATGACAAACTCGTGATGCCTCGCGTCGCTCAGATTTCAGTGCTCCCGGGAGCAGCGGACGCTGCACCGATTTCCGCCGAATCGGGAGATTCAATCGACGCGCTCGCCTGCTGTTCGGAATTCTCTTCACCCCACAGAACCCACGCCAGAAGGAAGGCCCCGATGCTCACCGCCATGTCGGCGACGTTGAACGTCGGCCAGCGCGTATCGCCGATTCCGATGTCGATAAAATCGACGACGCCCTGCGCCGCACGAATGCGGTCGATGAGATTTCCGATCGCTCCGCCGCACACCAGCGCGACAGCGAGCGTACGCAGCAGGTCACCGTCGCGCGTCGCGCGGTAAAGCCGCCCGAGGACGAACAGCGCCCCCGCCGTAAGCACCATGAAAATCCATCTTGAATACGCGCCGAGGTGCAGGCCGAACGCCGCGCCCGGATTGTAGACGAGAGTGAATCGAACGGTGTCTCCGATCAGCTCGTGCGGGACCCTCTGCGGAACGAGAGAGTAAACCGCGATCGCCTTGGTGATGACGTCAGCAATGACGACGACCACCAGGACGGTCCAGAAGAGCGGAGTGTTAGCCCTGCCTCTTTGCATCTTCCTCACGCTGCTTGCAGTCGATGCAGAAACGCGCATGGGGGAGTGCATCGAGACGCTCATATGCGATCTCATTGCCGCAGTTGTGGCACTTTCCAAACGTCTCCGGCGAGCGGTAAAGGCGGCGAAGGGCTTCGTCCAGGTGCCAGAGAAAACGTCCCTCCTGGCTGGCGAAAAGGGCTGCCTTCTCGCGCTCCATCGCATCCGTGCCCTGGTCGGCCATGTGGAACGAATAGGCGCTCAGGTTGCCATCGTTTCCCTGCAGCGTGTTGTTGAACGCTTCGTCGTAGTGACCGAGCTCCTTCACCACTCGCTTCCTTTCTTCCATAAGGCGCTTCTCGAAATGATCGAGATTCTTTTTCGTCATCGCCTTTGGCTTCTTAACGGCGGTCGTAGTTGCCATCTAAACTGCCCTCTCTAGTGCAATGCTTGCTGGCTGACCATCGATGTCCACCGCATGCACCGCGTGAAATTGTCCTGTCGTGTCGCCGACCGTCATGTCGAGCGCCAGGACTTCATTCGCAATCCATTCCTTGTGCGTCAGGACTGCATTCCCCAGCTCTTCAGTCCCACTTACTGCCAGACGGATTCGATCGCTAACGGCCAATCCGCTGTCTTTCCTCAACCTTTGCACGCGACTCACGACCTCGCGCGCCAGCCCTTCCATCCTCAGCTCCGGCGTCACCGTCGGATCGATTGCAGCGAAGTACCCCCCAGATTCATTAACGATCATGTTGCCCGACGCCCGACGGACAATCGTTACGTCCTCCGGGTCAAGCTCATGCGAGTCGTTGCCGACGGAAATGGCCAGCCGCTCGCCTTTCTCAAAAGCCATCAACGCCGGGCTGTTCAAGGCTTCAATAGCTTTGGCAGCCAGCGGCGTGGACTTCCCGAACTTCTTGCCCAGTGACCTGAAGTTGGCTTTCGCCGCGAGCGTAACCAGGGCGTCTGCCGACGACAGGAAACTAACATCCCTTACGTTCAATTCATCTGACAAAAGTGGTACGAGCTCCATAAGCTCAGTCCCGTTGTCCTCAGCCCCCCCTCGAGTGAGCGGAACGACGCAAACCATCTTCGAGAGGGGCTGCCTGACCTTGACGCCGGCGTCCTCGCGGGCTGCCCGTCCAAGAGTCGAAAGCGCCCTGATGTGGTCCATTGCCCGTTCGAGCCGGAGATCTCTGTCCGTCCCTTCCGGGCGGACGTACGATGCGAGATGCACAGAGTTCCCTTCGAGCTCGTAATGCACCCAGTCGGTGACGAACGGTGCGATCGGGGCCAGCAACCGGCAGGTGACGAGCAGCACTTCGCGTAGCGTGGCGAAAGCCGCGCGGTTGTCTGCCGAATCCACTTCGTAGAAACGCTGCCGGTTGAGACGCACGTACCAGTTCGACACATCGTCGATGAAGAAATTCATAACGGTGGTAGCGGCGATGGTGGCGTCGTATCCCTGAAGAGCGGCATCCGCTTCGGACTCAACCGCGGCGAGCCGTGAGAGAATCCATCTGTCGATCAGCGGACGGTCTGCCGGCAGCGGATCGGCAGCAGATGGCTCCCATCCGAAGTTCGCGTACAGCGCAAAGATTCCGCTGTAAACGTTCTTGAACGTTGACAGAAAGCGGCCGGCCTTTTCGCGAATCGCTGCTTCGTCAAAGCGACGCCGGAGCCACACCTTGCTCGACGCAATGAGGTAAAGTCGCGCCGCATCAGCGCCGTACTTGTCGAGAATCATCCACGGATCAACGACGTTTCCCCTGCTCTTTGACATCTTGTTGCCATCGACGTCGAGCAGGTGATCGTTGACAACTACTGCCTTGAATGGAGCAGTGTGAACTCCTTCTCCAGTTGCGGCGCGGTAATCAACCGTGTTCTTCGGCAACGCGTCGTCGAGGCCGGTTGCAATCGCAAGCAGCGAATAAAACCAGCCACGCGTTTGATCAACGCCCTCGGCGATAAAATCAGCAGGATAATTCAGAAAGAGCTTGTCGGCGTTCTCGAACGGATAGTGCCATTGCGCGAATGGCATAGAGCCAGAATCGAACCAGGCGTCGATCACTTCCGGAGTACGACGCATCGTGCCGTCGCACTTCGAGCAGTTCCACGTGTGCACGTCGATGTACGGCTTATGCGGATCGAATCCCTCACCCGCGTTCGCACCTGACTTCTCGGCCAACTCAACAAAGCTGCCGATAGCTTCGACGTGTGTAGCGTTGTTGTCGCAGATCCAGAGTGGAAGCGGTGTGCCCCAGTAGCGATCGCGCGAGATCGCCCAGTCGATGTTGTTCGTCAGCCATTCGCCAAATCGGCCTTCGCCGATCTCGGGCGGATTCCAGTTGACGCGCGAATTGCGCGCAAGCATCTGCTCCTTGTAGGAACTCGTCTTCACGAACCACGACGTGCGCGCATAGTAGATCAGCGGCGTATCGCAGCGCCAGCAATGCGGGTACGAATGCTCGATCGTTCCCGCCTTCCATAAAACACCGAGACGCTTCAGCTCGGCGATGATCTTCTCATCGGCGTTCTTTACGAACATCCCGCCAACCAGCGGCATGTCGGCCGGAAATTCTCCTCGACCGTCAACCGGCTGGAGGAACGACAATCCGTTGCGCTGGCCCGCGGCATAGTCGTCCGCGCCAAATGCCGGCGACATGTGCACCACCCCAGTTCCATCGTCGGCGGAGACGAAATTCTCGCCGACGATCACTTCGTGTTTGCCAGTCTCGAACTTTACCCAATCGAGCGGTCGCCTGTATTTCGCACCGACGAGGTCTGCGCCCTTCATTGTCGCGACAGTCTTCCAGCGATCGGTGAAATCTTCGCCAAGCACCGCGGCTGCTCGCGACGACGCGAGGATGATGTTCTCGGCGTCGTCGCCATTGCGTTTCGTGAGCTCCGAATATTCGAGGTCCGGATGAACGGCGAGAGCGACGTTCGACACGAGCGTCCATGGCGTTGTCGTCCAGACGAGAACGCGGCGGCGCACATTCGACTCGCCGGCAAGATCGAGCGCGATGTACAAGCTTGGATCCTTGTCGTCCTTGTATCCCTGCGCGACTTCGTGGCTCGACAGCGCGGTGCCACAACGCGGGCAATACGGAAGGATCTTGTGTCCGCGATAAAGCAGATCGCGATCGTAGAGCGTCTTGAGAGCCCACCACACGCTCTCGACGTAGTTGTTAGTGTACGTGACATACGGATCGCTGTAGTCGAGCCAGAAGCCAATTCGCTCGCTCAGCTTTTCCCAGTCGGCGCGGTATTTCCAGACGCTTTCTCGGCATAGCTGGTTGAACTTCTCGACGCCGATTCGCTCGATGTCCTGCTTGCCACTGATGCCAAGCTGTTTCTCGACTTCGATCTCCACCGGCAGTCCGTGCGTGTCCCAGCCGGCCTTTCGGAGGACGAACATTCCGTGCATCGCGCGATGGCGGCAGAACAGATCCTTGACGGTGCGCGAGAAGACGTGATGGATCCCCGGACGACCGTTAGCGGTTGGCGGTCCTTCGAAAAAGATGTAGCGGTCCTGCCCAGGCTTTGCCTGCGGGGTCTGCTCGAACACACCGTCCTTCGACCAGCGCTCGAGAACTTCCTTCTCGATGTCGTTGGCGGGCCGGTCGGCGGCAAGCGTTCTGTAACGCTGGTTTGAGTTTGTGCCGTCGTCGGTCATTTACCACGTTCTCCAAACAGAATCGATCCGAGACGCACCATTGCCGCCCCTTCTTCGACAGCCAACTCGTAATCGCTGGACCGGAAAAGGCATAGCACTCAAATTTAGCCGGGCGGGGGGCTTGATTCAACGCTTCTGGACCATCCTCCAGTGGTGCGTTCGGCTGCAAACATCCCCTCCCCTCATCGAAACGCGTGGCCGGTCCCGACGATAATTTCGAAGGCTGCCCGCCGCCTTCGCCACATGAGGGCACAGACACCGCCAATGAGCAACACAGCACCCGCATCGAGCCAATGAGGTCCCCCGCGAGCCGGAGCCGCGTCGGGCATCACCATCCAGTAGCCGTCAAGGTAGTGCATCACGAGAAGCAGGACTCCAACAGCGGCCATCGCCTTCGAACTCTTTCTAACCGCGCGAACGAGCAGCACCAGGAACGGCACCAGCAGGTGCCCAGCGACGAGTACCGCGGCCAGGATTTTCCATCCGCCCGCCAGTCGAATCAGGTACCAGCTGTTCTCGGCCGGCAGGTCCGCGCTCCAGATAACGATTAGCTGCGAAAATCCGATGTACGCCCAGAACAGGACGAACGTCAGGAGGAGTTTCGCGAGCGCCTGCATGCAGGCCTCGTCCGCACTGCCCGGCTTCCGTTCGCTACTGACCCGACGCGCAACAATCACAGTCAAAAGCGCGAGTGCTCCGACCATGCAGCCGGAAAAGTAGTAGACTCCGTAGATAGTCGAATACCAGGCTGGAGATAGCGACATCATCCAGTCAAACGAAGCGAAGCTCACCGTGAACGCGTACAGTGGCAGACCAACCGCGCTGATGACGTTCATCCGGCGCCGGGACAACGCCGAAGCACGTCGCTCGTTTGCAATCGACACTCTCCTCAGGAGTTCGGCGAGCGAGATCCATACAACCCAGTAGATCACGGCCCGCGCGACGAACCAGGGAAAATTGAGATACGCCTGCTTGGCTGCTACGGCGCGCGCCAGAGTGGATGAGTGCGAGGACGCTGCATCGACCCACGGATATAACAGTCTCGCCGAGAGAATCACAGGTAGAAACAGTATGGCCAGTGCGGGGAGCACCGCTGTTACGTGTTCTGCGTCGCGCCGGCATGCGATGAACCACGTTGCGGCGCTCATCCGCGCAATCATGATCATCGCCAGCGCACCGAGAGCGACGCCGAGAAACACGACGTATGCTACGAGGTAAGCGGCGGCGGCTCGTCGTGGATCAATGACCCATCCAATTGCGCAGGCAACTCCACCAACCGCAGCGACTGCCATGGCCGGACGTTGCATCGCACCCCGAAGGCTCACCGGCCGAACGCCCTGTGACGCTCAGCGGCGCTGCTGTCGATTCGCGCGATGGTCAGCGCGCGCAGTGAATCGTCTATAGCAGACGGCGATGTGGCGGGCGTCATCTGCAGCCGCTGCACGTACGCGACAACGGCCCATCGCTCGACATTCGTCAGCTGAGACGCATACCCGGGCATTTTGCCGTACCCCCGGGTCGCAACCGCGTAGATGAAGCCCGGCGCCAGCGATCGGATAGACGCGCTGCGTAGTGGCGGCGGCCGAGGCGGATCCATGTTCGCCCCGACCACGCTGCCGCCGAAACCGGACGCGCCGTGACAAACCGCGCAGAACACCCCGAACCTGTCGCCACCAACGGAAATCAGTCGCGGAGTTACATCAACAGGAATCGTCGTCACAACAACACCGTTGGACATGCCGGTGCCGGTGACTCCGGTGTCGGACGCGCTTTCCCTCGAAACCGATCCAGGCGGCGGATGCTGGGATGACGCACCATTTGCGAATACGCCGCTAGCCTGGAAGACGTCATAGCGTTGTTGCTCGCGCATTCGCTCCAATCCGATCGTTTCCCGTTCTGTCGAACGGCCGCACGCGATCGACGCAAACAGCACGATCACGACCGACCTGCGCCTCCCGGTCAAGTGACGGGTCCAGGAAGGACGACACGGAGCGGCTTCAGCAGTCGAAGTTCATCTTCAGTGGTATTCGTCGAAGTTCGCGCGTCGGCCCCGTCAACCGCGATCCAGTAGCGATCGACCGTCGCCCCTTCGAATCCCGGAATCTCGAACACCGGATGCCATAGCTTCGGAAGCCGAGCGCTCGTAAAAAAACCAGCGAAGGCGGCGACAGCGGCGAAAAGTATCGCGCCTTCCAGAGCCGGAACCAGAAATGCCGGTACCGCATGAGCGGGACGTCCTCCGATGTTCTGCACGTACGCGAACGCGTTGGCGTACCACTCAACTGCGTAACTCAGGATGGCGCCGGCGACGCCGGCGGCGAAAACAACAACCGGAAGCCGCGAGCGTGTTCGAGGAACTATGGTGTCAACCGGCATGGGCGAGAACGTCTCCACTCTTGTGTAGCCCATCTCGAGAAACCGCCGCACGGCCTCGCTCAACTCGTCGGCAGTCGAGAACTCGGCGAGGTATGAGCCGCGACTCCAGTCGAGATCACGCATCGGCAGCTTGTCCCACAGTCGGACTCACGGACAACTCATGCCTGAGCACCTTCATCTCACTGATAGCCATAGCTGGCACGAATCGCACGAACAGGAGAAAAAGCGTGCTGAACAGAGCGAGGCTGCCTGCCAGTATGCTCAAGTCAACCCAGGTCGGAACGAACACATGCCAGCTCGACGTGAGAAAATCACGATTGAGCGAAGTCACGATGATGATGAATCGCTCGAGCCACATGCCTATGAGGACTGCGACAGACACAAGAAAAAGGACGACAGTGCTGGTTCGGAATCGCCGTAACCAGAATACCTGAGGAGCACCGACGTTGAAGATTGTCATGATCCAGTACGCAACCGCGTAAGGCCCGCGCGGCCGCGAGAAGAGATACACGTAGCGCTCGTACTGATCTCCACTGTACCACGACATGAACGATTCCATTACGTAGCTGTAGAGCAGCATCAATCCCATTACCAGCATGAGTTTGGCGAGACGATCGAAGTGCATCTCCGTGATCAGATCAGCAAGTGAGAAGGCACGGCGCAACGGAATGAGCAGGATTATCACCATCGCCAGGCCCGAGTAAATCGCGCCGATTACGAAATACGGTGGAAAGATTGTCGAGTGCCAGCCAGGCAGCTTGGTGATCGAGAAGTCGAGGCTCACAATGCTGTGAACGGAAATCACCAGTGGTGTTGCAAGACCAGCGAGGAGCATGTAGGCAATACGGTATCGGCTCCATTGGTACCCGCTACCTCGCCAGCCCATTGCGAACACGCCGTAGGCGATCCTTCTCAACCGCGTGGGTGCCGCATCGCGGGCCGAAGCAAAATCAGGAACGAGTCCGAGATACCAGAACAGGAGGGAAACGGTGAAGTACGCGGTTACCGCTGCAACATCCCAGGGCAGTGCGCTCTTGAAATTCGGCCACACATTCATCGTTGACGGATATGGCACAAGCCAGTAGAAGAACCACGGGCGCCCCAGGTGCAGCACGGGAAACATCGCTGCATTCACGAGAGCGAAGATCGTCATGGCCTCGGCAATTCGATTGATTGATCCGCGCCAACGCTGGTTGAGAAGGAGGAGAAACGCCGAGATGAATGTTCCGGCGTGTCCGATGCCAATCCACCAGACAAAGTTCGTGATGGCAAATGCCCAGGCGACGGGAATGTTGTTGCCCCACACGCCGATTCCCCTTGCCACTGTGTAACTGACAGCTCCGATGAGAAGCAATGTTCCCATAGACGACAAGCCGAAGAGCAGCCACCAGAATCGGGGCACGTTCCAGAGCGGCGCCAGCAACCTTTCTGTAAGAACCGCATCGGACGGAAGTGTCCGCATGATCGGCCAACGGGAATCCACCGAAGAACCGGAGGCTTGGCGATCTCCGGGATCTGTCACTGTTCCGTATCCAGCGCAGGATTCGCGTTCCGTATACGCGACAGATAGCGGACCCGCGGCCTGGTTCCGAGCTCGTCGAGAACATTGTATGCGCGCGGACCCTCACGCTGGCGCATGACTTCGCTTTCCGGCTCAGTGAGTGAGCCGAAGGTAATTGCCCTGGTCGGGCACGCCTGCTGACACGCAGTGACGACTGAGGATCCGAGAAACGGCGTGCCGGCCACTTCAGCCGAAATTTCCTTTTCACGAATGCGCTGAACGCAAAAAGTGCATTTCTCCATGACGCCACGCTCGCGAACCGTGACGTCAGGATTCTTTGCCATTTTTTCCGTCTCGGAAATTTCAGCGTTGTAGTCGAACCAGTTGAAGCGCCGAACCTTGTAGGGACAGTTGTTGGAGCAGAAGCGCGTGCCAACGCAGCGGTTGTACACCATCTCGTTCAATCCGTCGGGACTGTGATCGGTGGCTCCTACCGGGCACACATACTCGCAGGGCGCGCGCTCACACTGCTGGCACAGCATCGGCTGGGCAATGAACTCAGGATTCTCTTCTGTTCCGTCCTGATAACGATCGATTCTGAGCCACTGCATCTCGCGCGATTTTTCGACGTCCTCCTTTCCGACCACCGGAATATTGTTTTCCGACTGGCATGCGACGACGCAGGCGCTGCAACCGGTGCAGAGACCCAGATCGATTGTCATCGCCCATTGCTTCACAGCTGCTGGTGGCGGTTCCCCTTTGAACAGTGAAGGTGGCGGATGATCATCCGGCTTGAACGTCGCCTGACGCGCATTGTACGAACGCAGGGTCTCGCTTTTCGCCTGCTCGCGACCGTCCATCTTCCAATGCGATTGCGTGATTGCGAAAGTGTGTTGCCCAGCGTCCACCGCGCGGTCGACGGATGCGCTGGATACGAACGCGCCGGTCGCTGGCCACATCGGAAACACATCGGTTCCGACTCCGGCAGCGAGTCGTTCCGCGCCTCGCCGTCCGTAACCGAAATGCACGGTGACTGAATCGTCAGCGTGACCTGCCACGATCAACACAGGAAGCCGGATCGAGCTGGCCGGCGTGCGTACCAGTACAGTGTCTCCTGAGCCGACCAGCAATCGTGCTGCCGTAGCTGGACTCAGATGCGCAGCGTTGTCCCAGGTGAGCTTTGTGACAGGATCTGGCAGTTCCTGGAGCCATCCATTATTTGCGAATGAGCCGTCGTGCGTTCGCGAATCGGCAGCGAAGGTCACGTCGATGTGATCGGTCTTTTCGGGTGCGGCCGCAGTCGGCACTACAATCGTCGGTCCCTGAATTCGCGGTGCAGCCGCACCGACGACAAAACCGCGTCGGACAGCGTCGGTCCACGCAGTTTCGCCAACGAGGCCCGTCCGGCCCAGGCTCTCCCGAAGAAGTGCGAGGGGCGACTTCTCTACTCCACAGACTGCCGCGAGGATCTCGACCGCCGACTTCCCGCCGTTAAGCGGCTGCACGAGGGGCTGCACCACGGATAGAGTTCCGTCGTACGCACGACCATCACCCCATGTCTCGAGATAGTGCGCTGCAGGAACAAGCCATTTTGCATTCTGGCCCGTTTCATTTTCGTACAGGCCGACGTACGCAGTGTTTCTGACCTTGCGAAACGCTCCGTCGAATTGAAGAGGGCCAGGCGTGTTGTAAGACGGATTACCGCCAATGCAGATGAGCGTGTCCACCGCGCCATCCCGCAACCTGCCGGCGAGCGCTTCGATAGAAAAAGACCCGTCTCCCGCCCCAAGCAATGGCGACCGGATTCGCCAGACGGTTCGACCGGTGTTCCCAAGCTGTTCGTTGATTGCCGCCACGAGTGCATGCACGGATGGCGGCTGTCGTTCGCCGGCAATCACGAGACACTGACCTTTATGGCGCGAGAGATCCGCGGCGATGACGCGCAGCGCAGACGAAGTGATTCCACCGTACGATCGCTCAGCTGCCCGCTGCGCGGGGACCGACGCATCGCCCAACAGTGAGTAAAGCTCGGCGAGTACCGGCTGAATCATGGACGGGCGACAGCGGAACCTGTGATCCGCGGACGAGCCAGTCACAGTCACGGCAGACTCGATCGCGTAAAGCCGATTCATGTCAGCGGATGGTTCGCGACGGCGATCGCTGAACTCTCGAGACATGCGAAGTTGCATCGGGCCTGCCGCGAGGAAATCGGACTCGATGGCGAGGATCACGTTGGCTGCCCGGATATCGTATTGCGGGATCGATGCCTCGGTCCGGGCCAGCGGAGAGTAGTAATGGATTCCCGCTTCCGGATACAGACCTTTCAACGTTGCGATCATATCGGCGATGACCGATGACGATGTCGCCTCGAGAAGAAGGGCGAGACCGGCACCGTGACCGCCGACATGATTACGAAGAGCTCGGGGTGAGAACGCTTCAGAGAATGCCTCCCACCCTGTCGGGGCATGAGCCGAACGCACCGCTGAAGCCCGATTCGAGTCGTAGAGTTGAAGCAGCGACGCCTGTTCGAAAATCCCCGCTGCACCAAGGCTCGCGGGATGGTCGGGGTTCCCTTCGATTTTTGTCGGCCTGCCCTCGTGTGACTCGACGACCAGTCCAGTTGCGAAACCGTCCAGCATCATCGCGGTAGCGTAATGCGTCGCGATTCCGGGCGTCAGTTCCCGCGGCTGGTGCACGTACGGAAGAATTTTCTCTCCGGGCATCCGCGAGCATCCGTCGAGTCCGGCGAGCGCCATGCTCGCGCCAAGCAGCTTGACGAAATTGCGGCGCGAAAGCTCGTCGTCGAAGCTCGTCACGACTTTATCGGTGGCAGGTGGTGCAGTTCGTCAGCCGACGAACTTTATAGCGGCGAACAAGCTCATCCCCGAGCGCGACCTGGTCGGCTCCGACAGCTCGGCCCATTACCGTGATTTCATCTACCGGTCGCAATTTGGGACCGGGGTTGGCGTGACAATCCACGCACCACTGCATGGTCAACGGCGCGGTGCGTACCACCTGACTCATCCTGTCTACTCGCCCATGGCAGGTCTCACAGCCGACCCCTTTCGCGACGTGGATCGAATGGTTGAAGTACACAAAGTCCGGCAATCGATTTACCCTGTTCCATGCGACCGGCCTGTTGGTCGCCAGGCTTTGACGCACAGGTGCGAGAGCAATCGAGTTCGACCAGACTTCGTTGTGGCAGGCCGTGCACGCGGACGATGGCGGCAGGCCCGCAACGGAGGATCGCTCTGCCGATGCGTGGCAGTAACGGCAGTCAATTCGAAAATCCGTAACGTGCAGGAGGTGATTGAAGGGCACGGGCTGATCCGGGGAATACCCGCTACCAGTCGCGCCCGGCGTCCGCTGCCACGCCATCACGCTGATCGGTACCCCGGGAAGCACGACCGCGAGTGAAATAAGAACCGTCCGCACTGCGGTGTTGGTCCATCGCGGAAAGAGCGCGGGCAAGTTGAAGTCCTCGTCTCAACTAAGAGTGCGCGGGCAGAAAGCTCGCCTGCCTGAAAACCGACTCGACACCAATGAAAGACGCGCATACCTCGCGCCAGGTTCCCGGTGAACCGCCACCTGCAGCAATCTTTTTCAAGCGATCTGTTCCTCCTTGGGCTAATGCACCCAAGCCGCCACAAAGTTGAAATCGAATTCGAGATGAATGCTGTCTCCGACGCCGAGCACGACAGGCATGCGCGG
>JBBSGU010000016.1:0-42044 GCA_038253755.1 Gemmatimonadales bacterium | reverse complement strand
CCCCGCTGGTTCTTCCTTGAATTTCTTCGTACTCTTGGCATGGGTGGTGTCCTCGGGAACGAGTGGATATCCTTGCACGGATTCACACTCTAGTACCGCGGCACCACCTGAATTTCAACTAGACTCGGGACTCACCCGTGTCCAGGGCAGCAAACAATTAGTGACAAAGTTTATCATCAGTGATTCTCGAGCGAAATCGGCTAAGGCGCCACTTCGCTCACATGCCCGCCCACGACACGCCATGGTCCGCCTCCTTCCCGCGCCCACACACGCGTGTAACGATACGTGCCGCTAACCACGTTGCCATTTACCTCCATGACGAGTCGCGCGCGCAACGCGGTGACGGCAACGTCCGCCCCGACACGCCGGATGTGAAGTTCCTCAGGCTCGTGAGTGCAAACCGAACAACGCCGGAACCGTGTGCCTCGAGATCCTGCGCCTTGGTTCCGAGCTGGCCGTCCGGCCCAGTGAAAAGAAGCCGGTCGGAAATCAGGCGATCCAGAACGCTCACATCTGCAGTGAGTTGTGCGGATCGGAGCTGATCCTCGAGGGCAACGAGAATGTCGATAGAGAGCCAATTCCAGACTGTCGCGGCTAGCAAAGCGCCGACGAGTTGCCCATCCGGAGTACGAAGACCAAGTATGAGCGCATCGTAACGACGCGGCGTCGGATCGTTCGCGAGAAGGCCGGTGTAAATTCTCTCGGTTTCCGCCTCCGTCAGCGCCTGTTCCACACTGATGTCGGCGCTAACATTGCGTGGCTCTTCCTGCGCGCTCATTGTGAGGCTTGGCGAAACCAGTCTCGGCTTCGCTTGGAAAGCAGGTATCCAATCATGGCTCCGCCAATTGGAATGCCGATCAACGTTCGCATGTCGCCGCGCAGGAACGCGTTGCCGAGGTCTCCCATGAGATTCACCGTCAAGAGACCGATCGCAACTCGCAATCCCCAAACGCGGCGTTGGCTCAATCCGAATGCCGACGCCGCGCACCACGCCGAGACAACCGGCATGAGGACGAATGCAGCTCGGCCAATGGCGCGAAACCCATCCCGCGCAGGCGGGTTAAGGTGCCACATTGAATCGAGCGGACCGCCCGGGAATAACAGCGCAATCACTGTCGTGAGCGCAATCAACGATCCGAGACCAAGGAATACCGAGATCGCCGTAATTCCCGCCGGACGCCGGAAACGCTCAGGAGTTTCTTTCAGCTCGATCACTTATGCGACTGTGAGATGGTTCCAGAGATTGACTGTCGCGTACGAATGCTCAGCACCGCAACTCATCACTACACTATACGGATGTGCGGCACCGGAGAACCTTCGATGCATGCATACTCGCCAGGTAGCGCTGCCTTCAGCGGGATCCGATTGGCGCAGGCGTCGCCCATTCCTGCAATTCTGAGCGATGAAGATGTCGTGGTCGCTGCGATTCGCCACTGTCGACTTGACATTGATCTCGTACGAGCCGAAGAACTGCTGCAGATGATCCACGGAACTGTCGACAGTAATGGCAACACCGGCGGCAGGATCGACAGAAGTGTCAGAGTTGCATGCACTCAGAACCGCCAGCGCGCTGCATAAGGCTGCGGTCACGCCCGGCTTGACCTTACATCCCATGCTCTCAAGGTATTGACGAGCACCCTGAAACGCTTCGAACGGGAGCTGTTAAGCGGCACCCTAGCGCTAGTCAGGTCGCATCGGATTTCTGTTTGCCAGCGGGCATACCGTTGAATACCTCGAGCGTCACGCCGAGATCAGACTGCGCCGAGGTACGCGACCTTTATCCCGCTGAACTGTCCCGCTCAACTCGGCTTCAAGCCCAATCTGCACTCGCTACTAACGGCTATTTCCAAGTTCACACACCTGAAGTCTGACCCGCGGCCGGATATCGGCAAGCGAATGAGTTTCCTGCAGCGAAGCTTGCAGTTTGTCCCAATCAACTTCGGATGGAGAGCGGTCCCACGGCACATCGACGATGCGGATAGCGCCGCTGGCTCTATGCTCGCGGTCTGAATCCCATGCTCGCTGGCCGGCCAGCCTCACCGCACCATAAATCAACAGCTCTTTCCACGGTGCGACACCCGTCTCCTTCATGACGATCGACATGAGATTGTCGGACTGCTCTCGGGTGCACGACTGCGTCCAATACAGGTAATCGTGAATGATGGCCGCTGTCGAGTATTCCCCGTTTCGAGGCAGCAGTGGTTCGGCAACATCTGGGACGCTTGCGAGGTCCGTCACAAATCCCGCGGGAACGATGAGAACGTAAGGGGTGCGGCCGAAACGGTAGATCAAATATCCCTGAAGCATCCATGTTCGCCCATCCCGGAACGGCTCGAACAGCGGGGCCGGCGAAATATCCAGAAGCGGCGGTCTTGATCTGAGGTCGACGCGACCGGACAGCGCGGCTGGCAAGCCTGGGTCGAGTTCCCTCCGAAGCTGGATCAGTCTTCGATAGAGCGTGTCCCGTCTCGCAAGCTCCGGCATAAATCCAGCAACTCCCGCTGTATCCATCGCCGTCGAAAGCCTTTCAAGCTCGGCGACTCCCTTTTCCATGTCCGCTCGGGCGCTGCGAAACATCTCGGCAACCTGTCTTTGTTCTTCAACAGCAGGATCGCGCAGCGTTCCGGCCGATCTGCAGCTCACTGCGAGGTAAACCCACACGGCCAAAAAACCAGTCGCGCGGCAGCGCCCGAATTGAGACCTCATTCAGACAATTTAAAGGCAGGGGGCCGTCCGCCCTCATTGCCGTCCTCGATTCGAACCCCGGCTCACTACGCCGATGGCAGCCAAACTGAGAGCTCAGCCGAGCACCAGCTGCCAGTAAGTAGCCACATATCTGAACATCGTCGGCCGAGCGGCTAAACACTTCCTCCCGCGCGCGGATCCATCCCGATGTCTTGCAGGACATCCTGGCTCCAAGTGTACTCGCGAGGCCATCAGGCCGCGAGATCGAGCGCGAAGCGGTCAAAGGCGCGCGCGGGCGCCAGGTGAACGACCACGGATAAGCGAACGGGCTCAATCATGATCAAATGCAAAAGCGTGTGGCCACCTACTCCTGGGGGGATCCCGCGAGCACATCCTGCAATCACGAACGCGGGCGTGTTTCATTGACCGGCAGGTGGTTGCCACAATTCGACCTTGTTTCCCTCGGGATCGATGACCCAGCCAAACTTGCCGTACTCAGAGTCATCGATCTTGTCGAGACGTTGCAGCCTTCCGCTTTTAGCGCGGCGACCAAGGCGTGAAGGTCTTCGACGCGGTAGTTGACCATGAACGAGGCGTTGCTCGGAGAAAACTGCTCGCTCTCCGCGGGCTTAATGAGCCAGGCGGTTGTTCCGCCTGTTGGCTTGCCGTCCGAATCGTTCCAGTCGAACGTGGTACCGCGCCACGACTGCACATCGATGCCGAGATGAGTCTTGTACCAGGCCTGGACCGCAGGTGCATCCTTCGCCTTGAAAAAGATGCCGCCGATGCCAGTGACTCGCTTCATGCGAAACTCCGATGTGCAGTGGTTGGTGGACAGTCACGCGTCCTCAAGCTCGGCTTCGATTGCCGCCGCCTGTTCAGTGCCTGTGCTGCCGACTCGCCACGATCGACTCATTGATAAAGCAGAAACGGCTCGCGGCTTGCCGTGAACTCAGCAGCTTCCCGGTCCCATTCGGCCAGCAGAGACTCGAGCTGTCCGGCATCGATCGCCAGTCTCGCCTTGTCGGATCCCGTCAGTCTGTCGATTGACCCTCTCCACGCAAAATCACCGGGATGATGTTTCCTGATCGCATCGATGAGCAGAAGAGAGGTGCGAACCGGGCGGTATGCCCGACGGTCGGTGATTGTGAAGCGGATCGCGGGAATGGTCTGGCCTTTGTACTTCGACGCGGTTGAATCGACCCTCATCGTTATCGCCTCGAAGCGGATTCCGGGAAGGTTGCGAGCATTCATTTCGCGGGCGATGCCTGGTGCGTCAAGCCACGACGCACCGATCTGCTCAAACGGCCGGTCAGTGCCGCGGCCCTCGGCCACGTTGGTGCCCTCGAAGTACACCGATCCCGGATAACTGTTGAGCGCAGCGAGCGAGCGAAGATTTGGCGACGGGTTCGTCCACGGCATTCCCGTCTGGTCGAACCACTGTGACCGGCTCCAGTTTTCCGCCTTGACGATGATGAGGTCCGCGCCGATGCCGTACTTCTCGTTGAACAGTTTCGCCAGCTCTCCGACAGTCATGCCGTGGCGTGCGGGGATCGGGTACATGCCGACGAATGACTTGAATTTCGGATCCACTAACGCGCCTTCGACGATCTCGCCACCGATCGGATTGGGCCTGTCGAGGACGACAAACGGAATTCCCTTCCTGCGCGCTGCCTCCATCGACAACGCCATTGTCGAGACGTACGTCCAGGTCCGGCCGCCAACTTCCAGCAGGTCGTACACGAGCACGTCAACGTCCTTGAGCATCTCCGGCGTGGGGCCGCGGTCTTCCGCACCGAAGAGCGAGTAGACGGGAACGCCGGTCTTCTCGTCGGTTTCGTTTCCGATCTTCGCGCCAGCAGCTGCAGTTCCGCGAATGCCGTGCTCGGCCGCATAGAGAGCAACAAGCTTCAGATCGTTGTTCTGCGCGATCAGGTCGATGTCCGGTATTTTCGAACGGTTGACAGCACTTGCGTTCGTGATCAGTCCGACGCGCTTGCCTTTCAGTGACGACGGGATACTCGAGAGAAAGACTTCGATTCCTGGCCGGACTGTTGACTGTTCATTTCCGGTTGCCGAAGGGCGCGATGCGGTGGCGCATGCGGTGAGCAGCAGCGCGGAGCCGATGAATCCGTGTCTCATTGTCGTCTGGGGGATAGAGGTATCGAGCGACCTGCGATGTGTTGTTTCCTGCCCTGCGAATACCAAAGGTCGGTGGCGGACCGGCTCGACGGGAATTCGGATTGGCCTGGCCAAGCCGTCGTGTATCACCACCAGCAGCGCACTGCTGCGCACCCGCCGCTCATGGAAGCGCGATGAGTGCGACGACAGCAAACGCAACATCAGCAAGATCTAATAGTTTGGATTCGCCGCCTTCTCCGTCCTCGGCACCACGAAGCAGGTGTTGGTTCCGTAGAAATCCGTGAACACGGGATACTTGCCGGTCGGATAAAGATTGATGCCCGCCTTGAGATACCTTCTGAGATCCCCAAGGCGCTGACCCGTCAGGAAGAAGTCCCGCCCGCGCTGCTCTCGTAGCTCGGCCATCAGAGCCGCTCCCGTGAGAGTAACCGGTGCCTGGTTTCCGACCGCGCGACGCGCATTGACGAACGTCAGCGTGCTCGCCACCGCACCATCCGCCTCGGCGATATCGTACTGCGCCTCCAGCCCCGTGACAAACTTGATGTTCGTCGTGATGTCGATGGTTTGAAGAGTCGCCGCGCTCCAGCCCACGTACATCAGCGGACGCTGCGGCGGGAAGATTGGATTCGAGTTCAATCCAAGCCTCGATGTTCCGAGTGGCGGAAGCCGCGGATCGTTGATCCCCAGGTAATGCGGAGCGATTCCCAGGAATGGGTCAGCCGTTCGTGCGGGACGATTGAGCTGATTGTTCTCGCGTACCGAGTTGCCCGAGTAGTACACCAGCTTCTCATAGTTGGCGGGAACCTTTACGGCGTAGCTTCGCGACCTCGCCAGGTCGCCCATCTTGAGTGCTGCTCTTGCGGCGCCCACGTTCGCCATGTTGATCAGGTCCGTCGCCGCCGCCGCGTTGGTGCCGGAGTTCGCGGCTGTAGCGATTGTAATCGCTGTATCGAATCTTGCGATCGCGCGGGTGAAGAGCTCATCCGGCGTGAGCTCCGCGCTCAGGTTAACGGGAGCTCCGCAGTACCCCTCAGCGAGCAGCACGTACGAGTATCCTCCGTACGCCATCACCCGGGCCATGTTGAGACTCGACGACGCACTCGGGCCGAGTATCTCCTTGAGACGCGCCGACGCATCATCCGCGGATTGTCTGGCCCGCTGGATAACCTCGTAGGCACCCGTGGTGATGTCGTTCAGATCACCGAAGTTGTGCAGCGAGAAATCACGAACGCTGACGTTGGTGTGATCGGTGAATACTTCGTCCGACAGCACACCTGACCACAGCGCGTAGTAACCGTAGGCGTACTGAAACTCGCCGATCACCCCGTTAACCTGAAGCTGTTCGAGCGCGGGATCGCCGAGCTGACCACCTTGAATCGAGCCGGGGTCGGACACGTCGAGGAGGTTGTTGCATGCACCTGATGCGGCGATCACTGCGACTGCGCAGAGGATGCGCGCGACCCGTGCCGGGCCCATCTGTTGATTTCTCATCAGAAATTCACCGAGAGCGCGAGTGAGTAACGACGTGTCATCGGCACGGTCCATGAGTCGTTGCGATTGAACGTTGACTCGCCTCCATTGAAGTTGAGCTCAGGGTCGGCCCCGCCGTATTTCGTCCATATCTTGAGGTTGTGTCCCGCAGCGGTGATCGTTGCCTTGTCGGCGAATCGCCCGACAAGCATCTGCGGCAGGTCATAGCTCAGCGAGAGATCTCTCAGCTTGACGAAGTCCGCCTGCTGAATGTCCAGATAGGTCTGCGAAGCGAACCTCCGCTCCAGCACTTCGTCGGGATTTGCGTTCGGGTCCACGGTTGCCCATGAGAGACCGGAGCGATCCCGGCGCCAGTCCTTCACGTTGAACTGGTAGTGCCCGCCCTTGTAGTCGACGAGGCCGAAGACTCTGAACCGCTGGAGGAACCGAAGCGTCGACGACAAAGAGATTTCCCTTGTCGGCGCGGACGGCCCCCTGAAAATGCCGGTCGTGTCGAGTTGGGCCAGCCCGTTTGCGGTCTTTATAAGTGCGCCGTTAGCGTCCTTCAGCACACGCTGCGCCCACATTCCGCCCAATGGGTATCCAACCTGGTAGCGCTGCGATGGAGCATACGATCCGAAGACAATCGGTGAGCGATCGTCGCCGAACGAGACAAGCCGGTTCTTGTTGGTCGCGAGCGATAGCGTTGTCTCCAGCGACGCCTGCTTCATCTCAAGTATCGTCCCGCTCAGGATCACCTCGAGTCCACTGTTCGAGATCGTGCCGAGATTCTCCAGGCGGGTGCCGGCGAATCCTGTTGACGGGGGAACGGCGACTGGAAGCAACGCATCGTTCGTTCTCTTATAGTAGTACGTGAAGTCGATATTGGCTCTGCCGCCAAGCATTCCGGCTTCGAATCCTGCCTCTACTTCATTTCCACGCTCCGGCTTGAGGTTCGGATTTCCGAACGAGCCATATCTGAGCGCGGAAGCAGATCCCGTTGGGTTCGTGACTACCGACGTAGTGTAGCTCTGAAGCGCGTCGAACGGGCCCGGCGAATTGCCTGCCTGACCCCATGCGAGTCGCAGTCGCAGGTCGTTCACCATCGGCATATGGAAGAACGGCTCCTCGGAGATCACGTACGAAACCGATGCCTTCGGGTAGAATACCCTGTTCAGCGCGGATCCAAATGCCGAGTTGTTGTCGACTCGAACTGCGCCGGTGAGGAACAGGCGGTCGCGCATCGCCAGTTGTTCCTGCACATAGAAGCCGACGGACTTCTGCTCGGAGAACGCTTCACCGCTCGTCGTGATCGCCGCAGCACTGACCGAACGAATCCCCGTTGCTCCGAGGTCCTGTCCATACGCATCGGTGCGCCGGTATGTGTTTGCGAGGTATTGCGCACCGAATGAGGAATTCGAAATGAGGGTGGGCGAAATGTCACGCGTCGCGGTCAGGTCATAATTGACTGTGACGTTCTGGTTGAGAGGGCGGCCCTCTGCCAGAAATCCTTTCGTGTTGTCCAGCTCGAAGCTTGCGCGAGCACTGAACGGATTGAGTCCCGCGGGCTGCGGCGCGAAATACAACTCGGCCCGGCCGACATTCTGGTCGAAACCGACGCGTACCTTGTTACTCAGCCACTCTACCGGCTTGTACTCCGCGCTGGTTCCAATGATGAGGCGGTCGGCTCTTGTCTGGTTGTCGTATGTGTTGGCAACCTCCGGAAGGATCTGGGAGTCGTTCAGGCCCGCCGGGTAATTGTACTTGCGCCCTGGAATTGCGAGATACGAGCTGATGATCAACCCGAATGCAATGTTGTCGTTGAGGGGAAGGCGTACGTGACTTCTGCTCAGGTCCACATTGGTGTTGAAGGTCAGCTTGGCCGACGGCGTAAATGCGAAGTTTCCACGAACCGAGCCAAGGTTCGCGTAGTTGTTGAGGTTCACGCCCTCTTCCTTGCTCTGTGCGCCCGACACGAAGTACGTGTAATTCTCCCCGCCGCCGGCTGCCGACAGGCTGTACTTCATAAGCCCACCGGTTCTCAATGCGTTGGGCTCAGTCATCGCACGGTGCGAGATGATGTCGCCGACCTGAAGCCCGGTGTACCCTGGATAGCCCGCCACATCGGCTATTCGGGCTGCCGTGGCGACTCCGTAGTTCACTGGCTTGAGATCGTCGACCCACTTTGCGTTGCCGGTTTCGACGCGCCCTTCCCATCTCGTTTTGCCAGGTTTGCCTTTTTTCGTGATGATCTGAATCACTCCGGCAGCGGCTTCCGCTCCGTACAACGTTGCGGCGGCCGGTCCCTTGATCACTTCGATAGATTCGATGTCGTTCGGGTTGATAGCGTCGAGAGCTGCCGCCGTTTGGCCGAATACAGTGTAGCTGCCCTGGTTGCGGTCGTTCAGCCGAACACCGTCGAGATAGATCGTGGGTGAGTTACCCGCGTAGAGGGACCCTGCGCCGCGAAGGCGGTAGTTCGTCGAAGTGCCTGCCGACCCCGACCCCGGCATCAGAGTGAGTCCCGGTGTCTTCGATTGAAGTATCTCGGTGACGTTGTTCACTGACGAGCGGCCGATTACTTCGGATGCGTTGACCGTGGATACAGCGTTTCCGATCGCGCGTCGTCTCGTGTCGCCAACGGCTCCGGTGATGACCACCGCGTCGAGGGCCTTCGCGCTTTCCGTCATCAGGATTCGGACGGTCGCCGTTGCGCCGCCCGTCACTGAGAACGTTGCCGATGCAGGCTGATAGCCGAGGCTTCGTGCTCTGACCTCGCGTGCTGTCGTGGGAACACCTGTAAGCCGGAACCGGCCGTCACTGTCGACTGCCGTACCGATTGTGGTTCCTGTGACTGTGACCTGGGCATTCGCAATTGGCGTCCCCGACTCCGCGTTCACGACGCGACCAGTTACGACTCCGGTCTGCGCCGCCAGCGGCACCGCGAAAGCCATTGCGGGGAGCAAAAATCTTCCCGCCCATCGCCGCGCGGTAATATCGGACTTTGTCGTCAACACATGGCCCTCTTTGTTTGAGGTGGATCGTTTCCTGAACAACGACTGGCTTCAAGTATGGATCATCTGCTGACGCAGAGGTGCTGGCGCGAGCTCGGCCGTGGAAGCGTGACTCAGCGGCCAGTGTGCGGGTGCTGCGCCAAAATAGCCCGGCAAATCCGGTTTGAACAATAACCGGATTGATGATTTGCTCGCGCGTTTGGGTTGGCCAGAAAGTTCTTTGACTCTTTCGAGAGTCGTCATGTGGAGGCAATTTGTTGCCGTTCCTGCACCCTATGGCATACCTGGGGGCCAGCCTTTCCCGCCCAGCGGAGATTTCCCGCATGATACGTCTCACTCGACGAAGCCTCTTCAAACTCCTCGCGCTCGCTGCTCTCGCGCCCTCTATGGGCGGCGCCCAGGCGACATCAACCGTACGGGGGCGAGTCAACGATTCGCGGACCGGCGAACCAATACAATCGGCCCAGGTCTCGATCGAAGGCACCCAACTGGGAGCAGCGACCGATGCCCAGGGAGCGTTCAACATTTCCGGTGTTCCTGCGGGGAACCGGACGCTCATTGCTCGCCGAATTGGCTACTCGCCCCAGCGAAAACAAGTTACCGTTGGCACAGGTGTGAGCGATGTCACCTTCTCGCTCGAAGTAACAGCAAGTACGCTCGAACAAGTCGTCGTCACCGGCTCCGCGACGCCGACCACCGTACGCGCACTGGGGACGAGCATAGCCACCGTGGACAACTCCCAGATCTCCGAAGCGCGGTCAGTTACCGTCGACCAGGCCCTTCAGGGGAAGGTCGCCGGAGCGCAGATCACGCAGAATTCCGGTACCCCAGGGGGCGGCGGGCTATCCGTGCGTCTCCGCGGAACAGGCTCGATCATATCGGGCTCGGAACCGCTCTACATCGTCGACGGCGTGATCGTCGATAACAGCTCCGACCAGCTCATCAACTTCGGAGCGAGAAGTAATCCGCAGAACCGTCTCGCTGACCTGGATCCGAATGATATCGATCGCATCGAGATTGTTCGTGGCGCCGCAGCGGCCGCGCTCTATGGATCGCGTGCAAACAACGGCGTCGTTCAGATCTTTACAAAGCGCGGCGTAGCAGGCGCTCCGCGGATCACTTTCGGCACGCGATATACGTCAGAACATCTCGCAAAGCGGCTTGCTCTCAACCTTGCTCCGCTTGACGCAGGTGGGAAGCCGGTGACGCGATACGACTATCAGGACGAGATTTTCCACACCGGCAGCCTCAAGGAAATGAACCTTTCCGCCGAGGGCGGGAGCGACAAGACTACCTACTATGCGGGTGCGAGCTACTCGGGCGAAGACGGGATCATCAAGGCGAGCTCGGCGCATCGCCGCAGCGCGCGAGTGAATCTCTCGCAGAAAGTGTTTGATCCGCTCAAGCTCAACATCGGCGCCAACTACGTTCGCTCAGAAGCAGACTTCGAACCTAATGGTGAGTCGGGCACCGGCGTCATCACTGCGCTGCTCTTTACCCCAACGACGTTCAGCTTCTTTCCGGTAAACGGTATCTATCCGCAGGCGCCGACCGGCTCCGGGTTTGCGAACCCGCTCGCCGTAATCGACACGTGGAAGGCACCGCAAACCACCGATCGCTTCATCGGCAGTATCAATGCGGTCTACACTCCGAGCCCCAAGCTCATCGCCCAGTACACGCTCGGATACGATGGATACCAGCTCGAGGCCGATCAGCTGATTCCGCGCGGCACAATCGCATCGGAGCCGACAGGCTACACGGCCGCTGTCCTTCGCAATTCGAGAATCGTGAATAACGACGGTGTTGCGACTTACACGTCGAAGCCGAGCGATGACCTTGAGTTCGGCAGCTCGCTCGGTTTCAACTACACGACGCAGTTCATCTCGACGACCACGGCGGTAGCGCGTGACCTGCTGCCGACAGGCGAACTTGTGAGTGCTGGTGCAATTCCATCTGCAGGTCAAAGCCGGTTCGATCTCGTTACGCTCGGCTTCTACGGGCAGCAGACGATGGCTTGGAGGGATCGACTCTATCTGACCGGGGCCCTTCGTCGCGATGCCTCATCCACATTTGGCACGGGTGATCGCTGGCAGTGGTATCCCAAACTATCGGCGTCCTACGTGATTTCGGATGAGCCGTGGTTCCGCAATTCCGCAATAGGCAGGGGGTTCAGTTCGCTCAGATTCCGGAGCGCACTTGGCTACGCCGGTAATCAGCCGTCGATAGCGAATGCGTACGCCAGTCTCGACTCGTACGTCAAACGAGTCAATAACGATCACGTCGGCGTTGTGAATAGTCTCGTGCTCGGTAACGATGCACTCAAACCGGAGCGCCAGCGCGAGGTCGAGTTCGGCGCCGACATGGGCTTCTGGCAGGATCGCATCAATCTCGAGGCGACAGTTTACTCGAAGAAAGTCACCGACGCGCTATTGTCGCGTCCGCTTCCGACAAGCAGCGGTTACACGACAAAGCTTGACAACATCGGAGAGATTTCCAACAAGGGCTTCGAGCTGCTCGCGAGAACGCGCAATATCAGTCGTCCCGACCTCCGCTGGACGAGCACGGTGACGTACAGCAGAAACAGGAACAGACTCGACAAGCTGATTGGCTCCCCGTTCACGCTCGGCTATGCCAACCGTGTAGAGCAGGGACAGCCGATTGGATATTTCTACGCCGAGCTCCCTACGTTTAACGCCGCAGGAGGGGATTCCATCGGCGCTGACGGACTGATTGTGCGGAGCCCGGTCGCAACGCGCGTCTCGGGCAAGGTCGGAGATCCGAACCCAAAATGGATCGGTTCATTCCTGAACGAGATTCAAATCGGCAAGCGAGTTCAACTACGCGCTTTGCTCGACGGCAGCTTCGGTGGCAACGTGCTCAATTTTACCAAACGCACCCTCGACACGTTCGGCACCAGTGCCGAAGCGGCGCTCGAGTTCCTGCCGGTGGGCGATCCTAAACGCGTCACGCCGGGATACGCCAGATCGAAGCGATTCTTCTTCGGCAAATACGCCGAGGATGGCACCTATGTGAAGCTGCGTGAAGTGTCGGCGACCTTCGATCTCGCGCCGAACCTCGCCCGATCCGTAAAAGCCGCCGGACTGGCGCTGACAGTGTCCGGGCGGAATCTGCATACGTGGACCAACTACACCGGATTCGATCCGGAAATGAACCTGTTCGGCCAGCTTACCGTCGAGCGCGGTAACGACTTCGGAACCTATCCAATTCCGAGGCAGTACTCGATCGGCCTTCGGGCTACCTACTAGGGCATACGACCATGACAAATAAATCACGATACGCGATTGCATTTGCCGCGGCCGCGACGCTCCTCGGCTGCAATCTCGACAAGACCAATCCGAATGCTCCGAGTCAGGGAACTATCCTCACCAGTCGTGATGGAATCGTTGCCCTCGCAGTTGGACTCCAGGGACGCTATGCGACGAGCATGGCGTATTTTATCTATCCCGGCGGTTTGATTTCCGACGAACTCGGCACTCCGATCGCCGCGCTGCAATCTTACAAGGACGCGGAGGTGGGCGCGCTCTCCGAAACGTACGGAGTTGTCGAAGATCCGTGGACGACACACTACCAGACAATAAAAAGCGCCGACGATCTCATCGCCAACGCTCCGGCCGTCAACCTCGGCGACCAGTCACTCTCGGGAATCCTGTCGATATCGTATCTCCTGAAAGGCGCGTCCCTGGGAGAGCTGATCCAGCAGTATCAGAAGATCATCGTCAATCCACGCGCCGCGACACCGGTGTTTGTCGACAGAACGATGGCTCTTGCAGCGGTGCTGTCACTGCTGGACAGTGCTCTCACACAGAACAGCCGCTTCACGACGCGCACCGAGTTCGATGGAAGCATCAGGGCCGCTGGCTTCAACGTAAAAAACACGATTCTCGCGATGCAGGCGCGGTATCAGCGCATGGCCAATAACTGGCCGGCCGCCCTTGCCGCTGCGAACGCTGCGGACACGTCGGTCGTATCGTTCATGAACTTTAGTGATCAGGCGATTAACCCTGTGTACGACCTTAGCTCGCGCTCTAGCTACATCAGGCCGCGCGACACGGTTCGCGTTATTGCTGAACCGGGCGATGCTCGCATCGCGTTCAACATCACCGGCGCGACCGTCGCTGGAACCGTTCGGCCGATCAGGAGCTTCGCGCAGTATCCGGCGACGACTTCACCGATCGCGTTCTACTGGCCTGGCGAGTTGATGCTCATCAAGGCCGAGGCGTGGGCAAATACGGGCCAGCTCGCGCTCGCCGCGCAGATGGTGAACTATGTGAGAACGCGCTGCGGCGGGGCAGCCAACCAGCCAAAGGCTTGTCTCCCTGCGCTTCCGGGCTCCGACCTGACGACGCAGGCCCAGATCATCGCGGAGATTTACAAACAGCGAAAGTTCGAGCTGTTCGGAACAGGTCTTCGCTGGGAGGATGTACGTCGGCAGGGACTCGTTTCAGCGACATCGCCTTTTGCGAAGCGATGCTGGTTGCTGTATCCCAATTCGGAGCGGAACACCGAGCCCAACGTTCCTGCAAATCCGACTGATCCGCCGGCGAGTCTCTCCACCTGCCTGTGATCGCAGATCGTTGCAAATGAAATAGAGAGGGCCCGGTTAGCGGGCTCTCTTTATCTCAGGCGCTTAGCGGCCGGGCAATGAGGATGCCGGTCGATCTCCGAATTCTCGCGACGTACTCTGAAAGAGTAGTTCGCGTGATCTCGACTGCGCCTCCCGAAAGCGGGGCGTGAAGCACTCGCAGGATTCCGTCGTTGCCGCGATACGCAAATGCCGCATGAGTGACGTCGATGCCGGGGATTGCAGTTGCGAAAGCCAGTACATCACCGGTTTGGATGTTGTCCGAGATCGATTCGATTTTGTCGGTAGGAATCATGTATCGCCTGTGTGAATCGAGCCGGCGCTCCATCTCGCCGATCTCCTTGAATACCGAATCATCAGCCAGCGCCGGGTAGCTCGACCGGTGTTCGGTCATGAAGCGAAGCGGCCGCGGATCGACGATTCCGCCTAGTTCTGCGCCGAGGTCGTGAACCAGTCCTCGGCTTTCCCCGTCGCTTATCCATTCGCTGAAGTAGTGAAGCCGCGACGAGTATCCCTGGCGCTTCCCGCCGCGATAGCGCATGCGCTCAACCTCGCGTGAGAAGCGATCCCATGTCGGTGGGGTTGTTTCATCGGATGCGCGCGCAACAGCAAGACATGATTCGACCAGCGTGACACAGTCGAATCGGGTGAGGGAGACTGTAACCGGTTCGCTTTTCGTCGGATCACCACCGGCCTTGATGTACGCCTCGAGTGTGTTGGGCACGTACGGAGTGCCGATTGCAAGTTCACCGACCTTTATTGCGCGCGGGCCGAGTGCCATCGAGTGGCGGTTCATGCCCAGGCTGCGGAGTCCGACTGCCCATGCCCGAAGTCGGGCGGCATCTTCGGCGGTCGGCGCATCAATCGATTCCCTCGCGAACAAAGGGAACGGAAATGCAATTGCGGCGGTGGCGCCCGCAACTCTGGCCAACATGGCGCGACGTGAGATATTCATCATATTCAATTTCGGGCGCCACACCTTGAGCGTCAACGGCAACTCAGAAGGCCGGTACTACCACACATACACGCTCGGCGGACGAGCTCACTCATCAAAAGGGGCGTCAGCTGTGAGGATGATGGCTCGCATTTCAGCGGCCGCGATAGTTACGATCGCGTGGGGATGCGCGAGACAGGCAGCGACGCTTCCGGTTCCATTGACGGCGTATCGTTTTGAGCCGACAGATTTCAGTACCGGGAAGTGGTACAAAGGCAACACTCACACGCATACCTCGGAGACAGACGGTGATTCGTCGCCAGAGGTCGTCGCGAACTGGTACAAGAATCACGGCTACAATTTTCTCATTCTGTCGGATCACGAGATACTGCTCGATCTATCGAAGATTTCGCACCTCGAGGATTCAGCGTTCCGGTTTGTGCCCGGAGAAGAGATAACAGGGAAGTTCGGCGCTAAGCCGGTGCATCTCAACGGCATCAACATTTCGCGTGTACTCGCGCCGCTCGGGGATACGACTGCTGCCGCGACAGTTCAGCGGACTGTGGATTCAGTGCGTGCTGCGAGTGGCGTTCCGCAAATCAATCATCCCAACTTCGGGTGGGCGCTCACCGAGGATGACCTGATGAAGGTGAAGGGCGTGAACCTCTTCGAGATTCACAACGGGCATCCTCTGGTGAACAATGAAGGCGGTGGTGATTCGCCCGGCATGGAGGCGGTGTGGGATTATCTGCTTTCTCATGGAAAGAGGATTTACGGAGTCGCGTCAGATGACGCGCATCACTTCAAGGCAGAGTTCAGCCCGAAGCTGGCGAATCCCGGAAAGGGGTGGGTGACGGTTCGCGCGACCAGGCTCGAGCCCGCGGCAATCGCGGCCGCACTCGATGCGGGACATTTCTACGCGAGTACCGGGGTGGAACTCGACTCGATCATCGTGAAGAATCGAGACATGAGGGTCAACATCAGCCAGTACAAGAACTTCAAGTACACGACTGAGTTCGTTGGTAACAACGGAGAAATACTCAAAACGACAGGTGATAATCCTGCGACGTTCCACC
This sequence comes from Gemmatimonadales bacterium, assembly GCA_038253755.1. Classification (GTDB taxonomy): domain Bacteria; phylum Gemmatimonadota; class Gemmatimonadetes; order Gemmatimonadales; family Gemmatimonadaceae; genus UBA4720. The sequence goes on along the minus strand of JBBSGU010000016.1, from coordinate 26,120 downwards.
TGACGCGCGACCTCACGTATGTGCGAGCGAAAATTGCCGACTCCAACGGGGCGAACGCGTGGACGCAGCCGGTGTTCGTTATTCGGTAAGTGAGGCCGCCGCCTGTTGTTCGCGAAGTGCAGGCAGCGAGCGCTGCCGGCCGTGTCGTCGGCGCATTACGTCCTCGACGATTCCGAATTATGTTCGGGCGTATTTTTTCACGGGAACGAAAATGATTCGCAGATACATGCTGGTTGCCGGTGCCGCTTTGGTTGCTTCGACTGTGTCCGAGGCGCAGGGCGCCGGCGAGCGTCTCTTCTACTACGTCGATCGGGCAGACAGTTACAACAGCCTCGTAAAACACATCGACGAGATCACTGTCGTCGCGCCCCAGGTGTATGTCGTCGACAGCCTCGGCATCATGTGGGGAACTCTCGACCGCCGCGTTTCGGACCTGGCGAAGAAGCACGGCGTGAAGGTCATGGCTCTCTTTACAAACGAAGGATTCCAGCAGCCCGCGCTTCACAAGTTGCTCAGTGACACCGCGGCCCAGAGACGTTCAATCGAATCGATGGTTGCGATCTGCAAAGAGAACAACTACTGGGGCCTTCAGTTCGACGTCGAGAACATCAACATCGCCGACCGCGACCGGTTCACAAGCTGGTATACGGCTGCGGCAAACGCGCTTCACGGAGTTGGCTGCAAGGTGAGCGTCGCTGTCGTTCACAAAACAGAAGACGGTGCTGGTCCGACCGCATACGGCAGATTCATGCAGGATAGCTGGAGAGGCGGCTACGACCTTGCTGCTCTCGCGCGTGCCGGAGACTTCATCTCATTGATGACGTACAGCGAGCACACACGTCGCACTACTCCGGGGCCTGTTGCCGGCCTGCCGTGGACTCGCGAAGCAATGGAGTATTTTCTTCGCTTTGTCCCACCGGAGAAACTCTCTCTTGGAATTCCGACTTACGGCGGCCACTGGTTCACGCGCGGGGAGACAGTTGGCACGGACCGCGCATCGTCCACCAGCGAATCGGTCAGCTGGTCATGGGGTTCAGGAATGGCCGAGAGAAACAACGCTGCGATTCAGTGGGATCCGGTACAGCAGGTTCCGTTCGCCTCGTACATGATCGGCGGAATCAACGAATGGCTCTTCCTCGAGGATGTGCGGGCGTTCAAGGCGAAGCTCGATCTGGTCAAGGAGAAGAAACTGCGCGGCTTCTCCGTGTGGGTGCTCGGTCCTGAAGACGAACGGATCTGGGATCTGCTAAAGAAGGAAGGTCCATCGCACTGAGCAGTGGCTTCGAAATTTATTTCGACATCACCTTTGGAAGTTGTGCTTTGCGAAATGCTTGTATGCAGCAACAGCAATCACGCCAAACATGATGTGCGTGAAAATTGTAATCCAGTTGCGCGCCATCGCAAACCAGGGGAATATCGCTGTGAGGCCGTAAAAATTGACGAAGTAGAGGAGGAGACCGAACACAGCACCGATTAATACGGATTTACCCATGTCGAAGCGCGCGACGACCCAGGCCAGGATTAGCGTGAAGACAATGGCCATCGGAAAATGAACCGCCATCGCGGCCATGAGAACGCCGATGTCGAAAGTTGCGGGCGGCGGCAAGACGCCTTTCCCCATAGCGATGGCGGCAATCATGCGGGGCGGGCCCCAGGGGCTACCGCCGCCAAAGAGCGGCACCATGATCATTTCCAACATCATGAATGCTGCGCCGCCAATAAGACCTGCCCATACGGCGGCTTTCCACCGCACCGGTTGTTCTACGACATTGCCGTCGGTCATGATTACCCCGTTATTGTAACTGTCGGAAATCGCCTGCAGGTTCCCCTGCAGTGCAAGTTTTATGCACGTACACCAAGGCGCGCAGACGCCAACTCCTTCCGCCAAGCTGCAAGTGAGTCAATAAAAAGCCGGCGAAGCTGACTCGTTCGGAGTGGAACTCGGCAGAATCAACACGCTCGGGGGGGGCGCCGGTTCATCGCGGCTTACCACTGGCAGGCCGCTGGAAAGCCTCTACCTCAATCGCGCGAATGACACAGTAATGAAGCTCCCGATGGTTTTTGACGTCGCATACCCGGCCTGGCTCACCTCACCCCGTGTGTGAATCGGCCACCGCAGCTTTCGCGTCGCCAGACCAAGCGCGCATTGGATCGCTTGTCAGCTTCAACGTGCGTTAGGCAAACTACCCGACGACTTTCGATTGGCATATTCGGATGCCAGCACTGCTGCAAGCCAAATGGCGTCTACCCCTCCCAGTACTGCCAACGAATGTAGAAGCGTAGGAGGTCCCGCCGAAAGCACGGGCGTGAGCCCGACTATCAGAAGGAACACAAAGTGCGGCAAGTACCGCAATGGATTGGGACGCACGACGCCGAGGTGGCGAAGGATGTGAGCGGCTGCGAATGCAACAACTGCCGCGATCATTACGATTGCCGCGAGCGAAAAGAAACTGGCTGTCGTCATCCCGCGCATAGTGTCTCCGAGGTTGCGCAACGCCCTGAAGCTATGCTCCATAGCGAATCAAACAATTGCAAGCGCCGCGCGCTTCAGCAAATCGCACGACAGCCTCAACCAGTGTTAGCTCGCTCACGGGTGGGCCGGCCCAGCGATGCGCACCTCGAAATGGATCGACTGTGCGTCATACCGCTTGAGGAGTAGGCGTGCCGCTGGCGGAACGACCGCCTGTTGGTAGTCAGGTCCGGCAAACGTGCGCACGACATCGAGCGAGTCAAACCACATGAGAGTCATGAACTCGACTTCGTCTTCCGCGGCGCGACGAAGCAGCTCGATGCCTCGATAGCCCTGGGGCAGGCTAGCGGCGATCCCGAAGAACACTTCGTCGCGCAGCAATGCCTCATACGCATCCGCCTGAGCCGGGCTTGTCCATCCATGCCAAATACGACAGATCATTTGAATTCTGGAGCGGGCTAAGGCTTGAAGCCATGCCGCGAGCGAACCATATAATCGCGAGCGGAGCGCGCTTCCGCAAATCGCCTGTCAGCTTCACGAGTGTTCGACCGCGCCGAGAAAGAATCCACCACGCTGCATACGGCGCCGTTCATTGCTCACTAGGTGAGTTACTGTATTCAGACAACTGTCTCTGCCTTGGGAGAAACTCGCAATGCAAGCTGGACGCGAGCCACCAAAATTGCTAGCGAAGTGAGGCACTTTGGGAGGGGCGCACGTGTTTGCCATCTACCTGTCCGACAAGCGTCGCCGAGCATACCACCGGATCAATGGCGCGGCGATCCATAGCACGGGACGCTCAAGCCATCGAAGCCGATGACCTCCGACCGAAATGATGAGATCAACCGAAGGGTGACCGACTGTGAAACGTTGTGGTTTCACTGCGGGTCCTGACGATGGTCGTTCGTCGAGCTAACGTTCAAGTTCACGGGTCAGACTCCGTGCGTTGGAGCGCACTGACCTCGTTCATTATCAAGCCTGTTTCCACGATCGGCACCGGAAAAGTGCCCCGGCAGAGCTCACCACTCCGCGGTGAGTGATCAGCAGAAGAAAGATTACGCCAGACGCTACCGCCGTGGATAGCAGCAGGTGCGACGATAGGTAGTACAGGATGACGCCGTGGCTGGCGACAAGCGCCGCCACCAGAAGCGGCAGTATCCAGAGGCGGTTGAATGCGCGCCGATGGAGAAGTTTGGTCATTGCCGCCTCGCGAGAACGAAGTTCAGGTCCCGGACGCCGACCGGACCGCTCTCGATGATCTCGAACCCCGCCTCGCTCAGCAGGCTGACGTGTCCTGCACGTCGATCGCACCATGCCGATGGAAATGCTCGATGAGGCTTTTCTGGTTTCCGCTCGCTCGGCCAAAGTCCACGGCGAGTACGCGGCCACCGGGCTTCAGCGCCCTGCGCATCTCGCGGGCGCACTGCTGCCGGGCTGGACGCGGTAAATGATGGAGCATGAGCGTGCTCAGCACTGCGTCGAACCGGCCGTCGGAAAAGGGCAGCGCTTCGACGACGCCGTTGCTGAATATGACGTCAACGCCAGCCTTGTCTGCCTTCTTTCTCGCTCGAGCTATCATCTCCGGGGAGGCGTCAATTCCCTGTACTATCCCGGACGGCCCGACCCCACGTTTTGCCGCGATCGCCAACGATCCAGTGCCGCAGCCAATATCAAGCACGGACTCACCCGGCGCGAGGCGCGCCAGCCGGACCAGGCGCTCGCGAAATGCACGCTCTTTGCCGCCCAGCAGGAGCCAGGCCAGAAGGTCGTAACCGGCGGAGTGAAGTACTCGGCCCTTTGTGCCGGGCGCAGAATGGCGGTCCCTTGTCTTCGTCATGTGACTCTCCCTGACACCGTAAAACAAGTCCAGTGGTTATCCGTATTCTCAAAAGGTAGGGTCGGGCAGCGGCGAGTGAAGAACAGCAATGACTTTTTGTGCGATAGTGGACAACTTCGTGATTTTGTCCGACATCGCCGATACGAGGTGATTTCAGCGTGCACGATAGGGGGACGAAGGATCGGCGCATCCAGAAGACCGAGCAACTACTGCGCGAGGCTCTCGTCGCGCTGATTTGCGAGAAGCCTTATGAGGAAATCGCGGTCAAGGAGATTCTGGGTCGCGCGAACGTCGGCCGGTCAACTTTCTATACGCATTTTCGCGTTAAGGACGAGCTGCTGCTCCGCGGCATCAACGACATGATACGGTCGGCGCGGGTGGCCGGCGGAAAGCCATATACGGTGGCGCCGTACGGGGGAATAGTCTGGTTCAGCCTTCCCATACTCGAGCACATCGAAGAGCATCGTCGCACCGGCCAGGCGACCACGGGCCCGAGGGAAATGAGGACGATGCATGAGCATCTTCTGCAAGCCATCACCGAGCTTATCGAGGACGAGGTCTTAACAGCTGCAAGCCGCAGCGGCTCCATCGCAGGTAAGGCTTCACCACAGCTGGCCAGCCGCTCGGTCGCCTCGACATTTGTGCTGGTGCTGAACTGGTGGGTGGAGTGCGACAATCCGTTTACTGCGCGTGAAGCAGACAGTGTGTTCCGCGGACTAGTCGAGCCAGCTCTCTCCGTAATCCTACGCTAGGGTCTCTCTTGAGTCGCGTCGCCTTGCCCAATCCTACCTCGCGCGCCTGCTGGGGATATCAATTCACATTCTTCGTTGCCTTGAGGATGTTGGGCTGCTGCTGCGCGATGGGTTTGCGGATCTTGTCGCAGCGAGTAGCAAGATTTCTGAAGATAGCCCGACGGATATTGGGTGGCTGGCGAGCTAGCTCTTTCGGCACCTCAATGGCAGGATGACCCCGGCTTTAACTCGACTATCAGATTATGGATAGAAGTGCTGCCCAGGTTTTCCACCGAATGCGTGATGGGTGGGTTCCAATACGCCTCGCCGGCTTTTCTCTGGCTAATGCGTTGAGTCCCATCCTTGAGCCTGATCCGTGCCTTGAAAGATTTCAATGTATAAACGACATAATTCGGGTGAGAGTGCATTGGGACGGTCTGTCCAACGCCCACGTCGTGGTACTGAACCCGCACACAATCATTTTCGAGTAACACCTTCATCCCCGGAACCACGGTTGCGCGCTGAATTCATCACACACGAACATGCGGTGGCCGCGGATCTCGAGTTCCCCATTCAAAAGCTTTTTACCGTCGGGGCTCAACATTCGGGATCGTTCCTCCGCGCCGAACGCTCGCTTGTAGAACTCCAGCGCGCCGAGGCCGTCATGGACAAATATCTCGGCGACGATGCTGTCGTGCTTCATATTCTGATCCTTTGTGACGATGTCGGTAGCAAATCAACCTGAGGTGTGTTGGCGCCTAACGCCAAAGTTCACTTGCAAGGGCATCCCACAATGGCGCGCGCAGCGCGCCTCCGCAGCGCTCTTGTCAGCTGCAACGACACGTTAGACCGCGCTGAACTCCTCCGGTACTTTCACGGCGCCCGGCGAATACCGGGCGAGGCGTGCGAGCTTGACGAAGACCAAGACCATTGCTGCTGAGACGACGAGAAGCGTGATGATCGCGATCCAGAACGACGCATCGGCGCCGGTTTGCCATATCAGCGCCGTGGGGCTTGGCGACGCTTGCCATTCTGTGTGGCCGTGCAGCCAGAGATCGAGATTTGAATAAATGTTCCCACTCGTGTGCAGGACCACGGCAGGCAGGATCGAGTCTGTCAAGTACGTCACGATGCCGTAGAGCGCGGCCACGGCCACGTAGTACGGCCAGAGGATAAGCGTGAAGTCCAGATGAGCCACGGCGAACATCGTCCCCACGACCAGAATCGCGACGGCCAACCCGTAACGCCGCTCGATCGGGCGCTGCATGTAGCCGCGGAACGCGGCTTCCTCTACGATGCCGGCGACCGGAGCGGCCATGAGTAGCAACGATATTACCGTGAGCTTCGGCACGTGGGCAAGATCCGGCAGCTGCTGGTGCGGAAGCACGACGACTCGGTTCGCCACGCGAAGCGCCAGCACGAGGGCGACGATGCCCAGCCCGCCGGCGAGAAGTGCCCACGCCCACACGCGGCCCGAAACGCGGTTCGCACGAAGCCCCGTGCGCCATTCCCTTGCGGTCGATGCGGGCGGCCCTGTGCCGTTCAGGTATCGCCAGAAACACCACAGATACACCGCGGTCAGCGGCACCGCCCAGGGCACGTTCGGGTAGTAGCGGAGATTCGCGGCGAAGATGAGGTTCCGCGGAATCGTCCCGGCGATCATGACCAGCATGCCAATAAGCACAGCCCGAGCGATTACTCCCACCTGCCCCCCTTGTTTCGGCACGGACGCAGCCTGCATCAGCCTTCCGCTTCGAGTCATCTGCGTTCCCGACCGCGCTGTCTAACGCCTTCAGTTAAGCTGCGGGCGAGTCAAACAAAATGCGAGCGTAGCGAGCTTCATTAGATCGACCGACAGCTTTAACGAGCGTTAGGCAACACGGAGCGGTTTGATCCGAGCCACATCAGCTTTGATCGCCCGCTTCGCCTCCCACAAATCGATGGCTCGTTGCGCATTCATCCAGAACTCAGGTGAGTTGCCGAACAGTCGCGACAAACGAAGCGCCATTTCTGGGCTGATTGCTCGACGGCCACGGAGAAGTTCGTTGACTGACTGACGCGACACACCCGCAGCCTCTGCTAAGCCCGCAACGCTAAGGCCGTAGTCAGGGAGAAAGTCCTCGCGCAGCATCTCGCCAGGGTGCGTCGGCCGACGAGTCATTTCGCGTGTATTTGGAATAGCCATTGTGCCTCCTGCCTAGTGGTAGTCGCAGACTTCGACATCATAGGCGTCGCCGTCCACGAAACGAAAGCAGATGCGCCATTGATCGTTGATCGAAATCGCGTGTTGACCTTTTCGATCGTCTTTCAACGCGTGCAAGCGATTTCCCGGTGGAACCCTGAGATCTTCAAGCGTCGTAGCCAGATCCACATACTCTAGTTTTCGGGCGGTACGAGGCGCAACATCAGACGGGAAGCGCTTGACCTTGCCATTGAGGAAAAGGTCGCGCGTGCGGCGATCGGCAAACGTCTTGATCACGTTGGAACGTAGCGTGTCACGTGACGCGTGTCAACGACACAGAGTGGTGGTGCCTAACGCCCCAGTTAGGAAGCAAGACGAGTAGCTGCTTTGCCCATTCATCAGCCCGGAACTAGCGTAGTCTGACAGTTGAGTAGCTGCCACCGACCGTGTCGCCTTATGAAGACATCGGTAAAACGTCGAGCGCCAGGCTTAAAACCCTTTGCGGATCCTTGCAGCGTAAGGCGTCCCGTCAGGATGCCAACATCACCGGAGACACGGACCACAACGTCATCAAGCACGAAGTCAGTCCATGCATTCTGCTCGGACATGTTTTTTGAAAGCTCCGCGACCTTGTTCATCGCTGCGCCGTTCGAATGGACGCAATAGTAGTCATCGGCGTAAATCCGTTCGAGTGCAGCACGGTCCTTGGTGCGGGTCGCCTCGTTGATCGTGTGCTCAAGGTCAGTGAGTGACTTCTTGACATCTTCTTGAGATTGGCTTGTGCTCGGAAGGCAGACGCCAATCAAGGCGACGAGCAGCATGCGCTTCATGCGAGAATATCTCCCCGATCAAAATGAGTTACACGATTGTCAACAAACACTGATGCTGCCTAACGCCAATTAGACCGGAACATTATCCGTCTAAATTGTCAAGAAATCAAATTGATCGGTCGGAAAATGTGCGGTACAAGATGCCGATGAACGTGAAAGTGCCGGCCCCACACTGAGATACCGAAAAAGTAACGCTTGTCCATGTCATTATGCCGCGAGGCTTCGCGTGATAACGCCGACGACCTCTAATTTTCGGCGTAGCATCGTCGGGACTCCCCCAACCCACCTCGTCGCTCAAAGGCGATCCGCCGGACTTAGCACACCCAGCCCTCCACGATTCACGACATGGGTATAGATCATCGTCGTCCTGACATCGACATGGCCAAGCAGCTCCTGGATCGTCCGAATATCAGACCCGTCCTCCAGCAAATGCGTTGCAAATGAGTGCCGAAATGAATGACACGTCACGCGCTTTCCAATACCCGCCGAAGTCCCGGCAAGTTTCACCGCGCGCTGAACCTGACTCTCGTGCAAGTGATGTCGGCGAAGAGCGCCGCCCGAATCCCGGAACGTCCGCGTCGCAGGAAACACGTAGCTCCACGGCCACTCGCGCGCAGCGTTCCGCATCTTGATCGCCAGAGCTCCCTCGATTCCAGTCACCCGAACATCGTTTTTTCGATCGCGACCCCATACAGTCTTCGCCGCGCGAAACGCCCGCTCCAGATCTCCAATCGCCGACTGCGCGAGCGGCGCGAGCCTATCCTTCCCTCCTTTCCCCGATCTCACCGTTATCTCTCGCCTGTCGATATCCACGTCCTTAATTCGAAGCGATAGACACTCCATCAGGCGCAACCCGCTTCCATACAACAGCGAGACAACCAGCCGATCAGGCTGTCGAAGCGCAGCCAGCATTCGCCTCACCTCGTCAAGTGACAACACCACAGGCAACCGCCGCGGAACCGACGCCGGCACGACGCCATCGATAGCTCCGAGCGGCCGACGCAGAACGCTCCCATAGAGAAAGAAAATTGCAGCCTGGGCCTGATTCTGCGTTGACGCCGAGACCCGCTTTCGCACGGTCAGATCCGAAAGAAATCCGCGCACGTCGTTCGCATCGAGCTCCGACGGATGCCGGCGCCCATGAAAAACGATATACCGCCGAATCCATCCGGTATAAGCCTCAATTGTTCGCGGACTGAATCGTCGCTCGAGCATCGTACGGCGGACGATCTCCATTAGCCGGTATTTTCGCTCGGGCTCAGGCGAGGCCGACAGATGGGACAATGGTATTAATGGAGATGGCATTTGCCCGTAAACTTCCCGGCCGCTCAAAGGAAGCCGACATCCAAATCGTGCCCGCCCCATCCTTCACGCCCGGCGACGCCCCTTACATTTCATTCCTGATGAAAAACGCCTTCATTATCGACGGTGTCCGCTCCCCGGTCGGCTCCTTCGGCGGATCGCTCTCCACCGTCCGCGCCGACGACCTCGCCGCCCACACCATCGCCGAGCTGATGCGGCGTCACCCGTCAATCCCACCCGATGAGATCGCCGACGTCGTCCTGGGCTGCGCCAACCAGGCCGGCGAAGACAACCGCAACGTCGCCCGCATGGCGTCCCTCCTCGCGGGTCTTCCAGTGTCGGTTCCCGGAGAAACAGTCAACCGCCTCTGCGCCTCAGGAATGAACGCAATCGTCAACGCGGGACGGGCAATCGCCAACGGCGACGGAGACCTTTACATCGCTGGCGGGGTCGAACACATGACCCGAGCCCCGTACGTGATGTCCAAAGCCACACAGGCATTCGCGCGTAACGCCGAGATGTTCGACACCTCCATGGGCTGGCGATTCGTCAATCCGAAAATGCGCGAACAGTACGGCATCGACTCCATGGGCCAGACGGCCGAGAATGTTGCGGAAAAGTTCGGGGTCACGCGGGAAGATCAGGACAAGTTCGCGGTCAACTCCCAGAAGAAAGCGGCTGCGGCGCGCGACAAGGGTCGCTTCGACCGCGAAATCGGACCGGTCACGATTCCGGCCACGAAACGCGGAAAAGAGCCGACGACCTTCTCGAAAGACGAGTTCCTACGGCCCGACACTACTATAGAAGTACTATCCAGACTGAAACCGGCCTTCCGAACCGATGGGAAAGGCTCGGTTACGGCCGGCAACTCATCAGGAATCAACGACGGATCGGCCGCACTCCTGATCGCCTCGGAAGACGCGGTCAGGAAATACAATCTCACCCCGATGGCCCGCATCGTTTCATCTGCCGCCGCCGGAGTCGAGCCACGCATCATGGGAATGGGACCACTGCCCGCAACCCGCAAAGCGCTCGCGAAAGCCGGGCTCACTCTCGATCAGATGCGCGTCATCGAGCTCAATGAAGCATTCGCCGCTCAATCTCTGGCCTGCATTCGCGAATTCGGTCTCGCTGACGACGACCCACGCATCAACCCCAACGGCGGCGCCATCGCCATCGGACACCCACTCGGCATGTCCGGCGCGCGACTCATCCTCACGGCCGCACACGAATTGAAAGAAACCGGCGGACAGTACGCGCTCTGCACGATGTGCATCGGCGTCGGCCAGGGCATGGCGACAATCATCGAGCGCGTGTGAATACGAACATCTTCGAGTTTGAGGGATTCAAGCCGGTTATCCACGAGTCGGCATTCATTCATCCGAACGCAACGGTCACAGGCAACGTCATCATCGGACGCGATGTCTACATCGGACCCGGGGCGGCCATTCGCGGCGACTGGGGCGGAGTCGTCATCGAAGACGGCTGCAACGTCCAGGAGAACTGCACCGTGCACATGTTCCCCGGGGTAACCGTAGTGTTAGAGAACAGCGCGCACATCGGCCACGGCGCGATCATTCACGGCGCGCGCATCGGACGCAACTCTCTCGTCGGCATGAACGCTGTCGTTATGGACAACGTCACTGTCGGTGCTGAATGCATCATCGGCGCGCTCTGCTTCGTCCCAGCCGAGATGCAGATTCCCGATCGCAAAGTCGTGGTCGGGAATCCCGCGAAGATCGTGAAGGACGTGAGTGACGATATAATCGCCTGGAAAACCGAAGGTACGCGTCTTTACCAGTCGTTACCGCAAACGCTGCGCGACACCCTTAAACCGTGTCACCCGCTCTGCGAGCCCGAGGCCAACCGGCCGACGCAGTCACCCAGCTACACGACCTGGAAAGAGAAGCGAAGATCGTAGGGCCGAAGAAGGATTCGGAATTGACGGAACAATGCATATGCATTATCATGTAATGCATATGCATTACCACCGCTCACTATGCCAGTCATGATCACCAGCAAAATCACCGAGAGATCGCAGACCACTCTTCCCTCGGGGGTTCGTGAGGTTCTCAACCTCGTGCCTGGCGAGCGCATCGGCTACATCATCAAGGGAAACAAAGTCGAGTTGGTGAACGCTTCCGCAACGGAAGATGACGATCCGATTCTTGGTGCTTTTCTCGACATTATCGAACACGATATCAAGTCCAACCCCGACCACGTTCGTGACTTTCCGAAGTCGCTACTCGCTCGTGCCAGGAAAGTCTCGCATCGCGTTCGAATCGATCATGATTCTGAAATCGACAGAGTGACCGCCCTCTGAAAACAGCGTCAGAAACGACTGCGCACGGGTGGACGATATTCGCCCACTCGCTGTTTCTCACCCAGATCGAAAAGCTGGTTGCGGCCGTCGAGAAGGAAAAGCGAAAAGCGGACTCGTCAGGTCCAAGCGGTAACGCCAAGCTGCTCGCGCATCTCCTCGACCTTGCTTTCGACAAGATTCCGCGAGATCCGGGCAACGCAGCGTTCAGGCAGGGTGAAACGTTGGGCGCGAAACGAAAGCACTGGTTCCGCGGAAAAACTGGAAACGGTCGCTATCGGCTTTTCTATCGCTATCAATCGTCTGCAAAAATCATCGTCTACGCCTGGGTCAACGATGAGCAGACCCTTCGAACACGCGGAAGCGCCAGCGACGCCTATAGCGTTTTTGCCGGCATGCTCGACAAGGACAACCCGCCGGACGGTTGGAATGCTCTGCTGGCTGCAGCATCCGGCAAGGAGTCACGCGACCGCACCCAGTCTATCCGTAGACGGAACCGTTAGCACCGAAGCCGGGAATTCCTGTATTTTCAAATAGGACCACCATGACCGACGTGAGGATGGATTTGACATCGCGACTTAGCAGCTACTCGCAAGGCGAGTGGATCGAAGGTAAAGGAAAAGGAGTCGAGCTCGTTCACGCAGTAACGGGCGAAGTGATCGGCGAAGCATCGAGCGAAGGCCTCGACTTCAAAGGAATGCTCGAGTACGCGCGAGCAACCGGCGGACCAAAGCTCCGCGCGTTCACGTTCCACGAACGCGCGCGAATGCTGAAGGAGATGGCCAAGTACCTGATGGAGAAAAAGGACGAGTTCTACAAGCTCTCCGAAGCCACCGGCGCAACGAAAACCGATTCGTGGGTCGACATCGAAGGCGGCATCGGAACCTTCTTCGCCTACTCGAGCAGAGGCCGGCGCGAATTCCCTAACGAAACCTTCTTCATGGAAGGAGCGGTCGAGCCACTCTCGAAAGACAACACCTTCGTCGGCCGGCACATCTGCGTCCCGCTCGAAGGAACCGCCGTTCACATCAACGCGTTCAACTTTCCCATCTGGGGCATGCTCGAAAAGCTCGCCCCCACGTTCCTCGGCGGCATGCCCGCGATCGTGAAGCCGGCGACCGTGACGTCGTATCTCACCGAAGGAATGGTGCGAGCGATGATCGAATCGCGCATCATGCCTGAAGGCGCGCTTCAGCTCATAGTCGGAAGCACGGGAGACCTACTCGATCACGTCACAGGCCAGGACGTCGTCACATTCACGGGCTCAGCGACAACCGGCAGAAAACTCAAAGCCGGCAAGACGATGATCGAGAACTCAACTCGATTCAATCAGGAAGCTGACTCGCTCAACTTCTCCATGCTCGGGCCCGAATCAAAACCTGGCTCGGATGAGTTCGACCTGTTCGTAAAGGAAGTCGTCCGCGAGATGACCGTGAAGGCGGGCCAGAAGTGCACGGCGATTCGCCGGACCATCGTCCACGAATCGATGGTCGATGACGTCATCAAGGCCGTCAGCAAGCGACTCGGCACCGTGAAAGTCGGCGACCCGCAGGTCGAAGGAATTCGGATGGGTCCTCTTGTCGGCAAGGCGCAGGTCAGCGATGTGAAGGCAAACGTAGACCTGCTGAAAAAAGGATCGCAGCTCGTCTTCGGAAATCCTGACGACTTCGACATCGCGTCAGGCGACAAGACGAAAGGCGCTTTCTTCCCGGCTACCCTTCTCTACTGCGACTCACCGCTCACCACCGATGCGCCGCACAACATCGAGGCGTTCGGACCGGTGAACACGGTGATGCCGTACAACAGCATCGACGAAGCGATCGAGCTCGCAAAGCTCGGACGAGGAAGCCTCGTCGGTTCTCTCTTCACGTCGAGCGACAAGGTTGCCAAGAACGTCATCCTCGGCACCGCATCGCATCACGGCCGGATCATGGTTATCGACAAGACGAGCGCGAAGTCATCCACGGGTCACGGCTCACCACTTCCGGGCCTCGTCCACGGTGGACCGGGCCGAGCAGGTGGTGGTGAAGAGCTGGGCGGAGCTCGCAGTGCTCTTCACTACATGCAGCGCACCGCACTTCAAGGATCACCCACGACGCTCACGCACGTATCGAACGAATGGATCAAGGGCGCAGCGACTCCCACCGATCGCATCCATCCGTTCAGAAAATATTTCGATGAACTGGAGATCGGCGAAACGTTGATCACTCATCGTCGCACTGTGACCGAAGCTGACATCGTGAACTTCGCCGGCATCAGCGGCGATTTCTTCTACGCGCACATGGACGACATCGCCGCGAAGGATTCGTTCTTCGAGAAGCGTGTGGCGCACGGCTACTTCGTTTTATCGGCAGCAGCAGGGTTGTTTGTCGATCCAGCGCCGGGCCCGGTACTCGCTAACTACGGTCTCGACAATCTGAGATTCGTGAAGCCGGTGTATGTCGGCGACACCATTCAGGCGCGATTGACCTGCAAGCAGAAAACGGCGAAGGACACGCAGCCTGACACAGTTCCGCAGGGCGTCGTCGCGTGGGATGTCGAAGTCACGAACCAGGACAACGAACCTGTCGCCGTCTACACGATCCTTACGCTGGTGAAGCGACACGTCGAGGTCGGCGATCCCGATACGGCGGATGAGAATGCGTTAGCCGGTGACAACCCTCGAGCGCCGACGACTCGAGAGCCAACGGCCGAAGATAAAGCAACACTGCCCGTCTGAACAGCCGTTAGAATCGCGGTGAACTCACGCGCGGGATAATCGGAATGCTTTGGGTCTTCATCGGCGATATATCGCCATCGGCCGATGTTTCTGCTGCCGGGACTTCTCTTGGTGCCGAGCCCGACTGAAGCCGGGCCGTGAACCGCTGCTTCTCCTTCATGCTGCTCACGTCAACGAGCAGGCTGCTCGTCGCTGCCTCGATTTTCCGAAGACGGTCCTCCATCTCGGCCATCCCGGCTTTGCGGGCCGATTGATCGCCCTTGTTCACGCGATACAACGCCATCAGAATGTTTTTGCAAACAAATCCCGTCACGGCAACGAGGACGACAAGCATGAATAATCCGCGGGGATCGAGGAACATAAAAACCGGACGTATTCAAGTATTCCGGAGTTTCAGGCTCCCGCAACGATCTTCCAGCCACTCTGAAATTCTTTCAACGCTTGACTGAAAAGACGCTAAGGCCTTCCCAGAAGGGCTCGAACCCGCGGAAACAGAGCATGGATCTCATCGAGCGACACAGCGCCGGCGGAGAGTCTGAACCACCCTGTATCTCCCCGAATTCCGAAGGCCTGAAAAGGCACGACAGCCACTCCGGCGCCTTCCAATAGAAGCTTCCGGATATCCTCATCGGTCTCGAGCAGTCGGCCATCGACCATCTTTCCGAGCAGTCTGAATTGCGCTGAAAAGTAGATCGCGCCCTGCGGATTGATCGAATCGACAGGAAAGCCGTCAGCCTTCAATGCGGTGAAGCCCTCATGCATCGCGTTCAGTCGTTCAGCCAGCCGCGCGTCCATTTCCTTCCGAAACGCTGCGATCGCCTCGGCGTCATTCAGAAACGCGGCGACTGCCGCCTGCTCGGCGCGGGGAGCCCACGCACCGGCGTGCGAGAGGATGTCTCTCACTCGAACTCCAAGCGCGGGCGGAGTCAACATCCACCCAAGTCTCAGGCCGGTTCCGGCGTACGCTTTCGACACTCCGTCGGCGGAGATCACGTAGCGCGCGCACTCGGGAACTACGGCTGCTGGATAGACGTGCTTCTGTCCGTGCGACACCAGCGCACCGTACATCTGATCGTGCAGCACGAAGAGCGGGCGCTTGCCGCTCGCTTCCCGGTTTTGATTTTCTTCGACCACCGCGCGGAGAATGTCGCCGAGCTGCTGCTCAGACATCACGGTGCCGGTGGGATTTCCCGGCGAACAGATGCAGAGCATCGCTGCATCGCCAAGGTGCGGACGGAAATCTTCGACGGTCGGCTGGAACCCCGACTCGAGAGTCGATTCGACTACAATGGACTCACCACCGGTAAGCCACGCGTACGCATCGTTCTGCCACGACGGAACCGAGAACAGAACCTTGTCGCCCGGATTGATGATCGCTCGATACGCGCCATAGAGAACGGGACGGCCACCGCTGCACACGACAATCGCGTCGAGCGGATAACGCACCCCAGCCGTTCGCGCGACGTAATCGGAAATCGCCTGACGCAACACTGGCAGGCCTTCGGGATTCGGATAATTCGTCTCGCCACGAGCCACGGCGTCCTGAATCGCCTGCGAAAGCTTTTGCGGAATCGGGAAATACCGTGGATCGAAATCTCCAACAGTGAGATTCACGATCGTCTCGCCACGGGCCAGCATCGCCCGTACCTGTCGGGTAATCTTCAGAATTCCTGACTCGTGAAGGCCGCGCGCGGCGACCGATAGTGCGGCGTCCAGCGACTGCTGATCGCCGAAGTCGAGCTCCTTCACACCTGGTTGACTCATGCGCGGATTCTACTCCGATGGAGTAGGTGAGTCCAGCACGTTATACTTGCGGTTTCCACTTGTCTCTCCAGCCCCGGAACGAGTCCATGAGATGCCTAGTCGCAATGGTCGCGCTCGTCACGATCACGAATACCATGTCAGCACAGGCTACTGAAAAAGACTTCGCGCGTGCGCGAAAGATTCTTGCGTCCACGCCCCTCATCGACGGTCACAACGACCTCGCCTGGGCAATTCGTGAGAGTAAGACGGCACCGATGGACGTCGCAGCCTACAACCTCCGCAATCAGACCACTGGACATACCGACCTCGAGCGCCTGAGGCAGGGTATGGTCGGTGCCCAGTTCTGGTCGATCTACATACCGGGCGAAGTCAAGGATTCGGGCTATGCGCGCATCCAGCTCGAGCAGTTCGACATCGCACGCCGCTTTATCGCGATGTACCCCGACCACCTCCAGCTCGCGCTATCCGCGGCCGACATCCGCGATGCATTCAAGCACCACAGGATCGGCTCCCTTCTCGGTATGGAAGGCGGCCATGCAATAGAAAACTCGCTCGGCGCACTTCGGTCGTACTACGCGCTCGGCGCGCGATACATGACGCTGACTCACAATGTTACGCTCGATTGGGCCGACGCAGCACTCGATTCCGCGAAAAACCACGGTCTGACTCCATTCGGAAAGGAAGTCGTGCGTGAGATGAACCGGCTCGGAATGCTGGTCGACCTTTCCCACGTCTCTCCGGGAGTGATGAGCGATGCCCTCGACGTGACGGAAGCACCCGTGATCTTTTCGCATTCCAATTCGCGCGCTCTCGTCGATGTTCCCCGCAACATTCCTGATTCGATCTTGAAGCGCCTGCCCGCCAATGGCGGGGTCGCGATGATCACCTTCGTCACCAGCTTCTCGTCGGCCGAGTCGTTCGAGCATGGCAAGGTCCAGGCAGCGGCGGAGACTGAGATTCGCAAGCGGCTTGGTGCCGACACAGCAGCGAGTCACAAGGAAATCGAGGCGTACAAGCTTGCTCACCCGCTTCCGGTCGTGACGATGTCCCAGGTGATCAACCACATCGAGCACGCGAGACAGATGGCGGGGATAGATCACATTGGACTCGGTGGCGATTTCGACGGAATTACAGATGTGGTTCAGGGACTCGAGGACGTCACCAAGTACCCTGCGCTCTTCGCGGAGCTCGCGCATCGTGGGTGGTCGGACGAGGACATGAAGAAGCTTGCCGGTGAAAACGTTCTGCGCGTGCTGGAACGGGCAGAGCAGGTTGCCGCGCGTTTGCAGAAGACCCGTCAGCCGTCAACGAAGACGATTCTCGAGATGGACGGAAAGAAGTAGTGACGCACAAGCAGCATTCGCCGGGCTTTCTCGCAGTAGTTGGTGACGCCAAGTCTCGTGTCCGTGAGGTCAGCGTCCACGAGACGCTGAGTGCAATGGCAGCCGATGCCCGGTTGATCGATGTAAGGGAAGACCATGAGTGGACTTCGTGTCACGCCAAAGGCGCGGAGCATGTCGGAAAGGGCATCCTGGAGCGCGACATCGAGACGGTCGCGCCGGATAAGGACAGTCCGTTGATACTTTATTGTGGCGGCGGTTACCGCGCGGCTCTCGCTGCGGACTCGCTGCAGAGAATGGGATACACAAACGTGAGCTCGATGGCCGGCGGATGGCGCGCCTGGTTAGAAGCGGGCGCTCCTACTGAAGAGGGTTGAGAAGAATGGTAGCAAGGAGATATCTGTCAGTCGTTATGGGCATCGTGGCAGTTGGGGTTTTCGGTGGTTGCTCGAAGGATTCAGCTCCTTCTGCGGATACGACAGCCACTGCCCCTGCTTCACTGGTTCCCTCTGCGAACCCGAACGCAGGGCCCGCTACGCTTACCTCGACCGCCGAGGCGCTCATCCCGATCAAGGTCTACAAGGACCCGAATTGTGGCTGCTGCAAGGAGTGGGTAAAACACCTGGAGGCCAACGGCTTCAAGGTGGAGACGATGGACATGCCAGACCTCTCGCTGCTCAAGCAGAAGTACGGCGTGAAGCAGGAGCTGCAGGCGTGTCATACAGCGATCGTCGGCGGATACGTTGTCGAAGGTCACGTTCCAGCCGACGTCATCAAGCAGATGCTAAAGGAAAAACCCGCGATCGCTGGCGTTGCCGTCCCGGGCATGCCAATGGGCTCACCCGGCATGGAGGGTGCAAGTAAGGAACGCTATAACGTTCTCACCTTCGACCGCGCTGGCCGCACAACGGTGTACGCGGAGAGATAAAAACCGCGATGAACAAACTCGAGCGCACGGCAACTCGCAAAGTCACGTGGATGGTTGTCGGCGCTGGAGCCGCAATGATCGCGAGCACGTTGGTCGAGCGATCACTGGACGTTGCGTGGCGGACTGCAACGCACCGTGATCCACCGGCAAAACCGGGTTCTCTCAAAACAGGATGGGGCGAAGCGCTCCATGCGCTCGATCGTGATTCCATCGGTGATGTCGGTGACGTAATCGGTGCGCGCTACTCGCGGCGTGAAGTAGTTCTGATAAAGGCGAACGACGATCGAGCTGAGCGTATCAGGAGTCGTGTTGTGAAGCGTGATCGTCTCCGTCCCGCGAACCTGATTCGTGGCCGGAACGAGCGTCGCGTCGATCTTGTAGTCGACGCTTTGCTGGAAGTACCGCGGGCCAGGGGCGCCGCTCGAGTCTCGCGTCCCCCGCAGGTACGCTTTGCGGATCTGGGGGCCGAGGGGGATGTCGCGGCGAACTGCGCGCTCGGGCCATCCGCCTGGGCCTTGTAGGGGACTGACTGAAACGGTCGCGGAAGGTGCGCATGCGCTTGCTGCCGCCGAGAATGCCATCGCCGCCGCCAGGGCGGAAAAATTCAGTTTCATCCGACGAAAAATGCCCGGTTGACGACGGTTTGCGAAGTGAGCAGCTGGAGGGTATTGCGCAGAGCAGTGTGATTATTTATACATTCCTTGTGCATAATCACTCGGCAATGACCCTACCTTTTTCTTCGCCTGCACCGGCCGCAAATCCGGTCGTCCGCACAGCTACACGCGCGGACGTCGAACAGATCTGGGATCTCGTTTGCTGCTACGTCGCGGAGGGGCTGATGCTCCCCCGTACCATGGAGCAGATCAGGATGGGCATCGACAATTACGTCGTGGCTGCCAACGGTTCGCGCGTCGTCGCCTGTGCCGCACTCGAGGAGTATTCCCCGTCTCTGGCCGAAGTCTCCTCTGTCGCGGTGTCCAAGACCGAGCACGGCAAGGGACTTGGTACCGAAGTCGTTCTCGGCGTAGAACGCCTGGCCCGCTCACGTGACATCGGCGAACTATTCGCCCTGAGCCTTAGCGATCGGTTCTTCCTGTCGCTCGATTATGAGGGTACGTCGGTCTCGCGCTACCCGGAAAAGCTCGCTCGCTATGAGCAGCTGACATCGTCCGGCGTCGATATCATTCCCAAGCGCTGCTTCAAGAAATTCCTCGGCAAAACCTGGGAAATGCCCATGCTTTACGAAGAGCCGGCGCAGCAGCTCAGAGCGAGCTAAAGGGGCCAAAAGGCGCGCTGTCTTGCACTGAGCGCGCGCCGGGCGTTGTCGCTTCTCGACCCGGAATTGTCGTGCGCCCAAGATGGATCCGTGTCTCACGCTTGCAAACCCCGAACATTCCCGTTCTTGCCGCCGCTCGCGGGTCGGTGCTTTATATGGTACCGACGAACCGGCTGGGACAGCCGGGACAGCGACGCGTCCACTATCCCTAAGCGACACGACGAATGAACCAATCGAGAAAGTTTCTGTGGCTGACAGTCTCCGCCTTCATCGCAGTATCCGCCGCCGGCTCGCAGACGCCGATCAAGGCCGGGCCGCCGCTGCGCCTCGCAGATCTGGACACCACCGCAAAAGCATGCACTGACTTTTATCAGTATGCCGGTGGCCGCTGGCTCGCCAGCAACCCGGTGCCAGCGGCATTCTCTACATGGGGACCGTTCAACGAGCTCACCGAACGAAACAATCTCGTGCTCAAAGCGGTCCTCGAAGCCGCTGCGAAAGCAGCGCCCACAACCAAAGACCCGAATACCCGCAAGCTCGGGATGTTCTATGCGAGCTGCATGGATTCGGCAGGCGTCGAAGCAGCAGGCGCGAAACCGCTTGCCGCCGACCTCCGCCGGATTGACGCGATTTCGAACAAGGCGCAGCTCAACGCCGAGATAGCGTTTGAGCATTCGATCGGATTCTCGCCGCTGTTTGGATTCGGCTCCGAGCAGGATTCGAAGAACAGCTCTCTCGTAGTCATCGGGATCAGCCAGGGCGGCATCGGTCTACCCAACCGCGATTACTACACGAAGACAGACGCGCAGTCGGAAAAATTGCGAGTCGCGTATGTCGATCATATCGGCAAGGTCCTGACGCTCGCGGGAGAGTCGGCCGAGAAAGCAACCGCCGAAGCGCAGAGAGTGATGACGCTGGAGACAATGCTGGCGCTGGGATCGAGGACACCGGTCGAGTTGCGCGATCCTATCGCCAACTACAATCCAACCGCAATCACGGCACTCAACAACATGACGCCGGCGTTCGATTGGAACCGGTTCCTCACGACAGTCGGCGTGAAAGGAATCACGACTGTTGATGTGGGACAGCCGGACTATTTCAAGACAGTTCAGACAGCTCTCGAGCAGGTGCCGCTCGAAGATTGGAAGTCCTATCTCAAATGGCGCCTTACCAACAGCCAGAGTCCATTCCTGAGCAGCGCATTCGTGAACCAGAGCTTCGCGTTCCGGTCGTTGCTGACCGGTGCAAAGACGATGCAGCCTCGCTGGAAGCGCTGCCTTCAGACCACCGATGGCGTCCTCGGCGAAGCACTCGGCCGCGAATACGTAAAGGTTGCGTTCACTCCGGATGCGAAAGCCAAGGCAACCGAGATGATCGAAAACCTTCGGTCGGTAATTGGCGATCGCATTCGCGGAGCCGATTGGATGAGCGAAGCCACTCGGCAGCAGGCGCTCGTCAAGCTCGCTTCGTTCAACAAAAAGATCGGCTATCCCGACAAGTGGCAGGACTACACGGCGCTCACGGTCGAGAAGGGTCCGTATGCGACGAACTTCATGCATGCGCGCGCGTACGGTCAGCATCGCGATGTCGCCAAGGTCGGAAGGCCGGTCGATCGTGGCGAATGGTTCATGACCCCGCCAACGGTGAACGCTTACTACTCGCCGCAGCTCAACGAAGTCGTCTTCCCCGCAGGACGTCTTCAGACGCCGTTTTTCCATCCGACATACGACGCTGGAGCGAACTACGGTGGAATTGGCGGAACGATCGGCCACGAGATGTCGCATGGCTTCGACGATCAGGGCCGTCAATTCGACTCGAAAGGAAACCTCAAGGACTGGTGGACCGCCGACGATGCGAAGAACTACACCGCGCGCGCCAAAATGGTCGAGGACCAGTACAACGAATACACAGTACTCGACAGCGTTCACGTAAACGGCAAGCTCACACTTGGCGAAAACCTCGCCGATGTCGTCGGAGTTTCGGTGGCTTACGATGCGCTCGAAAAGGCATTGGCGGGCAAGCCGCGCACGACGATCGACGGATTCACGCCGGAACAGCGTTTCTTCCTGGCATACGCCCAGGCGCGTCGCTCCAACATGCTGCCACAACAGGCACTCCTGCAGATTCGCACGGATCCGCATTCGCCTGGCCGCTATCGCGTGAACGGACCGCTCTCCAACATGCCGGAATTCGCAAATGCATTCGGTTGCCAGGAAGGTGATCCAATGGTCCGGTCGGCCAGCATGCGCGCAAAAATCTGGTAAGCCCACCCTGACGAGCGCGTCGTTGTGAGCGCACATTCGGGAGCCGCGGCGGGGACGATCAATTGTCCTCGCTGCGGCGGCGAGAACCCCGCGGACGCTGTCTTCTGCGGCAATCCGGGCTGCAAGAAGGCACTCGGCAATTTTCTCTTTGCGGCCGAGGAGATCGAAAAGGAAAGCAGGGTTCATGAGAGGGTTGCCGATCGTGTCGCCAACTTCATTGGCAATCCGTACTTCATCGTCATCCACGCCGTGTGGTTTCTCCTCTGGGTGGCGATCAACACCGGCCTCGTTACGATGTCGGCCCGCTTCGACGACTACCCCTTCGGACTTCTGGGAATCATCCTCTCTATCGAGGCAATTTTCATCACGGGCTTCCTGCTCATCAGCCAGAACCGGCAGAGCGACTTCGCAAACAAGCGAAGTGAACTGGACTATGAGGTAAATGTCCGCACATTTCGCGAGATTCAGAACGTGAAGCAGCTTCTTGCATCGATGGAGGACAGAATCGAGCGCATCGAAGAATCCCTGCGGAAACGCTGACCGACTCCAATCTCGCCGGACAAAATGCAGAGTTATAAGCACGCCCAGATCGGTTGGGTCAGTATCGTGGCAGTCGTCGCCGGAGCCCTGTTGCTTGCGTGGGTAGGACTGATCGGCACGGCACCCAGAATCGTCCTTCAATTCACGGTCGCAGGCATCCTCCTTCTGGCGATCGTCTTCAGCTACCAGACCATCGAGGTAACGGATACCGATGTCGTTAGCCGCTTCGGCTTTGGTGCCATCCCGAAACGCCTGCCGCTTTCTGACATCTCCGACGCGCAGTTCATGCCGAGCAAATGGTACGATGGTTGGGGCGTCCGGCTGACGGCTAGGGGTTGGCTCTATAACGTCTCGGGATTGGAAGCAGTAGAGTTCACGATGCGCGGCGGAGGTAGGATTCGCTTTGGAACTGACGACGCGACGAATCTCATGGAAGCCGTGAGGGAGGCGGTCAGCGCGTTGGCGAAGCCGGCAGTCTCGTGACCGAGGAAAGCATGGCGCAAATTGAGATCATTGCAGACGAACTCGACCGGGCTCTTCGCGGTCAGGCATGGCACGGGTCGTCCCTTTGCGAGCTGCTCGAAGGAATGACCGTCGAAGAGGCGATTCAGCGTCCAATTCCTGCAGGCCACAACATCTGGGAGATCGTGATGCACATCACATCATGGGCGAACATCGCCACTCGCCGTATAACCGGCGGAAGAGTCGCGCCGCACGATGGCGAAGACTGGCCGCACGCCGGTGACATGACCGCAGACCGGTGGGTCGCAATCCAGTCCGCGCTCCGGCAAAGCCACGAGAACCTCCGCGAAGCAGTCCTTGGCCTCACCGATGAGCTGCTTGCGGAGAACGCTCCGCAAAGCCAGAACTCAGTTGGAGTTCTTCTGCATGGTGTTGCCCAGCATGCCGCCTATCACGGAGGCCAGATTGCCCTTCTCAAGAAAGCAGTAGTCACCAAACATCGACGAGCCGCTCTATGACAGTTACAACTTTTCGCGCGACCCGCCCCCGTGAGGGCGAGTTCATTCCTTACTACGGCATGTATATCGACAAGGTACCGGACGGCGACATCGTAGAGACCCTGAGGTCTCAGGTGCCTGAAACGCTGGCGCTCATCAGGTCGATTCCCGAAGCAGACGGCGACAAGCGTTACGCGCCCGACAAATGGAGCATCCGCGAAGTCGTCGGTCATGTCATCGATGCCGAAAGAATCTTCGTCTATCGTGCACTTAGGTTTGCGCGAGCGGATTCAACGCCGGTGCCGGGATTCGATGAGAATACTTACGCGAAGAACGCTCCATATCCGCATGTGAGTCTCGCCGACATCGCCAGCGAGCTGCAACACGTCCGCGCTGCTACCGTCCACTTTTTCGCAAATCTCGAAGAGCAGGCGTTCTCCCTGCGCGGAAGCGCAAACGGCGCCGAAATTAGCGTGCGGGCTCTTGCGTACATCCTTGCGGGTCACGAAATCCATCACGTGGGTGTACTTCGCACCCGCTACCTGAACGCGTAGTCGTCTCCAAATCAAAAATTGAAATGAATCGCCGTTCGTTCGTCCAGCGTGCCACTGTCACCGCCGCAGGTTTCGGGATTCTCCGCAACCTCGAGGCGTGCGCCCCCGGTGTCGCACCGGTCGTCCTCCCGCCAGCGCCGACCCTGCTGCCCGGTACGTTCTCCGAGCTTCGGGACCGCTACTTCCTGTTTCACCTCGACAAGAATCCGGTCACCTCCACATACCTGGGCGGAGACGGATATAGCCCGACTCTCGCCGACGCGAATACGCGGTTCCGGGATTACCGGCAGCCGGCGATCGAGGCCGAGGTCAAGCTTTATCGAGACCTTCTCGCATCGATTAAACAAATCGTTCCGGCGACTCTCACAACTCGAGAGCGCGCCGACCGGGAGCTGATGTCGGCGCAGCTGGGTTTTCTGATTCATCAGAATGCGGAACAGCGGTATTACCAGCGCGCCATCGATACGTACGTGGCCGAGCCGTTTCGCGGTGTTGACTGGCAGATCCAGCAGATGATCGAGCTTCCCGGGGGCCTGCTCGGCACCGAAGCCGATTGGCAGCAGGTCGTGTCCCGCAACATGGCTGTTCGAAACTACCTCGAGACAGCAAAGGCAAACCTGCTTGCAGGTAAGAAAGCCGGAACCCTCCCCGACCGACGCATGGTGCAGCGCGACGGGATCAATGGCAGCAAGGCGAACGCCGAATATTTCCGCACCACGCTGCCGAGGAATGCTCAGCAATACATAGGCACTCGTCCTTTTGCAGCCACGATGAACGCGCAGATCCTCGGATCGGGAACGGCAGCGGCTCTGGCATGGGACGAATTCGGCGCTTTCCTGTTGCAGACATACGACCTCAACGAGATGACGGATCGCTTCGCCGCGGGCGAAATGGAATACGAGTGGCGCGTCCACAATGTGCTTCGCGATCCCCGCACCGCAGCCGAGTTGTATGAATACGGTGCCGCCCAGGTCGCACTCTACACAGCGAAGATCGTTGACGTCGCGCGCGAGTTTTCGCTGAACGCAAAGATGGGTCTGCCGTTCGGAACGGACGTCGACAACTACGCGAGCGTAAAGCGAGTGATGGATTTCCTCTCGAAAGACTCGCCGAAGAACGATGACCAGCTCTTCAAGTGGTATCGCGATGCGGGTTCGAGAGCTGTCGCCTACGGACGTGAGCACAATCTGTTCGATATCCCGGCGAACTATCGGCTCGACGTCGTTGCGACGCCGCCAGTTTTGCGAAGCACCATCGACGCGGCGTACTACCCTGCCCCGCCCTTCAAGAAAGCCGGAGTTGGAAAGTTCTTCCTGACGCCAACGGGCAACGATCCTGACGCTCTCAGACTCAACAACTTTTCGTCGGTCGCCGACACTGCCGTGCACGAGGGATTTCCCGGTCACGACTGGCATTTTCGCTATATGACCGAGCACGGCAGCGAGATCTCCAACATCCGCTGGCTCACACCAGGAGCGGTAGAGGATTCGTCGTCGATGTGGAGCGACTCGATGGCAACCGAAGGCTGGGCGTTGTACAGCGAAGAGCTGATGGCCGAGCCCGTCGCTGATCACAAGTACGGCTTCTATTCGCCGGGTGAGTATCTGTACGAGTTGCAGGGACAGTTGCTTCGCGCAGTACGCATTCGCGTCGACGTCGGTCTTCACACCGGCAGAATGAGCTTCGACCAGGCGATCGACTATTTCACCGAGCATGTGTTATTCACGCAAGGCGCCAGGTCCAGAGCAGCCGGCGATCCGGCAGCACGTGCCGCCTTCGATTCCGCGACACGCGCGATCTACCGCTATTCCAAGTGGCCGACGCAGGCCATCACGTACAACCTTGGCAAGAACGCGATTATAGAGCTCAGGGAAGCCTGCAAGGCGAGGACTGGCGCTGGCTTCTCGGCCAAGAAATTCCATGAGCGCTTCATGTCGCAGGGGCAGATTCCAGTCGCGTTCGTGAAGGATGGGTTCCTGGAGGAATGCGGTCCGCAGGCTTGATGGTCCCCCATACCGGAGCTGCCGGATGACAACACGCCGGAATTTTCTTTCTGGGATCGCAGTCGCTGGACTCAGCGGCCGCGCAATCTTTCGTGAGAACGCTG
>JBBSGU010000015.1:0-43267 GCA_038253755.1 Gemmatimonadales bacterium | reverse complement strand
GAGGCTCTAATGTCATACAATCTCTGTATGACAAAGTACTTGGCACGGTTTAAGCCCGGTAGACCCCGGCACACCCTGCAGCATTCACGATGGGCCCTGCAGGACTCGAACCTGCGACCGTTGGATTATGAGTCCACTGCTCTAACCGACTGAGCTAAGGGCCCGGCAACTCGGTTCAATGTAGCGATGGCTCTCATGCCTCGGAATGCCCGCGCACCGCAAAGCTTTCACTCGAACCTTACCAGCCACCTCGGCACAAACGCCACACGTACGCGACCCTCGAACTCGGTCCGGTCATACCCCCGCACATGCATTCTGTTCTTGTTCTGATTGACGCCCGCTTCACCATCGATCTGCACGTCACGACCGATCGTTATCGCCCCGCTCACCGCAGCTCGATTGACCGTCCACACGATTCCTGAAAAAATTCCGGGCGTAGTGCCGTAGTCGGCAACTGGCGGATACGGATTGCGATAATCGCCTTCGCCCTGGCGTCTATGCGCGACGAACAGGCGCAATGGAACGCGCGGAACCAGAGCGAGGTCGAGCCCGACCCTGGTTTCATCGTAATCACTGTAACCGCGACCAAGACCGACGCCGTAGCTCGCGTACCGCTCCGAGACGTTGGGCGTGTGGTACGCAAGATTTGACACGCGCGTATACGAACCGAACAACCGCTGATCGCCAAACAGCGGGACACCTTCGGCGGTGAGCGTCAGACCGTATGACGACGGCTCGTGACAAATGCTGTCGCACTTGTCAATCTGGATATCATCGAGAAGCATCTCGGCACTGTACGTCCCGGTACGATTGGTTCTCCACGACGCGTCGGCACCGAAGTTCAGATTCCCATCGGTACGCTCGTTGCGCCAGCTGAGTCCAAAGACGTTTAAGGGATTGATGAGAGAGAACTCGAGTCCGCGATTCACGCCGGTATAGAGATAACCCTCGCTCAACCCTCCTTCGAATCCTCCGCGCTTGACGCCGAGCCTGTGAACAGAGAAGTACCGTGACGATTCAATGCCGGGCGAGATGACGTAGTTCTCGAGACGCGCGAGCACTGTAGTGACGTGGAACCTGTCCGTGCCGACGCGTCCGTAGAAATGGTCGTATGTGTACGCATCGTTACCGATCTGCAGTCCTGAAAAACCGATCGGCCCCCACGAGCGGCCAACGCGCCCGAAGTCAACCTCAGCGTATTTCCATTGGCCGCTCAGATACCCGTCCTCGGTGCGGCCGGCGATTTTCCGGTCTTTGCGTCCCGTGAATTCAGGGTCTGTGTTGAGACGATTGTCGAGGGCGACGCGAACTGCTCCCGCGAGATGTCCGCCACCCATGATGAAATACCCGGTGGTCCCTGGCTCAAAATTGTTGCATGCGTCGGCAAGCATCAACTCTCGGCGCGCTGACGATTGGCCAGTCGCAAATACGTCGAAAGTTGCGCGCGCGCGAAACGGCATACGTGCTGTGACGGACTCGCCGGGCTTCGTCAGCTCGTACCTCCGAATCGAGGTCGAGAGTGCCTCGAGATAGCTCGTGATGACCGGACTTTGGGGAGTTGAACCAGCGCTGTCGATCGCGGTGCGGACGCTTGTGACGAGATACGGTCGTTCGCTGATTGACAAACTGGGGAAAATACCGCGCGACATTAGCGCGTCGACGTAGCTGTACGAGATGTCGTCGATTGGGAGATACGGCGCTGCCTGCGCGCGGACAATCTGCGGCGCCAACAGCGCAATCGCCGCAACCACACGAATGACCCTCACTTATAGAAGCCGATGCCGATGACCTTCGGCGTGAGCTGAAGCGTTGGAGCGGGGAAGTGGATGTAGCTGAGTTGATGCTTCACGGTTTTCCAGAGTCTGTTGTCGCCCGGAAGTTTCTCCGCATCGAAGTCGAGACTCAAGAGAATCTTTCGCCGCGCACGCTGGTTTGCTCCCGTTTTAGGATTGATCCAGTCCGTTATGCCATGTCCGGCGGAGACGCGCAGGAACGACGGCCAGTAGTGCTTCGCCTGCTCGGGAAGCAACGCATTGACATCAGCCGAAAACCAGTACGTCTGTCCGGTGTAGTCGAGTGATGGCCGGAGCTCGCCCGGAATGTTGTCTGCGTTTCGGAGCGCCGGTGATGGCCAGTAGGAAATGGTCGGCTTGATCGCTCGCGTTTTCGGATGTGTCTCATGCAACACCGCGAGTGCCGTCCCGGTGGTGTTCGCGATGATATCCGCGTACGAGAATCCGTACTTCTTGTAAAGACCGTCCCAGATTTCGATCTGAACCTGGAACGCCGCCGCGTATGCAGCGCTCCAGAGTACGGCTTTGCCTGGCGATATACACGCGCTCTTGAGCAGGGCGTCTCCTCCACGAGCGAGATGATAGCCCCCGGTCATGTGGCCAAACTTGTCCTGGTCGCGAAAGTTCTCGTCCCAGTCAGAGCGAAAGAAGAAGCGCGGAGCTCTCTCGCCGGACCACCAGGCTTTCTTGAAATAACTGTAAAGCGCGGCGTTTCCTCCAACGAAAGCGGCACCGACCGCACTGCGGCGAAGAGCCACGTCAGCCTTGCCACTGCCGCAAGTCTGCACCGGTCTCGGAGCAACGCACCCATTCAAATAGCAGTCCTGTACCGTAGCAACTGCCTGAGGCGCGGGAGTGGTGATGCGATTCGTTGCGGTATCCGCGGCATTGTGGAGTGTGTCTGGTTTCTGCGCGACTACCGTTCCCGCAGACGAGGCGAACCCGATCACGACAACCACCGCCCACGATTTGAATTTTCTCAGGTGTTGCAAATACTCTCCAGTTGTACGAAGGCCAAATTTCGAATGGCCGATCGCACGCTCATCGCCAGTCCTATCCCAATTCTTACAGCCAATAGCAAATAGCTGTGGCTATTGGCTCTCGACCACAGCGCAGCACTTACCTCGGCGGCTGTTGGCTGAAGTCGTCATACGCCTCGAGCACCTCAGCGGTTTTAACGGTCGCAGCACCCAGCTTTCCTACTTCCACGCCTGCCGCAAAGTTCGCGATTACCGCCGCCTCAGCCGGCGTACCCCCCGCCGCAAGAATGGTTGCGAGGTAAGCAGTCACCGTATCGCCCGCTCCGACGACATCGTAGACCTCGCGGGCCGTTGTAGGGATTCGCCCCACCTCGCCATCGGCCGACAGCAACGCCATGCCTTCTTCACCCAGTGTAAGCAGGAGGTGTTCCACCCCGAGCCGCTCAAGGGTCGCCGGGAGGGCACGTGGGTGATCGATATCCACTTCCGCGCCAAGCGCCGACTCGAGCTCGCGACGGTTCGGCTTGAAAATCGTGGCGCCACGGAATGCGAAGAAATTCCGGTACTTCGGATCGACGACAATCGGGATTCCGCGCGCCTGTGCCCGCTCTATTGAATGCGTGATGACCGCCGAGACGAGCACGCCCTTGTTATAGTCCTCCAATACGAGGGCATCGGCCTGATCGACGGCGGCAGTTACTGACGCGATCAGGCGAGCTGACTCTTCGTTCTCGAGGTCGCTGTCGTCTTCCTCGTCGTATCTGACCAGCTGCTGTGAGCGCGCGACCACTCTCGTCTTTGTCGTTGTCGGTCGCGTAACGGAGACGAGCGAGCGCGTATCAGTCTGCGCCTGCTGCAGCATGTCCCGAAGAGTCGTTCCCGCCGCGTCTTCGCCCACTGCCGACACGAGATCGCATACCGCACCGATGGTCACGATGTTGTTTGCCACATTAGCCGCGCCGCCGAGTGCGAGCTTCCTCTCGCGGATACGAACAACCGGGACGGGTGCTTCGGGCGAGATGCGGTCCACGTCGCCGCGCAGATAGACATCGAGCATTGCGTCTCCAACCACGGCAACGCGCTTTCCCTGAGCTGCCGAAAGCAGCTCTGCCAGCCGGGCCCGCGATATGCGCTCGATCATCGGTGAGCAAGGTAAGTGGCAGCAACCAGCGCGGCAAACGGGCGCGCTGCGCACTTACTGTTTACATTTCTCGCCACCACACGATTGGAGGGTGGCTTGTCGCCGCCCGCGGCGGCAGCGGCTTCTAACGAGAGACCTCATTTGATCGAACGCTTCAACGAAGGCGCGAAGCGCAAAGTTCACTCACTCCAGGAGTTCTTCGTCCTCGCCGGGAAGGCGATTGGATTCGCTTTCTCCCGTCCG
This sequence comes from Gemmatimonadales bacterium, assembly GCA_038253755.1. Taxonomy (GTDB): domain Bacteria; phylum Gemmatimonadota; class Gemmatimonadetes; order Gemmatimonadales; family Gemmatimonadaceae; genus UBA4720. The sequence goes on along the minus strand of JBBSGU010000015.1, from coordinate 39,110 downwards.
TTCTATCGTGGCGACCTCATTCAGCAGATGGACGCGATTGGCGTGCAATCGCTTCCAATCGTTTTGCTGACCGGATTCTTCACGGGAATGGTGCTCGCGCTTCAGGCGTCAGTTCAGCTGAAAACGTTCGGCGCGACGATGTACATCGGGCGTCTCGTCGCGGCTTCGATGATCCGCGAGCTCGGGCCTGTTCTCGCCGGACTCATGGTTGCCGGTCGTGTCGGGTCGGGAATCGCTGCCCAGCTCGGGTCGATGCGCGTCACCGAACAGATCGACGCCCTGAACACGCTCGGCACCGATCCGATTCGAAAGCTGGTCACGCCGCGCGTGCTTGCCGCGTTGATCATGATGCCCACCCTTACCGTCATCAACGACTTCGCCGGCATCCTCGGCGGCAGCGTGATTTCGTCAGCGTACGTGGGAATTCCCTCCGGGCTCTACTGGAGAACCGTCTTCGAGCAAATCGCGGCGGGTGGATTCTTCTTTAAATACATCCCGAACGATTTCGTTCACGGGTTGCTCAAGCCGTTCGTGTTCGGGGGAATCATTTCCCTGGTCGGCTGTAACTTCGGGCTCAAGACCTCCGGCGGAACTGAAGGTGTCGGAGTCGCAACGACGAGAACGGTTGTGACGGCCAGCATCCTGATTCTCGTGGTGGATTATTTCATCACGCAGATCCTCCTTGCTTTCCTGCCGTCATGACGGAAGATAAGAAGAGCGCGGGCGACGACCGCCGGCAGACGTCGAGCGACGGACACGTCGAGCCGGGCACTCCAATTCGACGCGGTACTGACGAGTCCCGGGTACGAGAAGCGATCCGTTCGGAGCTGGAGAGTGATCTCGGCACGAAGACCGAGCAATACAGGGTGGCCGAAAAGCGAAGTCAGGCCGAAAAGGTCATCGCGCTGGATCACGTCTTCCTCGCGTTCGAAGATCCAATCCTGAAGGATGTCACCTTCGAGGCGATCGAGGGTGAGACTATCGTCGTCGCCGGAGAGTCGGGAACAGGCAAATCAACCATTCTCAAGCTGCTCCTGAGACTGCTCGTCCCCGACAAGGGGAAAGTTTTCATTGATGGTGAGGAGATAACGGAGCTGAATTTCTCGGACGCCCTCAAGGTTCGTCAGAAAATGGGAATGGTTTTTCAGGGCGCCGCGTTGTTCGATTCGATGACCGTCTTCGAGAACATCGCCTATCCGCTCAGGGAGCATACCGAGCTGTCTGAAGACGAGATCGAGGCGAGAGTGCGCGAGAAGCTGGAATTCGTGGACCTCATCCCTGACAAGGTGATGGAGCAGCTGCCGTCAGACTTGAGCGGCGGAATGCGCAAACGCGTCGGAATCGCCCGCGGGATGGCAAACAACCCGAAGATCATGCTTTATGACGAGCCCACTTCAGGGCTCGACCCCCTGACCACCGCAACGATTACGCACCTGATCATCAAGCTTCAGAGAGAATTGGGCGTGACGAGCGTGGTGGTAACACACGATATTAGGTCTGCGTTCAGAATGGCGACCAAAATCGCCGTCCTCAACGAGCGAAAGATTTCGTTCTTCGGAACTCCCGAAGAAATGACAGGCAGTGCCGACCCATACCTGCGTGATTTCCTTGGCGGATTCTGAAATGATCACACCGATGCGCGACAAGCCATGAAACGCTCTTCCGTCATTACCTGGGATCAGCTGAAGGTCGGATTGGTGATCGTAGTCGCGATTGCCGTGATTGCCGTTGCCATTCTCAAGCTCGGACAGTCGGCGCATCTCTTTACCCGCCGCTACACGCTGGTCACCTTCGTACCAAGCACCGCCGGACTTCGCGTTGGTGGGCAGGTGACCGTTGCAGGGCAGCTCGCCGGGTCGGTGAAGTCCGTCGACTTCCTTCCGGTGGACGCCGATACCACCCGCAACCTCAAGATCACGGTGGAGATCGACCAGTCGCTCCAGGACCAGATTAGACGCGATTCGCAGGCGAAGCTCAAGACTCAGGGATTGCTTGGCGACAAGATTTTCGACATCACGCCGGGCACTCCGAAGTACGCAATTCTAAAAGACGGAGAGACCCTTAAGCTTGGTGAGGCGCTCGACTATGAGGCCGTTCTTGTCCAGGCTTCAACCGCCCTCGATCAGGTCTCCAGCTTGACTGGCTCTCTTCAGAAAGTCGCAAACGAAGTCGCGACTGGCGAAGGCACCATCGGCCAGCTGATGACTAACCGTTCTCTGTACGACCAGCTCAATTCGACGTTGGCGAGCACCAACGGGATGATCTCACGTCTTCAGAATCCGAAGGGTACGATCGGCCAGCTGCTGAACGATCCCACTATGTACAACAACCTGAACCACATTATCGGCTCCGCCGACACGCTGGTCGCAGCCCTCGGAACCGGCGTGAACTCGGGGAACGGCACGGTCGGCAAGCTCCTTCGCGACGATGAACTGTACAATCGCCTGGTCGGGGCCGTAGCTGGCGTAGACACGCTCGTGGGCGCCATGCAACACGGCAAGGGAACCATCAACAAGCTTTTCACCGACGCCGAGATGTACGACCAGATTCTGAAGGCGGTCACGTCGCTCAACTCGGTTCTCGCCGATGTTCGCCGCGACCCGAGACGGTACACAAAAGGATTGATCACAGTATTTTAAGATGTGATGGATTCCTTTGACCTCGATGTCGTAGTAACGCGCGGAAACTCGGTAGAATCGTTTCACCGGGTTCACGCAGCAGTTGTAAACGCATTCGACACTCTGCTCAGTGGAACTGGCGATCCGGAGCTCCAGACCTTCTGGAGATCATGCGCGAAGCCGTTCCAGGTCATTCCGCTCCTCGAGAGCGGAGGATTCGATGCTCACGGCTGGGGAGACGCCGAGTTGGCCGTTGCATGCGCATCCCATGGTGGTGAGCCGGAGCACGTCGCAATTGTCGAGTCCATGCTTCGGTCACTTGGACTTGAAGAAGGCGATCTGGCCTGCGGTCCTCAGGAGCCACTGTCGCCGCGTGGAGCGAAGATCGCTCGTGAATCGGGCGTTCGAATCAAGCGAACCCACAACAATTGCTCGGGCAAGCATACCGCGATGCTCGCGTTGGCCCAGAAAAATGGCTGGCCTATCAAGGGTTACGAGCGCATAGATCATCCGGTCCAGCAGGCGATGCTGAATCAGGTCGCACTTTGGACGGGGGTTCGTCCTTCGGAAATAGACGTTGGCGTCGACGGTTGTGGCGCCGCCGTCTTTGGCTTGCCCCTCGATCGAATGGCAACGGCTTTCGCCCGCCTTGGATCTGCTGCCAGCCGCGGCGAAGACATCCCGGCCAGAATCGTGACCGCGATGACGAAACATCCCTTCCTCGTCGCTGGAACCGATCGCTTCGATTGTGTAGTCATGGAGGAGACGGAGGGCCGCGTATTGACGAAGGTCGGGGCTGAGGGCGTTCACTGCGCCGTGATCCTTGATTCGTCCATCGGGATAGCGCTGAAGGTCGAGGACGGAAGTGCACGTGCTCAGTATCCCGCAATGATCCGAATTCTTCAGGAGCTCGACGCGCTTCCACATTCTCTTCCACCGCGCCTCGCGGAAATTCTACAGCGTCCCATCAGGAATTCGCGCGGCGATGTCGTTGGTGAGACCACTGTTCGTGCCGGAGCTCCTCGGTCGGCAGTCGTCAGCGCGGCAATCTGATTCCCCCGGCGGCATTTCGATGCCGCCGAAACCATCATGAAAGAGAAATTGCCGCCACTGGATAGTTCGGTGCGTCATCTCGTCAGGATCGCGGCCGCCATCGCGGGTGCGGACGAGGTACTGACACGTAAGGTGATGGAAGACGCTGTGGGTCAAGTAAAGCCGGACGAAGTGGACGAGGTGATTCTCCAGTCCTATCTGTTTGCCGGCTTTCCGAGAACGCTCAACGCTGCGCGATCGTGGCGGGCGATATCGGGAACAGAAGCACCTGCCGTAGATCGTCCGGCAGAGTTGAAGAACAGTGAGCATTGGGAAAAGCAGGGAGAGCGTACATGCGAGATTGTCTATGGGGAGTCGTACTATTTGCTGCGCGAGAACATCCGCCGGCTTCATCCGGCTCTGGATTCGTGGATGGTCACGGACGGTTATGGGAAAGTGCTTTCGAGGCCCCAGTTGGACTTGAAACTGCGCGAGCTCTGTATCGTGTCGGCTTGCGCGGCGACGGGGCAGCAGCGTCAGCTTCATTCGCACTTGCACGGGGCGCTGAACAGCGGAGTTCCGCTCGAGACGCTATCGGCGGTGCTCGACGCGCTGGGTACCATTGTAGGTGAAGCGGCCCTGGCGAAATGCCGGTCGTTGTTGAACCACGTCGTATCAAAGAGGCATCCGCCGGCCAGCTCGGCGATGCCGCAAAGTCAAAGGGAAACAGGTGCCTGAATGTTCGTCGATCGCGTAATCGTCAGAGTCGAAGCTGGAACCGGCGGCTCGGGGTGTACCTCGTTCAGGCGAGAGCATCGCGTCCCGATGGGTGGCCCAGATGGAGGAGATGGGGGCCGCGGCGGAGATATCATCATAAGGGGCGACGGAAATCTCGCGACCCTTCTCGACTACACGTACCGCGACCGTTGGGTGGCGGAGCGCGGCGAGCACGGAATGGGATCGAACAAGTCGGGTCACTCGGGTGCTGATGTGATCCTTCCGGTGCCTCCAGGAACCATCGTCCGCAATGGCGATACGGGGGAAATCCTCGCTGAAGTGCTGGAGGATGGTCAGGATTACGTCATTGCCAAGGGCGGCCGGGGCGGGAAGGGAAACAGTTTCTTCGCGACCGCTACTCACCAGTCCCCGCGCGAGTGGCAACCAGGCGAGGAAGGTCGGCTCATGACGCTCGAGCTCGAGCTGAAGCTCATCGCTGATGTCGGGCTGGTGGGCCAGCCAAACGCGGGCAAGTCAACTCTGCTTTCAGTGATATCGGCCGCTCGCCCCAAGATCGCCGACTATCCGTTCACCACACTCGTCCCGAACCTCGGTGTCGTCCAGATGAGCGACCATCGCACGTTCGTGGTTGCCGACATTCCGGGCATCATCGAGGGCGCGCACGAAGGCAAAGGACTCGGTCTTCAATTTCTCCGGCATATCGAGCGCACTCGTCTACTTGCCTTCCTGATTCCAATCGACGCGATGGACTGGCAGGCGGAGTACGACCAGCTGCGTCACGAGGTGGCGGCCCACTCCGAAGAGCTCGCCGCCCGGCCTCACTGCGTTGTCTTTACGAAGATGGATCTCTTTGGTGAAGACTACATTCCACCTATCGAAGCGCCCGAAGCGTTCGCTCTTTTTGCCATCAGCGCCGCCGGTCGCACCGGTCTGGATGGGCTTCTTGCTTCGTGGTGGACGGAAATCCTGCGAATGAAGCAAGATGTCGTGGCTGAAGTCGCAAAAACCGTGGTGCCATTGCCTTAGGGCTTGGTACTTCAAGTCATGCTTGAGGCGCGCTGATTCGTTATGCTCGTAGCATCGCGCGGTTCGCGTCTTTATCCCGAGTGCCTCGAGGATCTATCGACTCCTCCGGATCCGCTGTTCTTGATCGGCCAGCCATCTGTGCTTCGCAACCGGCTTGTCAGCATCGTTGGAACTCGCGAGCCGACGCCGTACGGCATCAAAACGGCGCGCGCGATTTCGGCGGCGTTTGCGAAGGCCGGAGTCTCCGTTGTCAGCGGAATGGCCCGTGGCATCGACGCAGTTGCGCATCGTGCATGCATCGAGAACGGCGTAGCGACCGTCGCCATCCTTGGAACCGGTATAGACGTCCCGTATCCTGTCGGTCACTGCGAGCTTCACAGGGTCATTGGGGAAACGGGATTGGTCGCGTCGGAAAATGGTCCGGGCCTCAAAGCTCACAAGGGAGCGTTCCCGCGTCGCAACAGGATCATCGCGGCCTTGTCGCCCGTCACCATCGTGGTCGAAGCCGGTCACAAGAGCGGCGCCCTCAATACTGCTTCGCAGGCTTTGGAGCTCGGACGAACTGTCGCTGCTGTGCCGGGTCCGATAGACTCCGCTCAAAGCGAAGGAACAAACCAGCTCATCCGCGACGGAGCGACGGTTATCGCAACAGTTGAAGATGCGTTGGCACTCGTCGGCGCTTCGCCCTCGCCTTTTGTGCCATACCAACTGTCAGACGCTGACGGCATGGTATGGAGCGCTCTGGGCAGCGGCCCCCTTACCATCGATGCGCTGTCTGGCCGAACCCGCCTGGCGTCACGCGACTGCCTCACGTCCGTCACGTCGCTCGAAATTCAGGGAATGGTTGAGAGCCTCATTACTGGGGAAGTTCGCCGGCGCTGAGCGCTCGCATTCAACTTCTATATTGAGGGCATGAACGCCCGTCATCTTTACATTCACGTTCCGTTCTGTTCGCGTCGCTGCTCGTATTGCGATTTCGCTATCGCCGTTCGCCGCGAAGTGCCGGTCGGCGAGTATGTCGATTCACTCGGGATCGAGCTGCGGGGTCTCCTCGATCGACCGCAATTGCCGCTCATGACGGTCTACTTCGGCGGAGGTACGCCGTCCAAGCTTGGCGCCGAAGGCGTGTCATCCATGCTGGAGACGGTCGCTCAAAATTTCGAAATTGCCTCTGATGCCGAGGTCACTCTCGAGACAAATCCCGAGGACGTCACTATCGGCAACGTCGTCGCCTGGCGGCGAGCCGGAGTCAATCGTCTCTCACTCGGCGTCCAGACTTTCGACGACAACGCTCTCTCCTGGATGCATCGAACCCATTCGTCCACCGACAGCCGGCGAGCGATCGAAACAGCTCGGGGCGGAGGGATCACCAACCTTTCTGTCGACCTGATTTTCGCTCTTCCTGAAACCCTTAACCGGTCCTGGTCTGACGATGTCAACAGAATCCTCGAAATGGAGCCCGACCATATTTCGCTCTACGGGCTCACGATCGAAAAAGGCACGCCGCTTGGCCGATGGCATTCGTCCGGAAAGGTGATGCCTGCCGATGAAGACAGATATTCCGAGCAGTTTCTATTCGCCCACTCGGCCGTGGAATCCGCGGGACTGACTCACTATGAAGTGTCCAACTTCGGGCGCGAGGGAAAGCGCTCACGCCACAATTCTGCCTATTGGCAGAGAGTGAGCTACATCGGGGCGGGACCTTCAGCTCACTCTTTTGACGGCGAATCGCGCCGCTGGAATGTCGGCCCGTACGCTGAATGGCAGTCGAGACTTTTGAGCGGCAACAGTGTAGTTGAAGGGGCCGAACTTCTAACCGAAGAAAATCGGCGCGCCGAAAAAGTCTATCTTGGACTGCGAACCATCGACGGCTATCTGGCCGGGGCAAAAGACGTTTCGGTCGCCAAGCGTTGGCAGTCGGAAGGATGGGCGACGGTTGAAAACAACCTCATTCGATTGACTCCCGAGGGCTGGCTGCGCCTCGATAACCTTGCAGCCGGGTTGACAGGTCTTTGAAAACACTCAAACATTGGGACTTATGCCGATTCTCGAGCTGAGCGAGCGAGAACGGCGGGTACTTGAAGCGGTTATCCAGTCCTACGTGGAAACCGCGCAGCCCGCTGGCTCGAACGCCATCGCACGCCGTTTCGGACTCGGGGTTTCGCCGGCGACGATTCGAAACACCATGAGCGACCTCGAAGAAAAGGGACTGCTGTATCATCCGCACACCTCGGCCGGACGTGTGCCTACCGATGTCGCCTATCGTGTTTACGTGGACTCGCTTCTCCCGATGCCGTCAAAACCATTGCGCGAGCACGACACCCTCAGCGCGCAGATTGTTGGCGGCGGATCGGCGATCGATTCCATCCTGCGCCGGGCAGCGCAGAGTCTTGGCGTCATCACGCAGGAGCTCGGAGTCGCTCTCGGACCGCGGCTTGACAACAGTATTCTCGAGCGGGTTGACCTCGTGCGTCTGTCGACCGAGCGAATTCTCGTTGCGCTGACTCTCACGGGGGGCGCGGTGCGCACGATCTTTGTCGAGGCCCGAGGAGAAATCGCCGATTCCGCAATCGCAGATGTCAGGCGCGTTCTCAATCAGCGAATCGCGGGTCTGACGCTTCAGCAGGTTCGCCAGTCGGTAGGTGAGCGTCTGCGCGACACTGGCCCGACCCGTGAATCAGCCGAGCTCCTCAATATTTTCGTGGAGGAAGGTGAGCAGCTTTTCGACACGGCGATGCAGGGCGACGATACGGTCCTCCTGGGCCAGCCGTCCCTTCTCGCTGAGCAGCCGGAGTTCAACACGGTCGACAACATGCGCAAGCTCGTCGCGCTGACCGAGACTCACGAGCATCTCGCCGACCTGCTGCGCAAGCGAAGTGAAAGTCCTGGGATCACCATCAGCATTGGCAACGAACATCTCGACCCGAAGCTCGAGACGTTCACCATCGTCACCGCTCAATATCGTTCCGGCGGCGTAACGGGAGTTATCGGCGTCATAGGTCCCACGCGTATGCCCTATGACAAAGTGATATCCCTCGTTACTCATACATCTCGACTTATTACCGACCTACTGGATTAGCTCCTCGATGGCCGACTACTATAACACGCTCGGCGTTCAGAAAACCGCTTCTGACGACGATATAAAGAAAGCGTACCGTAAGCTGGCGATGACGTATCACCCGGACCGCAATAACGGTTCGAGTGCGGCGGAAGAAAAATTCAAGGAGATCACCGAAGCGTATGACGTGCTTCGTGATCCCAACAAGCGCGCTGCTTACGATCGATTTGGTGAAGCCGGACTCCGCGGTGGTGCCGGCGGATTCCATCATGTCGATCTCTCCGAGGCTCTCAACATTTTCATGCGCGACCTTGGCGGCATGGCCGGGTTCGGTGATCTGTTCGGTGGCGGGGGCGGCGGGCGCGGTCAGCCGGGTCCTCGCACCGGGTCCGACATTCGCATCACGATGCCGCTCAGGCTCGCCGAAGTCGAGACTGGAATTGAGAAGACGGTTGCCGTCAAACTCCTTGCGAGTTGCGATCGCTGCGAAGGCACTGGTGCCGAGCCAGGCACGTCTGCGAATCGCTGCACCACATGCGCAGGTGCGGGAGAAGTTCGTCGTGCGCAAAAATCATTCTTTGGGCAAGTCATCAGCGTCACTCCGTGCCCGACATGCGCTGGCGAAGGCACGATCATCAGCTCGCCGTGCAAAAAATGCCGAGGAGAGGGACGCGTTCGACAGGAAGAAAGTGTTGTCGTGAAGGTTCCGCCCGGCGTCGCCACGGGCCAGTACATGACCATGCGGAGCGTTGGGAACGTCGGTCCTCGCGGCGGCGGTCGTGGTGACATCCTTGTTGTTTTTGAAGTCGAGGAAGACGCGCGATTCGAACGCGACGGCGAAGATCTCTACTGCGAAGTCCTCTGCACGTACCCTCAGCTTGTGTTCGGAGCGGACGTTGAAGTACCGACCGTGAGCGCGAGCGTGACGCTGCATGTCCCGCCGCGAACCGAAAGCGGTCAGGTCTTTCACCTGCGCGGTCGCGGTCTCCCGCGCGTCAATGCGACCGGCGTCGGTGATCTGCATGTCCGACTGCAGCTCTTCACGCCCGAAGAGCTCGAGGCGGAAGAAGAGTCGATCATCAAGCGGCTTGGCGAGATTCAGGTCGCGCCTGTGCAGCGCAGGCCCAGGGGATTCTGGTCGAAGGTGAAGGAATCACTCGGCGCGTGACGCACAGCGGCCAACCGCTAAGCCGCTAACCGCTGACGGCTATGACCTCCGACGGTGATCTAAACGAGTCCGCGTGGATAGCTGTTCGAGTAAATCCCGGTGGTGATCCGCAACGCGTAATTGCCGCGCTGTTCGCGGCCGGGTCGCAGGGAATTCAGGAGGACGGCGATGCCATTGTCACGCACTTTCCTCCCGGCACTCCCACCGATGCAATCATTCACGATGTGATGGACGCCGATCCGCGAGCGCGCGTGGCGATCAGTCTGGCGCCGCCGACGGACTGGAGCGAATGGCGCGCATCCGTCCGCGCGCACGAGGTTGGATCGCTGACGATCGCACCGCCGTGGCTGGCTGAGGATCTCGATCCGGCGACTACCGTCGCGATAGAGCCGGCGATGGCCTTTGGCACTGGCGAGCATGCGACCACCCGTGGAGTCGCGCGCCTTCTCCATAAACTTCTGCCAATGCCGGCCAGCGTTGTCGACATCGGGGCGGGGAGCGCAGTCCTTTCGATCTGTGCAGCGAAGCTCGGCGCGAACCGGGTTGTTGCCGTCGAGATCGACGAGGATGCGATCGGCAATGCCGAAGAAAACGTGCGTGCGAACACCGTCGACGACCGTGTTCACGTAATGCAGGGCGATGCGACAACGATCCTGCCGCTGCTCGCACCGGTCGATCTCGTGCTCGCAAATATCATTTCGTCCGTTCTCATTGAGCTGCTTCCGATAATCGCGCAGTCGCTGGCGCAGCGCGGACATGCCATACTTTCCGGCATCCTGCAAACCGAAAGCGAGGCAATGCTTGGCGAGATCGAGAAGGGTGGCTGGACAGTCATCGCGGAAGATCGGGAGGACGCGTGGTGGAGCGTTCTGATAGCGCGTCCGTAGCGACCTTTTTCTCGCCGGACGGATTCACTGGCGGTATATCGGTGACTCTTGGTGAAGATGCGGCCCAGCACGTTCGTGTGTTGCGGATCGGGCCGGGCGAAAGGGTCGCGCTGAGAAATGGTCAAGGCTCCGCAGCGCTCGGGATTCTTGCCCGAGTGGCGAAGAAGTCGCTGACCGTGGACGTCATCGAAACGTGGGAAATCGCGGCACTTCCGCAGGTGCACATGCTCGTTCCGGTTGCCGACCGCGATCGCATGCTCCTGCTCGCCGAAAAGTGCACTGAGCTCTGCGCTACGAGCTGGCGTCCCGTGATGTGGCGACGGTCGAGGAGTGTAGGTCCGGCAGGGGATGGCCCTGCATTCAACTCACGCGTGCGTGCAAGGATGATCTCGGCCCTGACTCAATCGGGTGGTGGCTGGCTTCCCGATATCCATCCATCAGCCCCTGTCTCGCGCGCCATCGCTGCAACGCCAGAGGGTGTTCGGCTCTTGCTCGATGCAGCGGCGGAATCGCCAATTTTGGGGACGGTTGTGGCGGAGCCGGTAGTCATCGCGGTGGGGCCGGAAGGCGGATTCGACAAGAAAGAACGTGAAGAAATGATCGAGGCAGGATTTAGTCCCGTCTCGCTGGCTGGTTCGATGCTTCGATTCGAGACCGCGGGAATAACAGCGTTGGCAGTTATTCGCGCGCAGCTCGCACTTGTCGAATCGACATGCAATGGAGAAATAAATGCCTGATGCCTGTTTGTTCTGTCGAATTGTTGAGCGAACAATACCTGCGACGATTGTCGGCGAGACTGAGTATGCGCTGGCGTTCCGGGACATCAATCCTGCAGCGCCGATTCACGTTCTGGTCATCCCGAAGAAGCACGTTGACTCGCTCGCAGTGGCGACTGACGATGCCAACCTCGGACATTTGATGGCGTTCGCGGCGAGCGTCGCGAAGCAGCAGGGAGTCGCTGAGTCCGGATACAGAACGGTGATCAATACACGAAAGGAAGGCGGGCAGACGGTGGATCATCTGCACCTGCATGTCATCGGGGGAAGGCAGATGCATTGGCCGCCTGGATAACTGCCAGAGTGCGCCGGATTCGAGGTTCACTTCTCGGCTCCGGAATGGTCGGTTCCGAGTCGGCCTTTTCCGAGCCGGGCTCAGTTGTTTTCCGGGTACCGACGAGGTAACTTGCGATTCTGTCTTTAGCGGGCGACAAAATCGCCACGAAGGGGGGAAGTAGAATTTGTCGGAAGTCATAATCCATGACGACGAGAACTTTGAGCGCGCGCTTAAGCGTTTCAAGAAGAAGTGCGAGAAAGCGGGCATCCTTTCCGATCTTCGCAAGCACCGTCATTACGAGAAGCCGAGCGAGCGCCGCAAGCGCAAGCTGAATACGGCGATGCGCAAGAACCGTCGGACCAGACGCGTCTAAAGTGTCAGAGCTTCTCGCGCGGTTGCAGGGTGACCTGAACGCCTCGCGAAAAGCGCAGGACAAGTCTGCCACTCTCCTCCTCGGTACGGTTATTTCCGAGGTCAAGAATCGGCGAATCGAGCTACAGCGCGATCCCGTTGATGTGGAAGTGGTGGACGTCCTGCGAAAGGCAATCAAGAAGCGCCGTGAGTCTGTCGAGATGTACGACAAGGCCGGCCGCATTGATCTTGCAGACAAGGAGCGCTCCGAAGCATCTGCGCTCGAGACTTACCTTCCTCCGGCCGTCAGCGACGACGAGCTCAGAGCGGCGGTCATAGCAGCAATCGCCGGCGGCGCCACCCAAATCGGCGCTGTAATGGGAAAGGTTCTGCCGCAGTTCAAGGGACGTGCTGAGGGCGGAACGATCAACGCGATTGCTCGAGAGGAGCTGGGCAAGCAGGGGTGAGAACGAGGCACGAGCAGTATGAGGCCCGAACTGGCGACGACATTCGCGAGTTCGGGTTTTTTAGTTATGAATAGCCACGCGCTTTCCGTCATCGAGTTCGCGACTGCTCTTGATGTCGTCGCTGGTCACGCTGGTTCAGCGTTGGGCGCGGAGCGCGTCCGGGAGCTCACACCGCGCGCGGATCGCGGATGGGTGGTGCGAGAGCACGCGCGTGTCACCGCAATGCGATCGCTTGCGGACAGTGAATTGCGCTGGCATCCTCAGGCGGTTCCAGATGTTCGGCAGTCACTCTCTCGACTGCGGGTTGAAGGTGCCGGTCTTGATGCCGGTCACCTGCTTGGCGTTCGAAACCTGCTCCGAAGCTCGCGACTCACGGCCGAGAGTTTTCGCCATGAGAAGATCTCGCCGATGGCGGTCGCGATGTTTCGATCCGAAATCGATGGGCTCGTTATCGCGCGTGTGGAAGAGAAGGCGATCGACTCCGCGATCGACGACGATGCAAATATCCGCGATGAGGCGTCGCCGGCACTCAGGCGTATCCGCCGTGAGCTAAGGGGAGCACAAGGTGAACTCGTAAAGCTTCTCGAGCGAATTGCGTCGAGACTGGAATCGCATCACCAGGTTTCCGACATGTCCGTCACCGTTCGCAACGGACGTTATGTAATCCCGGTGCGCCGCGAAGCTCGCGTGGCTGTGGGCGGTATCGTTCACGACACGTCGAGCACGGGTGGAACGCTCTTCGTCGAGCCGCCGGCAGCGGTCGAAGAAGGGAATCGAATTCGCGAGCTTCAGAGTGAGGAACTGCGGGAAATCGATCGCATCCTCGCCGAGCTGTCCGAACAGGTACGTCCGAGGCGCGCGGAAATGGCGGATGCACTCGAGTCGCTCATCCTTCTGGACTCGCTTTACGCTCGCGCCAGATTCGGCGAGAGGCTTCGCTGCGGCACGATCGAGTTCAACGGTCCGGGCGACGGCTTCACGATTATCGACGGCCGCCATCCGTTGCTTGTCGAACAGGGCATCGCGGTCATACCGTTCGACCTCACGCTCGAACCCAACGAGCGCACGCTTCTCATCTCGGGACCAAACACCGGCGGCAAGACGGTACTCCTCAAATCGCTCGGATTGTTCGCGGCGATGGCGCAGTCCGGCGTGCCGGTTCCAGTGGGAGATGAGTCACGACTCGCGATCTTCGACGACATCTACGCTGACGTGGGTGACGAACAATCGATCAGCTCGAGTCTTTCCACCTTCAGCACACATCTAAAAAATCTGTCGGAAGTTCTCAAGTCCGCGACTCGTGCTTCACTGGTTCTAATTGACGAACTCGGCTCAGGTACCGATCCTGTCGAAGGCGCTGCACTCGGCGGAGCGATTCTGGAAGCACTCACGCATCGCGGAAGCCTGTCGGTTGCGACGACTCACCTCGGCGCGTTGAAAGAGCTGGCGAGCGAAGTAGATGGCGTGGTGAACGCGTCGCTCCAGTTCGATCCAGTTGCGCTCGCTCCGACTTACCGGCTCATCAAGGGAATTCCAGGCAGATCGTACGGATTGAGCATCGCGCGTCGTCTTGCGTTACCCGAGGCAGTTCTCGCTCGTGCCGAGGCGCGACTTCCGAAGGGCGAGCGGGACGTCAACGCCCTTCTCGCCGAACTCGAATCGCGCGAGCAGGAACTCGGCGAGAGTGAAAAGGAAAACGCGGCGATCGGCGAAGATGTCCGTGCGCGTGCCTTGCGCGTTGCGGAGCGAGAGGCGACTGTGCGCGAAAAAGAGCGGACCGCGGAGCGCGACGCTCGACGCGAGGCGCGGCGGGTTCTGCTCGATGCGCGGTCCGAGGTCGATCGAACAATTCGAGAGCTTAGAGATTCTGCAGCCACGGCTGCGGACGAAACTGCTCGCGAGGCACGCCGTCGAATGGAGCGACTGGCTTCCGAAGCAGGACAGGCCATGGAGGCGCTTGACGAAAAGCAAATCGAAAGACCGAGCAACGGTGCGCCCCTTCCCGGCGAGATTCGCGAAGGAGACTTCGTCTCTGTTCCGGCGCTGGAGGGGAGGCGCGCGAAGGTTGTGGAGTTCCGTGGAGGCGACGCGATCATCGCGACCGGCTCGGTGAAGATGACCGTATCGCTGAAAGGCCTTTCTCGAGTCGACGCCCCCGCCGACGGAGGCCGCGTTCAGATCAACGTTCGCGGTGACACGCCTGACGTCGATGTGAAGAGCGAGATCGATATCCGGGGATTCAGAGCGGTCGAGATCGAGGACCTGCTTATGCAGGCCGTCGATTCGGCAGTCAGGGCGGATCTGAAAACGCTCCGCATCATTCACGGCAAGGGTACTGGCGCGCTCCGCGAACGAGTCGCTGAAATGCTTCGAAAGGAAAGCAGAGTTTCGAATTTCAGACTCGGCGCATGGAATGAAGGCGGAGCAGGTGTGACAGTGGCGGAGCTCGCGTGATCGCGGACGAGGTGATCGAACAGGTTCGCGAGGCAGCGGACATAGTTGCGATCATCGGCGAATACGTGCCTCTCAAAAAAACCGGTAGCGATTTTCGCGGGCCATGTCCGTTTCATCAGGGCACGCGTCGGAATTTCTCCGTCGTTCCCGCAAAACGTCTCTACCACTGCTTTGTCTGCGGCGAAAGCGGAGATGTCTTCAAGTTCCTGACGAAGCGGCTTGGGGTCGAATGGCCTGAAGCAGTCCGCATGGTCGGCGAGAAAGCCGGCATAGACGTTCCAGAAACGCGGGTGCGGCGTGAGGGTCCGGATCCGCGCGAGCCGATGTGGGAGCTCCAGGCGACCGCCGCTGCGTACTTTCAAAAAACGTTGTGGGACGAGCCGGTGGCCGCGCAGGCGCGTGAGTATCTCGCCGAGCGCGACATCACCCGCGCGATTGCGGAAGATTTCGGGCTCGGCTTTGCACCGCGCGAGATTGGCCTCATGCGCGGATACATGAATTCTCTCGGCTTCGATGATGCGCGGTTGCTCGAAGGTGGTCTGCTGTCGAAGCAGGATCAGGACAGCGAGCCGCGCCCGCGTTTTCGCGGCCGTTTGATGTTCCCCATTCTCGACCAGATGGGACGCAACGTTGGATTCGGCGGAAGAATTCTTGGCCCCGGCGAGCCGAAGTATCTCAACTCCGCTGAATCCCCGATTTTCGGCAAGGGGAAAATCCTGTACGGATTGAGTCGCTCTCGAAATCAGATCCGCCGCAACGATAGGGCGTTGGTGGTAGAGGGATACTTCGACGCGATGCGGCTCATTTCGTCGGGAATCGAAGAGGTCGTTGCGCCGATGGGCACTGCGATGACCGAGGCGCAGGCGGGTCTTCTCAAGAAATACAGTCGCAACGTCTACCTGCTCTATGACAGCGATGGCGCCGGACTGAAGGCCACGTTCCGCGCAGGCGACGAGTTGCTGAGTCAGGGATTCTCCGTCCGAGTCGTTACGCTCCCGCCGGGAGAGGATCCGGACACGTTCGTTCGCGCGCACGGCGCGGAGGCAATGGAGGCGCAGCTGACGAGCGCGATCGACATCTTCGACCGGAAGATTCAGATACTCGATCGCGCCGGCTGGTTTGGTGAGCTCCAGAAAAAACGGCGCGCCCTCGACAGGCTGTTGCCGACGATCCGTGCGACTTCGGATGAGATAATGCGCGACCTTTACATCGGTCGCGCGAGTGAAGTCACCGGTGTCGCTCGCGACATTCTCCTGCGCGAGCTCGGCGCGCGGCAGGGTCTCGCCACGACACCGCGCATTGTCCAGCGCGAGCATCCATCGCCGGCCTCGACCGTTCGGCGTGCGTCACCGGATCGACGCGAGCCGGCGCCGGACGGTGGCACTTCAGCCGAGCGAGAGTTGGTCAGGGCCATGCTGGCCGATCGATCGCGGGTGGAAGCAATCGCAGAGCGGGTCGGTCCGGATTCGTTCCGTAACCCACGCCTCCGCTCGATTTTTGCTGCCCTGTTGGAAAAAGGAGAGACCGCGACTATCGAAGAGCTTGCTGCGAAGCTCGATGAGAGCGCAATCGCAGTCGCCGAGGAGCTTCTTCAGGGCGACGGGGCGATCGTCGACGCCGAACGCACCATCGACGACTCGATCACGCGCCTGCACGTGCGCGACATGGAAGAACGACTCGCCGAGCTCGACAGGCTCGTTCCGCTGGCGAGCGCAAAGGAGAAGGACGAGCTCGAAGATGAGAAGCAAAAGCTTGTGTTGCAGATGCGGGCCTCGGGAAAGGGCTCTTTCAAGGCATTCCGCCGGGGAAGATCACGATGACAGGAGAGTAGAACATGCAAAGTGAAGTCGAAGCATTGCTGGCGCTTCAGGAAGATGACACCAGAATCACCGAGCTGGAAAGCAGGATGCGAGCACTCGATCCGAAGCTCGCAGCACTCGACAAGAAGCGCGAAGGCGCCGCCGGCGCACTTGCTCGCGCCAAAGCGGCCGTAGATGGGGAAGAGAAGCGGCAACGCGAACTCCAGGGAAAAATTGCGCAGCACAAGCAGATGCAGGAGAAGAACCTCGCGCAATTCGACGCAGTAAAGAGACTCAAGGAAGCGACCGCCGCGATGGCCCAGGTCGAATCGGCAAGGCGCATCATCGCCGAAGATGAGAGCGAGCTCACCGCCGTGGCGCGGAGACTGGCCGAGCTGCGAACCAGTGTCGCCACTCATGAAACCAGTCTCGCAGAAATCGAAGAGGAACAGGCGACGGCCCGCGACGAGATAGCGAAGGAGCGGTCAGAGATGGAAGAAGCGCTTACGTCTGCCAAAACTGACAGAAACGGAAAGACAAGCGGCGTCCCTCGATCTCTGCTCGGCAAGTACGACCGGATACGAACACGCCGCACTCACGCTCTCTATCCATTGCGTGGCGAGTCCTGTGGCAATTGCGACACGGCAATTCCGATGCAACGCCGCAACCAGATGGCGGTCAATGGTCCGATCGACGTTTGCGAAGCGTGCGGTGTATTGCTTTATCGTGCGGCGGGAACGGCTTGAGTCGTTCGCGGACGCAGCCTAGGTTGCGAACGTGAGCGGCGTAGCGGCACCAACCAGCGGCCGACCGCGATTTCGGAGCGCGGCGAGATGGATTCTTCCAGAACGCCCTGACCCGGCTGTCGTTGCCGCGCTAGGCTCGAAGTTGAACGTTCGGGAGCCTGTTGCAAGACTCCTCGTCATGCGCGGATTTGGGGATGACGAATCCGCAAAGAAATTCCTTCGGCCTCGTCTGGACCAGCTTCACGATGCCATGCTGTTGAAGGGTGCCGATAAGGCCGTCGAGCGTCTCGCCAGGGCCGCTACGGATGGGGAGACGGTCCTGATTCACGGCGATTACGACGTCGACGGCATTTGTTCGACGACGATCATGACGAAAGTTCTCAGGCAATTCGGCGCAAAGGCCGTTCCATTCATTCCCCGGCGCATCGAAGACGGATACGACTTGAGCGCGGCTGGCGTCAACGCTGCGATCGACGCTGGAGCGCACGTCGTTCTCACTTGTGACTGCGGAACGAGCGCAGTTGAGCCCGTCGCTGCACTGTGCCGCGCGGGAATCGACGTAATCGTGAGCGACCATCACTTACCAGGACCGGCACTTCCTGATTGCCTTGCCGTCCTCAATCCAAACCAGAGCGGCTGCGAATATCCCGACAAGCATCTCGCTGCGGTTGGCGTTGCATTCAAGCTCGCCCTCGCATTGGCAAGGAGACTCGGGAAGAACGACGCGTTCATCTGGCGAATGCTCGACCTCGTCGCACTGGCAACTGTCGCCGACGTCGCTCGCCTCAATGGCGAGAATCGTGTGATGGTGCGATACGGCCTGCGTATGCTTGCGGAGTCCGAAAACGTTGGACTCCGTGCGATGATCCGGGCTGCGGGCCTCGACAACAAAGTGCTGACCACGGGCCGGGTTGGATTTATTCTCGCTCCGCGACTAAATGCGGTTGGACGCATTGGTCACGCCATTCGCGGGGTGCAGCTCCTGATGACAGACGACGTTCACGAAGCCAACACTATCGCACGGGAGCTCGAGGAGCTCAACGCCAAGCGGCAGGAGCTCGATCGGAAGACGCTCGAAGAAGCGCGCGAAATGGTGAACGCCCTCCACCTCGACTCCACCTTCGGAATTGTTCTGGCAAAGGACGGATGGCACCCGGGCGTCATTGGCATTGTCGCGTCCAGAATCGTTGAAGAGTTTGGACGTCCGACGATCCTGATCGCTTTGGACGGCGAAACGGGCAAAGGCTCAGGCAGAAGCAACTCGGTGATGGACCTGCATGGCGCACTGACTGAGACGCGCGACCTCCTTATTCGTTTTGGAGGTCATCGCGCGGCTGCCGGGGTTACGATTTCGCGCGATCGAGTTTCCGAATTCGCGGAGAGATTCAATGCGGTCGCTGCAACCCGGCTGACGAAGGATGACCTTCTTCCGGAGATCAGGATCGATATGGAGATCGCGATTGTCGGAGCGAATGATGAGCTGGAAAAGATGTTGCGCCATTTCGAACCGTTCGGAATTGGAAATCCAACGCCAGTCCTTGTCGCTCGCGGTGTGACCCTGGCGGCTCCGCCTCGACTCGTTGGGCAGGATGGATTGAAACTCCGGCTGAGTACCGGAGCCGGTGAGCTCGAAGCGATCGGGTGGGGACTTGCGGAGAGAATCGCCGAGTTCGATATCGCGAAAAAAGTCGATATTGCGTTTCGCCTTGAGCGCGACGAATACCGTGGAGAAAGCCGCCTTCAGGCAAAGATCGCCGACATCGTTCCGAGTCCGTGACCACGGATGCGAATTGTGGCGGGCAAGTGGCGCGGTCGAAGAATTGAAGCGCCAGCGGGCGACGGTGTGCGGCCGACACTTGATCGCGTTCGAGAAGCGTGGATGAGCATACTCCATCCTGACATTCCCGGAGCACGCGTTGTCGATTTGTTTGCCGGCTCGGGTGCGCTCGGCCTCGAAGCACTGTCGAGGGGTGCAGCTTCGGCCGATCTGGTCGAGAAAAATCCGCGATCGATTCGCGTCATCGCGGCCAATATCGAAACGCTGGGTGCCAACGACGACGCGAGCATCGTGCGAAAGGATGCAATTCTTTTTGTCGAACGACTCGAGGAGCAGGCATTCGACCTCGCGTTTGCCGACCCGCCTTACGAAGGCGGCTACGCCGAGCGGCTGGCGAAGATCTGGCTCGAACGTCCATTCGCATCGATACTAAGTATCGAGCATCGTTCAAGAGAAAAATTACCGGGCGCTTCCGACACGCGGCGGTACGGGGACAGCGCCATCACTTTCTATCGCACCGAGGACTAGCGTGGGCACTATCGCGGTCTATGCCGGAAGCTTCGATCCGATCACGCGCGGTCATGAGGATCTCATTCATCGCAGCTGTGAATTCGTGGACAAGCTGGTCGTTGCCGTCGCCCGGAACAGCGCCAAGAAGCCGCTGTTTACGCCCGATGAAAGGGTCGATCTGATACGCCTTGCGGCCGGAAATGACCGGTGTGTCGAGGTAAGGCAGTTTCAGGGGCTCCTCGTCAATTTTGCCCGCGAAGTCGGCGCCTCGCTCATCATCCGCGGTCTCCGCGCAGTGAGCGATTTCGAGTATGAGTTCCAGATGGCGTTGATGAACCGAAATTTGTCGCCCGGACTGGAGACGGTGTTCATGGTTCCGTCCGTGGAGACGACCTACATCAGCTCGAGCATCGTCCGTGAGATCGCCCAGTATGGTGGCTCCCTTGAGGGACTCGTCCACCCGGCCGTCGCAGAGGCGCTCAAGGCAAAGTTCGTTAACGGCCAGCCGGAGGAATGAACCCGTTTCTCGAGGACATTCGCGAAAGGGCCAGTGCACTCGATCGGTCGATAGTCTTCCCCGAGTCGCTCGATCCTCGCGTTCTTCAGGCGGTAGCTCGTCTCGCGGAATTGGGCATTGTCCGGCCGATTCTCGTTCTTGATCCTGCGCTGCCCGGTATGCACGCTGCAGCGATGGCGACGGGCGCCGCCACAGTTATTTCAGACGGTTTGTCGCCACTCGACTTCGCGGATCGCATGGTCGCAGAGGGAAAAGTTGACGGATGCGTCGCCGGCTGTGTCTCTACAACTGCCGACGTCCTGCGAGCGGCGCTCCGAAACATTGGCGTAATGCCTGGCCTAAAGACGGTCTCGAGCGCGTTCTACATGATTGCGTCGAGACCATGGGAAGCGGCGAGTGAAGTTCTGACCTTCACCGACTGCGCCGTCGTTCCCTATCCCACGGCAGAACAACTGGCGGACATCGCCATCGCCGCTGCAAATGACAGGATCCGGATTGTCGGAGACGTGCCGCGCGTAGCTCTCCTCTCGTTCAGCACTGCTGGAAGTGGTGCCGGGCCGTCGGTTGACTTGATGCGATCGGCCCTCGCTCTCATCCGCTCTCGCGAGCCATCACTCGCAGTGGACGGAGAATTGCAAGGTGACGCCGCGCTGGTACCAGCGGTCGCAAACCGGAAGTTTCCGGGAAGTGCCGTGAAGGGAGATGCGAACATTCTCGTGTTTCCTTCGCTCGATGCGGGTAACATCGCCTACAAGCTGGTGCAGCGTCTGGGCGGCGCGAGCGCAATCGGACCGGTGCTGCAAGGGCTCGCAAAACCGGTTGCCGATCTCTCGCGCGGAGCAGTGCCGGAGGACATTATTAACGTCGCCGCGATCACCGCGCTTCAGTCGGCAGAAGTGGCCATGAAACACACTCGGAGACAAGCATGAGTTTCTCGATCAGCAAGCAGGGGGAGGTAGTCGTTGTGGACGTCGAAGGACAGTTGATTGTCGGTAATCGCCAGGAGCTCAAGCAGAAAGTGCTCGACGAGCTCGAGAAGGGCGAAAAGAAGTTTCTCATCGATTTCAGCCAGACCGGATACATCGACAGCTCAGGACTCGGCGTTCTCGTGTCGCTGTCGAAGAAAATCCGCGAGCAGGGCGGGGAACTGCGGCTGGCCAACCTGAACGATGACCTCCAGACGCTGTTCGAGCTCACCAAGCTCGACACGCTCTTTCAGATCTCCGAAACGCGGGAGCGCGCTCTAGAGAGCTTCTGATGAGCGACTCCGAGGTCGCGATGGACGTCGAGATTCCGAGTGACGTCAAGTACATCGAAGGAGTAATTGAGCTCGCGACCCGAAAGTGTCGCGAGCTTTCAATACCACCCAGAAAATGCTCGCTCAACGTTCGGGTAGCGCTTGCCGAGGCGTTGTCGAACGCGATCCTGCGCGGAAACGGCGATGCGGCTCACAAGCATGTCCGTATCAAGGCCACCGTGAGCGATGCCGCCGTCGTCTTTGACGTCACTGACGAAGGTCCCGGATTTGACCTCGGCGCTGATCGCCCTGATCCCACCAGTCCCGAAAACCTCATGCAGGAGGACGGCCGCGGCCTTTTTCTGATGCAGCGGCTGATGGACCGCGTCGAGCGATTTCAATCGGATGGAAATGTCGTAAGGCTGACGCTGAACCGCGAATGAAAGAGCTGGAAGCGGTCCTGATCGCATTCCGCGAATCCACGCGGTGTGAAGCCGCCGTCTGGACGGCCGACGGCGCAGGGCACCTGAACGCCATCGCCCGCTCCAACCTTCGTCTCGCGATGCCCGAGACGCTGCCCGATGCAAACGCGCGCGTCCCGATGTTATCAAATGGCGGATCGATGCTGGTAGCTGCCGTTCCGGGTGTCAATCGCACATGGCTCGCTATCGATCCAGGCGACGACAATTCTCCCGGCGAGAAACATCTGCGCATGCTGCTGCCGTTCGTCGCCCAGGTTCTTCGTGGTGCACAGGAGGTCGAGCACGCCGCGCTCGAGCTCGCCGAGCGCTACGAAGAAATCAATCTCCTCTATACGATCGGAGAGATCCTCGGCCGCACTGTGACGCTGGAAGAAGCTGCGACAACGATCCTGACAGAAATTTCCGAGATAGTAGGAGCGCGGCACGCTTCGATCCTCGTCCACGAGGCGGCGACCGACATGTTGAATGTGGTCGCGGCAATAGGCACCGATGCGCGGAATGCGCCGCCAATTCGCGTCGATGATCCGGCTTGTGTCTCTGCGCGAGTGTTCAGGACCCAGCATCCGTTGACCGTCGAAGCCGGCAAAATGGAGTGCGAAGCAGAACGGCCGTACCGGCGCGGAGAAATGTTGTCCGTTCCGATCATGTGGACCACTCCGGGTGGCGGTGAGCCGCTTGGCGTAGTGAACCTGTCCGATCGCCGCTCACGTCAGCCCTACAGCGCAGGCGATCAAAAGCTGGTCGCAGCAATCGCGACGCAGATCGGCACTGCAATTCAGAACGCGCGGCTCGTCAAGTCGTCACTCGAGCAGCAGCGACTTCTCCAGGAGATGTATCTCGCGCACGACCTGCAGATGAAGCTCCTGCCCAAGACAACTATCGTATCGCCTGAAGCGGAGGTCGCAGCGAAGGTCGTTCCTGCCGAAAGCGTCGGCGGAGATTTCTACCATCTTTTCAGGATGCCCCGAAATAAAACGGGTGTTATGATCGGCGATGTGTCGGGTCACGGTTATCGCGCGGCTCTTATCATGGCGCTCGCAATGAGTGCTGCTGCGATTCACGCTCAGGCGGCGAAAGACCCCGGCGACATGTTGACCACTCTATATGGGAGCTTGCGTGAAGAGCTCTCGTCTACCGAAATGTACATCTCGGTTTTCTTCGGAGTCATCGATCACACCGCTGGAAAGCTGCGGTACGCCAACAACGGACACCCGCACGCCTTTCTAATCGATGCTGCTGGCGCAACGACGCGGCTTCAGGCAGACACCCCGCCGATGGGACTCACCGATGATTCGCCGGCGGCAGGATCGATTCCCTGGCAGAAGGGAGGCGATTCGCTGGTGCTCTTCACCGACGGGATTGTCGATTCGAGAAACGCCGCGGGCGACCGGCTCGGAGAAGCGCGCGTCCTCGATGTAATTACACGCAATCGTTCGCGGACTCCTGCGGAGATAGTCGATCTGGTTTTCAAGCTGCTCGAATCGCACAGCGGTGACGTTCCAAGTCCTGATGACCTGACGCTTCTTGTACTGCAGAGTTGAACATGCGCGTCCGGCGCGGAAATCCACCGGTACTCAGGAAATTCGGCCAGCATTTTCTTCGGGATGAGCGCATCCTCGGCGAAATCGCCAACGCGCTTGCGCCGGCGCCCGGAGAAACTGTCATCGAGATTGGTCCGGGTAGGGGGTCACTCACCGATATCCTTGCCGCTCGCAAGAATCGGTTGGTCGCAGTCGAAATCGACCGCGCTCTGAGCGAGCAGCTTAGAGAACGCTATTCCCAGAATCCTCGCGTGACGATTGTCGAAGGCGACGTATTGGAAACAAATCTCGCAGAGCTCGCCGACGGACCGTTCGTCGTTGCCGGCAACGTTCCGTACTACATAACGACACCAATCATCTTCCACGTACTGCGTGCGCCGTATCCGCGGCACATGGTGTTTCTCGTCCAGCTCGAAGTGGCGGAACGAATCGTGGCTCAGCCGGGCTCACGCACCTTCGGAGCGTTGTCGGTGAATGTTCAGGCGGTCGCGACCGCGGAGATACTCAGGCAGGTGCCCTCGGGTGCGTTCAGCCCACCCCCAAAAGTGACGTCGGCCGTGGTTCGAATCACTCCGCGCCCGGATCCAATCATCGGCGTCGAAGACGCCGTGAGATTTCGCAGTTTCGTTCAGGGACTGTTCAGCATGCGCCGAAAACAGATTGGCAACGTGCTTCGGGCAGTCAGCGTGCTCGGTGCCGACGAGATCGCCGGTGTGCTGGACAAGCTCGGTATCGACAGCCGGGCGCGGCCGGAAACGCTTTCTCCGGAAATGCAGGTCGCGCTGATGGATGCTGTGAGGTCACCGCAGGCGGATCAGCCGTGAGACTCGCGGTTGGTCAGGGCGAACGTCAGACCTTCCAGCTCCATTGCCATGTTTACGGTTCGAAGCGTTACATCGGGCGGAGCGGTGAGTTGCGTCGGAGCGAAGCTTAGAATTGCCTTGAGTCCGGCCCGCACAACAGTGTCGACGATCTGCTGTGCATTTTCGGCTGGAACCGTCAGGACCCCGATCTGATACTTGCCCGCAACAATATCACGCTCCAGGTGAGCGATGTCCTTTACGGTAACGCCACCCGAAGTCTTTCCAATCTTCTCGGGATCGCTGTCGTATACTCCCGTGACCAGAAACCCGCGCTCGAAGAATCCTGCATATCGGGCAAGCGCAGCGCCGATCTTTCCGGCTCCGACAATGCAAACGTGCCACTGGTTCCCGAGCCCCAGGATTTCTCTAAGGCGCGACGATAGCTCAGGAACGGAATAGCCGAGCCCACGCTTACCGAAGGAGCCAAAGAAAGAGAGATCTTTTCGGACCTGGGCGGAGGTTGTGCCGCCAAGCCGCGCAAGATCATCGCTTGAAGTTGTGAGGACGCCGCGGGCTCCGATCTCTTCCAGAAAGCTGAGATAAATGGACAGGCGGCGAACAGTTGATTCTGCGATCCGTTTCACGTTTCTCGGGAGCTTGTGAATTCATTCACAAGTTAGACTGATGCGCGAAACCCGGCAACAAGCTGGCGACCGACGTGGGGCCAACCGGAGTTAAGTTGACTCATGGCTGTACACGTCAGTTCTGAAATCGGACGCATCAAGGAAGTATTGGTTCACCCACCCGGTGCAGAGCTCCTCGCGGTAACCCCGTCAACGCGCCACGACTATCTCTACGATGATATCGTCGATGTCGCACAAGCTCAGCGTGAACACCGCCGCTTTGTCGCGGTTCTGGAGCGGTTCGCCGTCGTTCACCAGGTTCGCGATCTCCTCACGGAGGTCATGAGCGACGATCAGACGAGACAGAAGCTCATTCGCGAGACACTCGACATTGTCCCATCCGAGCCATTGGCACGGGAGCTTCAGAACGTTGCCCCCGCGGAGCTGGTTCGCACCCTGATAGAAGGCAAGGAAGAAACGCCAGGCCTGCTTACACGAACGTTGAATGAGTGCGGCTATATGCTCCCGCCGCTTCCAAATCTTTTTTTTACCCGCGATGTGGCGATGGGCATCAACGATCACGTGATGATCGGTTCGATGCGTTACGGAGTTCGATGGACGGAAGAGCTAATCATGAAGGCGATCTTCCGGAACAACCCGCGCGTCGCGAATGAGGGAATTCTGTACGATGGTTCTCGCGAGCACCGCATCAACTACACGCTCGAGGGCGGGGACGTCCATCCGATTCGGCGCGACACGCTCATGATCGGCTTCAGCGAGCGTTCGAGTCCTGAAGCGATCGACAATCTCGCCGAGCTTCTGTTCGCGAGTACCGAAGTGACAGATATCATCATCGTCATCATGCCCGGAGAAGAAACGGCGATTCATCTGGACATGATCTTCACGCAGGTGGATCGCGAGCTCTGCGTGGTGCATCCGCCGCATTTCATGGGACCGGAGCGACTTCCAATTCTGCACTGGAAGAAGGGCCAGAAAACGCTGCGTGAGATGCCTGATATTTTCCGCGCACTTTCCGCGTGCAATTTGCGGATGGAGCCCGTACTTTGTGGCGGTGAGCGCAGAATCACGCAGGAGCGTGAGCAATGGTCGTCGGGATGCAACTTCTTTGCTGTTCACCCGGGCCTGGTACTGTCGTACACGAGGAATGAGGCAACGCTCGAAGAGATGCAAAAGACGGGTTTCAAGCTGGTGAAGGCCGGCGACTTTCTGGATGGATCGGAGTCAATCCGCGAAGACGAAAGAGCGGTGATCACTTTCGAGGGTGGTGAACTCGTTCGCGGCGGTGGCGGGCCGCGATGCATGACGTGTCCCATCGAGCGGGATGACCCTTGGGTTTGAGCCGCGGCGGAATTCAGACAAGGCCGGAGAACACGCTGCTCGCCGACAAGGCAGCGAAGTTTCTCGAGCAGGGACCGGCGGACGTTGTCGATCTGATCGGCTACATCTGCAACCTGCCATCCGCGCCGCGAATTGTTGCTGAGCACATGGCCGAGGCGATATTTGCGGGACGAACCGACTTTGGGCGCGATGCCACCGGCAAATGGCTTCTCGTCGCCGGAACGACATCCGCCGCCCCGACGTTCGAGGCAACCGTCACGATGCCGGCGGTGGAGTATCCTCGCCCTCGCGGCCGAC
Source organism: Gemmatimonadales bacterium (assembly GCA_038253755.1). GTDB lineage: Bacteria > Gemmatimonadota > Gemmatimonadetes > Gemmatimonadales > Gemmatimonadaceae > UBA4720. The sequence goes on along the minus strand of JBBSGU010000015.1, from coordinate 12,567 downwards.
AGTCCGGCAAGTCGCGCCGGTCGGGTTCAGGCCGTTCACTTCTTCCGCCGCAGCCGCTGAATGCAATGTCGTGGGTGGTGGTCGATGTGGAAACAACAGGCGGATCTCCGCCGTCCGACAGAATCACCGAGATTGCGGCCGTTGTCGTGCGTGAAGGAAAAATCGCCGAGGTTTTCGAGTCTCTCGTTAATCCGCAGCGGCCGATTCCGTCATTCGTCTCCAGGCTCACCAATATCACCTGGGGGATGGTGAAGAACGCGCCCACTTTTGCTCGCGTCGCTGAAGATGTGATGAAAGCTCTCGAAGGAAATGTGTTCGTTGCGCACAACGCGGCATTCGATTGGAAGTTCGTTTCGCACGAGATAACGCGCGCTACGGGCAACAGGCTGGTCGGCCAGCGTTTGTGCACGGTGAAGCTCGCCCGGGGATTGCTTCCTGGTCTTCCGCGGCGGTCCCTCGACTACCTCGCAAATTACTACGGAGTCGAGATCAATGGTCGTCACCGTGCAGGCGGAGATGCGATCGCCACGGCGCATTGCCTGATCCGGATGTTGAAAGACGCCGAACGGAACGGATGCAACACATGGGAAGATCTCGAGACGCTTCTTCGGGGACGACCATCGAGAAAGAAACCGCGCCGCTACAGCGCTCTTCCAACTTCAGTAACAAAGGACACAACAGCGTGAAACCAGAACCGCTGGTTCAGAGCCGGAAAATCGGAAATCTTTCCATTCACGCAATTCAGGCGGGCGGGCAGCGCCTGGATGGCGGAGCAATGTTCGGAGTGGTCCCGAAGCCGCTGTGGGAGAAGCGAATTCCGGCCGACGAAAGAAATAGGATTCAGCTTGGGATGCGTTGTCTGCTGATCGAGCATCCATCGGGTCTGGTGCTTATCGATACCGGGGCGGGGAACAAGGAAGACCAGAAGTTCAAGGACATCTACGGCATCGAGAACGAAGGCGCAAACGGACGCACGTCGCTCGAGGACGGCCTCGCGCAGCTCAACGTCTCACCTGATGACATCTCGATCGTCATCAACACGCATCTGCACTTTGATCATGCCGGCGGAAATACTTGCCGCGACGAGCGCGGTGAGCTGAAAGTGTCGTTCCCGAAAGCCCGCTACATCGTGAAGCGCGGCGAGTACGATTACGCAACGCACCCCAACGAACGGACCTCGGCCAGCTATTTCGAGCGCAACTTCATGCCCGTCGTGAAGGCGCACAAATTCGAGTTCGTCATTCGGGAGAAGGAGATAGTGAAGGGGATCCGCGTCATTCCGACCCCGGGCCATACCCCGTTTCACCAGAGTGTCCTCATCGAGTCGGGTGGCGAGCGAGCGTTCTTTCTGGCGGACATGATGCCAACGAGCGCGCACCTTCCGCTCCCGTGGATCATGGGGTATGACGTCGAGCCATTGGTGACGTTGGAGACCAAGCGGCGAATCCTTCGGCAGGCTGAAGATGAGGATTGGCTGCTGATCTTCGAGCACGACGCGACTGTGCCGTGGGGCCGAGTCGAGCATGATGGTAAGGGATATCGTCTGAAGCCGGAGTAATTCCCGGACCCAAAACCGATATTTGCCACAGAGACCACAGAGACCACAGAGACCACAGAAAACTTCTCTGTGGTCTTATGATCTCAGGACGTATCACCGACGAAAGTCATATTTTTTTGGTAAAAAACGGAACGGCGGGCGGCAATTCGCCAGAACGCTGAATGTCGTTTAACAAAAAAAGGGATTATGGGTTGAGTTCGATTTGACACTGAGTTTCGGAGCGATCGCAGGTTGTCGTCTCGGTGGTCTCCGTGGTCTCCGTGGTCTCTGTGTCGAAGGTAGTTTGTTTCGGTAGAGAGGTTCTCCACGCCGGCTTGCCTCACCCGCACAAGTCGTTTATCCTTCGACAGTTACAAAACGACAAGCGAGCTCTCCGGGCGGGGAGCTCCACCCTTTGGCCCTCGACGTGTTCGAGGCGCGCTACTGGAGTTCAAGCCACTCGGCGCCGAAGGTCCATTCGGCTCCGTCTGCGCGCGGACTCCTTCGGGGTTCGCGCTTTTCGCTTTTGAGTCCCTTTTTATTTCGAGGTAGCTGAGTATTCAGGACACCACAAAACGCGTGCGCGTGAACAGGCAGATTCGCATCAGCCCGCTCCGCGTTATCGCAGCCGATGGCGCGCAGCTCGGGATCATGGATGTTGAGACCGCTCTCGCCGCCGCGGTGGAACAAGGGCTGGATCTGGTCGAAGTTGCTCCACTCGCTCGCCCTCCGGTTGTCCGCATCATGGACTACGGAAAATTCAAGTTCGAACAGGCGAAGATGGCGCGACAGGCAAAGAAAAAGCAGCACGTGATCCATCTCAAGGAAGTGAAGTTCCGTCCTGGAATCGAGGAGCACGACTTCATGACCAAGACGCGGCACGCGCGCGAATTTCTCGGTGAAGGCAACAAGGTGAAGGTGACGCTCATGTTTCGCGGGCGTCAGATCGCGCATCCGGAGCTCGGACGTGTGGTTGTCAATCGGGTCGCGCTGGAGCTCGCGGATATCGCGAAGGTCGAGACGGAGCCGAAGTTCGAGGGAAAGTTCATGACGATGATCCTTGCGCCGAAATAAGCCAGGTCAACGTCGCTACAACTAAATAGAGAAAACCAATGCCAAAGATGAAAAGCCATCGGGGAGCGAGAAAGCGCTTCACCCTGACAGGCACCGGAAAGGTCAAGCGCCTCAAGGCGTTCAAGAGCCACATCCTCACCAAGAAAACGTCAAAGAGAAAGCGCCGCCTCCGGCAGTCCACCACCATTTCGGTGCGCGGCGAAGAGAAGAACATCAAGCGGCTCTTGCAGCTTTAAAGGAGACATACAATGCCTCGCGTAAGATCGAATGTGGTGCGCCTGAAGCGCAAAAAGCAGGTGATGAAAGCGGCACGTGGCGCCTTTGGCGCACGGAGCAAGCTCTGGAAGGCCGCGAAGGAAAACGTTGAGCGTGGCTGGAAGTACGCCTACCGTGATCGTAAGAACAAGAAGCGCGACTTCCGCAAACTGTGGATCGTCCGCATCAACGCCGGCGCTCGGCAGCACGACATGAGCTACAGCGTGTTCATGAACGGCCTCAAGCAGGCCGGCATAGAAATCGATCGCAAGGTTCTCTCGGATCTCGCAATCAACGATGCCGCTGCTTTTGCCGCCATCGCAGAAAAAGCCCGCGCAGCTCTGAACGCCGCCTGAGCATAGCTCTACGGCAGGGCGGCCCGGGAACGAATCAACCCGTTCTTTGGGCCGCCCTTTCTCGTTTCATCACCCCAGTCGAATAAACCGTGACGCTCGACGAGTTCGCCTCAGCAGTCTCTGCGCTCGACAAACACGCATCTGAAACAATCGCGGGGGCCTCCAGCTCGCAGGAGCTCGAGATAGCGCGAAACACCCTGCTTGGCAGAAAAAGCGGCGAGCTCAGCGCGATCATGAAATCTCTTCCTTCACTGCCGCAGGACGACAGGCGTGAAGCAGGCGCGGCGATCAATCGAGTGAAGGCGTCGATCGAGGATCTACTTTCAAGTCGCGCTGCTTCTCTCGGTCCGGAACGACCGGCTGGGCCGCAGGTCGATCTCACCATGCCGGCGCGCGGAACGTGGAAGGGTGGCCGTCACCCCGTGACTGTCGTCATCGAAGAGATCGAATCGATATTCCGCGAGCTCGGCTTCACCATCGCGCTTGGCCCGGAAGCCGAGACCGAATGGTACAACTTTCACTCGCTCAATTTCCCGCCGAACCATCCGGCGATGGACATGCACGACACGCTGTATCTGTCGGATGACGTGCTTCTTCGCACGCATACGTCTCCCGTACAGATCCGGACGATGCAAAGCACGACACCGCCAATTCGTATTCTCGCCCCGGGCAACGTCTACCGCCGCGATTTCTTCGACGCATCACACGCGCCGATGTTCGCACAGATAGAAGGCCTCGCTATCGATGAGGGAATCGGGTTCGTTGACTTGAAGGCAACACTCACGCATTTCGCGAATCGGTTTTTCGGAGCCACAAAAACCCGGTTCCGTCCGAGCTTCTTCCCGTTCACGGAACCGTCGGCCGAGATGGACGTGGAATGCCAGATCTGCCACGGCGGTGGATGCGCCAGCTGCAAGAATACGGGATGGATGGAAATTCTGGGCTCGGGAATGGTTCATCCGAACGTTCTTCTCGCGGCTGGCCTCGACGCGGAGCGCTATACCGGCTGGGCTTTCGGTATGGGACCGGCTCGCATTGCGATGCTACGCTACAAGCTGCCCGACATCCGTCTGCTTTACGATTCCGACATGCGCTTCTTGGCGCAGGTGTCGTCATGAATGCGTCGTATCGGTGGCTCCGCGATTTTGTGGATATCGATCTGTCGCCGGCCGAGCTGCGCGATCTTCTGACTGCTCGCTGCGCAACGGTGGACGATGTCGTGACACTTCGTCAGGACCTTGCCGGAGTTCTCATCGGACGCGTTGTCGAAGCCGGGCCGCACCCGGACTCGGATCACCTATGGGTGACGAAGGTAGATGCCGGCAAAGGCGAGCTCCACGATGTCGTCTGCGGCGCGCCCAACGTAGAGCAGGGAAGACTGTATCCCTTTGCGCCTGTTGGAACCGTTCTTCCAGGCGGACTCAAGCTCGATAAAAGAAAAATTCGCGGTGCAGTCTCCGAGGGAATGCTTTGCTCGGCGCGCGAGCTTGGACTTGGAACCGACCATCAGGGAATTCTTTTGCTCGATGTAGACGCTCAACCAGGCGAGCGCTTCATCGACGTTGTGCCGGTCGGTGACACACGACTTATTATCGATGTGCTACCAAATCGCCCTGACCTTCTTTCCCACGAAGGCGTCGCCCGCGAGATAGCAGCCGCTACAGGAAAGTCACTACATAGGCCGGTGCACCCGCCCGCTGTTCTCGTTCATGCAGCTGAGCCCAGCAACACTCCTTCCGTCGAAGTAACTGTTGAAGACACGGAAGGTTCGCCGAGGTACATGACCGTCGTCGTTCGCGGCGTTAAAGTCGGGCCGAGCCCGGAATGGCTCGCATCGAGAATCGAAGCGATCGGCGCCCGGTCAGTCAGCAACGTCGTCGATGTCACGAACTACATGCTCCACGGCTTCGGGCAGCCAATGCACGCGTTCGATCTCGCGAAGCTCGGTGGTGGCAGAGTCGTTGTTCGCAGAGGGAAAGAAGGGGAGCGTCTCACGACGCTCGACGGCGTCGAACGCGTGCTCGACGAATCGATGACCGTAATCGCCGATGCGAGCTCTGCGCAGGCAATCGGTGGAGTGATTGGCGGGAAAGGCAGCGAAGTTACCGACGAAACAACCGACATTCTCATCGAAGCTGCGTCATTCGATCCTCAGCGCATCAGACAAACTCGTCGCAAGCTCGGCGTATCCACCGACGCGAGCTACCGATTCGAACGAGGTGTCGATACGTCGGCGATTCCTGAGCTTCTGAATTACGCAGCAGAGCTGATACAGCGAGTCGCTGGCGGCTCGCTTGATGGAGCGCCGACGGATTCGTATCAGGAGCCGGAAAAAGCGAAACCCATTCGAACGCGCCTTGCGCGGATCTCGACAATACTCGGCGAAGAAATTCCGGAAGAGAAAATTGTCGCCGACCTTTCCAGCATCGGCTTCGCCGTAGGCCGAGAGGTCGATGCGCTGCTCGTCAATCCTCCAACGTTCAGGCAGGACGTTGTTGGTGAATCGGAAGTAATCGAGGAGGTCGCGCGACTCCATGGTTATGACGCGTTCTCATCGGAGCTTCGTGGCTATCGCGCGGGCTCGCGACGCGATGCTCCAATGCACACGTCCGCAACACGCGTACGGCAGGCCGCTGTCGCGGCGGGATTGTTCGAGGCTCGTCCGATGCCGTTCGTTCGTGAAGGCGTTGACGCTCATCGTGTTCGCAATCCACTTGCCGAAGATGAGGCGTACTTGCGTACAAGCCTGCTCGATTCGCTCGCGCGCCGCCTCGAATACAACTTCTCCCACATGCAGCGGAACGTTCGCCTTTTCGAAGTTGGAACGGTGTTCACGCATGAGAAGGCGGAAGGAACGGCGGCACCCGCTGAAAGAATTCACGCTGCTGCCGTCGTTGTTGGCGATCGGCGTCCGGCCCACTTCACTGAGCCGCATCCGCCGCAATTCGATGAATGGGATGCGAAGAACATCGCAGAGGTGCTGGCACTCGCCGCGTTTCGTGGAAGACCCGTGGAGTTCACCCCATCAGAGTCCGATGTCCTGTGGACTGTCACGGTCGATGGTAGATCCGTCGGGATGGTCCGAAGACTCGTAGTTGATGCTCCCGTGTGGGCCTCTCCGGTGTTCGGCGTTGAAATCGATCTCGAGGCTGTAGACGCGGGCGAGGCCGTCTCACGTCCGTTCGCTGCGATTCCGTCGATGCCGGCGATGCAGGTCGATCTTGCACTTCTTGTCTCGGAGGTCATCGCGGCCTCGTCTGTCGCAGACGCAATCCGCGATGCGGCCGGCGATATGCTCGAATCGCTCCTTGTCTTCGATGAATTTCGCGGAGCGGGAATACCGGAGGGACATCGTAGCCTCGGTTGGGCGTTGACCTTCCGCCATCCCGAGCGCACACTACGAGACAAGGAAATTCAGGGCCGCACAGCAAAAATCCTCAGCGTACTCGAGAGCAAACTTGGAATCCGACAGCGATCGTCCTGAAGTTGAAGCGTTCATGGACCTGCAGCAGCTCGTCCGCCACCTGGGCGATGAGCTGACGAGCTTTCGCCGTCGTGCGCTCCATGCGGAGGCGCGGATGAAGGCGGTGGACGGGTCATCCGGAGGCGCCAAACTTTCGCCAGAGCGTGTGGAACGGCTCGAGCTGGAAAACGCGGAGCTGAAGAGGAGGTTGGAAGCGGCGCGCGCCCGGACCCGGCAAGTTCTCGACCGCGTCCGGTTTCTCCGTCAGCAGCATGAGAGCGCCGCGACATGACCGCAAAAAAGAATGTCGTAAAGGTCATGATCCTCGGAGGCGAGTACACACTTCGCACCGAGACATCCCCCGAGCACGCGATGGAAGTCGCCGCCTATGTCGACAATGCGATCTCCGAGACGATGGAATCGGGCGCCAGGGTAGAGAGCCACAAGGCGGCGATTCTGGCGGCACTCCGGATTGCCGGCGAGCTGTTCGAGGAGCGCGAACAGGCCTCGATCCTCGCGTCCGAGTTGAGCGCGCTCGGCGACGAAATCCGGCCGTGGCTCCCCCCCGCCAAGAGATAGGATTACTTTAACCCCAGACACGCGACGACTTTCCGGCGCGTTTGGGGCCGCCTGTGGCTTGGCCGCGGGCTCTACATAGATCTGTCAATGACTCAAACGGCGATTTTTGCCGCGGTCGGCTTCGTTGTCGTCGTTGTAGCCTCCGTGGTGTTCCTTTTTATAGGTAGGCGGACCGGCAGGAGTTCAGAGATCGCCAGGCAGATCCAGGCCAAGGTGACTGCCGAAGAAACCGCAAAGCGCGTTCTCGACGACGCCGCGCGCGACGCAGAGTCGCTGCGCAAGACTGCCCTTCTCAGCGGCAAGGAGGAGTTGATTCGGCTCCGCGAGGACTGGGAGGTCGAAGCACGCAAGCGACGCGACGAGATCGAGGTGGAGGAGCGCCGCGTTCAGGAGCGCGAAGGCCTCCTGAACAGGAAGTACGACCTCCTCGAGCAGCGTGAGCGCGATGCCACGTCTCGCGTTGCGGACGTCGGTCGCCGCCAGGAAGCACTGACATCCCGGGAGCAGGAGCTGGACGGTCTTCTTGCCGATGAGCGTCGCCGCCTGGAGCAGCTTGCCGGTCTATCTGCGTCGGAAGCAAAGGCTGAGCTGGTTCAGCGCCTCGCCGACGAAGCCCAGGCCGACGCCGCGAATCGAATTCGCGACATCCGCGAGAGCGCCAAGCGCAACGCTGATCGCGAAGCAAAGAAGATCATCGCACTGGCAATTCAGAGAATCGCTGCTGAGCAGACTGCGGAGACCACCGTTTCTGCGGTCGCACTTCCGAACGACGAAATGAAGGGCCGAATCATCGGCCGCGAAGGCCGCAACATCCGCGCGTTCGAGCTGGCCACTGGCGTTGACGTGATCATCGATGACACTCCCGACACGGTAGTCGTGTCGTGCTTCGATCCGGTTCGACGCGAAGTCGCGCGCCTGTCTCTCGAGAAACTTGTCGCTGACGGCAGAATCCATCCGGGACGCATCGAGGAAGTCGTCGCCAAGTCGCGCGAGGAAGTAGACATCGGGATCATCGATACCGGCGAACGCGCGGCGTACGAGAGCGGCGTCCATGGACTCCACCAGGAAATAATCCGTCTAATCGGACGCATGCGGTGGCGGACGAGCTACGGCCAGAACATCCTGAATCATTCGAAGGAAGTCGCGTGGCTTGCCGGCATCATGGCCGCTGAGCTCGGCCTCGACGTCGCGATGGCGCGTCGTGGCGCCCTGCTTCATGACATCGGAAAAGTTCTCACGCACGAGCACGAGGGTACGCATGTCCAGCTTGGCGTCGAGATGGCGACTCGTTACGGCGAGCATCCGCTTGTTATCAACTGCATCGCCGCACACCACGACGACGTTCCGCACGAAAGCGAGATCTCGGTGCTCGTTCAGGCTGCAGACGCGATCTCAGGATCGCGACCCGGCGCACGACGCGAGGCTTTCGAGACGTATGTGAAGCGTCTTGAAGGCCTCGAGAGAATCGCATCGAGTTATCGCGGGGTCGAAAAAGTTTTCGCCATCCAGGCGGGGCGCGAAGTGCGCGTCATCGTCACGCCTGACGACGTCAATGACGCCCGCATGACGACGCTCAGCGAAGAGATCGCGCGGCGAATTGAGGCCGAGCTTCAGTATCCTGGCCAGATCAAGGTTGTGCTCATCCGCGAGACACGCGCGGTGGACTTTGCCCGCTGACCTGATCGATGGCGTATCCATTGCCCGTGAGATCCGCCAGGAAGTAGCAGAAAGGGCGGCATACCTTATCGAGCGTGGCACTCGCCCAGGCCTGGCCGTTCTTCTTGTCGGCGAGGACCCCGCGAGCGCCGTCTACGTGCGGTCGAAAGGGCGCGCGTGCGAAGAAGCCGGCATGCACAGCGTCACCATCAGGTTGCCCGCCACTACGACGCAGGAAGAACTTCTCGCTTGTGTTGCGGCGCTGAACATCGATCCGCTGATTCACGGAATCCTCGTGCAGATGCCCCTTCCGGCGCCGCTCGACGCAGACGCGGTGATCTGCTCGATCGATCCACGAAAGGATGTTGACGGCTTTCATCCGATCAACGTCGGGAAGCTCCTGATCGGAGAGCGCGATGGATTTGTTCCGTGTACCCCGGCTGGAGTACAGCAGCTGCTGGTGCGCTCGAAGATCGAAACCGCGGGAGCTGAATGCGTGATCGTCGGTCGCAGCAACATCGTTGGAAAGCCGATGGCAGCGCTCCTCATGCAGGATGCAGCCGGCGCGAACGGCACTGTCACGGTGTGCCACCGTCACACCCGCGACCTCGGCTTGCACACCCGACGTGCAGATGTGCTCGTGGTTGCCGCAGGACGTGTCAGGCTCGTCACGGCGGAGATGATTCAGCCAGGCGCAGTCGTGATCGACGTCGGGATGAATCGAATAGACGACCCGACCGTTCCGCGAGGATATCGCCTCGTCGGCGATGTCGACTTTGAAACGGTGAGTCAGGTGGCGTCGAAGATTACGCCGGTGCCAGGTGGAGTAGGCCCGATGACGATCGCGATGCTCATGTCCAACACTGTCCGCGCGGCCGAGAGAATCGCGGCGGCATGAAGATCACGGCGGTTCCGGGAACCACTCGTGAGGCCGCAGTAACCGTCAGCGTCCTGAATGAATCGACGAAGCAGCTCGTCGAGAGTCAGTTTGGGCAGTTCTGGATAAAGGGCGAGATCAGCAACTTCAAGCCGCACCAGAACGGCCATTGGTACTTCAACCTTCGCGATCGAACGGCGCAGATATCATGCGTCGTATGGAGCAAGGATCAGCACCTGATACCTGCGGCGCCGGATGAAGGAATGCAGATAGTCGCCCTGGCTGAGCTGACTGTGTTTCCAGCGAGAGGTCAGCTCCAGCTCAAGATCAGCCGGATGGAAGCCGCGGGCGACGGGCTTTGGCGGAAAGCGATGGAGCAGACAATCGCGCGACTTAAGGCCGATGGTCTGATGGAGCCGGGCCGCAAGCGCGCGCTTCCGCGTTATCCAAGAGTGATTGCGATTGTCACGAGCACGCATGGCGCAGCAATGAAGGACATAATCTCAGTTGCACAACGCCGGCGTCCGGGCATTCGAATCGTTGTGGCGAATTGCGCTGTCCAGGGCGATAATGCTCCCGCCGAGATCTGCGCGGCGATCAGCCGGGTGGTGCGGTGGAAGCGGGCTCAGGTGCTGATCGTTGGTCGCGGTGGCGGATCACGTGAAGATCTCTGGGCGTTCAACAATGAAAAGGTCGCTCGGATGATCGCCGCGTGTCCCATCCCTGTGATCTCGGCGGTTGGACACGAGATCGACGCGACAGTCTGCGATCTCGTTGCAGATTTCCGTGCGGCGACTCCCTCGGCTGCAGCGGAAAAGGCTGTGCCATCGCTGGACGAACTGGTCTCGGCGGTCCAGATCCAGGAGAAGCGAATGGTCCGGAGCCTCACGAGGAGAATCGAATCCTCGTCATCGAACCTTCGCAATGTCGCGCGTCACATGAAGCTTGCGGCGACGAGGTCGAGTGACCGCCGCCGCTCCTCGATTTCGTCAGTGGCGGGGCGCCTTAATGCGCTCAGCCCTCTGGCGACGCTTTCCCGCGGTTATGCGGTGGCTCGAGACTCCGATGGCACGACCTTGAGCTCGGTTCAGCAGTTCGAGGAAGGGAAGCCGTTCGAGCTGATGCTTCAGGACGGTTCCGTTGAGGCCGAGGCACTGAGGGTAGATCCCAAAGTGTAAATCGTCGCGACTACCCCGGTACCACCACAAATCCAGCGATTGAAAAATGATGGTCCAGGGCGAGCGCTTCGTGAATCCCGCGAGCTGACATCACTGCGAAGCTCACGGCATCGGTGAGCGAAAAGAGCTGATCGTCGAATCGCTCCAGCCAATCGGTTACTGCGGCTTGCTCATCCCCGGGCGAACTCGTGACCACGATGTTCGGCGCACGGCCGACTTCGTGCACAAAGGTGAGCGCGGTCATTCTGCTTGTCCGCCGCAATAGCAAAGCATGCGTTTCGGCCACGATGAGGTTGGTCGTGACGATCCGTGCGCCTCGCTCGAGGCGATGTCGCAGCGCCCTCGCGACCTTCAGGTGCTCGGGGGCCGACGACAGTGCAAGTACATACCACGCGCTTGTGTCAACGAAGAGTTCAGCCGGCACGTTTGCGCTTTTTCGGCGGAGGATTCCACGATTTCACTTCCGACTCTGCGAGAAAGCGGTCATGCTCACGCGCGATGTCGTAGCCTGGGTCGGCGGTGGTTTCGGCGGCAGCGATGCCGATGATGCGGAGAGCAGGGTGTTCCGCTGGATCTGTGAGTTGGCGTTCAAGCGCTTCGAGTCCGCGCCTAACGACGTCGGATTTGCTGAGTCCAAGCTCTCCTGCCAACCTCTCCAATCGGCGGCGCTGCATCACGTCGAGGTAGACCTGCAGCGGCTCGCTCACGCGCTTTCCCTTTGCATCATGAGTACTGTTCATGAGTCATGATACAAGGCCATGAAGAGAGTGTCAATCTTTCGCCGTTTTCCTGGGGCTTCACGATCCATCAGAACCTGCAGTCTCTGCAGCGACGACCGCGGTGCAAACACCATTTTCGGACCGGCCCGCTGTTATCGCCTAGGCATTGTATCGGTCCGATAGGCACAACGGTTTTGACCACCGTGGGAACGATGCGGAACAAAGCCTTGGACTCCTATACCGCTTCTAGAGCTCTCCGCCACGACCAATCCTGCGCCGCAGTGGTCCTCAGTCCGCACTTAGTCGTAAATCGTCGATTGCTGTTGGTCCTGGATCCGCACTAGGCAGTCCTCTTTCCTGAGTCCTCCGTTGAAGTAATTCGACACGCCGGGACCTTTACAGGAGCCTCTAAGTCGGCTAATCTTCAAGGCTTACGAAGATTCAAAGAAACCCAGCGCGCAACGCGCGCGGAGAACACAGCAACATGGCATTTCAGAAGACCCCGACAGTCGAAAAGTACCGCACGCATGAGACCGATACCGGCTCTGCACAGGTTCAGGTGGCAATTCTCACCGACAACATCAATTACCTGACCGGACACTTCAGGACGCACGCGAAAGATCACCACAGCCGGCAGGGCCTGCTGAAAATGGTTGGTCGTCGCCGACGCCTCCTCGACTATCTCAAGCGAACCAACGTCGAAGGCTATCGGAAGATCATCGCCGATCTTGGCCTCCGTCACTAATCGAACCTTCTGACGATGTTCCCGCGCGCGGACGCACGCTGCGGTGCGCGCGCGTTTTGTGTTATCTAGAAAAAATAAAAGTCAAAGAATATTCAACGCATTTAAAGCGATTTCGCGGGGCGGGAGCT
>JBBSGU010000014.1:0-43346 GCA_038253755.1 Gemmatimonadales bacterium | reverse complement strand
ATGCGAAAGGGGGGACTCGAACCCCCACGGATTGCTCCACTGGATCCTAAGTCCAGCGCGTCTACCAGTTCCGCCACTCCCGCAGGATTTCAAATTAGCTCCCGAGTGCCACGAGACAAATGGCAAACAGGTGGCGAGTGACTCAGATCAAGGGTGCGATGAAATCAATCGACGGTCTTCATGTCCCCCTGTGCGGCCGCCGCGCGATTCAGCCCACGGCCCGAGGGAGGGTCAACGTGAAACGCGATCCTTTGCCTTCGTCACTGGTAACTGACAATTCCCCCTTCATTGCGCGCGCAAGGTCGCGACTGATCGCCAACCCTAGCCCAACTCCACTCGCACGATCAGCGAGCCCGTCCCTCAGTTGAACGAACGGCTCGAAAACTGTTTCAATCTTCTCAGGCGCGATTCCAATTCCCGTGTCGAAGATTTGAATGGTGACCACTTCGCCCGTTGCGCTGCATTGCGCGCCGATATGTCCGCCTGACTGGGTGAACTTGATCGCGTTTGAAAGAAGATTGACGAGAATCTGAGTCACCCGGTCGAAATCTGCACGTGCGACAATGTCCGGGTCTCCCGAAATGCCATCGAACGCGATTCCCCGCTGTCCAAAAAGCGGCTCGATCAGGCTGACGGCGTGTGCCAGTGCATTCAAGGCATTCACGTCGGCGATCGCGTACGACACGTTCCCGGATCCGACCCGAACGAAGTTCAGTATTTCGGTGATCAGCAGCACGAGGTGCTGCTGGCTTCTCTTCACGCGGGCGAAGTCGAGGTGCTGCGCTTCAGTCACCGGTCCCCGCAGTCCCATGTCAATCAGATCGATGTAGCCGCCGATTGCATTGAGTGGCGTGCGCAGCTCGTGACTCAGTGACCCAAGAAACGCGGTCTTCGCCTTGTTTGCAGTGTCGGCTGCCTCTTTGAGGTGCACGGCTTCGTCGTACATCCGCGCATTGTCAAGCGCGAGGGCGGCCTGGTGCGCGATGTCCTTCGCAAGCAGAACTTCGGCTGGTCCGTACCCGCGCCCACTGGTGACGAAAGTAATTGCCCCGAGAAGCTTTCTCCGCGCTACGAGTGGCACAGAAATGAGCGAAGCTATGCCCAGGCGATGCAGAATATCGAGAGTCTCGCTTCCGTGTGCTGCCGCAGCTAACGCGTCGTCGATACCGTTCGTTATTGCGATCGTTTCAACGTTGCGCAACATGGGCGCCGCGCCGAACGGATCGTCGGCTTCTGGAGCCCATCGCGTTGCCAGCTCGCTCGCCAGCCGCTGTTTGGCGACATCAGGATGGTAGATGGCAAGGCGATGGATCGCGTCGCCCTCTTCGAGAACGTCCACAACGCACCAGTCGCCTGGCGTCGGAAGCGCGAGCTTGGTCAAGGCAACAAGAGTGTCCGATCGGTCCACGGACTCGGCGAGAAGTCGGCCCGACTCGGCGAGAAAAGCGGAACGCCGGCGAGATTTTTCTGCGTCCTCCGCAAGGCCGCGTTCTCGAAGCGCCCCGAGCAGCATCTTCTCGGCCACCTGTCGCTGGAGATCGGCAACGCCGTCCGGATCTGCATGACGGAGCTGCAATCCCAAACCTGACGACGATCCGTCAATGCCCACGGGCCACACCGAGCACATCAATGCGCCCACACGCACTTCGACCAGTTCGGTTGTGCCAAGGAATGAGTGATCCAGGACGGAGCTGAGGTCGGCGGCAGCGCTGCCGACGAGAGAACTGACGACTGGCCCGCCGAGCAAATCGGCGTCCGTCAACCCCGCAAGCAGACGAAATGCGTCGTTTGCATAAAAGAGCGTGTGGGCGGGGCCCCGGGTGATGGCAAACGCAAGCGGTGCCTGCTGCATGGATAGCAGCAACGCCGCGTCAACGGAAAGCTCAACGTGACCCTCGGAACCGCTGCCTGGCTGCTGCCCTCGGTCGATGCGGGTTATCGGCTTCGTTTTGCACCTGCCCGTTTCGCCGGTGTAGCCTTGACGGCGCGCCGCAATACAGGCACGCCCGTCATGATCCCGTCGTATTCCGAAAGTTTTTCACCAACGACTATGCCCCTTGCTGTCACCTCGTAAGCGTGGATATCGTGACTATGGTCGCTGCCGCGCATCTTGATGACCGCCATCACTCTCCGCAGCTCTCCTTCGAGCTCGATGTAACGCTGGATGATGATCTCGTCCGTGACGAAGGAGACCTTCTCGGTTGTAAATCGCACATCGGAGAAGCCTTCCACGACTTCGGCAGTCATGAATACCGTAACTCCGGTTGCAGTGAGCGTTCCGACAAGTCGGTACAACGACTCCCTGAAATCCTGGCGGAAAGTCGGGGCGAGCGCGACCTCGAATCCCGACAGGGAATCGATGACAACGCGTTTTGCTTTGAGCCGCTTCACGGCTTCGAGGATTTCATATAGCGCCTCGTCCACAGACAAGTCTAGCGGACGCAGGTAGATCACCTCCAGCTTGCCCGCGCGGATCATCTTCCCGATCTCGGGATCGCGTGCCTCGGCGCGAGCAAGATATTCCTCCGGATACTCTTCAAAAACGGTGATGACTCCGGTCTCGCCTTTTCTAAGGCCGGCCACCATGAACTGATTGGCGATCGTGGACTTTCCGCTCCCGGCTGGCCCAGTGAGCATCACTGCGTCGCCCGCGATGACACCGCCGGCGAGCATTTTGTCCAGCTTCGCGATTCCGGTCGAAAGTCTTTCGGTTTCCTGCGTCTCACGAGCGCGCGTCTGCTCCGGAATGCGGGGAAATACCTGGAGTCCGCCGTCGGTGATGCGAAACGTATGCAGACCAGGCATCGGTGCCCGCCCGCGCACCTTCACGACCTGGATTTTGCGGACAACTGAATTGCGATCGGTAGCCTGCGACAGCCAGAAAATCCCGTCGGCGACGGTGAATATCGGATTTCGCTGCTCCTCCTCCCCGTATTCGCCGAGGAGGAATGAGGTGGCCTCCCAGGTCGTGAGGTGGAGTGCGAGTCGCTGGATGAACTTGTCAAGTTCGAAGGTTGCCTCGGCACCGTGCACACTCGTTCGGCCGCCGATGGTCCGGAATGAATCAACGACCACGATTCCGGGCTTCACCCGCTCTAATTCGGCAATGATTCTCTCGAGCACGGCGTCCAGATTTCCAGCCAGAACTTGTTCGCTGAGGTTCACGAACTGAACTGCAGAACCTGTGAGCGACGAATCGAAGAAGCTGAACTGACTCTGGTAGCGCAGCATCTTGATCGTTGGTTCGCCGAGCACCGTGAAGTACAGCGCCGGCCGCTCATCCGTGGCGTTTGCGAAGATGACCTGATGGGCGAGCGTGGTTTTCCCGGCGCCTGGCCCTCCTGCAACCAGATTAAATGAGTACTCCGGTATTCCGTCCCCGAGCACTACGTCGAGGCCCGGTACGCCACTCGCGATACTTCGAATGACTGGAGGTTTGTCTTTCTTCACGCTTCAGCTCTCTTTTTTTCCGGGTCCTTGATTGTCGCGGACTCAGGCAGGCTTCGCTCAATCAGATTTGTCGCCATGTCTTTTCCGATCAGTCGGGCAAGGAGGCCGAATGTTCCGGCCAGCACTGCTTCGAGTGCTTCCGCAGTTGCCGCTTCTCCCGATTTTTCAACGCATTCGGCCACGTTTCCAATGTACGGATCTTCACCTGCGCGAAGGCTTAGCTCCGCGAGTGCGGGATGTTCGGGCAGCGCGTCTGCGAGTCCGCGCATAAAGAGGGCCTGACAGCCGTCTACTCCGATCCACCGCGTCAGTGCGCGGTACAGGTTTTCTGCCGCGACCGCAGTCACGGAAGCGGGGTGCGTAGTCTCGCTCCCTGCAAGTTCACGACCGATCAGTCGCCTTACTATCTGACGCAAAGCTGATGCATTTGTGGGGGCCGGAGGGCTCCTTCAGATCGAGCAGTCATCGCGTGCGGTTCCACTCGAGAGAGGGAAATTATCATAAAGTGATCCCTCGTGAATGCCGCAAAGGGATTGATGGTACCCCGGGAAGCCTGCCTCTTCATTTGTGCACCTATTCCGCCACGCACCCATTCTTTGCGGAACCGGTCGATGGAAGCAATTTGCCCATCTCAAAGGTATCGAAAACATCTTGTATACAACAGCCTGTCCGGCGGTCCATGGCGAACCATTGGAAAGAGAACCGCCCTTACGCGCAGGTGTCGAAAAGGAGATTCGCGCCGTATCGTTTCACACATGACGATCAGTATTGACCGCGCGGCCGTTTCAGCGTTGAGCCATGCATGAGCTTTCGATCGCGATCAGCCTCGTGGCGATCGCAGAGGAAGAGGCGGAGCGACTTGGAGGCAAGGTCATCGCGGTGCACCTGAGGCTCGGGCCCATGGCTGGTGTCGTGAAAGACGCACTGCTCTTTTCATACGCCGCAGCATGTCAAGACACCGCTCTCGAGGGATCCCGGCTCGTGATAGAGGACGCTCCTCTCGTAGTATTTTGTCCGCGATGCAAGACAGACCGCGTTCTCAGCTCGCCACAGCCACTGCGTTGCTTTGAATGCGGCACACCGACCCCGAAAGTCGTTGGCGGCCGGGAATTGCAGATGGTCGCAATGGAGGTAGAGGATGCTGCGTGAGCCACGGCTGGTCGAGGTCAGGCGAAATGTTCTGAAACAGAACGATGTTCTTGCGAGAGTGCTCCGCGAGCGTTTTCGCGAGGCGGGCGTGTTCGTGGTGAGCCTCGTATCCAGCCCGGGATCCGGAAAAACCATGTTGCTCGAGCGCACGCTGACCCTCCTGCGCGAGCGTTATCGCGTTGCAGCGTTGGTCGGCGATCTGGCTACCGAGAACGACGCTGCAAGGCTCGCCAGAAGTGAAGTACCCGTGAGACAGATCACGACCGGCACTACATGCCACCTCGAAGCGACGATGGTTGAACGCGCGCTCGAAGGATGGAACCTCACCGACCTGGACATTCTGTTCATCGAGAACGTCGGCAATCTCGTTTGCCCGGCCTCGTACGACCTCGGCGAATCACTTCGCCTGGTCATGCTCTCCGTGACCGAAGGGGAAGACAAGCCGCTCAAGTATCCGACGATCTTCAACAGTGCCGATGTCGCAGTAGTCACGAAGATGGATCTGGCGGCTGCAACAGAGTTCTCGTGGCACACAGCCGAGGAAAGTGTTCAGGCAGTACGTCCGGGAATGCAGATGATTGGAGTGTCTGCAAAGACAGGAGAAGGGATGCACGACTACATCGCGTTCCTTGAAACGCAGATTGCAGAGGCACGCGTCGGCGCGGCATGACGCGTTGCATTCTGCTTACCAAACCCCTCACAAGTACAGAGTGAACACGACTCCTCGCATCAGCGGTGTTTTTTCTCCGGTCGTCACTCCTTTCAAGTCCGATCGCTCGCCCGATGCAGAGCGACTCGTGACGCATTGTCGCTGGCTCATTTCCCAGAATGTCGGGCTGGCCGTTTTCGGTACGAACTCAGAGGGTAATTCGCTTTCGGTTGACGAAAAAATGGAGTTGCTGACCCAGCTTGCGGACGCCGGAATCGATTCCGCGCGAATGATGCCGGGCACTGGAAGCTGCGCTGTGCCTGACACGGTGCGACTCACCGCACATTCCGTTGGTCTCGGGTGCGCCGGAGTTTTGATGCTGCCACCCTTTTATTACAAGGGCGTGAGCGATGAAGGTCTTTTCAGGTACTTCGCCGAAGTCATCGAGCGCGTCGGGGACGACCGGCTGCGGGTCTATCTCTACCACATTCCGCTGGTCGCGCAGGTGGGAATAACTGTTCAGTTGATCGAACGACTATTGAAGGAGTATCCGGCGGCCGTCGCCGGGATCAAGGATTCGTCCGGCGATTGGGACAACACCAAAGCGTATCTCGACAACTTTGCCACCCAGAGTTTCGACGTCTTCACCGGCAGCGAATCCTTTCTCCTTCGGGGAATGCGCAACGGTGGTGCTGGTT
Source organism: Gemmatimonadales bacterium (assembly GCA_038253755.1). GTDB lineage: Bacteria > Gemmatimonadota > Gemmatimonadetes > Gemmatimonadales > Gemmatimonadaceae > UBA4720. The sequence goes on along the minus strand of JBBSGU010000014.1, from coordinate 37,400 downwards.
GTATCAGTGCGACAGCCAACGTGAATCCGCGAGCGATCTCGGAACTTTTTGCCACGTGGACAGCGCCAGATTCAGATTCGCAGCAGTCTCAGCTCAACGAGATCCGCAACATCTTCGCGAAATACCCGATGATCCCGGCACTCAAGGCGACGATCGCGCGCCACAGCGGAAATGCGTCGTGGGCGAAGGTGCGCCCGCCGCTGGTGGAGTTGACAAACGATCAGGAGGCTGCGCTGGCGCGAGAACTCGATGCTGCTGCGTTCACGATGCCTGGTGTTAGGTAACGCGGCATCGTTCCGCGACGCGACGTCGTTGCAAATACATGTTCCGGCCTCTGGCCGGGTACACGGATTGGACGAATGCAACGGATCAGGGACGGAAATCGGAACTACGGCGTAATGTTTTTTAACAACAAATACAGAACGTCATCCGACGAGCGAGATTCTTATCTGCACCAGTCATCTCGACCCGTCCCTAATCCGTAAATTCCGCCCAATCCGTGTATCGGCCGAAGGCCGTGGTCGAATTCGAAGAAGTCTGGAGGAAACGCCGGACGGTCTATCCCCCGATTCGAATATTCACGACGCGATCACCACCACCTTGTGCCAGCGAGTGAACATTGAGGCTGATGTAATCGCCTGTCTTCAGCTTGCTCAATACCGCCTGAAGGTCAGCGGTTGATCGAATCGCCCTTCTCGGTGCCGGATACAGAACCTCAAAAATCACATCCTGCGGACCCGACTTGCCGTCGCCAAGCTTTCCAAAAGAAGGTCCAAGCGCAACGACATCAGTGACCAGCAGACCTCGACGGTTTTCGGCCAGCGACGCGCGCGATGCGAGCTCTGTCGGAACTGTCTGTAACGAAACGCCAAGCTCGCTGCTCGCCAATCCCGTCGCGGCGGCCGGCACCAAGCTACTGGATGCAGGTTTGAGTACGGCGGCGTCCGCGAGCTCGGTCAATCTGACGCTCACGCTCTTCTTCTGACCATAGCGCATCACATCCAGCTGCACGTTCTCGCCAGGCTGATGGTTGCGAACGATTCTCTGAAGCCCGCTCACGCGATCGACCTGCTGGCCATCGGCGCTGATGATGATATCACCGGCCTGCATGCCCGCACGCTCGGCGCCACTGGCGGCATTGAAGCCATCGACCTTCACTCCGCGAATCTCTTTCATGCCGGCGACCGCCGCGTCTTCAGGCGTAACTTCGCGAATCTGAATGCCAAGCACGCCGACTCTCACCCTCCCGTGAGCGATGATGTCGTCCATCACTTTCTTCGCGAGGGTGATCGGAATCGCGAATCCGTACCCGGCGTTAACGCCATTTGGACTTGCAATCGCGCTTGTGATCCCGATCACTTCTCCGCGCTGGTTCACGAGCGGCCCGCCGGAATTACCGGGGTTGATTGCTGCATCGGTCTGGATGAGATCGCTGATGGAGTAGTTGTTATCGCCGCGACGGCTAAGGAGGCCAGGAAGACTGCGACCCTTTGCGCTGATGATTCCGGCGGTGACAGTGAAGTCGAAGCCTAACGGATTCCCGATTGCGAGAACCCACTCTCCAACGCGGCTCTTGTTGTCGTCACCGAGCGGCAGCGTCGGAAAATTGTTTCCCTCGATCTTGATCACGGCGATGTCGGTCGTCGGATCATTTCCAACGACCCGCGCCTTGTAGACTCGATTGTCGAGCATCTGGACGTTCACGCGATCGCCAACCGTTGTGCGATCGTCCTGCGTGACAACGTGGTTGTTGGTGAGGATGTAGCCATCCTTGGTGACAATGAAACCAGTACCACCCTGCGACTGAACCTGCGGCGCCTGTTGCTGCTGCTGGTTGAAGAAATCTTCAAAACCTGGCGGCAGTCCCTGGGTCTGCGGGCGCGTTCGAGGGCTTGGCTTGCTGTCCACTGAAATTGCAACGACTCCCGGTGTTACATGGTCCGCGATCTCAACGAAAGCGTTGCTCGCCTGAATGAGCGGCGCCACGGCGCCAGCGTCAGGACGACTTTGGGCGAATCCGAACTTCGAAAGGTTGAGTCCGCCGGAGGCGATGATCAGCCCGCCAAGGAAAGCGACGACAACCGCCACTCCCCATCGGGCACGCGATGAAAGTGAAGACATAATGCCTGAAACCCTCTGTGTGAAATTCCCTTGTAAGTAAGACACCGGCCGCCCCCCGTAGGTTGCGGCCGGTGCTCACTTCATGTGCTACTTCTTGTCGTCTACGATCTCGTAGTCTGCCTCGACCACGTCATCCGCAGGTGGTGAGGCGGCGCCGTCTGTCGGCGGGACGCCGTCGCCGGCATCAGCCGGCTGGCTTGCCTCTGACTCCTGCGCCTGCTGCTGGTAGAACGACTGGCCGGCCTCGCTGAACACTTTCGTCAGCTCTTCCTGCGCCGAGCGAATCTCAGCCATGTCATCGCCGCGAAGCGCCTTGCGCGCCCGCTCGATCGAAGCGTCGATACGACCCTTCACATCGGGATTCACCTTGTCGCCCCACTCCTTCACGTTCTTTTCGACTTCGTAAGTCATCGAATCGAGCCGGTTGCGCGCATCGATGTTCTCACGCGCTTCCTTGTCAGACGCCGCATTCTTCTCGGCGTCCTTGACCATGCGATCGATCTCGCTGTCGGACAGTCCGCTCGATGCCTCGATGCGGATCTTCTGCTCCTTGCCAGTTGCCTTGTCCTTCGCCGTAACGTGCAGGATGCCGTTGGCGTCGATGTCGAAGGTCACCTCGACCTGCGGAAGTCCGCGCGGTGCGGGCGGAATGCCCGTGAGCTGGAACTTGCCGATGGTCTTGTTGTAGGTAGCGAGTTCACGCTCTCCCTGAAGAACGTGGATCTCGACTGTGGTCTGATTGTCATCGGCCGTTGAGAACGTTTCGCTCTTCTTGGTGGGGATCGTCGTGTTGCGCGGGATGAGCACGGTTGTAACTCCGCCGAGCGTCTCGATGCCGAGCGACAGGGGCGTCACGTCGAGAAGAAGCACGTCCTTCTGCTCGCCAGTGAGTACTGCTCCCTGAACCGCTGCGCCGATGGCGACGACTTCGTCGGGATTCACGCCCTTGTTAGGATCCTTGCCGAAGAACTTCTTCACGATTTCCTGAATTTTTGGAATTCGCGTCGATCCACCGACGAGAAGGATCTCGTCGATCTCGTCAGGCTTGATGCCTGCGTCTTTCAGCGCCTGTTCCATTGGCGGAATCGTGCGCTGAATCAGATCGTCCACGAGCTGCTCGAACTTGGCGCGGGTGAGCTGATAGTTGAGATGCTTCGGGCCGCTCTGGTCTGCCGTGATGAACGGGAGATTGATGTCGGTCGTTTGCGTGGTCGAGAGCTCCATCTTCGCCTTCTCGCCGGCCTCCTTCAGGCGCTGGAGCGCCATCGGATCCTTCGAGAGGTCGATTGCCTGGTCTTTCTTGAACTCAGCGACGAGCCAGTCGATGACACGCTGGTCGAAGTCGTCACCGCCGAGGTGTGTGTCACCATTGGTGGACTTCACTTCGAACTGGCGCGAGCCTTCGACGTCGTAGAGTTCGAGTACGGAGATGTCGTAAGTACCACCACCGAGATCGAACACCGCGACCTTCTCATCCTTTTTCTTGTCGAGTCCGTAGGCGAGTGCCGCGGCCGTGGGCTCGTTGATGATGCGGAGCACGTCGAGGCCGGCGATCTTGCCGGCGTCCTTTGTTGCCTGGCGCTGCGAATCGTTGAAGTAGGCCGGAACGGTAACGACTGCCTTCTCGACTTTGTAGCCGAGGTAGTCTTCGGCGGTCTGCTTCATTTTCTGAAGGATCATTGCGGAGACTTCAGGAGCGGTGAAACGCTTGCCCTGGACTTCGACCGTAGCGACGTCGTTTGCGCCCGCGACGACCTTATAAGGAACTCGGCCAGCCTCTTCCTTCACTTCGCTCATCTTGCGGCCCATGAACCGCTTGATGGAGAAGACCGTGTTCGTGGGGTTTGTTACTGCCTGACGCTTGGCGATCTGGCCGACGAGTCTCTCGCCGTCCTTGGTGAAGCCGACGACCGACGGAGTCGTCCGACCACCTTCGGCGTTGGGGATTACGACCGGGTCGCCGCCTTCCATTACCGCGACTACGGAGTTCGTGGTGCCGAGGTCAATACCAATAACTTTGTCTGCCATATAAGCCTCTTAATTGATTATGCTTGGGAATCGCGGCTATTAAAGGGCAAGCGGCGAGCCGTCAATGTCTGCCAAAACGGCTGGCTCACCGCAGCTTTTCTGTTCGATTCAATTGCGATAATGAAGCCACAAGCCGTTGATTCCCCCTGAGCGACGATCATAAATGTTGCGGACGCCGGTGATGACCTATGCCATCATTGCGGTCAAATTCCTTGTCTGGTTCTTCGTCCAGGACGCCGGATTCAATGAGTCAAGGCTCGGTCTGTTACTGGTGAAGTTATTCGAGGACCCGCGTTTGGTGGCTCGGCGAAGCCTACCCGGGTAAATTCAGACACGCGGCTTCACCCGCGCCTCATAATTACAGGGAGCAAAATCTTGCAACTCATTCCACGCGACGCGCAGTTCTACGACATCTTCGCCCAGGTTGCGGCAAGGCTGTCCGGCTCGGCGAGCCTGTTGCACGAGTTGTTCAAGGAGCCGGCGAAGCTCGAGCAGCACGTTGCCTCGATTAAAAAGCTGGAGCACGAGGCCGACAACCTCACTCACGAAACCATCGACCGGATCAATCGAACCTTTGTCACTCCGTTCGATCGCGAAGACATTCATACGCTGGCCGGAAAACTCGATGACGTGGTGGATCTTATCGACGGCTGCGCCCGTCGGGCGTCGATTTTTCACCTTCGCGATACGCGGCAACACGCTGTGCTGTTGTCGGAAGTGCTCCTCAGGTCATCGCGTTGCGTCGAAGAGACCGTGAAGCAGATGAAAGATCCGAAGGCCGTCAGCACTGGGAACCGCCAGCTGAAGCTTCTCGAGGAGGAGGGTGACGCGCTCTATCACGAAGCGATGGAGAACCTGTTCTCGTCCACACCGGATGCGATCGAAGTCATCAAGTGGAAAGAGCTGTACGACAAGATCGAGGACGCAATCGATCAATGCGAAGATGTGGGCAACGTGCTCCAGAGTATCTCTCTGAAGAACGCCTGACATCGTGGTCTACTACATCGCTGCGATTGTCGTCGTAGCATTCATATTCGATTTCATCAACGGGTTTCACGACTCGGCGAATTCGATCGCCACAATAGTTGGAACCCGGGTGTTGAGTCCGGTTGCCGCGGTCATCTGGGCGGCATGCTTCAATTTCGCGGCGGTATTTACTATCGGCACCGCCGTCGCCAAGGCAGTCTCGAAGGGGATGATCGATGGGAATATCGTGACCCCTGAAGTGGTCCTCGGCGGGCTCATCGGCGCTATCATCTGGAACCTCATCACGTGGTTCTACGGAATTCCGTCGAGTTCATCCCACGCCTTGATCGGCGGATATGCGGGCGCCGCGATTGCCCGTGCCGGATGGGCTGCAATCGAGTGGGGAACGAAGTGGATCCAGACTTTGTCGTTCATCGTGATCTCGCCGCTCGTTGGACTGACGGCAGGATTTGTTCTGATGGTCATCGTGTACTGGCTGTTCCAGAAAATGGCACCGGCACGAGTCGACCGTTTTTTCCGCGTCGCGCAGTTGATCAGCTCCGCGTCGCTTTCGCTCGCCCATGGCGGAAATGATGCGCAAAAGACGATGGGCATCATCGTGAGCCTGCTGATTTCCGTGAAGCCCATGATGGCGACGCAGACCGGTATATGGCACCATCTCTATCTTGTCGGCGATGGCGTGCCTCTCTGGGTGGAGTTGACGGCGTATACCGCGATCTCGCTGGGAACGCTGTTCGGTGGATGGAGAATTGTCCACACGATGGGTTCACGAATCACCAGGCTGCGGCCGGTCGGCGGTTTCTGCGCGGAGACCGGAGGCGCGCTCGCGATCACGCTTGCCACTCACTACGGAATTCCGGTGAGCACGACGCACACCATCACGGGTTCCATTGTCGGAGTCGGAGCCACGAATCGCCTGTCGGCCGTGCGCTGGGGACTCGCCCGGCGTATCGTATGGGCATGGCTCATTACCATTCCCGCGTCGGGCATCATGGCCGCGCTGTCCTATTACGCCCTGAGCGCGATCGTTTCGCGCTAGACTCTCGTGCCATTTGATTCGTCGCTGTTCATCAACCGCGAGCTGAGCTGGCTCGAGTTCAATGCTCGGGTGCTTCACGAGGCCTACGACTCACGTAACAAGTTGCTCGAGCGCCTGAAGTTCATCGCTATCTTCAGCACGAATCTCGACGAGTTCTACATGGTCCGTGTGGCCGGCATCCGGCGTCAGATCGCGGCCGGCATGGCGGCGTCGTCGCCTGATGGAATGACGCCCCAGGTCCAGCTTGACGCGATCCATAAACGCGTGGCTGAGTTGGTTGCTTTGGCTCGCACCTGTTTGCACGACGAACTGCTTCCAGCGCTCGCCGAGCACGGTGTCAGGTTGCTTACGATGGATGAGCTGTCGTCTGAACAATGGCAGACAGTGGACGAGTTCTTCGAATCGCAGATTTTTCCTGTTCTCACTCCGCTCGCAGTAGATCCGAGCCATCCATTCCCCTACATCTCGAATCTGTCGCTGTCGCTCGCGGTGCGTCTCAGAAATCCGGAGACGGGAATCGAGGAGTTTGCGAGAGTAAAGGTTCCGAAGAGCATTCCCCGTTGGGTGGCGACGGGCATTCCGAACAATTTCATTCCGCTCGAGCGGGTTATTTCCGCGAATCTCACGGCCCTTTTCCCTGGGATGGAGATTGCCGGCTCTAACGCGTTCCGTGTAACCCGCTATTCCGACCTCGAGCTGTCGCACGCTGAGGAGCCGGAAGACTTGATGGCGTTGATCGAGGAGCAAGTCTTTCAACGCCGCTTCGCCGAGGTTGTCCGGGTAGAGATCGAAACAGGAACGCCGCCGGAACTTCAGACGTTGTTGCTGGACGAGCTGCGCGAAGACCAGGCCACGGATCTGCCATCGCTTCCAGATATCGAGCTGGTCGAAACGGGTCCGCTGCTCGAGCTGGGTGATCTGATGAGCCTTGCCATGATCGATCTTCCCGAGTTGCGCGACGCGCCGTACCTGCCGGCGATCCCGCGCGAGCTCAAGGACACGTCTCGCTCGATCTTCGACGTGATCAAGGAACGTGATGTACTCGTTCACCATCCGTTTGATTCGTTCGCCGCGTCAGTTGAGCAATTCATAACTGCGGCCGCGCTCGACGACGCGGTTCTGGCGATAAAGATGACTCTGTACCGGACCACAGGCGATACGGCGATCGTGCGCGCGCTGACCGAGGCGGCTGAACGCGGCAAACAGGTTGTCGTTTTAATCGAGCTCCAGGCGCGCTTCGATGAAGCGAACAACATCACGTTTGCGCGGACGCTCGAAAGTTTCGGAGTGCACGTTGCGTATGGACTTGCCGGTCTCAAGACTCACACGAAGACGACCCTCGTGGTTCGTCGCGAAGGCGACGGCATCAGGCGTTATGCACACATTGGCTCGGGAAACTATAACTCGAAAACTGCGCGCATCTACACCGACATCGGATTGTTCACGAGCAGTCCGTCGATGGGCGCGGATCTCAGCGACCTGTTCAATGCGCTGACCGGATTTTCGCGCCAGCGACTCTACAGAAAACTTCTCGTGGCTCCGGGCGACATGCGGCAACGTTTCCGCGAGCTGATCGACCGCGAGACTGAGCACGCAAAGGAAGGGAAGGGCGGACGCATCATCGCCAAGATGAATGCGCTCGTTGACGGCGACACAATTGAGGCGTTGTACCAGGCCTCTCAGGCTGGTGTGGAAATAGACCTCATCGTTCGTGGCATCTGCTGTCTGCGTCCCGGAGTTCCCGGCGTCAGTGACAAGATTCGAGTCATCAGCATCATCGGCCGGTTCCTGGAGCACTCGCGAATATTTTACTTCGGCAATGCGGGCGATGAGGAGTTCTATTTCGGCTCGGCCGACTGGATGCCGCGTAACTTCGATCGCCGTGTCGAAGCTGTCGCGCCGATCGACGACAAGTCGCTGCATCCGCGGCTTCACGCGCTGCTCACGACGCATCTCACCGACAACCGGCAGGCGTGGGAGCTCGAGGCGGACGGGTCTTACGTGCAGCGCGTTCCGGGCAACGGAGAAGTAGTGCGAGCGACACACGAGATACTCCTGCGAGACAGCTGGGGGCAGGTCGAGACCGATCAGCCTGCGTCTTCCGCTAACAGCAACAGCGAAGAGAGAGCGACGAGGGGCTAGTCGACCGGCGTGCCGTCGTCTTCGTGAGTGAAGGTCTCACCACCCGGCGCGACGATCTCCACCGGGACGCCCGCGTAGTCAGCAAGCATTCGTGATTTCTTGCTCGCTCCCCACAGCTCGAGGCGAACGCTCGGTGCCTTTGGAGACGGGACCGCGGTCAACCTGATCGCACGGTCGAGCCACCGCACGCGGATATCGTCAACAGCGCCGGCGTGCCCGCGGTCGAAACCGTCAGCAACCCGAAGCAGCGCTGCGAGGCGGAAAATCCTCTTTCGCGAGGCTGGACTGAGCGGACCGTAATTTCCATGTGACCGTTTTGGGTCCGCTCCGCGATGGTACCGAGCGACATTGGCGATCACTACCTGCTCGACCGGCGTCATCCCGAGAAGCTCGGCGTGAGAAATCAGGTGGTACGAATGCTTGTGGTGCTTGTCGTAGTTGATGTGGTATCCGATGTCATGCAGCAGCGCTGCGTCTGCCAGAAGTTGACGTTCGTCCTGAGCACAGCCGAGGCGCGCGCCGATCGAATCGAAAAGGCGAAGAGCAAGTTTCTGCACGTGACGTGCATGTGGCTCCTCGAACTGCGTGCGTTCGGCCAGCGCGCGAACCGACCGCTCTCGCGCCTCGCCGGGATCGGCAGGCCGCGGCGTCACATGCGCCAGCTCAAGGAGAATTCCTTCGCGAATTCCGTAACCGGAAACGGTGATCTCCTTTGCTTCGAACCTCGCGAGAACCTCAGCGACGGTGGCGAGCCCTGCGGTAATGATGTCGGCCCGCCCCGGGTTCAATCCCGGTACTGCCAATCTTTCCGTCGGCGAGAATGCCGCCAGCGTATCGACGATGTGCTCGAGCTCAACACGCGCGACGCGCGTCCCGTGCACAGTGCGCGCTGTTTGTACACCATGTCGCGCCAGCACCATGCCGCCGAGGTTGGTGAAGGTTCCGCCCGAGCCGATGAGCTGGGCACCTGTCCAGTCCCTGCCTGGCAGCTCTTCCTTCAATCTTTTTCGAACCGCGCGACGGAGTTTGCGCATTGCCGCCGGAGTAATTCCTTTCGAGAAATATTTTTCCGTGAGTCTGATGGCGCCGAATGGGAGGGAGACAAGCCGCTCTACGAGTCCGTCGGCGCTCAACGCCAGCTCGAGCGATCCACCGCCGATGTCGACTACAACTGCGCGTCCCGAACCAAGGTCGAAGTGAGCGAGCGCACTGAGGAAGCTGAGCCTTGCTTCGTCTTCGCCGTCGAGAATGCTGACGCGCAGTCCCGCTTCCTTTCGGACCAGCGCGAGCCACTCGGCGCCATTGGAAGCTTCGCGAACTGCACTGGTTGCAACTACGCGGCGTCGCTTTGCGCCGAGCTGTTTTCCGAGGGCGGACATTCTCTTCAGTGCGGCGAGAGCGGCGGACATTGAAGGCGTACTGAGGCGGCCTGTCTCCTGAATGCCGGCACCAAGCCGCGGCGCCGCCTTCATTTCGTCGACGACCCGGATCGCGCCCGTGGCGGAAACATCGGCGACGATCTGACGAATAGAGTTCGAACCGATGTCGATCGCGGCGATGCGCACGTCGCCTTTGGAGGCGCTCGCGCGATGGCGCGCGCGCGGGTGTGAGTCCTCGGCTGCCGGTTTGGTTCGGGTAGTCATTTCAGTTTGCAAGATAATGCCAGGCAGGCACTGAGCGCGCGATCACAGCACTACCCTACCGGTGAGCCGTTCCGGGTCTGAAGCCTGCGGAACGCCAAATCATTTCGAGACGATCGCCCGGATCTTCGCGAGCGTTCTACTGGAAACTGTCTTCGATTCAGCCGCGGACGTATAGAGTGAGCTACGAACCTCCATCCGGACGTTTGTGTCGTCTAATCCCGCTTCCTTCACGCGTACCCTTATCGAGCCGAGGTCGGTCGCCTTCTCGGCCGGGTGGGCGAAGATGAGCACGACGCCATCCTGAAGCATGAGGCGTCGCTCAGTGACGAACTCAGATTCGGCGAGCGCCCGCTCCGTCGCTTCCATGATTGTGCTGGTCGGGCCGGTGATGACGACTTCGTCGGAGGTAAAACTATCCGGTACTCCGGATTGCATATGGCATCCAGACGCGAGTGATAGGCTCACGACAGTTACCAGCACATCTCTGAGCCTCATTATCGACTCCTATCTAAAATTCGTTTGTGAAACTGACGACCTTGAACTGACCGTCTCGCTCGATGACCGATCCGAAAAGCCGACGAGTTCGAGCCTTCTCCCATGGTTCTCTGACGGTCACACTGCAGTTAGTCCAGATGGTGTTATGGCCCTGGTGATCCGGGTTTTTCGAGCAGGTGTACCGGTGAACGCAAGCTCCCTGCCGCCCAGTCGACGAAGAAGCCGCGTGAAGCCTGATGAAGACGGGTTTTCGATCTGATTCCAGACAAGCGCTGGTCCCTGCGTGTATGGCGGCTTCGTGTACGGAGACTCCGGATAAACCAGCCACGGGAACTCGCGGGAGTTAAGATCCATGCCCTTCAATGCAGTGGTATCTGACGCCTGAAGAGCCTTCAGGAATTGGCGCAGGAGTGAATCGCGTGATGGTGCGCCACCTTTTAGCGATGAAATGTTTTCACCTCCAATATCGTCGTTGAACCGTCTCAACTCTTCCTCTAGGGGATGTTGTTAATGGCATAGCGGCCATCGACGCCGGACATTGCACCGATAGAAGTGCCGTTTACCTGGAGTCCTACATCAGAAAGTCCTTTGCCCGTTACCGCGTCGACGACCTGACCGGTAATCCGGCCCGTCGCCTGCTGGGCGGGAAGCGTAAAAGGAAGCAAGGTGGCGAGCGCGAGGGCGCGAAATATGGAGGGTCGCATGTGCGCTAGTCGTTGTCCGAGGGTGGTTACGATCGGAAGAGCGCCAGGCAGAAAAACTCTGTCGCTCGGCATCTTATGACGATGGGCTGGCCCCGTCTCGGTTCTGCGACGGAATTGCACCGGGGGTGTAACGATGGCCGGCTCAGCCCGGCGTCTGGTCTCTCACTCTGCCGGAGGCGGCGGGGAAAAAAGCGGCGATGGAAGTTCCTTCGTCGATGCGGCTCGATGCACGCACGCGTCCGCCGTGCGCCTCCGTCATATGTCGAACGATGGAAAGGCCGAGGCCAGTGCCTCCATGTTCTCGAGACCGGCCGGAGTCGGCTCGATAGAAGCGCTCGAAGATGCGAGACAAGTGCTCTGGAGAAATTCCTTCGCCGGTATCGCGAACACCGATCCATATGCCGTGCGGATCCGGCTCGCTGAACACCGTAACGACGCCGACCGAAGTATGACGAATCGCGTTCTCGATAAGGTTCGCCAGAATCTGCCTGATGGCCGTGCGATCAGCGCAGGCGATCGATGCCGATGCCGGCACGTATGTCCGAACCGACAATCCCTTGTGCTCGGCCGACGGAAGAAGAGGGTTGAGAACCTCTGTCACAACGTCGAACACGTCCACGCTTTCTGGTTTGGGGATCCACCCTCCCGATTCAATTCGAGAGAGATCGAGAAGGTCGTCCACGATTCGTTGCATTCGCTGAGTACTCGAAAGGATCATCGAAGCAAACTCTCTGCGCGTTGCGGCAGGAGGGTCGTCATCGGCGAGAGTCTCGGCAAAGCCGCCGACAATTGTGAGTGGAGTCCTGAGCTCGTGCGATACGTTTGCGACGAAGTCTCGACGTGTGCCTTCGAGACGTTCGAGCTGCGTTGACAAACCGTGCAGCGACGACGCCAGATCACCGACCTCACCCGGCGCGGAGATCATCGGCCGCTCCGAGAAATCGTTCGCAGCGAGTGCATACGCACGGTCGCGAAGCTCTATAATCGGTTTGGAAACGTCGCGGGCGAACAAATAGGCTATTAGCATGGCCCCGACGAGAGCGACGAGTCCCGCTACCATGATGTCTCGCTGCGCTCTGGCGAAAATTGCACTCAGCGTGCCTGTCGCGAGCGAGACACGCGCGATACCCGAGCTTGCGCGAACAGCCGCATACAGTTCCTCGTCACCACGCGACGCACTTCGCCGCCGAGCTATCCCGATGCCGGTGCGCCGTGCTTCGATCACTTCGGGACGCGTCGAGTGATTCTGAAGACCCTTGAGACTTTCGGGATCGAAGTTGGAATCGCCGACCACGGTTCCGGAGGAATCGATGAGAGTGACGCGCCGCTGAAGTGCAGTGCCGGATGCGTCGGCCAGCGAATCCGCATTTCGGCCAGGTGTCCACTCTGCCGCGACGAGACGCGCTTCGCGAGCGAGGCTGGTCTCGTTCTCCTGCGTGATGTTTTTTCGGATACGACTGTCAACGATTGCCGCTATTGCAACAACGAGAATCGCGATGAGGATGAACGAGTAGAGAAGAAGCCGTTGAGCCAGCTTCACGCGCTGGATCTTGCCTCGTCGTTCAGCCGGTAACCAAAACCTCGTACGGTTTCGATCAAATCACCGGCTGTGCCGAGTTTCGCTCGGAGCCGCTGGACGTGCATGTCAACCGTGCGCGTCTGAATGTCGGGCGCAGCATCCCAAACGGATTGGAGCAGGTGCGACCGCGCCTGGACTCGTCCTTTTCTCTCTGCGAGAAGAAGGAGCAGCTTGAATTCCGTGGGTGTGAGCTCGATTTCCGCCTCGTCAACGGTAACGCGGTGTGCAGCAGTATCGATCAATATTCCGCCTATCGAAACAATGTCACGGGGTACACTCGGAGGCGCTACTCTCCTGAGGATCGCCTTAACGCGAAGCACGAGCTCCTGAGGACTGAACGGTTTCGTGAGGTAGTCGTCAGCTCCGAGGGAGAGGCCTTCGATTCTGTCATGCTCTTCGCGTCTTGCGGTGAGCATGAGGACAGCTACGTCCCGAGTCCTTTCATCTCCGCGCATTCGAGCAAGAACCTCGAACCCGGAGATGCCCGGCAGCATGAGATCCAGAATGACGAGGGACGGCCGTTCGCGTCGCGACAACTCGAGGGCGTCGGTGCCGGTGGTCGCGCTAATGACGCGATATCCGGACTTGTCGAGATGATAAGAGACGAGAGCGACAATATGCGGCTCGTCGTCTACGACGAGCACGAGATCGTTGCCCGCCGGAGGATGTTCCATTCCCTAAAGTTGAGTTAGCGGGGGAAAGGGGTCAACGCGGGCACTGTCACAATCGTGTGACGGACCCGTAATCAGCCCCGATTTCTTTCTAGCGCGGGGCCTTTGCAAGCATGTAGGAGACTACCTGCTGCGCGATCCAGTCACGCACAGCTTCGCTATAATGCAGGAAGTCGCCGATGTGGTCGGAGCTGCTCCGCCACGTTCCGCCGTTGTCGTCAGACGTTCTCCCGGCGAGATCCACCAGATAGACGTTTCGTGATGAGGCGATCTGGCGAATCTGCTGGTTGATCAAGACAATCGCCCCATTAGTGCTCGGCCGCGGTGCGAGTGTTGTGAGGATGAAATGATCCGCCTGGTGGCCGGCTCCAATCCATTGATCGATCATCCAGTTGATATTGACTGCGGTCTGTTGTGACGTCAGGCCGGCCGAGGGATCATTGGTTCCCATCGAAACGTATGCGAAGTCGTTGGGACCTGGCACGAACGCGGCGACTCTCTTCACTGATCCGTTCGGGTAATTCGGCGTGTTTTCCGCACCGTCCCATGGGTACGCGGCACCGAGCACTTCGCCCGCGAAGCGGGTTACTCCGGCGACTGTCTCCCGAGCATTTGGCGCGCCAGCTCCCGTTCGGCCAGGTCCGGTCCATGTTCCGGAAATGCCATGGTTGACAGCCGCGATAGAGACTGCGCTCGCAGCCCTCCACTTCGCCTCGATCTTTCCAGCGAGTTGCGTGGGGTTGTGCGTGCTCGGTCCAGCATACGGTCCTTCAGCCGAGACGTACGATGTGGCAACAGCAGCCGGGTTTGTGCCTGACCAGCCGGTATCTGTGTTCGAATCGCCGAACGTGACGATGCGAACGCCGGCGGTTGCCACTGCGGTGAAGATCAGCGGACTTCCGTTCAGTCCCGAGCGAGTTGCGAACAGGGAATTGCCGCCGCCGTCGCCGAGCGTCCAACCTCCAAGCGTAGCGATGCCAAGCGAGTTGGTCGTCGCGATTTCCCCGACAATCGAGCCGGCACCACTGCGAATGCTGAAAGTGACGGCAATGCCGTTTACGGGAACTCCGGCGGCGTCTGTAACACGGACGGCTGGCGAAATCGGGACTGATGCTCCTGCTGCTGCGCTTTGGCCGTCGCCAGCGTAGATGGCCATCGCGACAGGCGGTCCAGACGTTTGTGGCGGCGGCAGCGGCGGTGGTGGCGGCGGCGACGATGGCGAACCAACGGTTGCTGTTGCGATAAAGATCAGTGGACTTCCAGTCAGGCCGGTCTTGGTTGCAAAGAGAGAATTGCCGCCGCCCGCGCCGAGGGTCCAGCTTCCGATCGTGGCGATCCCAGACGCATCGGTAGTGGCGGATTCTCCCGTTACGCTGCCATCACCGCTTCTAATGCTGAACGTGACGCTGACGTCGCGCACCGGAGTCCCGTCGGCGGCTGTGACTTTGACCGCCGGACGAATCGGAACCGCCGTCGATGCGGGCGCCGTTTGTCCGTCTCCAGCGAAAATTGCAATTGTGGTCGGAGCTGGCTGCGGCGCGGGGGGAGCTGGCGGCACCGGTGGTGTAACGGGCGGTGTAACGGGCGGTGTGACTGGTGGGGTGACTGGTGGTGTGACTGGTGGGGTGACTGGTGGGGTGACTGGTGGTGGCGGCGGCGCTGGCTGGGTGGCGGTTGCCGAGAAAGTCACGGATCCGGCAGAGATAGAAGCGCTAACGGAATTGGGCCCGGCAGTATTACCCAATGTCCATTTATTCGCGGATGCGATTCCCGACGCGTCCGAAGTTGCGGTCGCAGGTGAAACCGAACCTCCTCCGGACACGACTGCAAACGAAACCGTTGCTCCGCTGACCGCAAACCCAGCGGCGTCCGTAACTTTCACGGAAGGCGCGACCGCGACTGCGGAGCTGGTATCTGTTGTCTGGCCGTCTCCCGCCACGATTGAGATCCTGGCCGCCGGCCCGGGGGTCACGCTTACCGAAGTTGATCCGGCTACTCCTTCGATCGTTGCCTTGATCGTCGCTGAGCCCGGCGATTTCGCCCGCGCAACGCCGGTAGAAGCGTCGATCTGAACAACTTCAGGTGCTGATGACGTCCACGTTACAAGTCGATTGTCGAGCTGGTTCGCATCATCGTCGCGCGCAATGGCGGTGAACGTGGCCGCATCGCCCACGCGGAGGCCAGGTGTGGCCGGACCTATTGTTACAGACGAAACAGTCGCCCGGGCGAAGATAGCGTAGACGCCGCCGTCAACGATCTTTCCCTGAACGGTCGTGGTCTTGATGTCCACCGTGCTCCCCGCGACCGGGGCCCACCCTGACGGTGTTGCCTGGTACAACCGCAAGCCCGACTCGGGCGATCCAAGGATTCTGGTCCGGTCGTACCTGATGGTCAAAACGGCCGCTTGAGTCAGTGGGGCCTGCGTCCGCAGCGAAACGGCAGTGCCGGGAATGAGACGTGTACTTGCGGTGGCAACCTGAGCGTCCGCAATAGTGATTCGTTCGGGTTGGCTGACAGCTGCCGATGGGACGGCTAGTTCGACCCGACCATCAAGAGCCGTGATGACGCTTCCCGCCGGGGTGATGATTCCCCCGTCAATCACTGAGACGGTTGCGTCGGTTCTAACTCCCTCAGCAGTCGCGGTGACTACTGCAGAACCAGGCTTCTTTGCAGTGACGAGCCCGTTATCGACTGTCGCGATTTCAGGGGCCGAGGTGGACCAGGTGACCGGGCGGCTGAGTGGCGTTCCGCCGGCGTCTTTAGGGGTTGCAGTGAGTTGTTCCGTTTCCTGAGGAACGAGATCAACGGTGTTGTCAGACAGGGATATCGTCGTGACCGGGGGCGGCGCGACGATATCCCTGCAGCTCGATGCGATCGCTAGTGTCCCCGCCGCCGTGACAACGAGGAAAATCCTGCCAAAACGCATTAGCCTTTGTCTGAAAACGAGAGGGTAACGCCGGGGTCCAGTTAATGACTCGCGGTTTGCTATAGATATCGCTCGTTCCCTCGTCTCACAAGTGTTTTATGTTGAGAGAGCTAAATTGTGATGTGGGAAACCTCTCGAGACGTTGCGGCTCCCCGATTTTCCTGCTCTCGCTCAGCCCTTGGGAAATACCCCTTCAAGCGGAGAAAGTGCTTCTCGAGCAGGTTCCAGCTTCCCAAGGCCATCAGCACACTGATCGATCCAGTCATGAGCGTAAACGCGATGACCCCTGGAATGTGCGATCCCGCAACCGTCGGAAATCGATCGACCCCCAATCCTGCATTCTCTAAAAACCAGGTAAGCGGCAGATGGAAGATGTAAAGCGCATAGCTGTATTTGCCGAAAAATCGCATGAACGGAGTACGAAGAAGTCGCACGACCGGACGGTTCTCGGACCGCGGGTCGATGCTGAAGATGATGAGCGCAGCGCCAATGATTGCCAGCAGTGAATATCCAACTGCCTGCATGGGGAAGCTGCTCTGAAGCATCGAGCGCGTGGGGATTGAAACCGCCAGCATGCCGATCAACGCGATGATAATTGCTTTCGGCGCGAGGTTCCTGATTCGCGGCCACCACGCCGGATCGCGCGCAAGAATCGCGATTGCCGCTCCGGTTCCCAGTGTATCGAGCCGAGCGGGAGTAATGCGGTAACCCGCGGTGGGGTTGATGCCGGTGGTCTGAAGCCAGATTCTGATCACGACGCTGATGATCATGAAGGCCGCGCACGTTTTGAGCAGTCCCTTTCGGGTCGTGAAGAACACGACTGCAGGCCAAAACAGATAAAACTGTTCCTCTACGGCTAGCGACCATAGATGTGTGAGAGGCTCGGGCCGCGGCCAGGCGGGAAACAGGATCTGGAGATTGGACAGGTATGCCCAGAACCACCACTGAGAGACATTCCATCCATCAAAGGGGCCTCCCGGCGCCGGGGGCTTTACGATCGGAAGAATGACAAAGAACGCGAACAGAAACGCGTAGTAGACCGGAAAAATCCGCAGAATGCGACGCGCGTAGAAATTCCGGAAATAGTGCGACGCTCCCCTGGCTTCGAGCAGAATTCCGGTGATGAGGAACCCGGAGAGCGCGAAGAACAGGTCAACTCCCGCCCAACCTGTCTGCATCAGCGTCTTGAGAACGACGTCAGCAGTTGTGCCGGTCGTGAATCCGATCGCGAAGTGTCCCAACATCACGATGATGATCGCGAGGCCGCGAATTCCATCGAGAGCGGGCACATTGCCGTCGAGTAGCGGTTCGTGGGGCTCGCGAATGTCCATCACCCACAATAACCGGCTGGGGAAGACTGAGCGAGGTTGTTCTGCGACCTCGCCTGTCTTTTGCCCTCAGCGTACCTTAACCGAAGTCGCTGATTCGAATGGACCGCTTTCTGGTCCTGCCCCACCGAGAGAGAAACATGAGAATGCGCTCGTCATTGCTCGCCGCTTCAATTCTTATCGCCGGCTGTACTTCTGCGCCGTCCACATCGACCCCAGCCGCACGTCCGACACCTGCGGGTTCGATGGAACTCATTGTGTTGAGCACCACCGACGTCCATGGGCGAATTCGAAGTTGGGACTATTACGCGGACTCGGCGGAGCCGGTCCGAGGACTTACGCGGGAAGCCACAATCGTCGACTCGGTGAGGGCGGCGAACCCTGGCCGGGTGCTGCTCGTGGATGCCGGCGATCTGCTGCAGGGCAATCCATTCGCGTACATCGCGATGAAGGAGTTTTCGAAAGCCGCGAACCCCATCATCGCAGCGATGAATTCGATGCGCTACGACGCGGCCGCAATCGGCAACCACGAATACAACTACGGAGTGCCATACCTCGAGAGAGCCGTATCGCAGGCTCATTTTCCGCTGCTTTCGGCCAACACGTACAAGCTCGATGGATCTCACGCGTTCAAATCATGGACGATCGTCGAGCGGGGAGGGGCAAAGATTGGAATCGTCGGAGCGACGACTCCCGGTGTGATGGTGTGGGATGCCGAGAACATCAAGGGACGCCTCAAGTTCGGCGACATTATTCCGGCGGTGAAGACCGCTGTGTCGGAAGTTCGGGCTGCCGGCGCGACGGTCGTGATCGTGAGCTTGCATTCGGGTCTAAACGAGCCCGCCAGCTATGACACTGTCAGCACCGGGCTGCCTAGTGAAAACGTGGCTGCCAGGGTCGCGAGTGAAATTCGGGGTGTCGATCTCGTTATTTACGGGCACTCGCACAAGGAGCAGAAGGATCTTCACATCGGATCGACGCTTCTCGTACAGCCGAAGAACTGGGCGACGAGCGTGGGCGTAGCTCGTCTAATCCTGTCCAAAAATGGCGGCGTCTGGAAAGTCGCTTCATCGCACGGCGAGACGATTCAGGCAGCCAGACATCCTGAGGAAGCTGGAGTTCTTGCAGTCACCGAAGCAACGCACAAGGCGTCGCTCGCCTATGCCAATGCAGTGATCGGGTTCACGAAGGTTGCATGGAAGGGAGATTCGGCTCGACTGAAAGACACGCCTCTGATCGATCTAATCCTGGAGGTCGAACAGAAGGCAAGTGGAGCTGATCTCGCATCGACGGCTGCATTCACCCTGGATGCAGCGCTGCCGACTGGCAACATCACAACGGCGAAGATCGCGCAGCTCTATCCATACGACAACACGCTCCGCGCTGTGCGTATCACCGGAAAGCAGCTCCGGGATTATCTCGACTTCAGCAGCCGCTTTTACACGGGCTCAATGGTGGGGGCCGCCCCGGCAACCAATACTGAAATTCCCGGCTACAACTTCGATATCGTGTCTGGAGTTGCGTACGCGCTCGATTTGACGAAGCCGATCGGTTCTCGAGTTACGTCACTCATTTACAAGGGTAAGCCGGTCGCCGATACCGACAGCTTCACGATGGCGCTCAACAACTATCGCCAGACCGGCGGTGGCGGTTACGCGATGCTTCGTGACGCGCCGGTGGTTTACGACAAGCAGCAGGAAATCAGACAGCTGCTGATCGACGAAGTTCGCACGCGGCAGGAGCTCAAGACCGCCGATTATTTCCATCAAAACTGGAGTCTTGTTTATCCAGGGGCGACGGGAGTTAGCCGAGGCGGCAAGCAAACGCTCGCGGCGGGAACGCCGCGACTCCGAATCATCGGGACGAACGATCTTCATGGCGGCCTCGAGCCCAAAGCGGATGCGAATGGCGTGCTGCGCGGCGGCGCGGCGTACGAGGCAGCGGTAATCGAAAAAGCGCGCAGCGAATGCGCACCATCGTGCGAAACGATTCTGCTCGACGCAGGTGACCTCTTTCAGGGCACGCCGATCTCGAACCTCGCTTACGGTCGTCCAGTGGTCGAGGTCTACAATCGAATGGGATACACCGCTGCCGCGCTTGGCAACCATGAGTTCGACTGGGGCGTGGACACGCTGCGAGCGAGAATACGCGATGCGAAATACGCCGTTCTGAGCGCGAACCTGAAATTCGCCGATGGACACGACGTGGCCTGGATGCGCGCGGATACAATAGTAGTCCGCGGCAGGACGAGAGTCGGAATCATCGGTATAACCACTCCTGAGACAAGGACCTCTGCCCTGCCGGCGATCGTGAAACCATTCCGGTTCGACGATCCCGCGACAGTCATTGACGCACATGCGAAAGCGCTTCGAGCCCGCGGAGCCGATGTTATTATCGTCGTCGCGCACGAGGGCGGCTTCTGCAACATGAAAGACGGAGTCGAGCAGTGCACTGGCGACATCTTCGATGTCGCGAACAAGATCACCGAGAAAGTGGATTTGATCGTCAGCGGCCACTCTCACAGCCTGATCAACACACGCGTGAACGGCATCGCGATCGTCCAGGCGCGATACACAGCGCAGGCGGTGGAGGTGGTCGACATTCCGCTCGATGACAGCGGCAAGCCGTCAGGAGCCGCCGTAGCCGATGTGCGATCAGTCACGACTGCGTCGATAACTCCATTCGCACCTGTGGACTCGATAGTGAGCAGGGCAGCAAAACGCGTTGCGCCGATCGCGAACAGAAAAATCGCGACGATCCGCGAAGGTCTCGGACGAAGTGGCAGTCAGTTTCCCCTTGGAAACCTGATCGCGGACGCGCAACGCTGGGCGGGGAAAGGAGATATCGCGGTCACCAATAACCACGGCATCAGGGCGATACTTCCCGCCGGTGAAATCACGTACGGCAAGCTGTTCGAGATTCAGCCGTTTGCCAACACGCTTTATCGGATGCGGATGACGGGCGCGCAGGTACGCGAGTATTTCGAGAAACTCGTCGACATGGATGAGCTCCAGGTTCATGTGAGCGGAATTGCGATAGGATACAATCCTGATTTGCCGAAAGGTCACCGCATCACATCAATCCGGCTTCCGGCTGGCCGCACTCTCAACGACAACGCCTTCTACAAGGTCATTGCCAATAACTTCATGGCGACGGGCGGAAGCAACATGGGTCCGCCGGAAGGAACGAGAATCACTCCGCTGAGCATCGTTGATCTCGACGCGCTCATGGACTACCTGAAAACTCTGCGCAGCCCGATAACGCCGCCGTCGGAAAGCAGAATCTTCATAGCGCAATGAAAGCGGGGGCAAAGATCGATCGTCGCTTCATCTTTGCCCCTCAATTCGATATCATCGTGGATGCTGACATCTGAACAACTGAGACTACTGCCAAAGGCAGAGCTCCATTGCCACCTCGACGGATCTGTGAGGCCGGCGACACTTCTCGATCTCGGGAAGGAGTACAACGTCGCGATGCCGCGCGAGTCGGCGGACGCGCTTCGGGACTACATGCTCGTGAGCGACGCCAAGTCGCTCGAAGATTATCTCAGGCGGTTTGAAGTCACCGTCTCGGTGATGCAGACCGCAGAGGCCATCGAGCGGATCGCGTACGAGCTCGGCGAAGACGCTGCGAAAGACGGTGTCCGCTATATAGAAGTTCGGAATGCACCGATACTCAACAGCCGCGGACCGCTCGACCTGGGTGAGGCGCTCGAAGCACAGATAAACGGCCTGGCACGGGCTGAGCGTGACCACGGGATCATCGCCCGCTCGATTGTCTGTTCGCTCAGGCAGCTTCCACCGGAAACCTCGCTCGAGCTCGCGAAGCTCGCCGTCGCCTACAAGGGGAAGGGTGTCGTTGCATTCGATCTTGCCGGAGGAGAAGCCGGATACCCGGCCTCGGCGCATGCGGAGGCGTTCGCATTTGCGAGAAAGCACAACCTGGCCTGTACCTGTCACGCTGGTGAAGGCGACGGCCCGCGATCAGTGCGCGATGCGGTGCACGCGTGCGGTGCCGATCGCCTCGGGCACGCCACTCGTCTCATCGAAGATCCGGCGCTGACGCAGTACGTGAATGACCGCCGCATTGGACTCGAGATCTGTCTCACGTCCAACGTTCAAACCCACGCGGCGAAATCGTACGAGTCTCATCCTCTGCGGGAGTATTTCAATGCGGGAATGAACGTGTCGCTCAATACTGACAACCGGCTGATGAGCGGCACGACACTGACTGACGAGTATGTCCATGCGGCGAAGCATCTCGATTTCAACTTCGACGAGCTCTGTACGCTTGCGCTAAACGGTTTTGAAAGTGCCTTCCTTCCGTGGGAAGAAAGGGTCGAGCTGCTCGAGGAAGTCTCAGAAGAGATGGCCCAGCTGGCGAGTACAACGGCATGAGCGCTCCATGCGGGAAAGAGGCGGCGGCGCGCGCAGCCGATGTGATTCGAAAAAAGACAAACGACGCCGAACCGGAAATTGGAATCGTTCTTGGCTCAGGTCTTGGGGGGCTTGCGGCCGACATTGAAGATGCGGTTCGCATTCCATTTGGAGACATTCCCGGCTTTCCCACCGCGACAGTCATCGGCCACGCTGGAGCGGTCGTGTCAGGACGACTCGGCGGGAAGAATGTCGTTGCTCTGGCTGGACGGTTTCACATGTACGAGGGACACTCGCCACAGCTTGCCGCGTTTCCGGTTCGTGTGATGCACGCGCTCGGCGCTCGAACATACTTTGCGTCGAACGCGGCGGGTGGCATCAGACGAGATTTGCAGGCTGGCGATCTGATGATCATCGAAGATCATATAAATCTTACTGGTGTGAATCCGTTGACGGGCCACGTTGAAGACGGCGATGAACGGTTCCCGGACATGACGGCGCCGTACGACGAAGCGCTTAGAGATCTCCTGAAATCTTGCGCAAAGAAGCTCGATCTTCCGGTGAAGGAAGGAATCTATGCATGGCTTCCAGGACCTTCGTTCGAGACGAAGGCAGAAGTAAGAATGCTGGCGACGCTTGGTGCCGATGCAGTAGGCATGTCCACAGTTCCGGAAGTAATCGTCGCCAGAGCGATCGGAATGCGGGCCGCGGGTGTCAGCTGCATTGCCAACGCGGCATCAGGAATCGGCGGCACTCCAGTACTTCACACCGACGTACTCGAAGTGACTGCCCGCGCAGCTCTCGGCTTTCAGGCGCTCGTGCGCGAATTCGTGGCGGCACTTCCCGCGAAGTGATTCAGCGGGCCGTTACCGTGGCCCAGGTCTGGAGCGGTTGCGATTGCCGCGTGCACGTAATCCGTCGCGATTTGTACCGAATCTCTTAGAGACGAGCCGAGCGCGAGGGACGCTGCAATAGCCGCAGATAGAGTGCAGCCTGTGCCATGGGTGCTCGTAGTGTCGATTCGCGGGTGGCGATAGACGGTGAAAGAACCATCGTACAGGTAGTCAACCGCCGTCGTGCCGTCGCCGTGGAGATGCCCGCCTTTGACGAGCACTGACTTCGGACCCATCGCAGAGATCGCAAGTGCTGCGCGCTGCATGTCAGCTTCGTTGAGAACCGGAAATCCCACGAGCACCGAAGCTTCGTCCGTGTTCGGAGTGAGGAGGTCGGCAAGCGGGAACAGTTCGGATCGAATTGCCGTCACGGCTTCATTCCCGATCAACAGATCGCCCGACGTAGCGACCATTACTGGATCGAGAACGTAATGTTCGAGGTGATGCATCCGAATCCGGTCAGCAACCACTCGTATGACAGCGGCCGTCCCGAGCATGCCTGTCTTGAAAGCTGAGGGACGCAAGTCAAACGCAACTGCATCGATCTGCGACTTCACCAACTCGGGCCTTGTTGCTTCCCACTCGGTTACGCCAAGAGTGTTCTGCGCAGTGATTGCCGTGATGACTGACGTGCCGAAAACACCGAACTGGTGAAACGTCTTCAGGTCGGCCTGGATTCCGGCGCCGCCTCCAGAGTCAGACCCGGCAATGGTCAGTGCGACTTGCATAAACGAAAGATGCGCCGGGCTTTCGCCCGGCGCATCTCAGCTGCCGCTTCCAGATAGTGTTTGACTGCTACTGGCGCGGGGCAGGCAGGGATCTGATTCGCGAGACAAAGCTGTTGTAGTTCCCTGAATTGGTCTGCAGGCCACGAAGCTGTGAGGCTGGAATCGCGGCGATCTGCGCGCGTACGGCGGCGATGCGGTCTTCCTCGAGCGGGTGCGTCGCGAACCAGCTTTCAACCGCTGCCGGTCTCGACTTACGCTCTGCGAGCAACTTCTCGAACATCGTGACCATACCGTTCGGACTGATGTTTGCCCGAACGGTGTTCACAACGCCTTCCTGATCTGCTTCGCGTTCGTCCTGACGGCTGAAGCGTGCAAAGACTGCCGTCCCGCCGATGTTAATCAAGGCACCCGCTGCCTGGCTGTTGCAGACGCTAGTCAGAACGCACGCGAGGGTCACGCCGATGTTGGCACCCTGTGCCTGCTCCATCTGCTTGATGCTGTGGCGTCTGACAACGTGTCCGATCTCGTGGCCGAGGACACCGGCGAGCTCGTCCATTGCGGTGGTCCGCTCGATGAGGCCACGGTTTACGTAGACGTATCCGCCGGGGACGGCAAACGCGTTGACCTCTTTGCTGTCAACTATATAGAAGTGCCAGTCTAGGTCTGCCCGGCTGGTGTGGCTCGCGATCTGGTCGCCGAGAACGTTGATGTAGCGATTTGCTTCGGGGTCCCTTACGATCGGAAGCTGAGCGTTGATCTGCTGAGAGTAGTCCTGACCCATCTGAACTTCCTGCTGCTGGGAAATTCCACAGGCCGTCAGGGATACGACAATCGCCAGGGGCGCAAAAATTCGTTTCATATGGTTTCTCGCGGTAGATTGCACGCGCTCACAAAGGGCAATTCCTATTCCAATCCCGTAACCGAATGGCCGCATGCGACTTCTGACGTTGGCGCGTGACCTGAGGCGCAGAAAATCACGCGAGAAACAGGCGCTCTTCGTGGCTGAGGGAGTTCGTTCCGTCGAGGAGTTATTGAGATCGTCACTGGTAATCCGGGGGCTTCTCACCGCTCCCCAACTCGACGGAGCCCCCAGAGGAACCGCTCTTCGCGGCGCGATCTCGGATCGGGGAATCGAGTGCTCGGAGGTGTCCGAGCAGGAGTTCAGGTCGGCGGCGGAAACTGAATCGCCGCAAGGGGTTATTGCGATCGCCGAGATACCTGAGCGAAAACTAAGCGCGCTTACCGGAAAGGAGCCGCTGCGAATTCTCGTGCTCGACGCCGTTCAGGATCCCGGCAACGTCGGGACGATCCTTCGAACCGCAGCCGCGCTCGGTGCTGATGCAACAGTTGCGCTGCCCGGTACGGTTGACATCTGGAACGCCAAAGTCATTCGCGGTGCGATGGGCGCAAGCTTTCACCACCTCGCCATGCAGGCCGCCCTCGCCGAACTTCAGGACTTTCTTGAAAGCGAAAGCGTCGTACTTTGGGGCGCCGATGCTTCGGGGATTTCTGTCTCCGATGCGGTTCCACCGAGAAAGCTCGCACTGGCCGTTGGAAACGAGGGAGCGGGTTTGTCGTCTTCAGTGCGTGAGCGCGCGACACAAATGGTGTCGTTGCCGATCAGCGCGTCTGTCGAATCGCTGAACGTTGCCGTGGCGGCGGGAATTCTTCTTTACCAGCTGAGAAAATGATGGACACCCTCTGGGCGGTCTACAGCTTCGTCATTGGAGCCGTGTTTGGATCGTTCCTCAACGTGTGCATATCCCGCTGGCCCGAAGGGCTATCGGTAGTCAAGCCGCGATCGCGCTGTCCAAAATGCGGACATTCGATCGGGGCTGTTGAGAACATCCCGATTGTCAGCTGGCTCATCCTGCGCGGGAAATGCAGCGGATGCGGGACGCATATTTCATTTCAGTATCCACTGGTTGAAATACTGGTTGGACTGATCTGGCTCGGCAGCTTCCTCCTGTTCGGATTGACGTTCACCGGTGCGAGAGTCGCGATGCTGACGACGATTCTGTTTGGGGTGGCTGTCACCGACGCGAAGAGCTACCTCATTCCCGACGGATTCACCGTCTTCGGTTTGATCTGGGTGCTCGGCACGGCTTTCATCTCGGTGTTCGTCGGTAACGCAGAACCGTTCGCAGGTCCGTACGAAGCGATCCTGGGCGCCTGCGTCGGTGCGGGAGCGATTGCCATCGCCGGCTGGATTGGCGAGATCACGCTCAAGAAGGAGGCGATGGGCTTCGGCGACGTTACTCTGATGGCTGTGATCGGCGCAGCCCTTGGGCCCAATCGCGCTCTGATGACGATCTTTATCGGTGCGCTGCTTGGAGCCGTGACGTTTCTCGGTATCGTTTATCCGTTCGCATACCTCCGGGCCAGGCAGGCGAAAGCTGAATTCTCGCCGCCGCTGATTCCGTTCGGTGTTTTTCTTGCGCCTGCGGCAGTCATCGCCTTGCTTTGGGGCGATTTTATAATCAGGTCTTATTCTCGAATGGCTGGTCTCTGACTCAATATGGCAAGCGACAAATCACAATCCCCGCGCAGCTTGCGCCAACAGGCAACGAACGGTCTATGGCTGGTGGCGGCCGCGCTACTGGCAGTTGGACTCTCATCCTCCTGTAACGACAACCGAGCGGAGTATGCCGGCCCCTACGGGAAGCAGGTGGCAGACGCAATTCCAAAGATCGAGGCGGCTGTTGGACTCAAATTCAAGAAACCGCCGCGGGTGGAAGCGCGGTCGAAAGAGCAGGTGCGTCAATTCGTGACGGCGCAGGTCACCGATCCGCAGGCCGCACGCGATCTCGACGGAAAGACAATCGCTTACAAGCGGCTCGGGATGATTCCCGAGTCGCTCGACATGAAGAAGTTTTTGATAGACCTGCTTGCTGAGCAGATAATCGGGTATTACGACCCGCACACGAAAGTTCTTTACATAGTGAACGGCTCTCCGAAGGAAGCCGTTGCGATTACCGTGACTCACGAGCTGGTTCACGCTCTCCAGGATCAGTACATCAGCCTGGATTCCACGCAAAAAGTCGAAGGAGAGAATGACAGGCAGTCTGCTGCTCAGGCTGTTTTTGAGGGACAGGCCGTGTACGAGCAGATCGCGGTGATGCTTGGCGGCGGGAACGTGGCGGTCAATCTCCCCGGCGGCTGGGATCGCGTTCGGGACATGATTCGCGAGAACCAGGCGTCGATGCCGATCTTCGCGGCGGCGCCGGTCGTGATTCAGGAGACGCTGATCTTTCCATATCTGAGCGGCGCAGAGTTCGTCCGGAATTACAAGGAACGAAATCCGGCAAAGCCGATCTACGGCGATATGCCTGTATCGACGGAGCAGATCCTTCATCCGGGCGCGTTCTTCACGAACCGAGATTCGCCCACTGTAATTACGCTTCCGCCGCTCAATGGAGCGACGAAAACCTACGAAAACGACCTCGGCGAATTCGAGACGCGCCTGTTCCTCTTTCAGCATCTCAAAGATCAGAACAGCGCCGTTCAGGGTGCTACCGGCTGGGACGGCGACCGCTACGAAGTCTTCAACAATGGACAGGGAATTGTGTGGGCCACCGTCTGGGATTCACAGAGCGATGCATCCGAGTTCTTTGACATGCTCGGAAAGGTGATGAAGAAGCGGTACGACTCGACGTCGACTGAAGCTCCGGGAGCGACGACCCGTGACTACACAGGTAAGGGACGGACAGTGCGTGTCAGTACCGCCGAGGTAGGTGGCCGTCCCGTCGTTCTTTACGTGGACGTTCCGGCAGGATCGAGCACCGACGTCATCGATCTGACGAAAGTGACGCTGAAGCAGTAATGTCGCCGCAGCGACGTCTAGCGCGATCGTGTGTAGATAAGCCCGTAATTGCGGCGCTCGGCGTCGCGCACTACATTGCCTTACATGAAGACTGCCAGTGTCACGATCCGTCTCGACGCAAAGCTTCAAAAGGAACTCAGTCGCCTCAGCCGGCAGCTCGGGCGCAGCCGCAGCGATCTCGTCCGCGATGCGCTTCGGCGCCAGCTTGCGTTGGTCCATTTCGAGCAGACGCGGCGAGGTCTTCTTCCCCTCGCGGAGGCTAAAGGCATCCTGACAGATGAGGACGTGTTCGACCTGGTGTCGTGAAGGTTTTCCTCGACACGAATGTGCTCGTCAGCGCATTCGTTGCTCGGGGCCTCTGCGCAGATCTCTACCGCCATCTACTTGCCGGGCACGAGGTGCAGACCGGCGAGGTCAACCTCGTCGAGCTCAATCGGATATTACGCGACAAAATTGGAGCGACGACCGAACAGATATCGGCTGTCGAGAGCCAGCTACGCGATCACACGATCGTGCCCAAGCCGTTGAGTCGGCCGACTATCCGTGTTCGCGACAGGGACGACGAATGGGTCCTCGCGTCCGCTATCGCTGGTGGCGCCGATATGCTTGTCACTGGCGACCAGGATTTGTTAAGCATTGCCGGCGAGACCTCTTTACCAGTGCTGAATCCGCGTGAGGCCTGGGAGCGCCTGCGAAGCATCGGTTAGGGTGCAGAATAACAGTCGAAGCTGGGGAGCCCGCGGTTCCGGAATGCTGACGCTTGATTGTCGGTCCCAAGTCGTACATTGATCTATCGCGACAGGTTGCAGCCACACTACGCCGCTGAAATCATTGTCAACTTCAAAGATCCTCGAGTATTGGGGGAAGTCAGCCGGTGAAGACGATGCACTTGTCTCGCATCCGATTGTCTACCATTCGCTCGATGCCGCCGCAGTAGCTGACGAAATTCTCGAGCGTCGGCCGCTCGCGCTATCGCGCTTCGCTGAGTTGATCGGAATGGAGCCATCTATCGCTCGAGCATTTCTGGCGACTCTTGTTTCGCTGCATGATCTTGGGAAGTTTGCACCCGCGTTTCAGGCAAAGGTCCCGGCGCTGTGGCCAGACTGCCTCGGATATTTCCCCGGTGCGCCGCCGCCGCGATATCATACTCAGGATGGCTGGGTGCTATGGGACAATGTGTTAGCCGACAGGCTTCAACCGCGATTGTGGCCCGCCTCGAGGCAGGTCCTCACCGTTTTTGGCGCTGCTGTTTTCGGTCACCATGGGCGCCCTGTGCCGGTTTCAACGGACTCGGCGGCTCGCCGGTTCGAGAGATCACTCGATTCCGTTCTGGAATGCGCCGATCACCTCATCCAACTTCTGGCACCTCCGCCTATTTCTGCTGGCAAGCCTGATCGCGTAGCGGTTCGAGTTGCAAGCTGGTGGGTTGCGGGACTAGTAACGACAGCGGACTGGATCGCGTCCGGAAGCCGCCATTTCAGTCACGATTGGTTCGTAGATGCGAGATCAATCCCGTCGGAGACGGGATTCGAGGCCTACCTTCAGGCGGCAAGATTGCGGGCGGTTGAAGCAGTGCGTGAGGCGGGTCTTGTTCAACCTTTGCCATCGCAGCCGAAGTCGTTCTCATCGTTGATGAATCCCGTAATGAAGGCTTCGTTGCCTGAAAGGGAGTGGGAATTGACGGCCATGCAGTCGTGGGCTGAGACGGCAATGATTCCGGAAGGACCCGCACTATTTATCCTCGAGGACGTCACCGGATCGGGCAAGACAGAGGCAGCCCACATGCTTGTGCATAGACTGATGTGCGAAGGTCGTGCAACCGGCGCATACTGGGCGATGCCGACACAGGCTACGGCAAACGCAATGTATGAGCGACAAGCCGTTGCCATCGCGCAACTGTATTTGGACGGTGGAGTGCGGCCTTCGCTTGTGCTCGCCCACGGACAGCAGCGACTTCACGCTGGTTTCAGGTCTACTGTCCTGGGCAGCCAACTGCTCGAGGCTGAATCAGGCGATCACTCTGACGAAGAGCTTCCCGGTGAATTGGCGTGTGCGGCATTCCTCGCGAACGACGCCCGCGCCAGTTTCCTCGGCGACTCGGGTGCCGGAACCGTTGATCAAGCGATACTCGGAGTCCTCCCTTCGAAGTTCAATACGATGCGGCTATTTGGGCTTTGCGAGAAGATTCTCGTAATTGACGAAGCGCACGCATACGACGCGTACGTGCTAAGAGAGGTGGTACAACTCCTGAGATTTCAGGCCGCGCTCGGAGGATCCGCGATCGTGCTTTCTGCGACCCTCAACACAAGGGGTCGGAAGAAGTTGGCTGATGCGTGGAATGAGGGGCTCCGCCAGCGCAATCATGGCGTTCGCAAGGGCAACGAGAACGTGCGAGTTGAGACAGTCGCGGACGACGCATACCCCCTCGCAACTGTGGTGAGTGCTGCGGGCGTGACGTTACACGCCCAGCCTGCGGCAGAATGGGCCACCCGAGAAGTTCCTGTCCGGCTGATTCACGAATTTGAGCAAGCTGCTGATTATGTGGTTCAAGCTCAGCAAGCAGGGGCCGCAGTTGTCTGGATTCGAAATACCGTAGCCGACTGCGTAGCGGCCGCGAATGAACTTTGCCAGCGCGGACTTGAGCCAATTGTCTTTCACGCTCGATTCGCGCAATTCGACAGGCAGCGAATTGAAGAGCACGTGTTATCAATCTTTGGGAAGAAGGCGACTTCAAACGAGCGCACAGGTAAGGTGCTGGTTGCAACCCAGGTTGTGGAACAATCGCTCGATCTGGATTTCGATGCCCTTGTAACAGACATCGCTCCTGTTGACCTGATCATTCAGCGGATTGGGCGGTTCAGGCGGCATTCGATTCGGAATGGCTCGCGGCCAACAGGACTCGCGGAGGAAGTGCTGATCCTCTCGCCATGTCTTGACGACAATCCACCGTCTGACTGGCTCGCGGGCGAGTTCAAGCGAACGGCATACGTCTACGATCATCCCGGAATTCTCTGGCGCACGGTGCGCGAGCTCGCGAACATCACGCATATCAACGTGCCAAAAGGAATTCGAGGGCTTGTGAACGCTGTTTACGACTCGGATGAGATTCCTGAAGCGTTCATTTCCAAAGGCAGCAAGTCAGAAGGGGAGTCAAGGGCTGCAGACGCAACCGCGAGTTACGGCGTGTTAGAACCTTCAGGTGGGTACGAGTACGGCACGCATCACTGGCTGAGTGACCTTCGAATCCCCACGAGGCTCGGCTCGCCGACGACTTCTGTTCGCCTTGCGCGAGTTGGCTGGAATGGGGATCTGTCGCCATGGACTACGGATGTGAAGAAACACCTCCATGCGTGGGCGCTATCTGAAGTGCGAGCCTATTCGTATCAAGTACCAATTGGGTCGCAGCCACTTTCCAGGTATGCAGCAGCGGCTGCGCGAGCAAAGCGGGAATGGGGTCGGTTCGAGACCGAATTGCCAATCTTGCCGCTGGAAGCACTTGCCGATGGCGACTGGGAAGGGTCTCTTGTCACCCCGTCAGGCAAGCCAGTGAATTTCCGCTACTCTACGCGATTTGGGTTGACCATATCCATTACCTGACGACCACTGTCAGACCCGTATTGCAGGTTTCAGATCGACAATCCCGGAGAAATTCCCGATGAAGTCATATGACCTTCGAACCGAGCCTTGGCTGCAATGTGTTCGACGTAGCGGCGAAGTCTTCTGGGGGTCGCCGAGCGACCTCGTGTCGCGTTTTGACGGCGACCCGGTCGTTTCACTTGCGACACCTCGGCCCGATTTCGACGGCGCTCTCCAGGAATTTCTGATCGGATTACTCGCCGCAACGTTTCTGCCCTCCGATCTGGAGGAGTGGGAGGCGCGATGGCAGAGTCCACCAACGCAAGCTGAGTTCGGCGCTGCCCTCGAGAAGCTCCCGCCTGCTTTTTCACTCGACGGTGACGGCCCTCGATTTCTTCAGGACGTATCAGTTGAGGATCTTGATACGGCCGAGGTGTGGAGTGTTGAATCGCTGCTGATCAGCGCCCCTGGTTCAACTCTGCGTGATGCTCGGAGGCGAACCCACGTCACCGACTTGTTTGTAAAGGAAGGGGCAGTGACAAGAGTGTCGCGCTCAACAGCGGCCATGGCGCTGATCACCCTTCAAACGTATGCACCCGAAGGTGGCCGCGGGCACCTCACGTCGATGCGGGGCGGTGGGCCGCTTACAACTCTCGTCGATCCAACCCGATTGCTTGGCAAACACCAGACATTGTGGGCGAAGCTATGGGCAAACGTCGAAACGATTGAAGATCTGCGTACCCGTCATGGCGCCGAACTTCCGACGGACCCGGCAGCAATCTTTCCCTGGCTCGGCGCCACACGTACGTCCGAACGTCCGCGTGAGCTGCAGACGATCCCCGCGGACGCGCACCCCCTTCAGGTATACTTCGGGATGCCGAGACGTATACGGCTCGCGTTTGACGGGCTTGGCAGGTGTGACATAACCGGACAAGAAGACATTAGCACGGTTATGAGTTTCAAGATGCGCGCCTCCGGGGTGAAATATACCTCGTGGAAGCACCCCCTCTCACCTTACTACACTGACGCGGGAGGAGAGAAAAGGCCGGTTCATGGCCAACCGGGCGGCCTGTCGTGGAGAGATTGGCTCGGTGCTGCGTTTGCCGGCAAGACCAATTCCGGGAATACTGCAGCCACGACTGTCTCACGGTTCGGTCGTCGGCTGACCGATATCGAGTCGGGCCTGCGGCGGTTTGACATCCATGCATTCGGCTATGACACAGTGCACAAGAAAGCGAGAGGCTGGGTTGAATCGGTGCTCCCCACTTTCTCTCTCAATGATGAGTCGAACCAGGAGTTCGTCTACAACACCGCCGAGGCTCTGACGCACGCCACATCGAACGTTTCACTCGTTCTTTCAAGCGCCATCAAGTCAGGACTCTTCTCGAGCGCTGAGGATCAGAAGAAAGTGGAAACGAGCTACGCTTCGGCAGAGCTTTGGTCGCGGACTGAAGGGCACTTCTATAAGGTTCTTGATTTCCTTGTACGCGCCGAAGGAGACTTGGCCAGCCTCAACAAGTCGGTCATTGAACAAAAGCACTCATTCCATGAGCATCTAAAGGAACACGCGCTTTCGATCTTCGACACATGGTGTCCGGCCTCGTCGTCCGAGCCGTCGGAGCTTCGGCGCCGCATATCATCGCGGCACAACCTGACGATGACACTTGCCGGATATTCAAAGCTCGGCACGTCCATTTTCGAGGCGTTGGAGATTCCTGTCCCAGTTCAGGCGGCGAAGAAGCGAAACGTAAAACGGTCTACTCAGGAGGCCAAAGCGTGACTTCAGCAACAGGCAGGAAAGCAAGCGATGCGGCCGGAAAACCGTTACGTCAAAGCCGGGGCGACCTCGCGCTTGCCTGGTGGCGCGGGCTTACAGATCCAATGAACGGTGATCGCGGTGCGCTCGCAGAGTTGCGACGGTGCAGATCGACAGTGGATGCCGCGACAACTCGCTCGGCAGTCATACTCGCACTCCGCCTCGGCGCGAAGAAAGCTGACTCGCATGCCGAGAACTCGCTCGATCTTGCGCGCGTGCTTGCGCACGTAAAGGTGCACGTGCCAGGCAAGCCGGTGATGCGCATCGCGGGATTCAGCCGGTTCATTGATCCACGTTCACCGTCCGGCGGTGAGGACGAGAAGCCGAAATTATCCGAGGTGCGTTTTCGGCGCTTGTTGCGCACCGTGGATGGGGAAGAGAGGGTCGCCGCATTCGCGCGGCTTGTGCGTCTTTTGGGCGGCGAGGTGCCGATCGATTCTTTCTCAAACGATTTTCTCAACTGGAATCACCCTGAATGGGGAGATCGCGTTCGTGAAAAGTGGGCGTTCGACTACTATGCGGCGGGATTGTCCGCGCCTGATCTAATCATTCCAGACACTGAGGGCTCCGACGAATGACGACGTTCCTACAGCTTCATTTGCTCACGGCGTATCCCGCATCGAACCTGAACCGCGATGACGCAGGACGGCCCAAGACTGTGGTATTTGGTGGGGCGCCGAGGCTCCGAATTTCGTCGCAGAGTCTGAAGCGGGCGTGGAGGCAGTCAAGCGCGTTTTCGGAAGCGCTGGGCGACAATATGGGTAAGCGCACACAACGCCTTGGCGAGGAAATCAGGAACCATCTCGTTGAGAAGGGAATGGAGACCGACAAAGCGACCAAGACTGCGAGGAAGATCGCCGAAGTTTTTGGAAAGCTGGTTGAGCCTGGCGACAAGAATCCCACCTACATCAAGCAGCTTGCGTTCATATCTCCCGACGAAAGAGCTCGCGCGATGGACCTCGCCGATCGCGCGCTGGCTGGCGAAGAAATAAAGCCAGACGAAGAACCGCTCATGGGTACTTCGGACAGCGCCGTGGACATCGCGATGTTTGGTCGAATGCTCGCCGATAGCCCACGTTTCAGGCGCGAAGCAGCGGTTCAGGTTGCGCATGCCTTCACGACTCACAAGGCGGGGGTGGAGGACGACTACTACGTCGCCGTTGATGATTTGAAGAACCCGGTCGAGCACGAGGATGTCGGTACATCATTCATCGGCGTACAGGAGTTCGGTGCGGGGCTGTTCTATATATACGTGTGTGTGGATTGCGACCTTCTGGTGAAGAACCTCGGAGGGAACGCATCGTTGGCGGCGGACGCAATAGCAGCCCTCGTCGAGAGCGCATCTACCGTTTCCCCGACCGGAAAGCAGGCGAGCTTCGCCTCACGTGCGCGCGCATCGTTCGTCATGGCTGAGCGCGGTACACAACAGCCTCGGACATTGGCTGCCGCGTTCCTGCGCCCCGTCCCCACCAACGACGGGAAGGACGTCGTATTGGATTCGGTCGAGCTTCTCAACGGGTTCAGTTCGAACCTTGATGCTGCATATGGCGCCTGCGCCGATGCGCGTGAACACCTCCTTGTGACTCCGAAAGGTGCCGAAGGGGATCTTGACGCGTTGATCAACTTCGCTCGGGCGTCAATCTCGTGACGGACTTTCTGGTTTTTCGCATTTACGCGCCGCTTTCGAGTTGGGGCGAGATTGCTGTTGGGGAGACCAGGGGTTCCTGGGATCGTCCAAGCCGTTCGGGAGTTCTTGGGATTCTCGGTGCGGGGTTGGGCATCGATCGGGACGATCATGAATCACAGCAAGCGCTCGAGGCTGGGTACGGCGTGGCGGTGAGAGCCGACTCACTCGGCGTCCCTCTCACCGATTTTCATACAACGCAAATTGGGAACGTTTCACAGCTGCGTAGGCGATCTCCGGCCACCCGACGCGAGTTCCTGGATATGGAACCTCGCACTACGACAATGTCACGACGCGGTTACCAACAGGATGCGATTTCAACGATCGCTGTCTGGCAGCGCGAGAATGCGAAGTGGTCACTCCCCGATCTTGCGCGTGGACTCACAAACCCACACTACGTCATCTTCGCCGGACGAAAAGCGAATGCTCTCGGAGCTCCACTTGGCCCGCGAGTGATGTCGGTCGGGACGCTGGCAGACGCGTTCGCATCGTATCCGGATCTTTTCCCCGTTTATTGGAGTCGAGGCCGTTCAACGGGCACCGAGCGAATGATGATAGACCACGATGCTTGCGAGGGATTCAATTCGGGCCTCGATCCAGTGGCGGAGATGAGGCGAAGAGATGGTGTCCTGAGCAGAAGTCGCTGGCAGTTTTCCGAACGCACAGTCATGCGCGGGACGTCGGCGAGGAGTGCGATGGCATCGGAGCCCAACAGTTCAACGACTGAGGTCTCCGAAATATGAGCCCTCTGTTTTTGAGTCGTGCACGACTACGCAAGGATGCATCGATTGGGGCGATTCGGTCGCTTTTGAGTCCAGCCGACGATTCGGAACGATTCTCGGCTGCGCATAAGGTAGTATGGTCGTTGTTTGCAGATGGAAAAGAGCGGACGCGCGATTTCCTCTGGCGCGAGGCGGGGCCGGGCTTCTTTTATCTGCTCTCAGAACGCCATCCGACGGATCATCTAGGACTATTCGAGGTTGACGAGCCAAAGTTGTTCGAACCGAATCTCAAGTCCGGCGAGAGGCTGAAGTTCATGCTCCGCGCGAATGCGACGGTCTCAAAAGCGGGTGAGAAGGGAAGGAGAGGGAAGCCGTGTGATGTCGTGATGAATGCGATTCATTCGACTCCACCGGGAGAGCGAGCTGTCATTCGATCGCGAGTTGTGGAAAGCGCGGGGACTGAGTGGCTTTCAAAGCAAGGCGAAAAACACGGATTTTCGCTCCTGTCCGCATCCAGGAATGGCGGTGATGATGAAGCCGGCGGCGGTCAGATCACCAGCTACCGAACGCTAAGCATTCCAAGGCGCGGTAAACCGGCGCGTCTCGGCGTGATTGACTTCGATGGGATTCTCGAAGTCGTGGACCCCGAACGGTTTGTCGCGTCCATTGGGCAGGGGCTCGGGCGTGCCAAGGCGTTTGGTTGCGGATTGATGCTCATTCGCAGGGCCTGATTCCGGATGACTGGGGGAGAGTACATCCCACTCAGGCCGATTCCCATCAAGGATCGTTCTGCAATTGTATTTCTTGAGTATGGCCAAGTGGATGTCATTGATGGTGCGTTCGTTCTCGGTGACGAGAACGGGACCCGCGTTCAGATACCTGTTGGCGGGCTCGCTTGTCTGATGCTTGAGCCGGGAATCCGTATTACGCACGCAGCAATTTCATTGGCTGCGCGAGTGGGGTGTCTGGTAATCTGGGTAGGCGAGGGCGGCGTAAGAGTCTACGCTGCCGGCCAGCCCGGTGGAGCGCGAGCGGATCGGCTTCTTTATCAAGCTGCGGCAGCACTCGACGAAGCGGCGCGCCTTCGTGTCGTCCGTGCCATGTATGCGATGAGGTTCGGTGAGGAGGCTCCTTCCCGTAGATCGATTGAGCAGCTGAGAGGAATCGAAGGCGCGCGCGTTCGCGAGATGTACCGCAATCTCGCGCGGATTCACGGCGTGACGTGGGAACGGAGAAAGTATCGTGCGGACGATTGGGGCAAGGCCGATGTACCCAATCAGTGTCTCTCTGCCGGGACTGCTTGCCTCTACGGGCTTTGTGAAGCCGCGATTCTCGCGGCAGGGTATGCGCCGGCGATTGGCTTTCTCCACCGAGGAAAGCCGCAGAGCTTCGTGTATGACATCGCCGACATCTTCAAGTTTGAGTCGGTCGTACCGGCTGCTTTCTCAATCGCGGCGCGAATCGAACGTGGTGATGGCCAGGGACCGCCGGAGCGTCAGGTCAGGATCGCGTGCCGTGATTCATTCAGGCGGACGAATCTGCTTGAGCGGGTGATACCGGTGATTGGCGAACTCATTGCCGCAAGTGGTTTGACTCCGCCCGTGGATGCTCCCGAAGGTCAGACTCCAGCGATCAGCGAAACTATTTCGGGCGATGTTGGTCATCGTCACTGAGAATGCGCCGCCGCGTCTTCGCGGCAGGCTCTCGCTCTGGCTGCCGGAGGTTCGAGCCGGTGTTTATGTAGGCGTTTATTCCCACAAAACACGGGAAAGGATTTGGGACGAGGTCTGCAAGATGATCGGCGAAGGCTCAGCCGTTATTGCCTGGAGCGCTGCGACGGACTCAGGGTTTGAGTTCGAATGCGTCGGCCAGAACCGGCGGATTCCTGCGGACTTCGATGGGCTAACGCTGGTGCGCTTTACTCCCCCTATTTCCGCGACCGACGACGACCCCGCAATCAGGGTGATTCGGCCGTAGCCTTTTGGCGGGGTGCGTAAGTCGTTGGTACTTCGTATTTTCCCCGGAAGTGAGTTCCCCGCGCGCGCGGGGGTGATCCAGATAGGTAGAGCACCACTCTGAACTCAAGTAACTCCCTGAAGTATAGCGGGTGGCGGGTTGT
>JBBSGU010000013.1:0-45862 GCA_038253755.1 Gemmatimonadales bacterium | reverse complement strand
GGAAACCTTGTCGATACCGGCGAAGCCGGCCAAGCCGCCTCTCTTTGGTGGACCGGAGGTTGCTCCGGCGTGAACGCCGCAGGGCTCGGACGCATGCAGAGGATTTTGGTGTGTCGTATTCAGGGCTTTTATGGAAGTATTGCCATTCTAAGTGGTGCTGGCGGCGCCAAAACGTTGGATACAATGGCAATACTTCCATAGCAGCCCTGAATACGACACACCAAAATCCTCTGCATGCGTCCGAGCCCTGCGGCGTTCACGCCGGAGCAACCTCCGGTCCACCAAAGAGAGGCGGCTTGGCCGGCTTCGCCGGTATCGACAAGGTTTCCTGAACTGGCGTCGAAGGGAACGTCGGTGGAGGAACCTGCGGGGGCAGCGTCTCACCACGTGAGAGCTTCTGCACCTCTTCGCCAGTGAGCGTCTCGCGATCGAGAAGCGCCGCAGCAACGCGATGGAGAAGGTCGAGATTTTCGGTGAGAGTTTCCTTCGCCCTGTTGTAGGCTTCCTTGATTACGCGCGACACTTCCGAGTCTACAAGCTGAGCCGTGCGCTCGGACACCTCGCGACGCGTCTGCAGCTCGCGTCCGAGGAAAAGCTCCTGCTCGTTGTCGCCGACCAGGATCGGACCGATTGCGTCGGACAATCCCCACTGGCTCACGTAGCGTCGAGCAAGCGTTGTCGCCTGCTGAATGTCGCTCGACGCACCCGTTGTGACGCGGTTTCTTCCGAACACGAGCTCTTCGGCGACACGGCCGCCGTACATGCGAACGAGGTGCGCCTCGAGCTGCTCGCGAGTGATCGACACGCGATCGTCCTCGGGCAGCGTAAATGCGAGCCCGAGCGCACGACCACGGGGAACGATCGTGACCTTGTGCAACGGATCGTTGCCGATTGTCTTGATCGTGCACACAGCGTGTCCGCCTTCGTGATAGGCCGTGAGCTTTCGCTCCTCGTCCTTCATCACCATCGACTTACGCTCTGCGCCGAGCATCACCTTGTCCTTCGCGTCCTCGAGGTCAACCATGTAAACCTTGTCATGGTTCCGACGGGCGGCGAGCAGCGCGCCTTCGTTCACCAGATTCGCGAGGTCGGCGCCGGACATACCCGGCGTGCCGCGAGCGAGCGTCGTGATGTTAACGTCGTCTGCCATCGGCTTGTTGCGCGTGTGAACCTTGAGGATGCCTTCGCGTCCGCGAAGGTCAGGCGCATCGACGACGATCTGCCGGTCAAAGCGGCCAGGCCGCAGAAGCGCAGGATCGAGAACGTCCGGACGGTTTGTCGCCGCAATCAGAATCACACCG
Organism: Gemmatimonadales bacterium; assembly: GCA_038253755.1. Lineage (GTDB taxonomy): Bacteria > Gemmatimonadota > Gemmatimonadetes > Gemmatimonadales > Gemmatimonadaceae > UBA4720. Next base: position 44,561 of record JBBSGU010000013.1, on the reverse strand, counting down.
TCGTTCGACTCGAAACCATCCATCTCGACGAGCAGCTGGTTCAGTGTCTGCTCACGCTCGTCGTGACCGCCGCCGAGTCCTGCACCGCGATGGCGACCGACTGCATCGATTTCATCGATGAAGATGATGCACGGAGCATGCGCCTTTCCCTGCTCGAACAGATCGCGCACCCGGCTCGCGCCGACGCCGACGAACATCTCGACGAAATCCGATCCGGACATCGAGAAGAACGGTCGTCCGGCTTCACCTGCAACAGCGCGAGCGAGAAGTGTCTTTCCAGTTCCCGGAGGACCGACAAGCAGAGCACCCTTCGGAAGACGTCCGCCGAGCTTTGTGAATTTCTGCGGATCTTTCAGGAACTCGATGATTTCCTCGAGCTCTACCTTCGCTTCGTCGCACCCGGCGACATCCGCGAATGTGACCTTCGGCGAATCAGCCGTGAGGAGCTTGGCCTTTGATTTTCCAAACGAGAATGCCTTCGCGCCGCCTGCCTGCATCTGCCGCAGAATCAGGATCCAGATTCCGAAGATGATGATGTATGGCAGGAACATGATGACGATGCTGCCGAGCGATGCGCCGCGCGGCTTGGATTCGATCGTGACGTTTTTGGCCTGAAGGCGATCGACCTCTGCGGCCGAGTTTTCCATCGGCAGCTCGACCCTGAACGACTTCACCATTCGACGCTCGAATGGGATCGGATTCTTGAAGTCTCCGACGATCACCTTTCCGTCCTGAATCGTCACGGACGAGATGTTTCCATCTTCGAGCTGCTTCGAGTAGTCGGGAGAATACTTGATCGTCGCGGCAGCGTCTTTCGAGCCCGACGTGTATGTGAAAAGGGTTCCGGCGAGAAGCGTGATGAGGACCCAGAACGACAGAGTCTTCGAAAGCTTTCCCCAGTTTTTCGGCCCCTTGGGCTTCTGATTCATGAGTGTAGGCATTTACTGCAGGCTCGCGATGTACGGCAAATGGCGGAAATTTTCCGCGTGATCCAATCCATACCCCACAAGGAACTCGTGGGGTGCATCAAATCCAATGAACTTCGTTTCGTACTCCAGCTCTGTTGCGATGTGCTTGTGCAGCAAGGCGCAAATTTCGAGCGAACGGGGCGCTCTTTTGCCAAGCAGCGCCATCAGGCGATTCAACGTGCGTCCTGAATCGACAATGTCCTCGACGAGCAGAATGTGCTTTCCTTCCAGCCGGGTTTCCGGATCATACAGCAGCCGAACCAGTCCGCTCGATTCCATCGCATCGCCGTAGCTCGACGCAACGAGGAAATCGACCTGCAATGGCCGCCGGATGTGCCGAACGAGATCACTGAGGAAAATGAAGCTTCCCTTCAGCAATCCAAGGACGAGTAATTCGCCATCAGGATATGCCGAAGTGATCTCTTCACCCATCTCGGCCACCCGCTTTGCGATTGTCGCTTCGTCGTAAGCGACTCGCTTGAGAGCACGACCGGAAAGACGGGGATCTGCTGCTGCGGTTGCGGTCACTGAATCTCCGCTCGCGCCCACGCGCGGGCTGTGGCCGGACGAAGCCGGGCTTTTCTGATCATCTCGACGCGACGCGCGTCCCAACGCTGGATCAGCAAGTGATCACGAAACATCCGCACCTCGATGCCACCAGAGAGCTGAATTGAATTCCCCGTGTGGCCCTTTATTGTAAACTCGGCGAGGCGGTGAGTTCCGCGTCTGTCCATCACTACTCCGGCTTTTGCGGCAACGGCGGGCCAGAGAGTTCGAAGGGATTCTGCATCATATCCAACGAGGTCTGCCCTCGCAACGCGAAGGCCCCCGTCGGTGTCGGAAGTGCCGATTTTTTCGACGGCCAGAGCCATCGCGTTGCGCCATCCTGCCGACACATGTGCGATCGAAAGCAGGTCGGCCGGAAAGGCCGGATGCAACCGGGAAATAGCAGGGAGAATCTCGTGTCTCACGCGGTTTCGGAGGTGCTCCCTGGACTGATTGGACGGGTCGTCGAGATAACGAACGCCGTGATTGAGCGCGTACTCGGCCAGATCTGCCCGGCGCAGCCCCAAACACGGCCGCAGAACCTCCGACTCGGCGTAGAGACCGGCGAGCCCACGCGGACCGGCATCCCGAAGAATCCTCATGAAAACGGTCTCGACCTGATCGTCAACGGTGTGCGCGGTGGCGACTGTTCCGTGGAATTTCAGAGCCGTCGAGCGGAGGAAATTCCATCGAGCTTCGCGCCATTCGTGTTCGCGTACGAGCCGCTCCGTTGTGCGTCCGACAACGCACTTAAGGCCAAGCTTTGCAGCGTGTCGCTCGACGAATTTAGTTGCTACCGACGAGTGGCTGCCACTGCGATGGTCGAAGGTCGCAACGAGGACAGACTTGAGGTGACTTGAGCGCACGGAAGATGCAGCGTGCATGAGTACCATCGAATCGAGGCCGCCTGAAACTGCGAGCACAACGCGATCTGCGCTGCCGAGCGCCGATGCAGTATCTCGAAGCACCGCTGCTTCTTCATTAGAGCGGATTCGCATGGTATCTTAATCTAAACCACCGCTCGTCTGGAGTAATGCATGGAAACGCACGGTCCTCTCGGGACACTTTGGGTATCGCTGGGCCTCATCGGGTTCTACCTGGCGCTGATCTGGCTCAACACGCTATTGGGGATATTTCTGACACCTTTGTTTCTGATTCCGCAGACGTGGCTGATGGATTACCTGAAGGAGAGGAAGGCGCGGAAGGAAGGTCGGTCGGCTGGGGTTTCGGGATCTTAAGGTCTTTCGCTTCGGCTGCGTTCTCGATTGGCCAACCGCTAATGAATTAGTCGGCGCCTACCAGGAGTAGAGAGAGGAATAGAACTCCCGGTTGCGCACGATAGACCTGACATAATCCCGGGTCTCAACGAATGGAATCCGCTCGGTGAAAAGCTCCGGGTCGTCGGCCCCCGCCTTCAGTATCCACTTCGCGACGCGGGATTCACCAGCGTTATACGCCGCGAGTACTCGTTCTATTCCCGACGACTTCTTGATCAGCCCGGACAGATGCTGCGTGCCGAGCTTGATGTTGATTGCCGGGTCATAGAGGGACTCGTCCGTGTAGCCGGCGATTTTCTGTCCATTTGCAATCGTGCGGCCGACCGGCGGCATCAGCTGCATCAGTCCACGGGCGCCGACAGGCGATGTCGCTCGCGGGTTGAAGTTCGATTCCTGTCGGATCAGCGATGCTACCAACGCAGGATCGAGATCGTACGCCTTCGCGCTTTCAATCAGAGTCTGTCGCTCGAGCACGGGATACATCAATCGATAGTTCGGCGCAGTCGCTCCAACTTCGGCCACGGCTTTTCTTCCGAGCGCGATCGACCGCGACGATTGATCCGTACCCGCCAACGCATGCGCTGTTGCGACCAGGCGCTGCGGCGATTCCGACGCATCCTTGAACAGGCGGTCGTACTCGAATTTTGCTTCGGTCTCCATCCCGAAATCCTTCAACAGCGCTATCCTCTTGCTGGCGGCATCGACCTCGGGCACCGACGGATAAGCATCGGTGCTTTTGTCAGTCAGCAATGGAATTCCGAGACGCTTCGCACTCAGCACTGAGTAGTACGAACCCTTCTCCCTGGCGAGTAACGCTCTCCATCTGGTTTTGGCCGAGGCCGAATCTCCCCGTGCCGACCATGCTCTACCGCTCCAGTAGCCGGCCGCAAGCGCGTCATCGCTGTTCGGATACCTGTACACGAGTGAGTCGAGCTCGCGCGACGCTATTTTGTAGTCCTTGTTGATGTAGGCGACGAGACCCGCACCAAACAGAGCCTGCGGCGCCTGCCTGCTGTTCGGAAAACGCTGAATCAGAGACAGCAGTGTCAAGCGCGCATCGTTGTCGCGTCCGTCGTCGGTTGCAAGGTCGGACAGAAGCAGGAGCGCCGATGCGGAGCTCGGATCGGTTGGAAACGCTGTCGTAATCTGCCGAAGTGTCGCTCGAGCGGCATCGCGTTTCCCAAGCGCAAGCTGAGCTCGCGCGGCCTGATACTTCGCGCTCGCGGACAGCGCCGCGGGCTGAGTGACTCGATTGAACTCACTTAACGCATCGATGTCGCGATTCAACCTCGACAACATGAGTCCATCGTTGAAGTGATCGGATGATGTGCCGAGCCCGCCGGAGAATGCGCTCGAATATCCCGAGACCGCGCGCGACGACACTCCAGCGGAATACGCAGCTCGGCCGATCGTCAGGTTCTCAGTCGCGGTGGGCTGAGGGAAAGATTTGTCAAAGAGAGCAATGGCATCGCGAATCGTTTCCCGAGAAGGATCGCCCGCTAGGTACGCGATAATCCCGCTGCGAGCCGCTGCGACTTGTTGCGTATCCGACATTCGCAGCAGCCGTAATCGAAGCACTGCGAGCTTGTCACCCACTGCGGTGTAAGCCTTGATAGCTCCTTCGACATCACCACTTCGCTCAATTGCAATTGCGTTCGTGGGAGCCTTTCGATCCTGCGCTACCGGGAGAGTGACGCGCGAGAGGAATCCCGCACGCTCTGATTCGTCGCGCGTAACTCCGGCCGCCCTCAGATAAAGCCAGTCGGAAATTGCCGGAATTTTCTTCGCAGCTTCGACGTACAACGCTTTTGCGGCGTCGAGACTGTCCGCGCGATCGAGCGCTCGCGCTCGAAGCACCAGCGCTTTCTCGGGTGTCGAAGTGCTGTCCTGAGACGCGCTTTTTATCAATGCCGCCGCAAGCGACCCGGCCTGATCGGAATCTCCCTTCCCCGGCCCGCCGCAGCCCGCTGAAGCCAGCAGCAACACAAAACACGAAAAGTTCACGCCTTTCGCCACTGCGATCCTGCATCTCTCAGCATGTCGTCGGCTTCGATTGGACCCCACGTTCCCGCAGGATAGGATGGCAGATCCGTGACCGGATTGTCAGCAAGATATTTGAGGAGCGGATCGATCACTTCCCATGCGGCTTCAACCTCGTCACTTCGCGTAAAAAGCGTCGCGTCGCCAAGCATGATGTCGAGAAGAAGAGTCTGATACGCGGGAGGCGTGTCGCCGCCAAATGCTTCGGCGTACGAGAAGTCCATCACGACCGGAGTAATTTCGAACTCGGGTGTCAGCTCATTTTCCGCGCCCGGGGTTTTCACTTGAAACCGCAGCGAAATGCCTTCGTCCGGCTGAACGCGCATGACCAGCATGCTCGGCGCTTTCTCCTCGAGCTCCTTCTGGCCGAACATGAGAACCGGCGGTGCACGGAACTGAATTGCAATCTCTGACGTCCGGGTCGGCAGGCGCTTTCCGGAGCGGACGTAAAATGGCACGTCTTTCCATCGCCAGTTGTCGATGTCGAATCGTATTGCGGCAAACGTCGGCGTGACCGACTTGGGCGCGACGTCCTTTTCCTGTCGGTAACCTGACGCGTCCTTATCCCCAATTTTCGCGGGGCCGTATTGTCCGAGCCTCACAGGCGGCGGGCCGTCACCGACGAGCGGGCGAAGAGATTTCAGGACCTTCACCTTCTCGTCGCGTACATCGTCTGCCTTGAATGCGACGGGCGGCTCCATCGCGGCGAGGGCCAGAAGCTGGAGCAGGTGATTCTGAAACATGTCCCGAATCACGCCGGCTTCCTCGTAGTACTTTCCGCGCGCCTCGATTCCCACCGACTCGGCGACCGTGATCTGCACCTCTCTGATATATTGGCGGCTCCAGAGCGGTTCGAAGAGAGGATTTGCGAAACGGAACACGAGAATGTTCTGCACGCTCTCTTTCCCGAGATAGTGATCGATGCGGTAGACCTGGTGCTCGGCGAATTTTTCCAGGACTACGCAATTGAGCTCTCGCGCCGTCTCGAGGTCGCGGCCGAATGGCTTTTCGATCACAACGCGGGCGAATGGACGGTCTGCTGCGTCCGCGCTTTTCGGAGCGAGGCCACTGGCCGACAAGTGCTCGAGCGTTGTCTCAAAAACGCTCGGCGGAATAGCGAGATAGAAGAGCCGATTCCTCTCTTCGGGCGGGACGTGAAATTCGATTTCACTGAGGCACTTCAGTACGGAATCGTAAGCTTCACGGCCTGACAGGTCACCATAAGCGTAGCGAATCCTGTCCGCCATCCATGCCCAGGTCTCTTCGTTGACGGATTTTATCTCGTCCGAAGTTCCAAGCGCCGCCCGCATCGCGGCTGCGAACGCGCCGTGTTCCATTGGATCGCGTCCAACTCCAAGGAGAGTGAATCCCTCGGGGAGAAGCTTCTGGTCGGCAAGGTAGTAGATCGCAGGCATCAGCTTTCGCTTCATCAGGTCACCGGAGGCTCCCATGATTACGGCGGTGCACTGTTCGACTTTGCCTCCTGTCCGCATTCCCTTTGCGACAACCGACTGCTCCGGAACTGCGTAGGTGGACGTCATGCTTTCTTCACCGCGTGTCCGCCGAACTCGTTGCGAAGTGCAGCGATCACCTTACCGCCAAAGGAGTCATCCTGCCGCGATCTCAGTCTCATCAGCAACGAAAGCGTGATGACAGGCGCCGGCACATCCAGATCGATTGCTTCCTGCACCGTCCAACGACCCTCGCCTGAATCCGCGATGTACCCCTTCAGACCAGGCAGGTCGTTGTCTTTCTCGAAGGCCTTCTCCGCCAGCTCGTTGATCCATGAGCGGACAACACTGCCATGATTCCAGACCGCTGCAACCTTGTGCAGGTCGAGCCCTGGAAAAGCCTTTGAAGCATGAAGAATTTCATATCCTTCTGCATACGCCTGGAGCATTCCGTATTCAACACCGTTGTGAATCATCTTCACGTAGTGTCCAGAGCCCGCGGGACCCACATGAGCATATCCGTCAACCGGCGCCAGCGTCTTGAAAATCGGTTCGCACAACCCGAACGCTTCATCTGATGCGCCGATCATCAGGCAGTATCCATTGGCCAGTCCCCAGATTCCGCCGCTCGTTCCGGCATCTACGAAATGAATTCCCTTCTCTTTCAACTCCGCGCCGCGACGAACCGAATCGTGAAAGTTTGAATTCCCCCCGTCAATTATCACATCGCCTTTCGACATGCCCGGCACGAGCGCAGCGATCGTGTCATCCACCGGCTGCCCGGCTGGCACCATGATCCAGACGATGCGCGGAGCCGAGAGCTGGGCAACCATGTCGGCAGCGTCCTTCGCTCCTTGTGCACCGAGGCCGGTGTAATGAGAAATCGCATCGGCGCTGCGGTCGAATACGACCACCTCATGACCGTCGCGCATCAATCGCTCCGTCATGTTGCCGCCCATCTTGCCGAGTCCGATCATGCCGAGTTGCATGGCTAGCTGTCCTGGAGGTTGAATTTGATTCCGAGCTTCCTGAGCTCGGTCTTGAGCTGAGTCGCCGACTGATAGTGGATCACGTTCATCCCGAGTTCTCTAGCGGGAATGATGTTCTGCTCGCGGTCGTCGATGAAAACCGACGCCGCGGGAGGCGCCTGCGCGATATCTAGCGCACGCTTGTAAAACGCGGCCGTCGGCTTCCGTAGGCCGAGCCAGCACGATGAAAGAAACGCGTCGAAGATGTCATCGAGTCCGAACTTTTCAATTCGATACCTGTTCAGCTCGTCGGACTCGTTGTTTAGCGTCATCACCCAGTAGGTACAGCCAACGGCCACGGCCCGGGCGATCTCAATGGTTTCCTGATAGGGGCTACTTTGCTCGTACATGAAGTCTATGAAGTCCTTCTCACTGAACGAGCGCGGCTCGTTGAATACGGCGAACTTCACGTATTCGGAAAGCGTCACGGTGCCTTCGTCGAGCGGACCAGCCATCGCATCGTGACGAGAGGCGAATCCTTCGGCGTCCAGACCAAATTTCTCGACTGCCAGCTTGCGCGAGTTGTGATCCCATCCGTTGGTCGCAAGCACGCCGCCGATGTCAAAGAACACGTGCCTAATTTCCTCAGTCATGCGATCAGCAACGCACGAGCCGGCGCCCCATCAAGGCCTTGGAGCTTGAGTGGTAGACAGATCAACTGGTAGTTGCCAGGCGGCGGCTCAGACAGCGCCAGGCCCTCAACTATCACGACGTCGTTCTCGAGCAGAGTGCGGTGCGTTTTGTGGTGGCCCGAATGGAACTGTTCGATGGACAGGTAATCCACACCCACGAGCTCGACTCCGAGTGACACAAAATATTCAGCGCCATCGGGTGCGAGAAAAACGTAGTTGACGTCGAACTCGGCATTGTTGAGTCGAGCGGAGTTCCGTGTCCTGATGAGAACTCGTTTCTGCCCGGAGAGTTCGTGCTTCCTGAGATCCTCGGCGCCAACAGAAACGCGGTCGTCCTCATCGAAAGCGATGAGCACGCACGGCCCGACGAATTTTTCAGGCGGGATGTTGTCTACTGTTTGACCGTCGTCGAAGAAATGCTTCGCGGCATCGACGTGCGTTCCGGTGTGCGAGCCAAACGTGATGCGCGAAACGTTAGCGCCTGCGCCTTTCGAGATGGCCTGCTGTGACTCGATCAGGATTTCTGGATTGCCCGGATAGACCAGGCCGCCCGTGCGGACCGGAACCGTGACGTCGTAGATGCGACTCATATAAGGCTCCAGTTGGCAACACTCGTTCCGCAATCGAATGTGCGGCGGCTAATTCAGGACGAAAGGCTGGACGATGCGCTTGCGCTGAGCGTGAACCGGGGAATTTCGGCCTGAAGCGCTGCTTCATCAGGACCGACGAAGTTGTAGTGCCCTTCCATGTAGCCTTCGCCTGACTTGAGAATGCAGAAGCTTTGATATTCGTGCACCGCGCCCGGCTGAATGAGCGGCTGTTCGCCCACAACACCGTCACCCTTCACCTCGATATCCTCGCCCGCCGCGTCGTGAATCAGCCATCGGCGGGACATCAGCTGCAGAGTGTGCGTCGTGACGTTTTCGATGCGGACGAAATAGGCAAACACATAGTGCCGCGCCGACGGCTCCGACTGATCGCGGAGATACATCGGCCGTACGGTGATGCGAATGCCTGACGATTCCTTGTAATAGAATGGGTTGGATGGCATGAGCTTGATGTCAGAAGCCTGGCGCCCGCGTTGCGGACACCAGGCCCCCGTTTTGTCAGAGGACTGTCAGTTCACTGAAGGTTCTACCAGATCACTGCGCGAACTGCGTCGCCGCGCACCATCGGGTCTCCGGCCTTGCAGCCAAACGCGGCGGCAAATTCGGGCATGTTGGACACCGGCCCGTTAACCCGCCATCTGCCCGGTGAGTGCGGGTCCGTCAGGATGCGCTGACGCTGATTTTGCGGAGTGATGTTCTGTCTCCAGATCTGCGCCCAGGCAAGGAAGAAACGCTGCTCCGGCGTGAAGCCCTCAATGCTCGCGGGACGAGGCTTGCCGGCCAACGACTTCTCGAGCGCGGCATAGGCGATGTTCAGACCCCCAAGGTCGCCGATGTTCTCGCCAAGAGTGAGCTTGCCCTGCACATGTACGCTGTCGAGCACGATGTAATCGTCGTACTGACCCGTCACGAGACCGGTCTTCTGCCTGAACGCGGCGAGATCGGCATCGCTCCACCAGTTCTTGAGGTTGCCCTGTGGATCGTACTGCGCGCCCTGATCGTCGAAGCCGTGACTCATCTCGTGTCCGATGACGCTTCCCATTCCGCCGTAGTTCACTGCATCGTCGGCCGTTTCCGAGAAGAACGGCGTTTGAAGAATACCGGCGGGGAAAACGATTTCGTTCATCGCAGGATTGTAATACGCGTTCACCGTCGGGGGCGACATGCCCCATTGAGTACGGTCGAGCGGCTTTCCGATCATCGCGAGGTCGCGCTTGTTCTCGTAGCGGTTGATTGCGTAGATGTTGTCGAGAAACGGACCCTTCACAATTGACAACGTGGAGTAATCGCGCCACTTGTCCGGGTATCCGATTTTCTCGGTGAACGCCGCAAGCTTCACCAGCGCCTGCTGGCGGGTTGCCGGGCTCATCCACGTGAGCGCGTTGATGCGATCGCGGAACGTCGCCTCGAGGTTGTGGACCATTGCGAGGGCGCGAGCTTTCGCCGCCGGTGTGAACGTCTTCGCCACATACGCCTGACCGAGAGCGTCACGCAGGCCACCATCGGCCGCCCGTGTGCAGCGCTTGTAGCGCGGCTGCATTTCCTTTGCGCCGCTCAGCGTTTTTCCGAATGCGAAGTCTTCGTTCACGAACGCCGAGCTGAGAAGCGGCGCTGCGTCGGTGATCGTCTTCCAGCGGAGATAGGCCTTCCAGTCCGCCATTGGAGCGTTCGCGAAAAGACTGTCAACGGTGTTGAAGAATTTCGGATTCTGAACATCGACACTCGCAATGCCCGGTCTGCCCAACTGCGCGTAATACGATGTCCAGTTGAAGTGCGGCGTCATCGAGGCAAGCTGTACCGTGGTGCGCAGGTTGTAATTCGCTTCCGGGTCACGCAGCTCGATTCTGGTGCGTGCTGAACCGGCGAGCGCCGTCTCGAATGCCATAACGCGCTCCGCGTCTGCTACGGCCTGCGCGGCGGGAATTCCAGCGAGCTCGAACATACGGTGGACATGCGCGAGATAATTCTTCCGTATCTCGACCGACTGCGGGTCGCTCTTGAAGTAGTAGTCGCGATCGGGCAGGCTCAGTCCGCCCTGAACGGCACCGCCAATCACGGACGTGCTGTTCTTTGAGTCCTGAGTCGATCCAAAACCAAAAACGACCGGAACGCCGATCAGCTGAAGACGCGCAACTTCCGCCTGAAGTGCCGACCGGTCATTGAGAGCTGCGATGCGACGGAGCTCCGGCTGCAATGGCGCTGCACCCTGCCTGTCCGCTGCAGCGGAGTCCATGCAGTTGCTGTAGTAAGTGCCGAGCATCTTCGTAGTCGCCGAGCTGGTGGTGCTCACCTGTGCCGCGGCTTGCTGAAGGATGCTGGTGAGGGCCGCCTGATTCTTTTCGCCAAGCTCCTCGAAGCTTCCGTAGCGGGCAAATGCAGCAGGAAGCGGGTTGTTCTTCAACCATCCACCATTCGCGAACTGATTGAAATCGACGCAGGCATTGGCGGTGCGATCGAGATTTGCCGGGTCGAGTGGGGTGGTCTGCTTGTATGTACTTTGCGCCCCTGCTGGCACCGCAACCGCGGCGACAACGGCAAGACAGGCGCATGAGCGCATAATTCGACTCATTCCTTTACTCCAGATTGTGAGATTTGATTGTCGTGCAAATAGTGGTACACCAGATACGGTTCTTACGATCATCGGCCTGACTTTTTCTTTTTTCTCTTCTTCGCGGGCGCCATTATGCTGCCTCGGCATTTGTCCGCCCCGCAATGGCAGACGTAGAACTTCTCCATCGCCTTTCCGCCAGTGCGTTCGTAGCCGTAGTCATACGCCAGCTCGACGCCCGGCTGGATGTTCTTGAGGGCGTAGATCCAGATGTGCTCGCCCTCGATAATCGCCTCGCAGTTCGGATCGCACGAGTGATTGATGAGACGGGCGTCATTTTTCCTGTCATCGCCGTCAATGCACCGGTCATCGTCGAGACAGAAGAGGAACGTGTGATGCCGCGTCATGTTTTCTTCGTCGTAACGGCGATCGGCCTCGTCGTTCGGAATTATCTCGCCCGTGTACTCGATGACCTTCTGGCCAGGGCGGAGCCTCTGCGCGGCAAAAACTCCTCGACCCTGAATTGTTGATTTCCTGATTTCGTACAGCTTCCTGGAGCTGCGGCGGCGTCTGGACTTCTGCTTCATGAATTCCCTGAAAGTGGACTAAGGATGGCACCCCTGCATTCACCGAAGCCCAGTCTCGGACGACCCTCCGCTTCGAGAAATCCCTTCATTAATACTTCGTCTCCATCTTCCAGAAACTTTCGCTGTTCGCCAGTTGGCAATGTGAGCGGCTCGGTTCCCCTCCATGTGAGCTCCAGCAGGCATCCGCGAGAATCCAGTTGAGTGCCCGACACAGTGCCGCTCGCGATGAGGTCTCCCGGATTGAGATTGCAGCCGTTGCTCGCGTGATGAGACAGCATCTGTCCGACAGTCCAGTACATGAGATTGAACGGCGCGCTGCTCAGTCTAATTGGCTCCAGATTCTTTTCCCGCATTCCCCGCGAAGAAAGATAGACCTCGAGAATTGCGTTCAATCCGCCCTTCGACTCGTCCTCCGCGGAAGTCAGATGCGGCAGCGGTGATGGATCGTCGGCGGCACGCTTATACGCCGCAACGCGATACGGTTCAGCGGCTTCAGCAGTGACCACCCACGTTGAAATGCTCGTTGCGAAATTCTTCGCGAGAAATGGTCCGAGCGGCTGGTATTCCCACGCTTGAACGTCGCGCGCGGACCAATCGTTGACGAGGCAGAACCCGAAGATGTGGTCCCACGCGGAATCGATTGGAATGGTCTCCCCCAGTGCGTTGCCGCGCCCGACGAAGAAACCGAGCTCTGATTCGTAGTCGAGCATTCTGGATGGGCCGAACGATGGTCCGTCAGCATCGGCTGCTTTCATCTGACCGTGCGGCCGTCTGACTTCCGCGCCACTCGCAACAATAGAGGATGCTCTTCCGTGATAACCGATCGGCAACCACTTGTAGTTGGGAAGCAAGGGACTGTCCGGCCTGAACATGCTTCCAACGTTGGTCGCGTGATTGATCGACGCGTAGAAATCGGTATAGTCGCCCACATCGGCGGGCATGCCCATGATAGCGTCGGCCCGAGAGACGAGTATCCTCTCACTTGCAGCGCTCGCGCGTTCGGTCACTGGACCCGTGGTGGAGAGCAGTTCGCTCAGCTCTGAGCGGAACGCGGAGAGCGCGGCAGGATCGCGGCCCATCAGCCGGTTCATGGAAGACTCCTCGCACGCGTCTGACACGGGAGTCGGAGCGAGCAGTCCTTCCTGAACGCAGGCGTGCACGTCGAGGACGAAATCGCCGATCGCGACGCCAACGCGTGAGACCGATGCATCGGGTCTCGCGAACACGCCGAATGGGAGATTCTGGATAGGAAATTCGCAGCCCGCTTCATTGGCGGATTCAACCCAGCTGCGAAGCGATGGATCGTGTGTTCGGTTGGTCACTTGGTCAAATGAAATTCATGCTTCTCGCTTCGTCCACCGGTTCGGTAAACGAGCAGGATCCAAAGGACACAGCGAGCGTCTTTCTGACGTCCGACAAATGCGACCCGGAGGCCAGGCTTCCACGCCACCATGCGCCTGACTCATCGAATGTGATCGACGACGAGTCGCGTTCTTCCAGAAGATCGAATAACGCCGATTCCGGGAGGCCAGCGCGACGAAATGCCGCAACGAGGAAGATGTTAAGGTAGCCGAACATCGTCCCCTGAGGCGCGTTGGGCTCGTACGTGAGCGGGTAGTCACCACGCAGCGCGTGATGAAGACCCGCAGTCGCCTTGAATGGCAGCCGCAGCTCAGCGCAGTCACCGATGAACCGCATGACGATCGTCGCAGACGGAATCGCGGCCGCCACAACGCCTCCAGTCCGCAGCTTTGCCTTCGCTCCGCACCTGGCGATCACCGCGAGCAACGACGAACAATTTTCCGGGTTTGCCGGCTCGAGAAAAATTTCAAAGTCGCTTCCGAAAGATGAAACGGCCCATTCAACTTCGGATACGCTCGTCACCGGCATTTCAATCGCGTCAACCGCGACCCCAGGTTCTCCGCCGGCGTGCCTGCGGTTGAACTGGCCAATCACTTCAACGTCAGCATCTTTGCCTGCCGATACAATCGTGCTCAGTCGCCACCGATCGCGCCGGTCGCTTACAAAACTGCCCGACGCTGCCGCAAAATCCGACAGCTCAGAAACGGGCAGAATGAATCGTCCAAGCAGATCGCGATCGTCGCCGTTTGCGTATCGGGCGAACTCCCGGACTGCGTCGTCCATGCGGAGCCGCGCTGGCGGGAAAAGACCGGCGTAATCGATGATCCCATTCAAGAACGCACGCGCCGGTTTCATTCGCGCAATTTAGCCGCAAGGATGCGTCTAAAGAACCGGCATCCCCACAGGGCTGAGCGGCAGAGTGAGTGTGAACGTCGAGCCCGTTCCCGGCTTGCTCTCGACGGTGAGATCGCCGCCCATGAGTCGTGCGAGCTCGCGGCTTATCGCGAGGCCAAGTCCGCTTCCTTCAACCGTTCGGGTCAATCCCGCAGAGACCTGCATGAATGGCTCGAAGATAGCCTCTTGCAGATCCCCCTCGATTCCCTTGCCCTGGTCGGTAATCATGATCGCGACGAGATGATCTCGAGCCTCGGAAGCAACGGTGACAAGACTGCCCTTCGCGCTGAACTTCGCGGCATTGGAGAAGAGATTGACGAGTATCTGCTGAAGTCGCTCGCGATCGGCGATGATCGAGAGGCCAGGTTCCGCAGTCTTCACCTCAAACCTGATTTCGCATGCATCGAACATCGGCTCGATGAGGAAATGCGCTGCCTCGATCGCCACCGCCACTGGTGCAGTCTCGAGATGAATTGGAATCCGCCCCGTCTCTGTTTTTGCGAACGTGAGAATGTCGTTCACGATGCCGAGCAGGTGCTGCTGGCTACTGCGTATCCGCGCGATGGCTTCCTTCTGCTGTTCCGTAACAGGCCCCCTCATTCCCAGCTCGAGAAGCTCCGCGTATCCGGCGATCGCGTTCAGCGGCGTGCGCAGCTCGTGACTCATCGTTGCCAGAAAATCGGTTTTCGCGCGGTCGGCCAGCGCCGCCCGCGCGACAGCGGCGACCGCTTCCTCGCGGGCAGTCTCAGCTTCCGTGTAAAGGCGCGCGTTGTCCATCGCCAACGCAGCTCGTCCGGCGAGGTCCTCAGCGAAAAGAAGGTCCTTCGGAGTGTAGCGCCTGTTTCGATCCGTGCTGATGAAAGTGATCGAGCCCAGCAAACGGCCTCGAGCCTTCAGCGGGACGACCATATACGAAGAAATCCCCAACGAGCGAAGTATTCCAACCTGTAGCTTGTCGTAAGCGGAGTCGGCAAGCATTTCGTCGGTAACTTCGGAAACCAGTTCCGGCTGTTGAGTCTTCAGAATGCGTGGCGCGCCCATCATGTCGGTAGCGCGGGGCGGATATTTGATCTCCAGCTCGCGAGCGAGCGGCTCGAGCTCCGTATCGGGATGAATGACCGCCAGGCGCTCAACAGTCCCCTCCTCGCTGAGCAGGTCAACGATGCACCAGGCACCAAGCTCGGGCATCGCCAGTCGGGCGATGCTGGAAAGTGTCTCCTCGTAGTCCAGTGTCTGGAGCAGCTCGCGGCTCATGTCGGCCAGAAAGAGCGCACGACGCTCCGGCTTGCGCCTGTCGATCCTCTGAGTCCCGTCGGACGGTGTCACATACGATATCGTGCGTGAGCCGGAACCTTCGATCGAGTCGGCCGATTTTGGTGACGCCACGAGAGGCTCTTTCATCGCCGTCTATGAGTCAAGAATCGCGCCGTGTGGAGTGGCAGAAATGTGATATTCAGCCCCTGTGGCCAACCTCTCGACCGGCGACCCAAGCTCGTGGAACCGGCAAAAGGCGAGGCTACCGCGTCCGCCGTACCACGCCGCACGCGGTCCTGGCACCGCTGTTGCCTGCCGGCTGCGAAATCTGATCGTCAGCTCCGGCGTGAATCACAATCGCGCTTCCGTCAGCATCGAACAAGGAAGTCGACCCGTCGGTTAGAGAGACACGGTCTGTCGTAAACGATGCCCGTCCGGTGCCATCCGCGTTTACGGTGAAGTTCGGTGCGTCGCCGCCATGCGGTCCCGATGCATTATCCAGCCCGTGCTGCCGGCCAAGCGGATTGTAGTGACCGCCCGCTGCGGCAAATGCACCTGCCGACGTTGACTCACAGCTCCCCACAGCGTGGAAGTGAATTCCGTGCGGTCCTGGCGGCATGCCCGACACCTGGACCTCCACGTGAACGACATTGTCAGCGTCCTGCCACATCTCGGCAGTCGCCCTGGTCTCGCCTGCAGCGTTGGCGATTGTTGCATACGCTACAGCCACACGATTGAGCGGATCCGGGGCGTGAGCGCACGCGACGAGCACCGATGCAAGCGCCACTGTCGTGAACGAAATGAATTGTTTCAACATGGGGCCTCAACGAAAATGAAAGACTGCGCGAGATGGACGTGATACGGCGGTGCAACTCGAGAGCCAGATCAGCGTCCAGTCATACCAATGGTCGCCATCCATTCCGTCAAACCAGGAAAATTCGGGGCGATTCGGACCAGTCTGAGGGCACTCTCTCTGGCCTTCACGATGTCATGATTCAGCGCGTAAACCAGCGAAAGCCGATAAATCGTCTGCGGATCGGGCGAAAGCTGCAAGCTCTGCTCGAGCAGCGTTATGGCGCGGGGATAATCTTTGGCCTCGACCGCAATCACTCCAAGAGAGTAAGCAGTTGACGAGCTCGGCTGAAGGGCATTGGCCTTTTCGAGATACGGCCTCGCGCGGTCGAGCTGCTTTGCAGCAAAGAGCGCACGACCCGCGAGACGATACGCAATCTCGATTCCCGGCTCGTCCCTGATCAGTCCGTCGTATTCAGCCACAGCGCTGTCGGTCTGTCCGCGCGCTACGTATGCGCCAGCCAGCATCGCCTTTGCCCGCGCCCAGGACATTCCTCCGCGTGACGCATTGAAGGCAATGCTGTCGAGAAGGTTTACCGGATTGTAGGTGCCTCGATAGTCCTCGTTCCTTGAAACCGGAACGAACGGCCAGCGCGTTGTCACCGTTTTGATTGTGTGATAGGCAATGCGCTGATCGAGCTCTGTGAGATCCATTCTGCGGGTGTATTCATCCCATGAGGCCAGGCGTGTAGTGTCGGCCGGTCTCCCCAGAAAATTCGCGTTGCGCAACGCATCGTAATAGAAACGCGCCAGCAACACATAGCCGCGCTGATTCGGATGTACGTGCTCGAGGAATAGATCTGACCCCGGAATTCCGTACTGGGCAGCCGACGCGAATCCCTCAACAGCTGGCACGTACGTCGCACCTGTTTCTTTTGCGATTTTCTGGACCAGCGGCTGAAAATCGCCGGGCGCGCGAAACCGGATCACGTCGAGATCACGCGCTTTTGCGAAGAGGGACGACGACGCACTTATGTCTCCCGACGCGAGCGCCGCTTTGGCTGATTCGAATTCGCGCGTCGCGGCACTGTCTGGCGGCAACGCATTCTCACCAAACGGAGAGAGGTCCCTGAGATTACTGGGTGTACTTCCAACAAACACCGCAATTCCGGCGCGACGAAAAAGGCCGATCGCGTATCGCAAGTTGCTGTCGTACTGAGCAACGCCGCGCTTGTAAGTCTCGTCGCCGAGCTTGATTCGCTGGTTGCTGACGACGCTCTCCATCCGGGTCGCATCTGCCTCGATGTCCTTCGTAGATCGGCCGCCGCGAAATACACCGAGAACAGAGTTCGTAGCGTTTCGCAGGAGAAGAAATGTCTTGAGATGCTGCAGGCGGAGGTAAAGCCGCACGAATGAAGGATACGATCCGAGCGATTCCGTCGATCCGGCACCGAGCGCGCCGTAATATTCGTTGTGCCCGCCGTAGATCAGAACGGCATCGGGCTTCTCCGCAATTACTTCGCGCGCAAGATCAGCGATCGTAAAGCTGTTGGTTGCCGCCATGCCGAGGTTGACGACCTCGACGGTGTCCTGCGGAAGGACGTCGGAGAGCGCATCGCGCAGCACGCGCGCGAAAGTGCCATTCGGCGGATAAGGAAATCCCGCGGCCGACGACTCACCCATGACGAACAGGCGCATCGAGTGCGCCGGCTTGTTGACGAGGAACGGATCGCCGGGAGGTGAGGGCGGAAACTGCTCCTGGGGGAAGTATCTGCGTCCGACATTGTCACCAGGGACTTTGTATAGGCCATGCAGCACAGCGGGCGTATCGAACGCCGAGAGATCACCACCGTACTTGCCGACACGAAGTCCAACTTCGAGCAAGGCAAGGAGCGCGAATGGAAGCAGCAGCGTGATCGCGATGAAGAGCGCCGCTCTGCCTGACGACAATTTCCGGGGTGGAGGCGGAGTCTTCGGCGGCTCGGCGCGGCGCGCCTTCTCGACCTTCGCATTGCCGGACTTTTTCCCTGCCATTCCCTAGAAGATCGTGTAGATGAACGGTGCAAGAGCTGACCCCTGAGCGAGCACCAGCAATCCGCCAACGAGGACGAGCACGATGAGAATCGGAAGCAGCCACAGCTTCTTCCGCACGCGCATGAACGCCCATAGCTCGCCCATCATCCCGCCACCTGCCATCGATTCAGGCTCCTAGAATTGTCGTTCCATGCGCTGGCGTGCGGCCTCGGGCTCGACCCGCTCCCGCTTCGCCCAATAGCTATCCGCCTCGAGCTTGTGGGTCATCGGATTTCCACCCGCCAGTCTGCGCACAAATGCGATCGGGGTAAGAATCAAAAAGTACACGATACCCATGAAGATTGGCGTGGTGATTTTCGAAAGGAGGTGCGCCAGCCCCATCCACGCTCGCTCGACTGGCTGCAATCGCGCCGGAACAGCTAGCCCGGAGATCCCAAACGCTACCGAAAGGACCGCCATTACGTTCCATGTCACCTCGCGGTGCCGGAGAAAAGCGATCAGCCCGAGTACCGCGAACGCGCCGCACAGGGTGAACGCGAATTTCCGTCCGGTGGCCGCAGTGTATGGCGGCGATTGCCTTGCCATCAATCGAGTGGAATGGATTGCTGCCATGCTTCTTCATTGAAGTCGGGCTGTGATTTCTTCGAGAGCAGAAACGGCCCGATCGCGAGATAGTCGAGGTGGGTGCGCATGAAACAACGGTACGCGTCGGTCGGCGAGCACACGATTGGTTCTCCTCTCACGTTGAATGACGTGTTCACGAGCATTGGACAACCGGTGATCGAATCGAACGCGGTGATCAGCCGGTGATAAAGCGGTGTGCGCTCAGCCGATACGGTTTGAATTCGCGCCGAGTAGTCGAGATGAGTGACGGCTGGAATGTCGGAGCGGGGGACGTTCAGCAGATCGATTCCCCACCGCTCGCCCGTCGCTGCTGGCATCGGGAGTCTTCGATCTTCCCTCACCGGTGCAACGACGAGCATGTATGGAGACTCCGCATCGAGTTCGAAATACTCAGACGCGCGGTTTTCCAGAACGCTCGGCGCAAAGGGACGAAATCCTTCGCGAAACTTGACCTTCAGATTGATCAGCGCCTGCATTCGCGCACTTCGAGGATCAGCGAGAATGCTTCGCGCACCGAGCGCCCGCGGTCCGAATTCCATGCGCCCCTGGAACCATCCAACGACCTGCTCATCGGCAATGAGTTTCGCGACACGCTCAATGAGCTCCGACTCGTCGAGCCGCTCAAAAACGGCTCCGGCCTCAGCCAGCTGCGTCTGGATAGTTGGTTCATCATAGGAAGGTCCGAACAGCGCGCCGCTCATTCCGTCCGGCGATCGAGGAACGCGCGGTTGATCGAAATGCCGGTGCCACGCCAGAAGAGCAGCGCCCACTGCCCCACCCGCATCTCCAGCAGCGGGCTGAATCCACACCTTTTCGAATGGGCTCTCTCGCAGCACGCGTCCATTAGCGACTGCGTTCAACGCTACGCCGCCGGCAAGACAAAGCGACGACAATCCCGTATCGCGATGCGCCGTCTTCGCCATACGCAGGACGATCTCCTCGCACACAACCTGAACGCTCCGCGCAAGATCCATTTCGCGCTGCGCCAGCGGCGACTCCGGCACTCGCGGCGGTCCGCCGAATAGCTCGTCGAAGGCAGAGTTCGTCATCGTGAGCCCGCTCAAGTAGTTGAAATACTTCTGGTCGAGAGTAAACGAGCCGTCTTCACGAAGGTCGATGAGATTCTTGTAGATGGCATCGACGTACTTCGGCTCACCATACGGCGCGAGGCCCATCACCTTGTATTCTCCCGAATTCACCTTGAATCCTGCCTGGTAAGTGAAGGCCGAATAGAGGAGACCGAGCGAGTCGGGCCAATGCAGCTCCTTCAATAACTCGATGCTGTTTCCCTTCCCGATTCCGATCGATGCCGTCGCCCATTCGCCAACTCCATCGATGGTAAGGATTGCCGCCTCCCCGAACGGCGACGGATAGAACGCACTCGCCGCATGAGACTCGTGATGCTCGGCGTACAGAACCTTGCCGTCAAACCCGTCGAGTGCCGTGCGAATGGCATTGTCGGTATAGAGCTTTTCTTTTATCCAGAGCGGTCCGGCTTTGAGAAATGAGCCAAAGCCACGCGGAGCGACGCCCATGTAGGTCTCGAGAATTCGCTCGAACTTGATCAGCGGTTTATCGTAGAACACGACAGCGTCCAGATCAGCCAGTGATACAGACTCGTGTTTCAGGCAGAAGTCGACTGACTCCGCCGGAAAGGCGTCATCGCCCTTCTTTCTCGTGAATCTTTCTTCCTGGGCGGCCGCGAGAATTTGGCCGTCACCGATCAGGCATGCCGCACTGTCATGATAGAATGCGGAAATGCCGAGCACATACCGGACGCTCAAACGGTTTTGAGGGAAAGGCGATTCATGAGACCAAAGCTGGCCGGCGGGGATAAACGCGCAAGGCGTTATGCATAACTATCACCTGGAGTGGCTCGATGTCTGATTGGCGGGCGAGGCGTACCGGCTCGATCACACGGGTAAAGATTTGCTGCATGGGGAGTATCGACGAAGCGTGGCTTGCCATCGGCGCCGGAGCGTCGGCTCTTGGGTTCGTTTCGAAGATGCCGAGCGGTCCCGGACCGATCGAGGAAGAGCTGATTGCTGAAATAGTCGCCGCCGTTCCGCCCGGAATCGCGACCTTTCTGTTAACAAGTGAGACAACAGCTGAGCCGATCGTTAAACAGCAGCGGCGAACGAGAGTCAACACAATTCAGCTCGTCGATGCTGTTGAAGAAGGTACTTATCAGACTCTTCGCCGGGAGCTTCCGGGGGTCTCGATAATCCAGGTGATTCATGTTGCCGGACCGTCGTCGATCGATGAAGCGATGCATGCCGCCAAAAATGTCGATGCACTTCTGCTCGACTCCGGTAACCCCCGACTCGCAGTGAAGGAGCTCGGCGGAACGGGTCGGGTGCACGATTGGACGGTGAGCCGCCAGATTCGCGATAGATCGCCGGTTCCGGTCTATCTGGCTGGCGGACTCGATCCCTCTAACGCCGCGAGCGCGATCGAGCACGTCGATCCATTCGCGCTCGATGTGTGCAGCGGGCTTCGAACGGGCGGAAAACTCGACGCAGCGAAAGTCGATGCATTCATGACCGCTGTTCGAGCCGTGGCTCAGAAATAGGCGTGGTTATCCAGCGACCGCGGTGAATTCCACGTCGATCGAGAGCTTGATGTCGTCGCCGACTACAAATCCGCCTGCCTCGAGCGCCTGATTGTAAGTAAGTCCGAAATCGCGGCGGTCGATCTTTCCGCTTGCGCTGAATCCAATCCGCGAACCGCCCCATGGATCGATGACCGCTCCCTCGTTGGTTACATCGAGGCCGACTTCGCGAGTCGTACCGCGAATCGTGAGGTCGCCATAGAGCTTGAGGTCTCCGGCGGTGTCGCCATCGACGCGCTTGCCCTTGAATTCAATCGTCGGGAATTGTTCGGCGTCAAAGAAATCGGCGGAGCGAAGATGGTTGTCGCGCATCTCCTGCCGCGTGTCGACGCTCGCAACACCGATCTTTACGTCAAGACCGAACGTTTCCGGCTTCGAGATGTCGCCGGTCAGCGTTCCCGAGACCTCGGAAAACCGGCCCTTGACGCTCGAGATCATGAGATGCTTCACCGCGAAGTCGACGCCGGTGTGTGATGCGTCGATCTGCCATGCGGTGGTGACTGGTGCTTCGAGTGCTGCTGTTGACATTTTTGTTTCTCCAAATTGTCGAGTGCTGTTAAATACGCTTCTGCATTTTCCATACATGAACTACTCTTCCAAACAAAAATTACCCCAACGAGCCCAAGGCCGATTCCAGGGCCGATACCTCATGGACTGATAGGCGATCCGACAGCTCTGCCTGCGCCCCTTCCATCGCACTGGCACCGGCTTCCTGTTTCTTTCTGCCGAGCGAGGTCAGTTCCGCCCGAACGCTTCTCCGGTCCGACGCATCGTCCACGCGTCTCACCAGTCCGTCCGCCTCGAGCCGGTCAACAAGCTGGGTGATGTTCGAACGAACGCAGCTCAGTCGCGCGGCAAGATCGCTGAGCGTCAGTGGCGTCCCGGCCTGGGCGAGCTGGGTCAATGCACTCTGCTTCGCCAATGAGAGTCCGATCTCGTTCAGCACACCCTCGAGCTTGTCCGTTACCGCCTGGGCGGCATGCAACAGGGCAAAGCTGAAGTGGGGTGGGGCCTCGACTGACGTATCGTTCATGTATGGATTATACAGATATCGCGACTCGGGCGCAAGGGGTGGGCGTCAAGACTGGCGAGCCCGCTCAGGCGGGTTGGGACGGGTCGCGACGAAGCCCGCTCAGTTGTCAGTTCCTCAGTCAAGAGTAGAGAGATGACAGTAGTTCAGTCTTTGAGTTTAGAGTTGCCTAGGGTACGGACCGGGAGGATAGGTAAGTCTTAGCTCCAACACAGGGCTCTCACCCATCCTCCCGGTCCAAGGCTCACCCATCCGTCCGTCCGTACATAGCGGCACTCTCAACTCGATAACTGAAGGACTGTCATCTCTCTACTCTTGACTGAGGAACTGAAAACTGAGCGGAAGCAAAAGCCCGTAGTTCTTACCGCTTCCCTTTCTTCGGCCCGTCAAACCTCTCCCGTCTCACGTTCACTTTCTGACCACGGATCTTTGCCCCGGTCAGCGCTTCGATCACGCTGTCCGCCGCTTCCTCAGGGACCTCCACCAG
Organism: Gemmatimonadales bacterium; assembly: GCA_038253755.1. GTDB lineage: Bacteria > Gemmatimonadota > Gemmatimonadetes > Gemmatimonadales > Gemmatimonadaceae > UBA4720. The sequence goes on along the minus strand of JBBSGU010000013.1, from coordinate 21,788 downwards.
CGAAAAACCATCACCCATCTCGATCGATCCTATGTCTTTTCCGCTCAATCCTGATTCGTTCGCGATCGCGCCAACCAGATCGGCAGGTCGCGTCCCCGCCCTTCGGCCGAGACCGACGTAAAGACGCGTCATCTTCGGCCGATTTTTTCCGTCCTTCTTTCGACCCGCCGCCCCGTCGGCTGATGACTTTGAAAAACTCGCCGACTTCCCCGATTTGTATTCGCGGTCCATTCGCTGGGGAGATTTCTTCTTTAACGAATTCCTGTCATCACCACCTGAGGCGCAGACGGGGAGAATCTCCTCATCGCTCTCGCCGCGATTGCCGGCCGCCTCGTGAGCCATCTTCACCGCCGCCGCGGCGACGTCCGTGAGATCGATCTCGGATGCAAGCGACTCGACGATCGCGCGGAATGAATCGAGATCGCCGCCTTCAACTGCTTCGCGCACCGCAGTCTTTGTTGTCTCGAGTCGTCGCTCGCGAAGATCCATTACCGTCGGGACGGGCTCCATCCTGATCTTCTGACGCGTATGCTGCTCGATGTTGCGCAGCATGCGGCTTTCCCTCGGCTCGGCCAGCGTGATCGCCGTTCCTTCTCTTCCCGCGCGTCCGGTTCTTCCGATACGATGCACGTACGCATCGGGCGACGACGGGACATCGAAGTTGAACACGTGCGACAAATGACCGATGTCGAGGCCGCGAGCCGCAACGTCAGTTGCGACCAACAAGTCCAGTCCACCCTCACGCAGGCGCCGCATCACGCGGTCTCTCTGCTCCTGCGAAAGTCCGCCGTGAATCGCTTCGGCTCGATACCCTCGGCCGTTCAACGTATCCGTTAGCTCGTCCACTTCAGTACGCGTCCGGCAAAACACGATCGACGACGTCGGGTTCTCTATGTCGAGAATTCGCCCCAGTGCTGCGCCTTTCTGCTGACGTTGAACCATGTACACGACTTGTCGAACCCGAGGCATCTCGCCGGCTGCAGCGCGTTCGGCTTCGATCTGCACATTGACCGGATCCTTCAGGTGCTTCTTCGCGATCGACCTGATGCGAGGCGCGACTGTGGCGGAGAAGAGTGCGGTCTGGCGATCTGAAGGTGTTGACTGAAGAATCGCTTCAAGATCCTCAGCGAACCCCATGTCGAGCATTTCGTCCGCCTCGTCGAGCACTACAGTTCGCAGATGACTCAGGTCGAGCGTCTTGCGACGAATGTGGTCCATCGCTCTTCCCGGCGTTGCAACAACTACATCGACGCCACGGCGCAAAACAGTGAGCTGCTGGTGAATCGACTGTCCGCCGTAAACGGGAAGCACTCGCGCGCCGAACGACTTTCCATATTTGTGAATTGCTTCGGCCACCTGCATTGCGAGCTCGCGTGTTGGAACGAGAACGATTGCGCTGATTTGCGGCGAAGCTGCGCGACGCGTCGCGTCGGTCGCAATATGTTCGAGGATAGGCAGCGCGAACGCTGCTGTTTTGCCGGTGCCAGTTGCCGCCTGACCCAGCAGGTCGCGGCCGGCGATAAGAGGAGGAATCGCCTCCCGCTGAACCGGAGTCGGCTCTTCATAGCCGAGTGCGGCCAGCGTGCTGGTAAGATTCGGGCTGAGCCCAAGTGAGGCAAAATCGATTGTCTCGGCTGGGGCCTCCGACGTGGGCTCTTCGTTGTGTTTTTTTGACAAGGGACTTTCTGGACTTGAGGTGGGAACCAGCAGCTTGCTGGCTCCTTTTGGGGCGCACGATTGAAGCCGATTACTTCTTAGCCGGCGTTTTCGTGGCGTTGATCACTGATCGAATGTCAGTCGTCCAGCCTGGCGCATCGCTGGCCGGAGTAAATGACCAGACTTCTTCGGACTGACCGCGTCCGCTGTGGATTATTACGCGATCGGCAGATCTGTTTACAGAAAGATCGCGACGACTCGCCTGATTAATGTCGAGTCCGACTTTCGCATTCTTGTGAATGAGAATCGATGAGCGCGTGACGACAATCGAAGCGCGCCGGTTCTCCCAGCGTTCGTTTCGCCCGCGAGGATTGGAAGTAAACCTGAAATCGACATCGTCCGCGCGCCGCAGAATTCCCTCGGTCGTAAACTGTTGCTCCTGCGTTGCCGTCAGCGCTCCCGTGTGGCGGTCGCCACAGGCAAGCGCGCCGATCAGGCTGATCGTCGTTACCGAGTACCGGAGAACCGCCTTCAAGCAGAGACCGCCGCAGCGCGCGGATCGTAGGACGGGCCTTCGACGAGGATCATCTTGACGTTCGCGGCATGGCGGCGAGCGGCACGCGCCTCACCATATTCCGGCGACGCGTACCATGCCTGCGCCCGTTCGGCAGTCGGAAACTCGAGAAGCACGAAGCGGCCTGGATCCCAATTTCCTTCGAGGGTGGTCGAGGTGCCACCGCGGACGACATATCGTCCGTCGTAGAGGCCGATGGAAGGGGACGCCAAGCTTTTGTACGTCTCGTATGCAACTGGATCGGTCACATCGATCTGAACAACAACATATACCGACATGAGGGGTCTCCGAGACAATCGCCCGAAACGGTGAAGGAGGAAGATACACAGTCCGGGAGTGGCCGAGAATCACCGCGCCGCAGTGGCGTCTCTTAAAGCCGGACGCCACCCTACGATAGACGCACGTCCCGCGTATCCGGACTCAGAATGATCTTAAACGATTCACACTCCGCTGTCGCGGTTTGAGCACCCAACAATTTCCCGCGATCGCCCGTTTTACATCATGGAGGGGAGCCGCGAATTATTTTGCGGAGCAAAGCGAGAGGTAGCTGCCCCGAAACTCCGACGAACTATACATGATAGCTCCCACCATCAAACCGCTGATCTTCCGGTTCGCAGTTTGCCTGTCGCTGTCGGTGGCAACACGGACTGCGCTGCCGCAAGCGTCTGGCTCACCAGTCTCCAGCACCGTTGCGGGCACCATAACTGACGCCGCATCGCAGCCCATTCAAGGGGCGATCGTCAGCCTTGCCGAACTGCGTCTCCAATCAATCACGGGAGCTTGTGGGAGGTTCTCATTCAGCGGAGTTCCGAGCGGCGACTACACCATTGTCGCTCGACATCCTGGCTATGCGTCGACGGTCAGAAGTCACGTCGCGAATGGGTCGCAAGCAGCTAATGTCATAATGTCCCACTCGGCTTTCACTGTCGATCCGATCACGGTCACGGCGACCCGGGCGCCTACACTAGTTGGCGGGTCGGTGCTTTCCGTTGCCGACCTCGGAGAAGACGCATTGCGACGTAACGCGACGATATCACTTGCTCACTCGCTCAAGAGTCTTCCGGGAGTGCAATCCGTCAGTACCGGTGAACAACTCGGGAAACCAATGATTCGCGGATTGTTCGGATCGAGAGTTCTCGTTCTTCAGGACGGAAGCCGTCTTGAGGATTACTCGTGGAGTGAGGAGGATGCGCCATCCATCGATGCACGTCTTGCCCAGCGCGTTGAGGTGATTCGCGGACCGGCGAGCGTTCTATATGGATCGGACGCCATTGGCGGCGTCGTGAACGTCATCGCGCAGGATTTGCCGACGACTATCGATGGCACGTCGTTCCGGCACATTGGAGGTGAAGCGTACGGCGCAGCGAACAACAAGGAGGCCGGCGGCTCACTGACTCTCGAAGGTGCGAGCGGCAGACTCGGATGGCGTGCGATGGGGATCGGCCGATTCGCGCAGAGCTTCGACACACCGGATGGAAAAGTCGCAAATACGGGCTATTTCTCTGTTAACGGCGAAGCCGCTGCCGGAATTCATGGCGGTCGGTCGAACACGACGCTTCGGTTTTCGCACTACGGTGGTGAGTTCAAGCTCCTCGAAGCGCGGAAACCTGCAGGATCGGCTGGCACCGGCGCGGCAGATGGAGGTCCGGAGCGAAAACTCTCCGACGATCGTCTCCAACTGACGAACGATTTCCTGTTTCCTGGGGTCCGGCTGGAAACGAAGGCGCAGCTCCAGAGGCATTCATTGCTCGAGGTCTCCGATGACCTTTGCACCATCGATCCCAGCGCATGCGCAGGGCGCGACTCATCTTCTCCCGTGGAGCAGACCGCTTTCGACCTCCTGCTCAACACAGGAACGCTGGACGTTCTGGCACACCATCGGTTCAACGACGCCATCCACGGAGTCGCCGGCGTGTCGGGATTCTATCAGTCGAACGACTCGCGCGGTCCGATCTTCCTGATTCCGCGCGCCAGGACAACATCGGGTGCAGCGTTCGCATTTGAGGAAGCAACGGCGGGCATGTGGACGCTCGCTGCTGGAGCGCGTTTCGATGCTCGCAAGACTTCGGCGGATGCAAATAGCTCGATCGAATTGGAGTCCGACAAGGAGATCACTTACACCGAGCCGAGCGGAAATGTCGGTCTCGTGTTCCGTCCGATTCCATTTCTTTCGCTGGCCGCAAACGCTGGTGCAGCATGGCGCGCTCCGACGTTGGTCGAGTTGTTCGCGAATGGTCCGCACCTCGCGGAAGCGCGATACGAGATAGGCGACAATTCGTTGAAGACCGAACAGGCTCGCAACCTGGACATTGGCGCACGCTGGGGGAACGATGTCGTTCGCGCTGAAGTCACCGGGTTTCGAAACATGATCGACAATTACGTCTATCTCACGCCGACGAGCGAACAGCGGGCCGGCCTTCAGGTATTTCGCCATCTTCAGGCAGACGCTCTTCTGACCGGTGCGGAGGGATCGGTCCAGGTCGCCGCCACGCCGCAGGTACTTCTCAGGGGACGTTACGATCTTGTCCGCGGAACGGTCCGGCGCTCCGACACGCCGCTGCCGCTGATGCCGCCGCAGCGTGGCGCAGTCAGTGCCGAATATCATTTCGCCAGCGATTGGGCCGGCAACGCATTCATCAGCGGAGAAGTCGAGCGCACGATGAAGCAGGATCGTCCCAACTCGGAAGATTTCGTCACCGACGGATACACACTGATCAATTTCGATATCGGATTTGAGCAGCACTTTTTCGGCAGGGCGATGCGCATCGACCTCGGCGTTCGCAATGCCGCGAACACGGCCTACAGAAATTTCCTGAGCAGGTACAAGGAGTTCGCGCTCGATCCGGGCCGGAACGTCATTCTCCGGATCTCGACAGCAAGATAAATCTCCGGATCATCTGGCGCTCACCGGCCGCGGGTGAATTCCCTGATCTGCGCGACGCCCGCATCGATCTTGTAGCCGATAAATAGTAGTCCCAGCGCGGGCGTCGCCTTCGTTGGATCGCCGTTCACTCCAGTCGTCGCCGTTTGTGCTGGCGTGCTTGCCGCAATTTTTCCTGCTCGAATCCAGCGATGCTGAGCGTCGATGGCCATCAGCTCCGAAGTGTCATCGGTTCCCGCGTGCACATCATTGTGAATTCCGTGCGCCGCTTCGTACGCGTGAGACTGGAGTTTCGCCTTCGCGTAGACATCCGGAATGAAAAAGACACGCGTTCCTCTCGTGCCAAGCCTTGAATCGAGCTCCCGAGCGACCGCACCCAGAACATCCTGGCCATCGCCGTGGTCTCCCATCAATACAACGTTGTGAAAGCCGGCGTCCGCCGCGCTCAACGCGATGTCGTGAACAACTGCGCGGTACGACGCAGGTGCAAGAGTGACCGAACCGGGAAACCGCATATGGCCGGTTTTCGTTTCTCCGTCACCTGTCGGAGCAAACGGCAGCGTCGGGTAGACAAGCGCGTTACCCAGTTTTATTGCGATCGCTCCCGCGATGTAGCGGGCAAGGAAATTGTGCTTGCCGATCGCCATGTGTGGACCGTTCTGCTCGGTGCTTCCGGTGTAGATGATCGCCGTGCTTTTGCCGGCCGCGATGGCGTCTTGAATTTCGGGCCACGTCAAATCTTCAACGTAGACAGAGCTGCTTTGTGCAAACGCAGGCGCTGACATCAGCGACGCGCCAACTGCGAGACAAAAAATGCCCATCGCTCGAGACATCAATTTCCTATCTCATGTTGCCGGTGTGTCCGAGCGAATATCTGCCCGGCTGCGGCCACACGCAAAGCCCGTGTGGCTCCTTGCCGACACGAATGCGATGGGTGAGAGCGCCAGATCGCGTGTCGAAGACATACACTTCATTGTCATACCGACCCGACACCCATAGCTCGGTGCCGTCGGCTGAAACGTCGCCCATGTCCGGGCTGCCGCCTCCAGGAATCGGCCACGTTGCAACTATTTTCTTCGACGCGAAATCGAGAACGCTGATCGTTCCCGGTCCACGATGTCCGCCGAGTATCGTGTCCCATCCGCGGTTGGTGATGTAGAGACTGCGGCCGTCGCGGCTTGGATAGAGTCCGTGAGTTCCCTTGCCCGTCTTGATGAACCCCGTGCGCTTGAACGCAACGGGGTCAATGAGAAAAACTCCGCCTGCTTTCATGTCTGCGACGTAGAATGTGCCGCCGTCCGGAGATGAGCGAACGTCCTGCGGCATCGATGGACTCTCCATCATGTGTCGCCCGCGATGGAAAATCTTCGAGATCGCTCGCTTGATGACGTTGCGCCGGTCTGGGAGCAAACTCAGATAGCCAACAGGTGAGAACGTCGCGAGGTCGATCTTCACGAGTTGCCCGGAGAACTCACAGCTCGCGATCGCGTATCGGCCGTCGACCGTGAAGTCCACGTGATCGAGACCCTTGCACCCGACGCGCACCGACTGAATGAGTCGCATCGTGTGCGGATCCCTGAAGTCTACTCTCTTCGCGCGCTCGGCGATGACCATCGCGTACTTGCCGTTGGGCGTGAAGTAGAGGTTGTACGGATCGTCAACCGGAATCTGTCGGCCTTCCATTCCAGTCGTCGGATCGATTGGCGTGAGCGAGTTGCCCGCGTTGTTTGCGACCCATAAGGTCTTCAGGTCGTAGGAAGGCACGACGTGCTGCGGGATTTTTCCCGTCGCGAACGTGCGAATAACGCTGTATGTCTTCGGGTCGATCTCAGTGACGCTCGCGGCGCGCGAGTTGGGAACGTAGACGAGGGGTTTCGCCTTGAGTGCTTCAGATGAGAGCGCGTTCGCCCCGGTGCCCGCGTAGATGTTGACCGCGGCGGTGCTTGTCGCAACCGCAGTGACCGCGGCTGCGGCGGATTGCGGATGTGGGCCGCTGCACGCTGCGGATTCAAGAACCCATGCGCCGGAAATCAACAAGACTGGCAGTTTCAATGGCGAGACTCGGCTCTGGTGGAGGACGGAATACAGTTGGAAAAGCTAAGCCTCCTTCCTGAACGGGAGATTACAAATTCGCCTGAAGTCTGTGGAAGGAGCAGGCCAACGCCTCGGGGTGGACTATGCTTTCAAGGCTTTTAGCTAACCGCACATCGCGACCGCTAACGGCAAGCGAATTACAGGCTTCTAGTGGCGGGCTATCAGCACTAGCTATTTGCGGGAAGCTGTAAGAGAGAATCAAAAGCCCTCTTGAAAGAGCAGGGGTTTTTTGTTACACCACCTCGATGCCCAGCGCGAGTGTCTGTTTTATCGGACAACGGTTAGCAATCTCGAGTAGTCGGGTGCGCTGCTCGTCAGTAAGGGGCCCGGTGAGCTCGATGCGTCGCTCGACGCGGCCCATTCCAACGGATTGCGTGACGCAATCTTCGCAGTCTTTCGCGTACGAGTGTCCCTGGCGCACGAACACTGACGCACTCTCGAGGGGCCAATTTTTTCGATTGGCGTACATGCGAAGCGTCATCGCCGTACACGTCGCCACCGCTGCAAGCAGGTATTCGTATGGCGTCGGACCAGCGTCGGTGCCACCGGCGGATTCCGGCTCGTCTGCCGTCAGGCGGTGTTGGCGTGTAATGATGTCCGCCTGGTAACCGGGGCCACCAATTCGCGCCTCCAACCATCCTTTTCCCTCGTCGTCGGTCATCGCATCGAGTTTGAATTTGCCATCGGGTTCAGCTAGCCGCTAACGTACTTCAGATCCCCGCACGCAATTACTGCTTCTGCCCCCCCCTCCCGATCCTTGTAAATCTCGGCGTGATAGGTGCCCGAGAATGGAAACTCGAGAGTGAGTGTCGTGTTCACCTCGCCCCGTCCTCCCCCGGAAAGATCGAGCTCGGGGAAATTTGACAGCGGAACAACGGGAAAAGAGGCGGTGCCGCAGGTACCGTAGAGGATCGCCCAGCTGAGTTCGCGTTCAGGTCCCGAGTACGTGAATTTGACGTGGAGCTTCGATTGCTCTCGTGCGTCGCCCGGAGTCCATTCGACCGTGCCATTGCTGGAGCGGCGAGTGCTGTCCCCCGAATTCAGGTGCGTGGACTCGACGGAGCGGAATCGGGTTGTCCACCTTGGCCCCTCGCGTGAAATGGAGGCCGACGGGCTCGCTTCTGCAGCGTTGTCAATTGGAACGGAGTGGGAACAAGCCGCGATACCCAGAGTTTCAGCCGCAATCGCCAAAAGAAGGATTTGATATCTCATTCTATTTGCCCTGTAGAGGAAGCCGCATTTAGATGCACAAGATATGAAGCGGGCCGCGAGTTCGCTGTAGAGATTCTGGTCAAAAAAAATCTGCTATCCCAGCCACGGGGCCGCCCATCGTGACGGTCTGGGCGAAAAGATCATTCGCCTGGCGTTCGCTCGATATCCGTAGCTGATCGCGCGTCGTACAGCATCGGCAGATCGACGATGATTCTTCGAGGCCAGCGAGCGCCAGCGAGGTCGCTGTTGCTGCGTACCTTTGATCGCGATCGTGTGAGCACCTTGAGCGAGCAGCGGTCAGGTATGTCAGGGACCGGTGACGGCCAACCGGGTTCCGGACGCTGGCTCCCCGCTCACGGCTTACGCTGGACGACGTCTTACTTTATCACGCGAGCCGAATCCCTATGAATCCGATCGCGCCCACCGCGCCAACGCAGGACACTGAAGCCGGATCGCTCGCTCGGGGACTCGGTCTCCTCGCCGCGACCGCGATCGTTGTCGGTGGCATTATCGGAACCGGGGTGTTTCTCAAGGCGAGAGTGATGACGTGCAACGTGGGCACCCCGGGTCTGGTGATGCTGGCCTGGGTTGGTGCCGGAATGTTGTCGCTCGCGGGAGCCCTCACCTATGCGGAGCTCGCGGCGATGATGCCACGCGCTGGCGGCGAATACATCTTCATGCGCGAGGCGTACGGACCACGGTGGGCGGTAGTATACGGGTGGACGCAGGTCTCCATCACATACACGGCTTCCCAGGCGGCCAAGGGAATCGCGCTCGCCATATTTCTGAACGCGCTGCTTGGCGGCGCCCTCTCGGGAACGTTTTTTTCAGCCACTATCGCGGGGCGATTGATTCCGTTCGGAGGCGTCCAGATCGTCGCGCTGACAGCGATAGCGACCATGGCTGTCATCAATTGCGCTGCGGTAGCGGTAAACGGCACGATCTCGATCGTTCTGACATTTCTAAAGGCGGCGTTGATTGTCGGGATCGGCATCGGGGCCTTCCTTTTTGCAGATGGCGACTGGACGCATTTTGCGATGTCGGGCGCGTCGAGCGCTTGCGCGGGCGTTGCCGGCGCGGCTCGCGGTGGATTCGCCGGATTTGGAGCGGCGATGCTGGGCGCGCTCTGGGCGTATGATGGGTGGTCCAACATGACCCAGATCGCCGGAGAGGTCAGAAATCCACAGCGCAACGTTCCGCTCGGACTGATCTCCGGAATGCTGGTCGTCATCGCGCTGTACCTGATGGTGAATGCCGCCTACTTCTACGTTCTTGCGCCGGCTGACATTGCCGGCGTTGCCGTAACATCATCGGTGGCGACCGAAGTTGCGCGACGCTTCCTGGGGGCGCTGGCGGTCAGCTTCATTGCCGCGACGATGATGACGTCGACTCTCGGATCGCTCCATACGGGCGTGCTGGCTGGCGCAAGAATTCCGTTTGCGATGTCCCGCGACGGATTTTTCTTCAAGCGGCTCGGAATCGCCACATCGGGTACGCACGTTCCCGCCAATGCAGTGATCGCGCTCGCCATCTGGGCAGGGATTCTGGTGCTGTCGGGATCTTTCGACGAGCTCACGGACTCGGTGATCTTCGCGTCCTACCTTTTTTACGGGCTGGTCACCGCGTCGGTATTCATCTTCCGCCGGACAAGACCCGACGCGGAGCGGCCTTACCGCGCATGGGGCTATCCGGTTCTTCCGGCAATCTTCCTCGTCGTGACTGCGTGGCTGTTGATAACGACGTTGATCACGAGCCCGCGTCAATCGCTCGTCGGCTTGGCGATCGTGTCACTTGGATTCCCGATACACTGGTATTTTTCCCGGGAGCGTCGGCGTAGCATGTGAGCGGAAGCCGTTGTCGGCTCGCCAGCCCGAACGACGTTCAAAGCAAAACCACGAGTCGCGTGGCGTCGATGACAGGTTGTTATTCCACGCCCAATGGATCGCGCCTGTCAACACGACGGTTGCCAGCGGTTTGACTCGCTAACGGGTTCTGCAATAGCAGGGGCGGGACTCGAACCCGCGACCCCGGCATTATGAGTGCCGTGCTCTAACCAGCTGAGCTACCCTGCCTCACTTCCCTGGCATGACCGAGTCAATCGCGGTCATGCAAACGGCCGGCCCTTTCGGACCGGCCGCGCACAATTTCAAACCATTTACATCATGGCGGGGGCGGGATTTGAACCCGCGACCTTCGGGTTATGAGCCCGACGAGCTACCAGGCTGCTCCACCCCGCGATAGAAGTGTGAATCTAGACCTGCAGAGGGTTAAGTCAAGGCGTTGCGACCACGGTTTCACTCGTTAGACATCTGTAACAAAGCATCCTGGACAGAGAATTCAAAGACGCGATTTCCCGGGCGCTCGTATCTGACAAGGAACCGTCTTCCAACTGTAACGACTCGAGGCGCGGCGTCGTCATCAGAGAGACATCAAAGGCGGTTCAAGTGCGAACTTTGGCGGGGATGGAACGACGACGAGCTGGGCGCGATGAAGCGGCTCCACGGCAGCGATTTCGAGGTCGTGCAAATGGGAACGGTCGTTACGCAGCAGCCTCAATCGCCGGCGCGCCTTCAGCAATCGGAAGCTTGTAATCCTTCCCTCTGATCCAGACGAGAATCGTTGGAACGAAGTAGAGAGTAATAGGCGTTGACAGCGCGAGACCGCCGATGACCGCCAGCGCCAGCGGTTTCTGAAGCTCACTCCCGGCGCCGAGTCCGAGTGCAAGCGGCAGAAGACCAAACAGTGTGCACAACGTTGTCATCAGAATTGGTCTCAGTCTGATGCGCGCGGCCTCGCGGATTGCCGGCTCGAGCGCGAGTCCTCCCTCTTTCATTCGATGACGAGTGAAGTCGAGCAGAATGATTCCGTTCTTCACGATCAGGCCCACGAGCAGGATCAGTCCCATCATCGACGAGACGTTCAACGCCGTTCCGGTGATCAGCAGCAACACCAGCGCGCCAGCGAACGAGAGCGGCGCCGCAGCGAGAACGACGAGAGGCTCGACGAAAGACTGAAACTGAATCACCATCACCGCGATGACACTCGCGCCAGCAAGTGCGAGGACGAGAAGGAGCGCCTTGAAAGATTCCTGCTGGCTCGCGTATTGACCGCCGAGCTCGAGGCGCACTCCCGTCGGCGGCGGATTCTTCGTGATGACCGACTTAACTTCTTTCATTACATCTCCGAGGGATCGTCCGCTGACACCCGCGGTAACCGAGATCATCTGCTGCTGATTTTCACGGAGAAGCACACCGCGCGAGTCCTCGCTCTGGAAAGTTGCCAGAGCGCCGAGCGGTGAAGTTTTCTGCATCCCGGTTGATACAATCGGAATCGACGCGAGCTGAGTCACGTCGAATCTCAGCGAATCCGGAGCTCGCACGCGAACTCCGATCGACCGGTCTTCGAGTCTTACTTCCCCGGCATCAACGCCAAGCAGTGCGCCACTCAGAGTGTTCCCAACCTGCTCCGGAGTGAGGCCGATCTTGTTCGACTCTGCCGATTTGATGTTCATCATCAGCTCAGCGCTCGGTTCTGCGACTCCGTTGTACAGATCTTCGAGTCCGTCAACTTTCGACAGCGATGGCTCGATCTTCCGCGCGTACGACTCGAGGGCGTTCATGTCAGAGCCGAACAGTTTTATCTCGACGGGATGCGCCGCGCCCGCCAGGTCGTTGATGACGTCGGACAGAATCTGAACGAACTCGATCCTCAGTCGTGGAAGCGTCTCGGCAATCTTTCCCCGAATCTCATCCATCACGTCGAAGATCGAGCGTGACCTTTTGTTCTGAGGAACCAGCCGCGCGGCGATGTCGCCAATATTCTGCTCTGTTGCAAAGAGTCCGAGCTCGGCACCGGTTCGTCGCGATGTGGCGACGATCTCCGGCGTCTTTGCCAGAATTCCCTCCACGATATGAATCTCCCGGTCGGTCTCGTCCAATGCCGTTCCACCCGGTGTCACATAGTCGAGCACGAACGCGCCTTCGTCCATGTCAGGGAGAAATCCGCTTCCGACGAAACGCTGGCCGAGGAAGCCGACAACGAGCAGTGCGAGAGCTACTCCGATCACGATTTTGACTTTCGGGATTACCCGGGCGAGTGACGATTCGTACTTGTCGGAGATCTTGTCGAGAGCCGAGCCAACTTTGTCAATCAGTCCTGGAATTCCACCGCGGGCAGCGTGCGAAGATTCGTCGTCGACGTCGGCCTCGCGAAGGAACTCTTCGCTGAGAAGCGGAATGATCGTGAGAGCCAGCACCAGAGAGACCAGGACGGCGATCGTAAGCGTTATGGACAAGGCGGTGAAGAACTGCCCGACGACGCCCTGAAGCAGCCTGAGCGGGAGAAACACGACAACGGTGGTGATCGTGGATGTGGTGACCGGCCATACCAGTTCCTGAACCGCCGCTCGTACTGCGGACTTCCGGTCTTCGTGAAGTCGCAGATGCCGGACGATGTTTTCCGTCACAACTACAGCGTCATCGATGACTAGTCCGATCGCTATGGCCATGGCACCGAGCGTCATCAGGTTGAAGCTCTGATGAATGAGCGACATCACGAAGACTGTGATCGCCAGTGTGAGCGGTATTACGGAAGCGCTGATGGCCGTGATTCTGAAGTGCCTCAGGAACACAAGCAGAATCAGAACCGCCAGCAGCGCACCAATCAGCATCGCGTCGCGCACTGAACTGACTGCGTCGCGGACGAGAGCGGCTTGATCGTAAACGGGCTTGAAGTGAACACCGGGTGGAAGCGTTGGTCTCAGCGATTCAGCGATGCGCGCGACGCTGTCTGCAATCGCAACGGTGTTGCCGCCGCTCTGGCGGGTGATGTTGATAAGCGCCGCCCGCTTCCCGTCTCCCGAAATGAGCATCGTGTGGTCTTCTGTACCGAGCGTAACAGTTGCGAGGTCGCCAACACGCAGACCATGGCCCACGATGATGTTGGCAATATCATCGGCCGATCGCGCTTCCTGAGCGGTGACTATCAGGTATTGGCGATAGTTCTGCGGAACGCGCCCGACTGCGGACACACTGGTCGATTGCTTGATGACGTTAGCGAGATCTTCATAAGTCATTCCCTGCGCCGCGAGCCGCGCTGGGTCAGCAACGACTTCGATCTCGCGGACGTCGCTTCCCTGCACCTCCACTCGCCCCACGCCCGGCACGCGAGAGATGAGCGGCTTTACCTGGTACGCCGCAATATCATAGAGAGCGGTCGGACTTCCGCCCTCGAGATTGTAGGACAGCACCGGGAACAGCGATGGGGAGAGTCTTTCCACCTCGACGTCGACGCCAGCCGGGAGATCACCACGGATCTGGTTTACTCGCGCCTGCGTCTGCTGAAGCGCGAGCGCCATGTCCGCGTCCGGAGCAAACGTCACGTTGATCTGACTTCCTCCACGAATCGATCGGGATTTTACGAGCGTGACGCCCGGGACGATACTGACTGCTTCTTCAATCGGCCGAGTGATGGCGAACACGACTTGTCGCGCACCGAGAGCGGAGCCCTGCACCACTACCGTGATGCGGGGAAACGCCAGCTCGGGGTAAATCGCCGATGGCAGTCGAAGTGCCGCCCAGATTCCTGCCGCGCTGAGCAGCCCGATGGCCAGATAGATGAACCTTCGCTGCTCAGACAGCAGCGTGAACAGCCCGCCGCGCTCGGTCATTGTTTTGCCAGAACTACCGTGACGCCGTCATCGAGCCCGTAAGCCCCGTACGTCACCACCCTCTCCCCAGCAGTAAGTCCTTTGAGAATCTCCGCCTGCTTCTGATCCTTTGAACCGACGGTGACCGGCCGCGCATGAACCACGTTCTTTGCATCAACCACGAACACCTTGAACTGATCGCCGTCGGGAATGATTGCTTCGACTGGAATCGCGATCGAATTCGGTCGGGTACCGACCTCGATCTCACCGTACACAGTCTCGCCGATGCGAAGCGGACGACTTGCTGCGGGGAGAGATGCGCGAATCTCGACGTTGCGAGCGCTTGAATCGACTTCAGCCGCGACGTCCTTCACGACGCCGACGCCGAGTGTCTCGCCGCCGGCGTTTTGACCAGCGCGGAGCTGGATGCTGTTGCCGGGACGAACTCTTCCGGCAAGTGCTGGCGTCGTCCCGAGGACTATGTCGAGTGCATTGGGATCTGCGATTTCAACAAGCGGTTGATTGACGTCGGCGGATGCGCCGAGCACGGCGGCCATCTCCGTCACGACACCGCTAATCGGCGACCTGAGCACTGACAACTGAGCTGACCGTCGCGCAAGACTCATTTCATTTCGCGACTTGGCAAGGTCCGACGACGCGCTCTCGAGATCCTTGCGCGGGATGATACCCGCGTCGGCGAGCGTCTTTGCGCGGTCGTACGCTCGCTGCGCAGTGTTGAGTGACGCCTCCGCTGAATTCAGGGCGGCGATGAACGGAGTCTGCTCAAATACCACTAGCCGAGTTCCGATTCCGACCCGCTGGCCTTTCGAGACGAGCACCTGGGCAATTCTCGCCGGTGCAGGAGCACTGAGAGACGCGATGTGTCCCGCGCGCGCAGCAACAGAGCCGAGGGCCCCGACAGTTTCTGTATAAGGCTGGGCCGTAACGACGATCGTCCTGACGCTCACCGCCGTTGGACCCGCTGCCTCGTCGGCCGCCGGGTCTGATTTCTTGCATCCAATCACAAGCGCAGCCACGCCGATCAGCGCGTGCGTGCGGTAATTGACCGATCTGCAGAATTGCATATTGTTCAGTTCGAAGTAGTGAGCATCAGTAGTCGGAGCGTCGCATCGGCGACGAGGGCGGCCGAGATATCGTCTATGTACTGGCGGAGAATATCGCGTGCATTTCGCTGCGCTTCAAAAACATTGGGCAGCGACATCGCTCCCGCTTGATAGGCAGTGATCGACATCTGAGCGACACGATTCGCAATCGCGAGGAGCGACAGGTCGCGCGCGGCCCGCGCATAGGCCGCAGATCTTTCGCGCTGAGCATGACTAACTTCGGCCTGATATTCCAATCGTGTCACGGCAAGCTCGGCGCGAGCCCGCTGGAGTTCCGCCTGCGCAGTTGCAATCCCGCCCTGATTTCTATTGAACAGCGGCAGCGGAACCGTGAAGCCGAACGTTGGCAGCAGTCCCTTGTCGGATGGATCGCGCGTTTCGAATCCGCCCATCAGGGCTGGAGAACCGATCGCATTGCGGCGCTCCACTTTTACGGATCCGGAGGCAGCCGAGACGGCTTCCCGCGCAGCGGCGATGCGCAGTGGAGTACCGGGCGGCAAGGATGGCGTGACCGTGTCCGGCAACGCGATCGAGTCTCCGGCCAATAGCGCAGGGCTTCCAGTCGTGAGTCCCATTAGCGACTGAAGATCGACAACTGCACCGGCGAGCTCCACCGAGTCGGCGATTGCAAGGTTGTGTTGTTGGCCCGCATTCACCCGCGCCATTTCGACTTCGAGCTCACTCGCATCCCCTGCGTTGCGGCGAAAGATTGTCATCTGGACGAGCGTGTCGGCGACGAGCGCGTTGCGGGCGGTCAGTCGAGCCCTCGCGGCCGCGGCGAGAACACGGGTGTATGCAGTATCGGCGGCGAGAGTGATTGCCGCCTTCTGGTAGCGGAACCGGTAGTTGGCGCCGCGAGATGCCGCCCGAGCCGACGCTATTCGCGCAGACCGCAGGCCGGGCAGAGGAATCGGGACATCAACCGTAAAATGCAGCTGAGGCGCGGACTTGGAGTACGACGCGTTGAACGACGGATTGTCGAGAGCTCCTGCGCTCAACAATCGGGCTCGTGCCGCCGATGTATCAGCAATTGCGACGGCCAGTCTCCCGCCGCGCGTCAAGGCCGAATCCACGGCCTGCTGGCGCGTGATCGTCTGGGCGGAAACATCCTTGGACCAGCATAGAAGCACAGCCGTTGAAACGAGTGCGAGCCGATGCATTTCTATGGGAGTTCCCCGATGAGGTGGTGGGCGGCATAAACTTACCCGCTCCAGGATGACGCTAACATGACAGCCGCCATTGCAAGGGTTAGGCGAGGTAGATTCGGGGAATGAGGATTCTGCTAGTCGAGGACGACCGCAACCTCGCTGACATCGTCTCGAGCGGTCTGGAAGAACAGGACATCAGGGTTACCGTCGCGCACACATTTGCGGACGGCAAGATGGAAGCAGTGCTGAATACGTTTGACGTGCTGGTATTGGATGTCATGCTTCCCGGCGGCACTGGCTTCGATCTGTGCAAGTACCTCCGCAGCCGGGAGATCGCAACTCCGATTCTGATGCTCACTGCGAGAAATGCTGTGGACGATCGCGTGGCGGGGCTCGAGTCGGGGGCAGACGACTATCTCGCGAAGCCGTTCGCATTTCGCGAGCTCGTCGCCCGCCTCCGCGCACTGGCCCGCCGAAAGGCCGCTCCAATTCCGCAGATCATCAACATCGCAGACCTGGAGGTCAACATTGGGGCGCAACGAGTGAAGAGAGCGGGAAAGGAAATCGACCTGACCGCAAAAGAGTTCAGTCTCCTCGAATTTTTTGTCCTCAACGCTGGCCAGGTGGTCGATCGCGCTGCAATCACTGCGCACGTCTGGGACGACAACCATGATCCCTTTACCAACGTGCTCGAAGTTCTCGTGCGCCGCCTGCGTCGAAAGATCGACGACGACTTCGATCCGAAGCTGCTGCAGACATTGAGGGGCTCGGGGTACCGGTTTGGCAAATAGGCAGCGCGGCGTTGCATCCGATGACCGCAGCGTTGACAGGGTTCGATTACGACTTACGCTCTGGTACGCGGGAACATTTTCGATAATTCTCGTTCTTCTTGGACTTGGACTATTCATCGCGATCCGACAGCAGCTTTCGCGACAGCTCGACGAGTCGCTCTCCGCCGCGACACTGGAGCTCGGACGTGTCGCAAGCAGCCGCCAGATTCAGGAGGAAGAGAGTGACTCCGCGCTGCTCGATGCGGTCGATGAATTGAGAATTCCCGAACGGACGCTCTATCTGCTGGACGCGTCGGGGGAGCCGCTTGCCCCGAACGTAGCCGACCCGTGGATTCGCGAAAGCGCGAACACTGCAGCGCGAATTGGCGTTGCCGCCGCGGAACATGACACCGATGACGATCGAACGCTGCGCCTCGAAGCCCGGAGATTTCGCACCCCGGGCGGAAGAACGCTGATCGCAGTGGCGATCGCAGACAAACTGGAGCTCGAAGACCGATATACGAAGCTCATATGGGCATTCTCTGGAGCGGCGTTGGTCGCGGTTGTGCTTGTCGCACTGGGTGGGGGCGTCCTTGCCGGCAAATCGATCGCTCCCATTGAAGCGACGATGGCGAATATGCGCCGCTTCATGGCAGACGCAGCGCACGAGCTGAAAACTCCAATCGCAATTCTTCGCACAAATGCCGATGTCGCGCTGCAGCGATCGCGCGACGAGGAAGACTATAGAACCGCACTGCGTTCGGTCGAAGACGAATCCCGAAGGCTCGGCGCAGTCGTTGATCATCTGCTCGTCCTCGCTCGCGCGGATGCAGGCGAGCGTCATCCGCAAAAGCGGCGGGTGTTTCTCGATGACATCGCCGCTGACTGCCTCAGTGCCGGTCGCGTAATGTCGGAACGAAAACGCATTGATTTCGTTGTCGATGCGTTTGAGGAGACTCCAATCGACGCGGACCCCGCGCTGATCCGCGAGCTCGTGATGATTCTGCTCGACAACGCAATCAAGTTCACGCAGGTTGGCGGAACGGTCACGATGGGGATCGCAATGAAAGAATCTCAGGCCGTTCTTCGAATTCAGGACACCGGTGTCGGTATTCTGCCGCAAGACCTTGGGAACGTGTTTCAGCGATTCTATCGCGGCGAGGTTGGCCGCGATGAGCAGAATGGCGCCGGCCTCGGACTATCGATCGCGAAATGGATCGCCGAGGAGCACGGCGCGGAAATCTCACTGGAATCGGAGCGCGATCGCGGCACGAAGGTCACCGTGATTTTCCCTCCAGGTGAGCGACTTCAGGAATCTCCACAAATAAATTCAGGCGTGTAATCGTGCTGTCAGGTGCGACACATAGTTTGAGAGCAGATACCTGGCGAAGCACACGCACGCTTCGCTTCACGCACAAAGGAGAAGCAATGTTCAAAACAATCGCGACAACCCTCGTCGCCTGCGCCGCCGCGGCGACGCTGTCGGCTCAGACCCCTGCCCCAAAATCCATGTCTTCGGCGCCTAAGCACACGATGATGGCGAAGCCGATGGTCAGGAAGGACACACCCGCATCGCTCCGCCGCGAAGCGAAGATTTCGGAGAAGACTGCCCGCGCGACCGCTCTAAAGGAGGTTCCGAACGGCAAGATCGCCGCGTCCGAGCTCGAGCGCGAGAACGGCAACCTTATCTGGTCATTCGATATCAAGGTTGCAGGCAAGAGCGGCATAGAAGAAATCACCGTCAACGCAGTTACTGGCGCAGTCGTAACGCACGAACACGAGACGCCGAAGACTGAAAAGAAGGAAACCGCTGCCGAGAAGAAGGAAAAGAAGTAGCGATCTTTCTCTATCGTCTCGACGCGGTGTCCTTTTGCCCGTCGAGACGGTAGATGATCTCCTTGTCGCCGCGAACCATCCCGAACTCTTCGCGCGCGATTCGCTCCTGAGTAGCCCGGTCGGTCTGCACGGCTTTAACAACCTGTCGGAGCGAATCGACTTCGCGCGTCAGAGAATCAGTCTCCGCCTGCAGTCTGATCTTCCGCTGACGCTGATGCCAGAGGTCCATGCTACTGTACTCGCCCCCCTGCACCGCGAAGACAATGGCGCCGGCGACCACAAGCCAGAGAACGATTTTCCCAATCACTGGCGATCAAAGTCCATAAATCATCCCACCAGGATACTCGGCGACGTCACCAAGCTCTTCCTCGATGCGCAGAAGCTGGTTGTACTTCGCGACGCGGTCACTGCGACTGGCTGAACCGGTCTTGATCTGGCCCGCTCCTGTCGCCACAGCGAGATCAGCGATGAAGGTGTCTTCGGTCTCACCAGAGCGGTGCGAGATGATCGACTGATATCCGTTCGCGCGGGCCATCTCGATTGCTTCAAGTGTCTCGGTCAGGGTGCCGATCTGATTCAGCTTGACGAGAATCGCGTTCGCGCAGTCTGAACCAATGCCCTTCGCGAGCAGCTCGGTATTCGTGCAGAACAAATCGTCGCCGACGAGCTGGAGCCTGTCACCGAGAGCCGCAGTCAGTTTCGCCCAGCCGCTCCAATCGCCTTCAGCGAGTCCGTCCTCGATTGAAACGATCGGATACACGTCCAGCCATTTCGTGTACATCTCGATCATCGCATCGGAATCCTTCGTCCCGGCGCCGCTTTTCTTGAAGGTGTAGTTCTTTCCTTTGTACAATTCGGAGGCGGCGCAGTCGAGAGCAATGGCGATCTCGGCTCCAGGAGCATACCCGGCCGATTCGATCGCCTCGACCACGAGCTTGAGAGCATCCTCGTCAGTTCCAAGATCCGGCGCGAAGCCTCCCTCGTCTCCCACGCCTGTCGACAGCTTTCGCTTCAGGAGCACCTTCTTCAGAGCGTGAAATACTTCCGCGCCCATGCGAAGTCCGTCAGCGAAAGTTTCCGCGCCGACTGGAACGATCATGAATTCCTGAAAATCAACCGTGTTCGTCGCATGTGCTCCGCCGTTCAAAATGTTCATCATCGGAACGGGCAGCATTCTCGCCATCGGGCCGCCGATGTAGCGGTACAAAGGCAGCGACAGATCCTGCGCGGCAGCACGTGCAACGGCCATCGACACGGCGAGAATTGCGTTAGCGCCGAGCTTACTTTTGTTCTCGGTGCCATCCACATCGATCATGGTGCGGTCGATCGTTATTTGATCCGTCGCTAGGAGGCCGTCGAGCGCCGGCGCAATGCGCTCTTCGATCGCCTGCACTGCGAGCTGCACACCCTTGCCTCCGTACCGATCTGCATCGCCATCGCGAATCTCAACGGCCTCATGCTCGCCGGTTGAAGCACCACTCGGTACCGCGGCGCGTCCTGAGGCTCCGCTGGCAAGAGTGACGTCGGCTTCTACGGTTGGGTTGCCGCGGCTGTCGAGAATTTCACGACCGCGAATATCGATGATTGTAGACATGAATACGTGTTGAGGATGGTTGCTAAATCTCGGTGGTCGAATTCTGAACGACCGACTGCGGGTCGCTCTCGATTCCGTAATGCAGCGCCAGGGCCTCGGCGATCCGCGCGCTGACTTTTGCTGCAAGTGCCTCGCGGTCGTCGTAGCCGAGTCCTTCGACCGAGATCGGCTCGAGCAAATGTATATCTACTTTACCTGGGTGCACCCACATCGAGCCCTTTCCAATGACCTCGAGAGTCCCGTAAGTGAGCACTGGAACGAGCGGCGCGCCGGCAGCAATGGCCAGGACAAACGGACCTTTCTTGAAAGGCCGCAGGCTGTAGTCAAATCCGCGCGTGCCCTCCGGGAAAACAATGACGGAGTTGCCTTCCCGAATCTGGTTTGCTGCAACGTCGTACGAAGCGAACGCGGCTTTCCTGTTCTGGCGCTCGATGGGAATCATCCCGACAGCACGCATTGCGGCGCCAAATACCGGGATCTTGAAGAGTTCAGCCTTCGCCACGAATTTCGTGCGTGGTAGGAACGACGCCAAAGCCGGTATGTCGTACCAGCTGATGTGGTTCGAAACGTAGATGTGCGCCTTGCCGTCGAGCGCACGCTCGGAATTGTGAACCGTAACGCGAACGCCCGTCATGAACAGAACGATTTTTGACCACCAGCGCGGGGCCAGATCGTATACAGAGCCCGCCCTGTCCTTCACGCGGAACATCGCAGCAATTACGCACGACCCGCCGATTACGATCGTGACTATCGTAGCCGTGATTCCAAGAGCGAGCGTGGCGAGAAAATAGACGAGGAACATCGAGCTAAACGGGAGCAGTCATTCGGTGAAATGAAGGTAACCAGCTGGCGATACAACCGGGTCACCGTCCTGCGTCATCACGACGCCAATCGCTCCGCCGCTCACCGTTCCGATCTGCGTGAGATCGAGACTAAAGCGCTTTGTGAATTCTCCGGCGTCGATGTCAGCGGGGGACGTCACAATCAGCTCGTATTCCTCGCCACTGCCTGCAGCTTCCAGAGGAGACATCCCCGGAACTGTCGGGATGTCTTCCATCCGCACAGAGATTCCGACGCCGCTAGCGGCACTCACATGTGCGAGATCCGCCGCCAATCCGTCAGAGATGTCGACTGCGGCTGCCGCACCATTCGCACCCAACCACGCCGCCTCTTCAATTCGCGGAACCGGATGCGCAAACCGGATTCGGTTTTCCTCCGACGGAGTCCGTCCCGCCTGAAGGTCGCGAAGCGC
>JBBSGU010000012.1:0-46386 GCA_038253755.1 Gemmatimonadales bacterium | reverse complement strand
TGAGGCGTTGCGGAGTAATTCACGCAACCTTAGCACCGTAACTCTGGCTGCATGGACGCGTTTTGGCGAAGGCGATCGAGTCCAGGCGCGAAAGTTTGCCCTCCTGTCGCCTCCGCAATTTCCGCCAACGGCTTATATCCTAGCGGCAACCGGGCAACGCACCGAGACTCTTCGGCGGCTCGATGAAGCGGCGAGACAAAATCCAGCGGCGTCGATGCTGAACACCAACCGCGGATTCGCCATGATGGGACTGCGCGACACTGCTGCGGCGATCGACGCGCTGGAGGGGGCCACAAATGCAGGCGAGATATGGCCGTCGATTCAACCCGTGACGGATCCAATGTTTGACGATCTTCGAAACAACGCGCGCTTTGTTTCCCTCCTTAAACGCGTCGGCTTGAGTGCCAACGGCGCGGGCCCGACTCCGGGCCCGATCGACCGTCGTTAGTCAGCAGGTCCTCCTCAAAGAAAGTTCGCGCCTTCTCATCCCCGATGTCGGGTTTCTCGTCGTTTCGTCGTGCTTCTCTATGCGACGAGACACTCACGTCGCTCGGAACAGTCCGAAAATCATTTCTGGACGGGGAGAAGGCAATGCGAAGTCATTCAATGGATGGTCCGCTACCAGGTTCAAGTCATTTGCTGTTGCGTGTTGCGAGAGCGGCTGCAATGGCCGCCGCCGTGGTGCTGGCTGGATGCGACAGCAGTACTCAGCCGCTCGACCAGACATCGTCGCCGGTCATTGCCGCCGACAAGGCTCACAGTGCCGCAATCGGATCGTACACCGTTTACGCGAGCGGCTTCAACAGCCCGCGCGGGCTGACATTCGGGCCGGACGGAACTCTCTACGTAGCCGATGAGGGTGCGGGGGGCGAAACGTCGACAGTGGGGCATTGCGATCAGGTTCCGGCTCCTGTCGGTCCGTATCTGGGTGGAAATTCCGCGCGGATAACGATGGTCAGTCCTGCCATGGTGCAATCGACTCTGGTTTCTGGTCTCCCGTCGACCATCAACGGCATGGGGTTTGTCAGCGGAGTATCAGGATTGGAGTTCATGAACGGATCGCTCTACGCGATCATCGACGGCGCCGGATGCTCGCATGGCCATCTGGACGTTCCGAACGAAATCATTCGTGTCAATACTGGCAATGGCTCATGGACGGCGATCGCCAATTTGAGCGCATTCTATCAGGCCCATCCGACTTTGAATCCTGAGCCGGACGACTTTGAGCCCGATGGCACACCGTACAGCATGGTCGGAGTACACGGCGATCTATACGTCGTTGAGGCGAATCACGGCTCTCTTGACCGCGTATCACTCGATGGCAAGATCACGAGGGTAAGCGATATCTCCGCTGAGTTCGGTCATATCGTGCCGACAACTGTGTCATACCACGGCAATTTCTTCGTTGGAAATCTCAACCCGTTTCCAGTTGTTCCCGGATCATCTCAGATTCTGAAGATCACTCCATCGGGGCATATGAAGACGTGGGTGTCAGGGTTGACTGCGGTGCTTGGTAGCGCGTGGGACGGGCACGGAAGACTGTACGTTCTCGAAACGACCACGGCTCCGGGTAATCCGGCACCGATGACAGGCAGGGTGCTTCGCGTGGACCCGTCGGGAGCAACGACAGTTATTACCGACGGACTATTTTTCCCGACGGCGATGACGATGGGGCCCGACGGAAATCTGTATGTATCAAATTTCGGATTTGGTCCGCCGCCGGTGGGGCTAGGCCAAGTCTTGAAGATTCAGCTCAACTAGTCGGGGGAGGGATTCGCGGCCGCCCGACCAGCCGGGACTACGGGCGGCCGCATTGGTGGCTATTCACTGGAACTATCGGTGTGACAATCAGTTATGGCGTTGTAGTGGTCTAAGTTCTAGGCAGGTCCGATTGACTTTTCTTATCCAAGGGCTAGATTCAAGAGATTAGGGGGCGACTGGTTTCGACGGGTTTAGTGAAGCTGTGGCTGCGTGCTCAGGTCCTCGGATCCTGGTAAAACCTTCGGGAATATTTTCAACTGCCAACAACAACTTGGCCTTGGCTGCGTAACTGCTTTTAGCAGTTGCTGCACCTGCCTTTAGAGAAGCTCGCCTGAGGCGTCTTTAGAGGTATCGCAAATTCGGGATAGCTGAGCGTTTCGCCTTCGGGCGTTCGGCGAAAATTTAGAAGGCTTGTTCATCCGTGGGCCGCCCACTGGCCAGCGTATGGAGACCTCAATCGGTGGGATACGCACGTAGACGCTTTAGTGTATCTAGTCTCGGACCGGGGTTCGAATCCCCGCGCCTCCACTAATCAGTAGTCCAAGAGAGCCCAACGGCATCCAGATAATGGGTGCCGTTGTTCGTTTCAGGCCCACAATTCAGCCCGCTAGAAACGGCGGGACAGACCGGCGTAGATGATGAAATCGTTCACGCCCCCCGCTCCGACGTGATCGATCCCATCGGAGGTCCGCAGAGTATAGTAGTTGGAGCGTACGCGAACCGGCACGTTCAGCGTAAACTGATTCAACCCTGTGGTCCAGGCTATACCCGGTTCCACGTACATGTAGTACCCCGCATCCCGTTTGTAGTCGCTGGCTCCGCCAAACAGATCACTCGCCCTCGTGCCATCAACGCGGCCGCCAATGCTCGCGGATACCCCTTGATCCTGTGCGACTGCGAACGCCAGGCCGGCGCGCGCCGTGTAAACGTCAGGCACCGCGACAAAACGCGTTGGCCAATCGCCCCAGATCTCGTCAGTATGCTTCCTCAGGCTCGCCGAATAGTTCCCTGAAGCGTACGCGGCTGTGCGAGCGAACACTTGCTGAAACGCTTGAGTCTCGGCCAGGATCGCCCAGCCACCGTCGCCGAGCTGCAGAGTTGGCGTAATCATCGTTTGCGTGACAGCCCCAGTGGGGCTGTAGGAAGCCCCTGTGGCGTGATAGCTGCCCGTTGGCGCCTTCACGCCCAGTCCCAACGACATATTCCCGTTTGGGTGCCGCGATGGTGTGCCGAGCCACAGGCTCGCCATCGCACTGACATCGCCAACGCCGCTGTTCGAAACCTGGTGACGCATATTGTCGGCGTTAGTGTTTTCCGCCGTACCGTAAAAGAACGGCACAGTTACACCGAGACTGGCACGTTCCGTCATCGCGTAGTTGACGCTAACGTCGGCCGAATTGAGCCTGAGAATGAGCGGTTGGCCAAACGGCCCGGGGCTCTCCTTGGCGCCTACGAAGAACTTGTTGGTCGCAACGCGACGGGCGGCAAGCTCGACCTGCCATTGATGCGGGCGCAGGAAGACGATGCCCTCGCCTCCCAAGCTCGGAGTGGTGAAGTGCAATGGCATGCAGCCCTGGGCAGAAATAGCCGCTGGGATCATCCATCCGCTCATCGTGACGACCAGCGCCATCCCGAAGCGGCCGAATCCAGATGCGTTCACGTTCTGTTGCACGGGAATCCTCTTGCTAGTGGCGAGTAGCCATCGCCGTGGCGTAGTGAGCGCTATGTGTTTCCTCACCACCGATGCAGACATCTTGTTCGACTCCTTGAATCGTCGCTGGATGGGCGATCACTTCCCTGGAAGGATCAGCTTCAGACCCTTCGCGAGAGAATCGGACGTGACGAGACCATTGAGATACATCCCCCGGACGATCCCGGCAGTATCAACGAAAAACATCGCCGGAAGCCAGGGAGTTCCATACCGTGTCCAAACGCCGCCCTCCTCGTCGTCGAGCAGTACCCGGAACGGCATCGGGAATTCCGCCAGGAACCCATGTAACCGCTTACGATGCTCCTGGTTCGACCGATAGACACCGTTGCCCTTCTCGTCGACTTCGAGCGTCTCCTCGTTCACCGCCATAACCTCGAGGCCGGATCGTCGGTTTGCGGCGTACGCGATGGCGAGCTCCGGCATTTCCCTTCTGCACGGAGGGCACCAGCTCGCCCAGAAAGATATGACGACCGGGTGCCCCTTGAGCTGGGCGAGACGTAACCTCGCGGGCCCGGAATCCAGAACCGCCAAGGCAATATCGGGAGCGCGCTCACCCACTTTGACGCGTTGCGCCGCAATGGGCCGCAAAGCTATTACGGCCAGCAGAATTATCGCTCGCCCGATCACAACTGCTCGTGTGCGGGGCACGTCTGAAGCAGTCATTTCGGCACCGTCATTCCTGCATTGTCCTCGTCAATACGCTGGATACATGATTGAGCGCGTAATCGAATAAGTTTTCACGGAGCGCTGTTGGCGTGAATCTGTTTCCCGTTGGGTATCACACCAATTGTACCTGAAGCGCCTCATCAGCCCATTGAAGTGCGCCCTTTTCATCCCAGGGAGCGTTCACCCGCTGACGTTAAAGCAATTGCCTGCGGATTTGCGCCTCAATATCGGGACTATCGTCGGTGACGCAACAGTTTATTGCAGGTCTTCGTCCCAGGAAACAAAAAACGCCGCGCGATGGGGACGGCGTTAGACGTTACTGATTTCTCAGGGCAGTGGAGGCGCGGGGATTCGAACCGCTCGCAGCTATTCACACCGTGCGAATGGGCTTAGGTGGCGTCACACAGTCCTGTCTGACGTCGTGTCGAGGCTTCTCCGAATCGTGGCAGCTCCGGCCGTTTCACCGGTCAGGTGGAGGATAAGGCCACCATCCCATTGAATGGAACCGGAGGAATATTTTCGCCGACAATCGCTCGTGCTTCACTCGGCTTTCCAACGACAATGCGATCGAGCGCGAGGATTGTGTGGGCGATAACGAGGTTGGGATCTGGGACGAATTTGGCCTGGCTAACTTTAGCATCGTTAAAACGTGAGGCCCACTATCACGACGCCGCTAATGCTTTGGAGCCTCGTCTGGGCGAAATTCAGGAGCGTGAGCGCCGTCTGATCCGTGGCTGCTAGACTCCGTGGCTCGCCCGACGCGCCGATTCGAGATTCTCCCGCCGTGACCTGAGCCCAATGGGGGCGCTGGCCCAGCTGAAGCCGAGCAGTTAGTCGATGACGGTATCGCGAGGGGCAGACGCTGCTTTTATCGTTGCTGCCAAACTGATTGTTCCCGCACTCGTCGCAAACAAGAACTCGCGGCGTTCTGGCGAAGTCTCCAATGACGATCAGCGGTGCAGGCCAACTTCTCTACAGACGCGCTTGCGTGCTGTGCGTTTTCTCCGCAGTCTAGGCTTCACTTGCGCGTCATGACAACGCGCTCACCTGGCTCGGCAAGGGGAGGAGTCGTGGTTCCTATCGTACCGTCGGGGGAGTTGAAGATCAGTATAGACAGGCTCGTTAGCGAAGCTGCTACTGTCGGGGCGGATCGATTTGCTGCAGTAGTAGTGGGTGGCGATGCAGCTCGTAGGAATGCGGTAGCCCATCAAATCGCGGATGGGCTGTCTCGCTATCTATCCGCCGTCGACTTGTCCGCAGTCGTATCCAGGTACATCGGGGAGACGGAGAAGAACCTTCGAAAACTGTTCAATGCAGCAGAAGAATCAGGCGCAATTCTATATCTCGACGAAGCTGATGCGCTTTTTGGCAAGCGGAGTGAAGTTCGCGATTCGCACGATCGCTACGCCAACATCGAGGTTTCCTACCTTTTACACCGAATCGAAGAACACAAGAGACTGCTCATTCTCGGGACCAACAAGAAAGGCAATATCGACCCTGCTTTCGTGCGGCGCATACGCTATGTGTTTATTGGTCAACCTTAGAAATGATCATCTTGGCCTGGAGCCCGTGGTCGCCGCACTTGCAGCCGAGTCAGGTCTTGCGGCAAGAGTAAGACCTGATCTTCAAATTTTCGAGATAGACGTGCACCTGGGAAGAACGCCGTCGGTCTGGACGATCCTCGCTCGATCGCGCTCCGACCTGGGTCGGATCGAGAACGACACGAGATGGGAGCAGCCTCACAGCCGCGCGACGGCCATGTCTGGACCGATGATTACTCGAACATCGTTCGCAGGAAAGCCAGTACTCCGGAATCGAGCGCTTGCGTATGGGGTTCCCGCCCGCGACAATTAGCGGTGAATCACGACAACTTACTCGCGAAGAGGAGTGACTGATGAAGCGGGCTTTTATAGTTCTAACATTGCTGCTCACGGCCGGCTGTGCAGTGAATCGCGCGGAGACGCGTCCCGCGAATGGTGTGACTTCCAACGCTCGTCCGCTTGTCGTCGCTGTAGAAGTGTTGAATACCACCGGCCGCACCGTGGACATTTACTACGGGTCGCAGCTTCTTGGTGTAATGTCGCCGAGCGACCGCAGGACGTTCGCGCTGCCGCATCCTTCGGAAGGACGGTCCGTCTACGCAGCAGCTCAGGGCGAGCCGTATCACATGGGCGTTAACCTGTCGCTTGGGAAGCTTACAACTCGCTACATACTTGGTACGGAGGAGCCAATCGAGAAGTGATCCCAACGCGGCCCTGTGAAGTGACAAGTGGCAGGGCGTGCGCTGGGCGAACTCTCAGGATCGCGATGCAGATGTTCGTTCCGCGCATGTGCATGCTACGGCTCCTTGTGCTCCATGACTCTTCCGTCCTGATCGTTCAGGTCCCCGCCGCTATATTGCAATAATGGCAACCGTGATTCGTCTACTGGCTGTAAGCGCCCTCGCTGGCGCCGGCATCGCTTGCTCCGGGTCGGCGCCGCCCTCAGCCAAGGGTCCTCAGCCAGTAGAGTGGACGGCCGACGTCGCAGATGCGACTCCATCACCAGATGGCTCCGTGCTCGTCAACGTTCGCGTCAAGGCGACAATCGACAACGGCTGGCACGTCTACGCTCCCTCGCAGTCAGGGCAGGGACCAACGCCTTTAAGCATCAAGGTTGACTCGTCATCGATGATCGCGCTGAGCTCGAGCATGGCCGTGCCGATTCCACAAAAATCGATGGACCCGAATTTTGGAATCGAGACTGCGACGTACTCGGGTGAGCCGGTCATTACGGTTCCCATTCGCGTCTCGGCCGAGGCGGTCAAGAGTGGTAAGCCAATCGACGTGAAGGTGAGATCGCAGGCCTGCAGCGACAAGTTCTGCCTCCCCGCGAAGACGACTACTCTTTCGGTGACGCTGCCGCCGCTCAAGACGTGACCGCTTCGTTCCTCTGGCTGGCCGCAGTCACGGGAGCCCTGTCGCTCCTGACACCGTGTGTGTTCCCGATGCTGCCCATCACGGTTGCTTATTTCAACGGCCATTCCAGCCGATCGAACGCCCATGTATTCAGCCACGCAATTCTCTTTGCCTCAGGAATTGTCGTCACGTTCACGGCTCTCGGACTTGGCTTGGCGGTACTCATCGGAGCATCGGGGCTTTCGCGTTTCGCCTCGAACCCATGGGTCAACATCGGAATAGGCATCGCATTCGTCGCGTTTGCATTGAGCTTGCTGGGACTCTACGACATTCCGCTTCCGTTTGGAAATCGTTTGCTCAATCGAGTCGATGCTTCGGCGCGGGAGCGATCAGGAAATGTATTTGGTTCCGTGCTGATGGGTTTCGCATTTACGCTCGCGTCATTCACGTGCACGGCACCGTTTGTCGGGCCACTTCTCGTATCGGCCGCGCGCGGCGACTGGCTGCGTCCCCTGGCTGGAATGGCGGTATTCTCGATTGTGTTTGCCTCGCCATTTTTCGTGCTTGCGCTGATTCCGCGATGGACCGCGGCGTTGCCAAAAGCTGGTGGATGGCTGCAGGAAATAAAAGTTGTTGTCGGTTTGTTCGAAATTGCAGCGGCGGTGAAGTTCTTCTCCAACGCCGATCTCGTTTGGCGCACCGGCCTGATATCGCGCAACACGTCGCTCGGCGTATGGATCGCGATGGCCGCGGCGTCCGCAATCTATCTCGCTGTCGTCACGCTTCGCGCGACAAAATCCCGCACGATGTCGCGTTCATTGTCATGGCTTTCTGTATCGGCGGCTGGGGGCGTCGCTCTCTGGCTCGCATCGGGCCTGACCGGCCGGTCGCTCGGTGAGATCGAAGCGTTTCTTCCGCCATCGTCGGTGACAATTGCGTCAGCTCCCTCAGCTGGTAGGCCCGTTGCGTTGAACTGGATACTTAACGATCACCGAAGCGCGCTCGCTACAGCGTCTTCGAAGAACCAGCTCGTGTTCATCGATTTCACGGGATATACGTGCACGAATTGCCGGTGGATGGAAGCGAACATGTTCGCCCGGGCTGACGTTTCGACTGCGCTGTCGCACTTTGTGCTCAGCCGTCTATACACGGACGGTGAGGGACCGATTTACGAAAGTCAGCAGAAGTTTCAGGAAGATTGCTTCGGTACTGTCGCCCTTCCGCTTTACGCTATCGTCGACAGCCAGGGACGAACTGTCAGGACGTTCTCAGGACTGACGCGAAACCCCGCCGAGTTCATCGCTTTCCTCAACGAGTCCTGAATCGGCGGGTGACGTGCCGTCCTTGAGTTTCTTTCGCTTGAAGATGAATTCAGGAGCGAGCGCAATTCCGAGCAGCGTCACCGGAAGGATCTGCAGAGTCTGAATCAGCAGTGAAACTGCGATCGCATCGTTACGTGCGATACCGAACGGTTCGACGGCAAGCGCGAAGACGAATTGAAAGAACCCAACATTGCCAGGCGTTGCGCGAATCAACAGACCAAGGTTGATCGCAAGGAGAGCGGCCAGGCTTCCAGCCGGCGGGATTGCAACGTGCGCGGCGTTTGCGGCGAATTGAAACGTCGCAAACTGCCCGGCCCACGAGAGCATCGATAGCACCAGCGCACCCACGAATCGCGGTCCTGTCGTCAGCTTCTGCGTGCTTGCCGCAAAGCTGACGAGATAGGTGCGGATGCGTCCCGCAATCCCTCGCGGGCGGGCTCGCCGCTCGGGGACATGCGCAGGCTTCGCATGTCG
This sequence comes from Gemmatimonadales bacterium, assembly GCA_038253755.1. Lineage (GTDB taxonomy): Bacteria > Gemmatimonadota > Gemmatimonadetes > Gemmatimonadales > Gemmatimonadaceae > UBA4720. Next base: position 37,555 of record JBBSGU010000012.1, on the reverse strand, counting down.
CGAAGCGTATACGAACCACACCAGCAGTATCGCCACCAAACCAAGCGCCATCTCGGCCGGCAAGTGCCATTTCTCGAGTGACGGCGGTAACTCGAAGAATAAGACGCCGAACACCAGAAGGATCATGAATCCAACGGGATCGAACAGCCGTTCGAGCGCTACTGTCGCCAGCACCGTCGAGCTCGGAATGCCAGTCGATCGCGAGATGAACACTACGCGCGCCGCATCTCCCCCATTCGCGACGAGCACGTTGTTGAGGCCGGCGCCCGCAACAGTAGCTCTCAGTGCGAGCGGAAGTGAAGCCGATCCGGCAGGCCTGAGAAATAACCACCATCGAATCGCCTTGATGACGATGGTCAGCAGGTTTACTCCGACCGCCGCAGCGAGCAGCGGAAGCGACGCGCTTTTTATCGACGTCCCCGCAGCATGCCAGTCGATAGTGCGGGCGAAGATTATCAGGAAGACGACAATTGCAGCCGTCAGAATCCATCGAAGCGCCCGCGAGACGCTCCGCTTCACAGTGATGGCAGCGTTACGAAGTCGTATCCACGATCGCGAAGACCGTGGATGATGCGTGGCAGTGCCTCGGCCGTCTGCAAGCGGTTGCCATCGGCGTTGTAGCCGTCACCGTCATGGAGCAGGACGATCGACCCCGGTCTCACGCCTTCCATCGTCCGATCAACAATCGTGCTGACACCGGGTTGATCGCTATCCCAGACTCCGAGTGACCACCCAATTGTCCTTTCTCCCATGGAGCCCGCGATGAACGAAACCCAGGGGCTGCGAAAGCCATGCGGCGCCCGAAAGAATCTCGGAGCGTGAGCGCCCGCTCTCTCGATGGCGCGCTTGCCAAGGCCGAGATCGCGTTTCACGTAGAATGGCGACTTCAGGTGCAGCTTGCGATGGAAGTAACCGTGATTACCAAGCTGGTGCCCTTCCATCACAGTGCGGTGGACGAGGTCAGGCCACCGCTCAGCGTGCCTGCCGAGGACGAAGAACGTTGCCTTGACTCCCAACTCGCCAAGGGTATCGAGAATGCGAGGAGTCGCGTCGGGGTTGGGTCCATCGTCGAACGTCAGAGCGACTTCACGCTCTCTCGTCGGAAGATGCCCCAGTACGGGCCCGAAGACTTTGCTGTTTCGATGAAAAGCTCCGTGAACAACGCTGCCAGCGAGCGTCAAACCCACCGCCGCGGGGAGTATCATCTTTTCACCTTTGATGGCCCGAGAACTCCCATGTACACATCGAGAATGGCGTTCGTAACGCTCGGCCATCCATAGGCCTGAGCGTGATGGCGTCCCGTCTTTCCAAGTCGGGCCCGCAGTGTTTCGTCGTCGAGGAGGCGGACTAGATCGTCCGCCAGTGCGTCAACATCGCCACACGGGAACATCAATGCCTCGCGCTCGTGTTTGACGACATCCCGGAAGCCGAGAATGTCCGAACAAACTACTGGCGTTTCGCATGCCATCGATTCGAGAAGCGTAATACCAAACGAGGCTTTCGTTGTCGGGCAGGCGTACATGGAGCTGTGTGCGTAATAGCTTGGGCGCGCGCCAAGCACAGCACCGACGAAAGTGATGTCAGGATCGCCGCCGGCGGAGCGATAGTAGTGGTTGCGAAGCGGTCCATCGCCCACAACGATAAGCTGAGCCTCGCGTCCTCCGCCTTTGATCTTCTTGAACGAATCAATGAGCGTGTTGAGCCCATTGCGCGGATCGAACCTGCCCAGAAAAAGAATCGATGGAACGTCCTTGCGGATTCCCGGCGGCGGCGGAACGTGCGGGTTGAACAGGTCGAGGTCGATACCGTTTGGAACGATCGTCCAGTTGGCCTCGAAATATCTGTTGAGCGCAACAGTGGTAGAATGAGAAACGGCCACAGCGGCCGCCATTCGATTCAATTTCCCCTGAAGCCATTTCTGGCTTAGCGCGTATAGATTCGACTTGTCGAAATACGTATGGAACGTGCCAACCACAGGACAGTCGGCCGCATCGATTGCGATGACGGGAAGGGATGGACTCAGCGGCGAGTGGACATGTACGATGTCATAGTCGCCGCGCTTGAAGACGTCCTTGAGCTGCTTCTTGAGGCCGAGCCCGACCGTGAGACGCGCCTGAGATCCGTTGAAGTAGATGGGCTGGCTTCGTCCGACCCGAATTACGTGCGGCTCGGCTACGGCACCCTTCAGGTTTGACGTGACGATGTCCACGTGGTGACCAAGTCGCCGTGCTTCACGCGCAAAGAAGTGCACGTGTTCGCAGATGCCGCCGAGGTGTGGATAGTAGTACTCGGTGACGAGCGCGATGCGGAGTGGGCGAGCAAAGTCAGCGGCCGCCCGGGGAAGAGCAGGGGCCGGAGTCAGATCGAGGGCACGCGCCAGATTGTTACGACGGGTTAAGGGCGGCATGAGCAGCGGCAAGTCTTGCTATTGGCACACGGAATGGTGAACAGGATACATAGTCGAGACCGATTTCATGACACAGGGCGATCGATCGGGCTTCGCCACCGTGTTCGCCACAGATTCCCAGCTTGATGTTCGGACGAACGCTACGACCATCTTCGACAGCGATTCTAATGAGCCTGCCTACGCCGCGAGCGTCCAGCACCTGAAAAGGGTCGTCCGCAAAGATACCACGGTCGACGTACGAAGGGAGAAAACGCCCGGCGTCGTCCCGGCTCAATCCATAAGTAGTCTGCGTCAGATCGTTTGTTCCGAAAGAGAAGAATTCGGCGGACTTCGCTATCTCATCCGCAGTGAGGGCAGCCCGCGGCAGCTCGATCATCGTACCGATCATGTAGCTGACGCTCTCGCCCATCACGCCAAGGACCTGGTCCGCGGCCTCCTCGAGGATCGCACGCTGATTGTCGAACTCGGCCACTGTGGATACCAGCGGGACCATGATTTCCGGTCTGACATCGATGCCTCTCCGCATAGCCCTTACGGCGGCCTCGAAGATGGCGCGGCCCTGCATCTCCGTGATTTCGGGGAAGGTGATGCCCAGCCGACATCCTCGATGCCCCAGCATCGGATTGTTTTCGCGAAGGCCCTCGACTATACGGTTGAGCTCTTCGCGGGGAACGCCGAGCGTTCGCGCGAGAAGCTTGCTCTCTTCGCCACCGTGCGGGAGAAATTCGTGAAGCGGAGGATCGAGGAGTCTGATCGTCACCGGCAGGCCATTCATCGCCTCGAAGATTCCCTCGAAATCCGACCGCTGCATCGGCATCAGCTTGGCCAGCGCGCGCCGGCGACCACCTTCATCCCGCGCGACGATCATCTCGCGCATTGGCGTGATACGCTCACCCTCGAAAAACATGTGCTCGGTACGGCAGAGACCGATTCCTTCGGCGCCGAAATTTCTGGCGATACGCGCGTCACGCGGGGTGTCGGCGTTAGCGCGAACCTTCAGCCGTCGAACGTCATCGGCCCATTCCAGCAACTCGGAATACGACTGATAGAGAGGTGCAGCCGATCGTGCGAGCGTCCCGTTCGTGACCTGAACCACTTCACTCGGTATGGTCGGCAGATTGCCAGCGAACACCCGACCAGTCGCTCCGTCGAGGGTCAGCCATTCTCCTTCGGTGACGACGGTTCCGTTGACCGAAAAGCGCCGGTGCTGAATGTCTACGTCGATGTCCTTGCATCCGACGATCGCACACTTGCCCATTCCGCGGGCAACTACAGCCGCGTGGCTCGTCATTCCGCCTCGGGCGGTGAGAACCGCACGCGCTGCCACGATGCCGTGAAAGTCTTCCGGAGTCGTTTCCTCGCGGACAAGAATTACGGCGTCACCGGCGGCGGCGCGCTCGACCGCGCTGTCGGGATCGAATACCGCCACTCCACTCGCGGCACCAGGACTTGCCGGGAGGCCGAGGCAAAGCGGCTTGGCCCTGACGGAGGGGTCGATGATCGGGTGGAGCAGCTGGTCCAGATCGGCTGGCGGGACGCGCTTGACGGCTTCCGTTCGGTCAATCAATCCCTCGTTTACCATGTCGCGCGCGATACGGACTGCGGCGGCGGCGGTTCTTTTTCCGTTACGAGTCTGCAGCAGGAATAGTTTCCCGCGCTCGACGGTGAATTCCAGGTCCTGCATGTCGGCGTAATGCTTCTCGAGTCGGTCCTGCGTTTCCAGAAGCTCCGCATACGCGCCTGGAAGCCGCTCTGCCATTTCGTCGATGTGGAGCGGAGTGCGAATTCCGGCAACAACATCCTCACCCTGTGCATTGACGAGAAACTCGCCGTAGAACTTCTTCTCGCCGGTAGATGGATCGCGCGTGAAGGCGACGCCTGTCCCCGAGTCATCGCCAAGATTTCCGAAGACCATCGCTACGATGTTGACCGCGGTGCCCAGGTCTTCGGGGATCGAATTCACCTTGCGGTAGTCGCGCGCCTTCTTCAAGGTCCACGACTTCCACACTGCCTCGATCGCGCCCCAAAGCTGCACCACGGGATTCGTGGGAAACTCTGCTCCCGTCGCGTTCCTTACGAGGGCCTTGTATTCCTCGACAAGATTTCGAAGCGTCTCCTCGCTCAGCTCGGCGTCCGACTGCGCGCCCGACGTGAGCCGGCGAGCCTTCAGAAGATGTTCGAAGTCGGCGATCGAAACTCCGAGCACAACGTCGGAGTACATCTGGATAAATCGACGATAGGAATCGTAGGCGAAACGCGCATTGTTGCTCTGCTTTGCCAAACCTTCTGCAGTTCGATCGTTGAGGCCCAGGTTGAGGATTGTCTCCATCATGCCAGGCATCGAGACTGACGCGCCCGATCGCACCGAAACGAGGAGCGGGTTCTTCGGATCGCCGAGTTTCTTTCCGGCGGCCTGCTCGAGCCGAGCAATGTTCCCTTCGACCTCGGCACGAAGCTTATCGGAGTATTTGCCGTTCTTCAGGTAATCGATGCATTCGCCGCAGGCGATGGTAAAACCCTGCGGAACGGGAACGCCAAGGTTCGTCATTTCCGCGAGATTGGCGCCCTTTCCACCGAGCACCAGTTTCATCTCGCGAGTGCCTTCCGCCTCCCCGTTGCCGAAGAAGAAAACCGATTGCGCCATCTATCAGCTACTAAGGCCGAAACGGAGCTTGTCCGGATCCGCTGGCGGGGCAGTTGGATAATCGCCCGTGAAGCACGCGTGGCAGAACCCGTCAGGACCTTCAGGGACAGAGTTGAGCATGCCTTCTCTGGACAGGTACCCGAGTGAGTCAACGCCGAGTGTCGCCGCGATTTGCGGAACAGTCATGTTGGCCGCGATCAGTTCTTCGCGATTGGGCGTGTCGATACCGTAGTAGCAGGGCCCGGTAATCGGCGACGAGCTGACGCGCATGTGAACCTCGCGGGCTCCAGCGGCGCGAACCATCGACACGAGGCCTCGTGTGGTGGTGCCGCGAACGATAGAATCGTCGACCATTACTACGCTTCGATCCTCGAGGACCTCACGAACTGCGTTGTATTTCACTTTGACCTTCGCATCGCGCCCTGATTGCGTCGGCTGAATAAAAGTCCGGCCGACGTAGTGGTTTCGAATCAACGCAAGCTCGAAGGGCAACTTTGATTCCTCAGCGAATCCAAGTGCGGCTGAATTCGAGGAATCCGGAACACTGAAAACCAGGTCTGCGTAAGGCGCGGGGTGCTCTCGTGCAAGAGTGCGACCGAGCTCCCTCCGCGCCCGATCGACCGACCCTCCAAAGACGCGGCTGTCAGGGCGCGCAAAGTAAACGTATTCGAACACGCACTTCGCGCTCTTTTGTGTGGGAAGCGGATGGGAAGATCGCATGCCGTCGCGATCTACGGCGATGATCTCGCCACGCTCTACCTCGCGAATCGACGAGGCACCGACGATGTCCAGGGCGCAGCTCTCCGACGCGAACACGTACGAGTCGTCGAGCATTCCCATCACCAGCGGGCGCCAGCCGCGCGGGTCACGCGCAGCGAGAAGTGTGTCGCCAATTACAACAACTACCGAGTATGCTCCTTCAACATCCGCCAACGCATCGGCGAGCTTTTCCTCCGGCTTGGACGCGGTAGAACGCGCAATTCGATGGAGAAGAACTTCCGAGTCCATCGTCGATGTGAAGATGGATCCCGCGTTCTCCAGCTCGCGTCTCATCTCCGTGGCGTTGATGAGATTGCCGTTGTGAGCAAGGGCGATGTGACCGTCGCGGAAGCGCGCGAGCATAGGCTGCGCATTTTCTATGGTCGATGACCCGGCGGTGCTGTATCGCGTGTGGCCAATCGCAACGTCGCCGTCCATCGCTGCTAGCTCGGCTGTTTTCAATCCGTCAGAGACGAGGCCCATGGTCTTCGCGGCTCGCGGAGTTGCACTGATGCCACAAGTGACGATGCCAGCCGATTCCTGACCGCGATGCTGGAGCGAATAGAGGCCCAGATGAGAGATCTCTGCCGCGCGAGCGTGGCCGTGAATTCCGAAGATGCCGCACATCGCGCTAGACCGCCGCCATAGCGGCCGGCTCGACGGCGATAGTTGCTGCGACCGGTGCCGACATGATTGAAGGAATCGCGTCATGAAACGCTGACGACAGAGATTTGACCGTCGAGCTGATGACTCTGTCCTTGAGGCGGACCGAAAATCCGTCGTGACGATCAAGCACGATGCCAATCGCGTGAATTGGAATGCCGTGTTTCGCAGCGATTGCCTCGACTATCTGCGGAGCGCTGGAGCTGAGCACGTATCGGCCCTGTGTCTCGCCGAAAAATACCCCTCGCGGCGACGACGAGCTCATGTCGACATAGGCTGCATCGAGATCGATCGATGCCCCCGTCTGGTTGGAGGTATTGGCAATGCACGCTTCGGCCAGCGCAACGGCAAGACCGCCGTCGCTACAGTCATGCGCCGATGAGATCGCGCCTGCGACGATCGCCTCGTGCAGCGCATCCATGGCGGCCTTCTCATTGTCGAGATCGCATGTTGGCGGCTCGCCGCCGACAATTCCGTGAATGGTCGCGAGGTATTCAGTGCCGCCGAGCTCATCGCGCGTAGATCCCATCAGGAGAATTGTGTCGCCACTGCTTGAAAACGTCGATCGAGTGACATGCGAGAGTGAGTCGATAAGGCCGACCATTCCAACAACAGGAGTCGGATAAACGGCACCCGCGGGGTTTTCGTTGTACAGAGAAACATTTCCGCCGGTTACCGGAGTTCCCAAAACGCGACATGCCTCACCCATTCCTGCGATCGCTTCGCTCAGCTGGAAGAAGACTTCCGGACGGCGGGGATTTCCGAAATTGAGGCAGTTGGTGATCGCCATCGGACGGGCACCGGTGCAGGCGACGTTTCGCGCTGCTTCAACGACAGCCAGCTGTCCGCCGATTTTCGGATTCAGATATGTATAGCGGCCGTTGCAGTCAGTCTTTACGGCAATCGCCTTGTCCGTGCCGCGAATACGAAGGGCGGCCGCGTCACCGCCGGGACCGATAACTGTATTCGTGCGAACAGTCGAATCGTACTGGCGAAAAGCCCATGACTTGCTCGCGATCGTAGGCGCGGCCAGGAGTTGATGCAGCGTCCATGCAGGATCGGCTTCTTCCGACAGCTCTTCGATCGACGACACATCGAGCGATCGAAGCGCGATGATATCCGGATCTTCCTTCGCCTCGGGCGTATATCGAGGGCATTCGGTTACCAGGCGAGAGCCGGGAAACTCAGCAACGACAGCCGATCCTTCCGTCACACGATAAACCGGCTCAGCGATTACTTCGCCGATGACCGCGGAATCGAGATCCCACCTGGAGAGAATGGCGTGCACATCATCCTCCCTGCCTTTGTGTGCGACGACAAGCATACGCTCCTGGGATTCGCTCAACAGGATCTCGTACGGAGTCATCCCGGTTTCACGCACCGGCACTTTCGTCACGTCGATCGTTACGCCAACGTCGCCGCGCTCAGCCATTTCCGCCGACGAGGATGTGAGTCCAGCGGCGCCCATGTCCTGGATCGCAACGATGTGACCGCTCTTGATAAGCTCGAGACTCGCCTCCAGCAGGAGCTTCTCAGTGAACGGATCACCGACCTGGACTCGCGGTCTCTTTGCGTCGCTCGCAGCTGACAGATCCTCGGATGCGAATGACGCTCCGTGAATTCCATCACGCCCGGTCTTCGCTCCAACAGCGATGATCGGGTTGCCGACACCTTCTGCTTTGGCGCGAATCAGATCTGTCTCCTGCATCAGCCCGACGCACATCGCGTTGACGAGTGGATTGCCCTCGTATGCCGCGTCAAAGACAATTTCGCCGGCCACTGTCGGAATACCGACACAGTTGCCGTAGTCGCCGATGCCTTTGACGACCCCAGCGAACAAATACCTGACTCGAGCGTTATCGAGCGACCCGAAGCGGAGCGAGTTGAGCATCGCGATCGGACGAGCTCCCATAGTGAACACATCGCGCAAGATGCCGCCAACTCCAGTCGCGGCTCCCTGATACGGCTCGACAGCAGACGGATGATTGTGAGACTCGATCTTGAACGCTACGGCAAGGCCGCCGCCGATTGAAATCACCCCCGCGTTTTCACCTGGCCCCTGAAGCACGTGCGGCGCTTCAGTTGGTAATGTCTTGAGGAGATTTCGCGAATGCTTGTACGAGCAGTGCTCGCTCCAAAGAGCGCTTACGATGCCAAGCTCCGTAAACGTCGGTGTGCGACCAAGCATCGCTACCAATCGATCGTATTCGTCCGCTGTCAAACCGTGTTCCGCGACTAGCTCCGGTGTAATTGCCGGATCGCCTGGACGAGGGGCGACGGTTGACATCAGGCCGCTACCGCAGCCAGAATCGACTGGAAGAAGCCAAGACCATCGACGGAGCCGAGCAGCGAGTCGAGAGCGCGTTCGGGATGAGGCATTAGTCCGATGACATTGCCGTCACCGTTGGTGATGCCCGCGATGTTGTTCGATGAGCCGTTTGGATTGCCAGCTTCGGTGGGATTGTCGCGCGTATCTACGTATCTAAAAACTACTTGGCCTGAAGATTCCAGATCCGCGAGTGTCGCCTCGTCTGCAGTGTAGCGCCCGTCGCCGTGAGCGACCGGGATCGTCAAAACCTGTCCGCGATCATATTCGGATGTGAATCGAGTACCGGTGTTCTCGACGCGGATCCGAACCGGCGCTGATACGAACTGAAGGCTCGCATTGCGGAGTAGCGCTCCGGGCAACAATCCCGCTTCGCATGCGATCTGGAATCCGTTACAGATGCCGATCACCGGCGCCCCGCGTCTTGCGTGTGCCGCCACTTCGCGCATTACTGGACTGAACCGCGCAATCGCTCCCACGCGCAGATAGTCACCGTAGCTGAAGCCGCCAGGCAGGATGACGACGTCGGCATCCTGAAGATCGTGATCCTTGTGCCACACATAGACGGCTTCCTCGCCCAGCGTGTCGACGACGGCACGAAACGCGTCGTAGTCACAATTGGAACCGGGAAAGGTGACGATACCAAACTTCATCGGACGGCGGCTGACTCTATTTCGAAGTCTTCGATCACCGGATTGGCGAGCAGCCGCTCGCACATCGCCTTTACGGCGGCTTCGGCTTCAGCCTGGCTCTGAGCATCGGTGTCGACGGTGAGATACCGGCCGACATGAACTTCCTTCACACCGGCGAAGCCCAGCGAATGCAGCGCTCCCTCGACTGCCTTGCCCTGCGGATCGAGAATGCCGCGGCGCGGCGTGATGTGAACAGACACTTTGTACGCCGTCACTCGTCGTTGTCCTCCGGCGATCGCGAAGGAAACTGTCGCGGCGGAGATCTGTCCTCCCGCGGATATGGTTTTCTGCGGCGGCGTCTGCGCGAAACCTGTTGATCCGGTCCGATGTCAGGTGTCGTGATTTGCGTGTCCGCCTCCATGTCCTCGTCCGAGTCAGAGATCACCGGCACGTCACCACGCGGCCGGCGTCCGATCAAACCGAAGAACACGGTCTTGGCGACTCCGTACAACACGTAGATGACGAGGGCGGGGAAGTAGAACTGCTTTCTCAGCACGATCACGCCGATGATCGTGCCGGCGACCACCAGTGAACCGAGAATCTCGTTAACTTTTTTGTATCCGATTGTCGGGACGGCGGGATACGAGACATTGCTGATCATCAGGAAAGCCAGCGCGAGCATCAGGAAGCGCAGCCAGAAATGCCACGGCAGGTCGCCAAGGATTGTCTGGTTATAGAGAGGCGTCTGGCTGAACCAGTAGTACGTCGCGAGCGTGAGACCGGCTGCGGGGCTCGGCAGGCCGTGGAAGTATCGCTTGGCCCGGCCCGCCTGCTCGACGTTGAATCTGGCGAGGCGAACCGCGGCGCAAACGACGTACAGGAAGGGAATCAGCCACTCCCAGCCTTCGCGGTTGAGAATGGCGAAGTACATGATGAGTGCGGGCGCGACTCCGAACGTGACGATGTCAACGAGCGAATCGAGCTCGGATCCAAAGCGCGAGCCGCTCCCCGTGGCTCGGGCAACGCGTCCGTCGAGCGCGTCTGCGACACCGCCGAGGACGATGAGCAGCCCGGCGAAATCGAATTGGCCGCGCGACGCGGAGATGATCGCGAAGATTCCGCAAAACAGGTTAGCCAGCGTGAGACCGCTCGGCAGAATCACAACCGCGCGTCTCATCCGGCGAGGCCGGTCCTCGTCATCGCGTCCCGAGTGATGCACTCCTGATCCCGTCATCGAGGAGGGAGCTCGGCCAGCACGGTCGAACCGGCGGTTGTCAGAATTCCCAGTTTCGCGCGAAGCTTCGAATCGGTCGGGATGAAGATGTCAACGCGCGAACCAAATCGAATGATGCCGAACCGCTCGCCTTGTTTGGCGCTGTCGCCGATGTGGCTATAGGTGACGATCCGGCGCGCGATCAGGCCGGCGATCTGGCGAACGAGAATCTTGTACGGACCTGATTCGATACCGACCGAGCTCTGCTCATTTTCGAGGCTCGATTTTTCGGCTGCTGCGTTGAAGAACTTGCCCTTGTTGTAGTGAGTGTACGTGACAGTTCCATCCACCGGGTAACGGTTGACGTGAACGTTGAAGACATTCATGAAAATCGACAGGCGGAGGGCACGTCCGCCGATGAAATTCGGCTCATCGACTTCTGTGATAAGGATGAGCTTGCCGTCGGCCGGAGCGACAACGATCTGCGGGCCGCGTTCACCGGCTCTTTCAGGATCGCGAAAAAAATACGCGACCCACAGTGCGATGATCGTGACAACGATGGCGAGAAGCCATAAGGCCCAGGATCGGCGCGCGAGAGCGACAGCAAATGTTGACGCTGCCGCTGCCGCCGCAATGCCGATGAAAAGGTAGCCTTCCCGGGCGAAGTTCAATGCAGAGCTCCGATGTCGAGCGAAGTGAGGGTCAGTCGTTGAAAAATTGCGAGATAGCGCTCCGTCATTGCCGCTATCACATCGGGCGGCAGAAACGGCGGTGGATCGTCTCCGTTCCATCGGCCCGCGGCTCGCTCGACATCGAGATAATCGCGCAGAGGCTGCTTGTCGAAACTCGGCTGTGACCGGCCGGGTTCGAACCGGTCCGCAGGCCAGAAACGTGAGCTATCCGGTGTCAGAACTTCGTCCACTAATATAACACTCGACGGGTCAAACTCTTTGCTGCCGCCCGTGTTCCCAAACTCGAGTTTTGTGTCGGCAATGATGATGCCTCGACCGGCCGCAATTGCGCTTCCGTAGTCATAGACGTACCTGGTCAACCGTTCCAGCTCGCTCGTGACTTCCACACCGACAAGCTCTGCCATGCGTGTGATGGTGATATTCTGGTCGTGTCCTTCCTCTGCCTTCGTCGCCGGGCTGAAAATGGCGGTCGGAAGCTTATCTGACTCTCGAAGCCCTGACGGGAGCCTCTCCGAAGCGAGCGTTCCGGAAGCTGAATATTCCTTCCACGCAGATCCGCTTATGTAACCACGAATGACGCACTCAACCGGATACACATCGGCGAGAGTGCTGAGCATCGTTCGACCCGCGAGTTCGTGGCGATGCGCCTTCAATTCCGGAACTTTCTCGATGATCTCGTCAATGTCGGCCGAAATCATGTGGTGGCGAATCGTCGGCTCCAATTGCCTCAACCACCAGGCCGTCATCTGGGTCAGCACGGCCCCTTTGTAGGCAACCGGCTCCCGCATCACTACATCGAATGCACTGACGCGATCGGTCGCAACGAGAAGCACGGTCTCACTATCGACCTGATAGACATCGCGAACCTTGCCCCGACGAAGCGTACGAAGGGGCAGGTCGGTCCGCGAAAGGGTCATCAGACTCTCAGCTCAGATGAGTCTTGCGCTACCGCAGTCGTCCCCGCGAGGAGCGGGGAAATGACTTCATCGAGAAACTCGTCAACCTGTTGCGATGCACGCCCTGTATATCGGAAGGCGTCGGCAGTTTCGGAAATCTGATCCGCTGACAATCCGAAGGCCTTATCGCCTGCCAGGCGGTCGAGAAGATCATTTCGATCGGCTCCCTCCTTGAGCGCTTTTGATGCGGCCATCGAATGTCCCCGGATGATCTCGTGTGCTGCTTGCCGGTCGCCACCATTAGCAACCGCCTGGACGATGAGTTTCTCAGTTGCCATGAAAGGAAGCTCGGCGCTCACTCGCTGATTGATTCGCTCGCTGTGCACTTCGATCCCGCGGGCGATGTTGGCATAAATCAGCAGGATCGCGTCAGTCGCCAGAAATGATTCGGGAATCGCGAGACGTCGATTCGCGCTGTCGTCCAGCGTCCGTTCGAGATATTGAACGCTGTGGGTCTGATTCGCGTTTGCTTCGAGATTCAGCACGAAGCGCGACAGGGAGTTGATCCTCTCGGAGCGCATCGGATTGCGCTTGTAGGCCATTGCCGACGAGCCGATCTGCTCGCTTTCAAACGGCTCCTCGATCTCGCCGAACGCCTGGAGCACCCGCATATCGCTCGCGAACTTGGCAGCGCTCGCAGCGACACCCGACACTGCGGAGAGTACCCCCGCATCTATCTTCCGCGTGTAAGTCTGTCCAGAGACCGGAATCGCGGCCGAAAAGTCCATTTTCGCGGTGACAAGCTGATCGAGTTTTCTCACCTTCGCCGAATCGCCGCCGAAAAGCTCGAGAAAACTTGCCTGCGTTCCCGTCGTTCCCTTCACACCGCGGAAGGGAAGAGTTGACCGACGGTAATCGATGTCGTGGATGTCGAGCACGAGATCCTGCATCCACAGTGTTGCCCGTTTTCCAACGGTTGTCAGCTGGGCTGGCTGAAGATGCGTGTAGCCAAGAGTCGGGAGGTCCTTCCACTTGTGCGCGAACACGGCGAGCTCGCGTATGACGCCAATCATTCGTCCGCGCAGCAGCTCGAGACCCCGGCGCATGAGGATCAGGTCGGCGTTGTCGGTGACGTAAGCGCTGGTCGCTCCGAGATGGATGAACGGCTTTGCGGCCGGTGCCACATCGCCGAACGCATGCACATGAGCCATGACGTCATGCCTGAACCGGCGCTCGTAAGCAGCGACGGAATCGAAGTCGATGTCGTCAAGATGGGCGCGCATCTGGTCGATCGCTTCAGAGGGAATACCGGCGCCGAGCTCTCGCTCGGCCTCGGCGAGCGCGAGCCAGAGACGCCGCCACAAGCCGTGACGTGTACCGGCCGACCACAACTCGAGCATCGCCCGCGATGCGTACCTGCCCGAGAGTGGTGACGTGTAGGAGTCGTTCACATTATTGAATCACGAATTCTGTCGTGTAAACCTGACCCAGCCGCTCGAGGTACATCACGATGCCACCGCGTCCAGAGTAATAGTCGAGTGCCCGGGCAGCGGATTCTGCGTCAGCGATCGGCACCTGATTGATCTGCAGAATCACATCGCCCGCCTGAATGCCAAGTTGTTCTGCAACACGCTGGCTGACCGTTTGAATGAGCGCACCATTCGCACGTCGAATGCTGCGTTCCGCACGAATTGCCGGCGTCAGGGTGACGAGCTGAATCTCACGGAGCACCGTCACCTTCGGCGCGTTGACGTCCGGAAGGTCTGCGACCTTCACGCTGACCTTTATCTCGCGATCGCCTCGCCTGATCACCAACGGAAGTTCTTCGCCTACACGAAGCTCGAGCCGCTCCGCTTCCCACTCGTAAGGATTGTGGATCGCGCGATCGCGTGACTGGACCAGAATGTCATTGGCCTGGATGCCTGCTTTCGCGGCTGGCGATCCGGGGACAATCGATGTAATTACCGCGCCCTTTGCCGGCGCCCCGGCAGTTCCGGGTCTGGTAATTCCAAGTTTCAGGCCTATCCACGGTCGGCGAATTTGACCGTGGGCGAGCAAATCTTCTGTTACACGTCTGGCGCGATTGATCGGAATTGCGAAACCGAGTCCGACTGATCCGCCGCTCGGCGAATAGATGGAGCTGTTCACGCCGATGACTTCGCCGAGTGCGTTGACAAGTGGGCCGCCGGAGTTTCCCGGATTGATCGAAGCGTCGGTTTGAATCATGTCGACGTACACTCCGGCACCGCCGCTCTCCGCAGCAAGATTTCTTCCGGTGCCGCTCACGACTCCTGCCGTCACACTCGGCTCGGTGTTGGCGAGTAGAAAACCATAAGGACTGCCGATTGCGATCGCCCACTCGCCAATCAACAGGTTTGAAGAGCTGCCGAGCGGCGCGACGGGAAGGTTCTTCGCGTCGATCTTGATGACGGCAAGGTCGTTGGTCTCGTCGGCGCCAAGCAGTTTCGCGGGGTAAGTCGTTCCGTCACGCAAAGCGACGGAGATTTTTGTGGCTCCGTTGACGACGTGAGCATTCGTGACGATGACACCGTCGTTTCTGACGATGAATCCGGAACCAAGACCGGCCGATGAACGGCGGCCCGAGCGTCCGCCGAAAAATTGTTCGTAAAAGTCAACGGGAACTGCTTCGACCATTTCGGTCTGCACAGTTACAACCGAAGGCGACACGCGCGCGACGGCTGACGTAATCGCGGTTCTTCGCTGCGAGCTGATTCCGGCAGTCTGGCTTTCAGTAACCTGGGTTGCCTGCGCGGAAGGCAGCGTGTCTCCCTTACAGGCAACGACCGCCCCAAGAAGAACAACTGTCACAAATGCACGCATCAATTCAATCCCTCGCCTTTGGCCGCTTGCTGATCCCGTTGAGAAAGCGATCGACACCTCGATCGGTGAGCGGGTGAAGCAGCAAGGAATCCAGAACGTGGGGACGAATCGACACCACCTGAGCGCCGGCCGACACACACTCCATGAATTGGGTCGTCGTGGTCGGCGACGCAACCATCACGTCGCACTCGCAGTCGCTTGACTCAAGAAGGGAACGAATCTCACTGACGGCGTCCGTGCTTGTTTGCCCTTGCGCGTCAAGATCCTGAAGGGGGATCCTGATCATCGACGCCCCAGCCTTGGCCGCCAGGACCGCCTGAGCTCCGTTGAACACAAAATTCGCGCAGACCCGAACTCCCTCGAGGCTGAGGCGGTGCATCGGTGCAACTGCATCCTCTACCAGCGGGAGCTGGATGATGACGTGATCGGAGATCTTGGCCAGCTCGCGCGATTCGCGGTACATGTCTCCCGCATCGATTGCGCCCACTTCGACACACACAGGCAGAGCGAATTCCTGCGCGACGGAGTCGATCAAGGTACGTATGTCGTCAGACGAAGCGTCGGAGTATGAAACCACAATCCCATCAGCGAAACCGGAAGCGGTCACGTGCCTTATCTCGTCCAGCGAAATCGTTTCAACAAAAATGTTCATGCATCCGCCAAATAGAGTTCAAGAGGGTATTCTACCTTTTCCAGATACAGTCCGTGCGAAGGAACAGGTGCCGAAACACCGCGATTGTCGCTTGCTTCGAGCAAGGCAGTCATGTCGGACAGGTCGCGCTTCCCGCTGGCGATGTCGAGCATCGTTCCAACGAGAAATCTCACCATATGGTGGAGAAAACGGTTGGCCTTCACGAAGAACGCCAGCCCCCCATCACGCTCGAGCCACTGCGACTCGAAGACATTGCACCGATGATTGTCGGTTTCGGGCGCGGTTCCTCTCACAGCGAAGCCGAGAAAACAGTGGTTGCCCACGATCAGGTGCGAGGCGTTGTCGAGAAGTTGCCGGTCGATCGGGCGCTTCCACGCCAACTCCCGACTTCGCCTGAAGGGAGAAGCGGCTTCTTCATCCGTGCCGACGAGATACCTGTAGGCGCGAGACACCGCGCTGAACCGCGCATGAAACTCCTGCCTCATCGAGTGGGCATCAGCGATCCAGACGTCGTCCGGAAGTATTGCGTTCAACGCCCGGCGCATCTCTGCGGCTGTCCAGCGATCGGGAACTTTGATACCAGCGACCTGTCCCAGAGCGTGGACTCCGGCATCAGTTCGCCCGGCGCCGAGGACGGCGATATGACGATCACACAGTCGCTCGAGCGCTTCTTCGACCACTCCCTGAACAGTCCTTTCATCCGGTTGGCGCTGCCATCCCGCAAATCGCGACCCGTCGTATTGAAGGACAAGCTGCAGGGTATGCGATTCCATTGCTCAAAATACCGTCCGCGTCTCCGAGCGGCAAACCTCGTTCACCAGAAAAACGGAGATAACCTACTCGAAAGCGCGGCGTTGACATTAGTCGTCGTTGCCGTCAAACTCGGGAGTAACGCGCGCCTCTTCAACTCATCAATGGCACCACGCACCCTGGCTACTCTGGCAACAGTCCTCTCCGCGGCTCGCGATGCCGATGCCGCGCTGACTCTGCTGCAGACTGAGGCGTGGGACATGGATCGCGCATCGCAGCTGGCGCTCTTCATGTGCGACGCCCGGCGGCAGATGATCACCGAGAGGCTGAGCCCGACAACCGGAGGCGTAGCCCGAACCCCACTCACGGTCGCGATCGATCACCTCCCGGCTCCAATCCGTCGCGCTCTGAATTTCGGCGCGGCTGTCGCAGATTTCGGCGCCGAGTCCGACGACTACATGAAGCTGCTCGGCGTCACGCCTCAGCAGCAGGGTGGCATCCTATCTGTGCGAGGGCTTACGCTGGACGGCGAGCTTGCCGGCTTCATCGCACTCTACGAGCCGCGCCGACGATTTGGGCCGCGCATTGTCGAGAGACTTTCCCCGGCCCTCGATCTGTTCGCGCTTGCCTTCGAGAGAATCGTCGAACACGAGGCGCGCTTCGAGGCAGTTCGCACGCTGGAGGAACTCACTCGGAACATCCACTCTGAGTACAACCGGGCGATGAGGCAGCTCAAGATGGAACTCGATGCTGCCAGGAAAGACAGCGCTGCGCCAACGGAGCGCGACGCATCACGCATCGCCGAGCTCGAGCGTATGTTGACCGACGCTCAGGGCGAGATTCAGCGGCGCGCAGAACGTCTGCAGGCCGTCGAGGAGCAAGTCTCACAGGCGGTCGGGCGGCTGCAGCAGGCGCACATCGATCTTCACTCGCAGACAGAGCTCGCCCGCACTCACGCGAGTGCGCTCTACCAGATCGAGCGGATTCTCAATGACGAGAGCACAAGCCCCGGCGCTGATAAGGCACTTGCGCAGATTCGCGCGCTGCTGACGCCGCAAGCAGCCGTCTGATCACGCAGCAGCCATGACATCTCCTTCAGTAGCGTCGGCGCTTCAGAGTGCCATCGTCAAGCTCGCTCATCACCAGCCGATCAGCGCACAGGATGCCGCCGAAGCATTCGGCGTGATCATGCGCGGAGAAGCATCGTCGCTTCAGGTTGCAGCGATGTTGACAGGTCTTCGCGTGAGAGGCGAGACATCGGAAATCGTCGCCGGCGTTGTGCGCGCTTTGCGAGAGGTGATGATCGTTCTGCCGACGTACGATCGCGACAAGCTCGTCGATACGTGCGGAACGGGCGGCGGCGCAGTTGGAACATTCAACATCTCGACTGCGGCCGCGTTGCTTGCCGCCGGCGCAGGTGTGCGCATCGCGAAGCACGGAAACCGCTCATTCACGTCGCGATGCGGCAGCGCAGATGTTCTCGAGGCACTTGGGGTCCCGGTTGATGCGCCGCTGACGACGATGACCGCCGCGCTCGAGAGCGCCGGAATTGTTTTCATGTATGCGCCAGTGATGCATCCGGCCATGAAACATGTCGGACCCGTTCGGCGGGAGCTTGCTATTCCCACAGTTATGAACGTCGTCGGTCCGCTCGCGAATCCCGCCGGCGCCCGACGACAAGTTGTAGGGGTCGCAGATGCGCATCGAGTGCCGGTTCTTGCCGGTGCCCTGGCCGAGCTCGACGCGATTCACGCTTTGGTCGTTCACGGTGAGCCAGGTCTCGACGAGATATCGCCGATTGGCAAAACGCACGTCCTCGAAATAGAGAACGGCAAGGCGAAAGAGTGGACGATCGACCCGGCGGAATTCGGATTCGGCGCAGGTGATACTCGGGAGCTCGCGGGAGGTGATCCGGCCGAAAACGCGAAGATCATTACGGAAATCATGTCTGGCGGAGGCGCACCGACCGCTGAGGCCGCCGTAATAATGAATGCCGCCGCTGCGATATACGTCAGCGGCGGCGGCAAGTCGTACGGTGAGAGTGTCGAGGCAGCGCGCGCAGCGCTAAAGGAGGGGAAGGGCGCGGATGCCCTCGACCGGCTTCGCGCCGCTTATGCCCAGCCGGCTAGCAACGCCTGAGAACGCCGACGACGATTCCCTGAATCGAGATGTCGTTTTCGTGGACATAAATAGGGCTCATCGCTTCGTTCGCAGGCTGAAGGCGAATTCTGCCGTCCTTCTCCCGATAGAGCTTCTTCACAGTCGCTGAATTTCCGTCCACCAGCGCGATGACCATCTCGCCATTGTCTGCGGTCTGCCGCTCGTTGACGATCACGAAATCTCCGTCGCGGATCTGCTCATCGATCATCGAGTTTCCCCGGACGCGCAACACGTAGTGATTTCCGGTTTTCCGAACGAAATCGTCGGGGACGGAGATCATCTCCTGCGATTGTATAGCCTCGATCGGCATACCGGCAGCGACCGAACCCAGGAGCGGAAGCTGAAGCGCTCGCGGGAAGACGTCGGAAGGAAGGAGTTCGATGGCGCGGCTTTCATTGTATTCGCGCTTGATATAGCCTTTTCGCTCGAGATTGCTCAGGTGCTCGTGAACGGTGGCGAGTGAGCTATACCCGAAGCTGCTGGCGATTTCCTCGAAGCTCGGAGCATAGCCGTTGTCGGCCGAATACTCGGTGAGATAGGTGAGGATTTCACGCTGACGCTTTGTGAGCGACATATCTTTCCCGTGAAGAAGTGTCTCTGAACCAGCCACGGCGTACCGAACATTTGCCGAATTCGAAGATTATCCGAACAACTCCCGAAACGCAAGGAGATTTTGCGTGGATTTCCCCTTCCGGAACGCTGGGCGAGCTGACGGCGGCTTCGTGGGACCGATCGCGCCTTCTCGACGCGAAACGGGAATCCGGTGGTCTGCCGCCCGATCAAGGTCTGATTCGCCCCTCCTTTGCTAGCGCACTCAGGCGGACCAACGTCGCGGTAATCGCCGAGATGAAAAGGCGATCTCCGTCAAAGGGCGAGATCAACACTTCTTTGGGCGCGTCTGAGCAGGCGCTCAAATACGCCGCGGGTGGTGCGGCCGCGCTGTCTGTCCTGACAGAGCCCACCCGGTTCGGCGGGAGCAATGAGGACATCGGAAAAGCACGGACCGCTGGCCTAGCGATTTTAAAAAAGGATTTTCACGTCGGCGAAGCTCAACTCGCCGAAGCGGTGGCGCTTGGCGCCTCGGCCGCTCTCCTCATCGTTCGCGCGATCGATCCGTCTCTGCTCCCATTGCTCGCAGAAGCCGCACGCCAGATCGATCTCGAAGTGTTGTTCGAGGTTCGCGACGAGCGCGAGCTTGATCGGGCATTGCAGGTGGGCGCGGTCCTGATTGGCGTGAACAATCGAAACCTCGAGACGCTGATGATCGACCCCGACACAGTTTCGCGGATCGTTCCCTTGATTCCTACCGAATGCATCGCGGTCGCCGAGAGCGGTTATTCAACCGTCGCGGATATTCAGCGAGCGGCCGATGCAGGCGCTGATGCCGTTCTTGTTGGATCATGCCTCTCCGCGTCCAGCGATCCGGAATCGGCGGTCTCAATGCTTGCCGGCGTGCAACGCCAGCCGAGGTCTTGACCAATTGTCGCAGCAATTCGGCAACGTGACGACGATCAAGTTCTGCGGATTGACGCGACCGGCCGACGCCGCATTCGCCGCAGAATTGGGCGCGTCGCACGTCGGCGCCATTTTCGCCGAGAGCCGACGGAAAGTCTCTGAGGAGTATGCAGGAGAAATTTTCGCAGCTGCGGGAGGCGGCGTGAAGCACGTCGGAGTTTTCGGTGACCTCGAAGCGGATGAGATTGCCCGTGTTTCAGATCGATTGAACCTCGACGTCGTGCAGCTTCATCACCCTGATGAAGACATCATGGCACGCCTGAAAGCGATTTGTCGATCCGAGGTCTGGGCGGTTGTCGGCGTCGATGTAGATGACTCCACATTTCCCGGTTTGCTGTCGGCATCCCGGAACGCCGACGCACTACTTCTCGACACGTCTGTCGCCGGACGGACCGGCGGGACCGGAAAGCCATTCGATTGGGATGCAGCGGCCGTCCTTCTGAGACGCCATGTCATCGGAGTTCCGATCGTTCTTGCTGGCGGCTTGCGGCCAAGCAATGTCGGAGAGGCAATCCGGATTCTCAACCCCGATGTAGTCGACGTCTCGTCCGGAACTGAAACTTCTCCGGGAATCAAGGATCACAATCTCATGCGGTCTTTTGCCGAAGCGGTGCATTCCGCGTCTATAGTATGAGCGGCGAATGCACGCCGTTTTTACTCAAACGATGACAGCAACCACAACGCACGATCGATTTGGCCCGTTTGGCGGCCGATACGTTCCTGAGACTCTGATTCCGGCTCTCGATGAGCTCGATTCGGCGTTCGATGCAGCCATGGCTGACAAGACGTTCGTCGCAGGACTGGACGAAATGCTGTCGTCATACGTGGGTCGCCCGTCACCACTGAGCGATGCTCCTCGTATGTCGGCGCAGGTCGGCACCACGATCTATCTGAAGCGCGAAGACCTGAATCACACCGGCGCTCACAAGATCAACAACACTGTCGGACAGGCATTGCTCGCGATGCGCATGGGCAAGCGCCGCATTATCGCCGAGACGGGGGCGGGACAGCATGGGGTCGCGACGGCGACTGTGTGCGCGCGCTTCGGACTCGATTGCACGGTATATATGGGAGAGGAGGACATTCGGAGGCAGGCGCTGAATGTCTACCGCATGAAGCTCATGGGTGCGAAGGTGATTCCCGTCACGAGCGGTACGCGCACACTGAAAGACGCAACCAGCGAAGCCATTCGTGACTGGGTCACGAACGTCAACGACAGTTACTACATCATTGGCTCCGTTGTCGGACCTGCTCCTTATCCGCGAATGGTTCGTGAGTTTCAGTCAGTGATCGGACGTGAGGCCAGAGCGCAAATGCTCGAGCGGGCGGGTCGCCTGCCATCGGCTATTGTGGCATGTGTGGGAGGCGGCTCGAACGCGATGGGAATTTTTCACCCGTTCGCCGAAGACGCTGACGTGAATCTCATCGGTGTCGAAGCGGCAGGACATGGACTCGATTCCGAAGAACATTCGGCGTCGCTTCTGCGCGGCCGCCCGGGAGTTCTCCACGGATCGCTCAGTTACCTCCTCCAGGATGACGACGGCCAGGTACATCCGGCTCACTCGATCTCGGCAGGCCTGGACTATCCAGGCGTTGGGCCCGAGCACGCATGGTTGAAAGACTCAGGCCGCGCAGAGTACGTCGCAGTCTCTGACGACGATGCACTTCGAGGATTCGAGATGCTCAGTCGCCTCGAAGGAATTATCCCGGCGCTGGAAACATCGCACGCAGTTGCGTGGGTGATGGACAACGCTTCTCGCTGGTCCGCTGACGATGCGGTTCTCATTTGCATAAGCGGCCGTGGTGATAAGGACATGGCGCAGGTAACGGAGATGGGCCTCCTCGACCGGTGACGCTGCATAGTGTGACGGACACGGACGAACTCGTGGATCCTCCGTTTCCGGCGGTTCTCGTGAGCGACCTGATGCGGGCATTCGCAAAGGCCGTGCGCGCGCACCAGCTCTACCTCCCCAATAATCCGATGCACGCCAGGGCGATGGACGCAGTGAAGGCAGCGTTCAGCCCGGTGTGGGACGAGACCGACTCGGTCACGATCCAGGTTTCCGAAACAGATTTTCGATGGCTCGGTCATGTAGTCCTCGAAGAAGAAGGGCGAACGTCAGACAGTCTTCCGTGGATGTGCTACAAGGACGGCATTCGGGAGTTGGGGTTCAGGAGAGGCTTCGAAGATGATGAGCTCCTCATTCTCCTCATGCTCATGCAGCGCGCCCGTCTCGCCTCCGCGGATGACGACGACCTGCTGACGCTCCTTTGGGAGCACGATTTCTCTTCGCTGCAATACAAGTACATCGACCTTGCCATGGATTCCGGCTCGCCGCTCGATTCCATCCGCGGGGAAGAAGTCGAGAAGATCATCGCGCCGGGCGACGTCGAAACAGAAGCTCAGCTCGTTGCCTCGTCCTCGATCACAAGGATGGATGAGTACGACTCGACGCTCTATTTCCTCGACGAGACCGAGATCGATTATCTGCGGGACGAGATCAGGAATGACTTCGGCAACGACCTGAGAATCCTCGTCGTCGCGTCGTTGCTTGACACCTACGAACAGGAAACGGATCCCACGGTCCGCGAAGAGATCGCGGCAATTCTCGACGGAATGTTCCTGCTGATGTTATCGCTGACTCAATTTCGTGTTGCCGCGTACATCATCCGAGAGTCCGCAGTCTCGGCCGACCGGGCCGAGGACATTCTTCTCGGCGAGCGCCAGCGTCTGATGCAGCTCTCAGATCGCCTGAGCGACCGGGAATCGCTCAGCCAGTTGCTTCAGGCGCTCGAGGAAACAGCGCTCCGGCCGCCGCAGACCGACCTGCATCAACTATTCGGACAGCTTCAACCGCACGCGCTCGAAACCATCCTGTCCTGGATCGGAAGAACTCGAAACCCCGAGTTGCGCTCTTTGCTCGAAGCGGCTGCATCAAAACTTGCTGCTGCTCACACTGCCGAGCTCGTCAAGCTGATCTCGTCGGAAGACGACGTCGTCGCGTTCGAAGCAATTCGCAGGGCGGGCGCCATGAAATCGAGCGCAGCGGTGTCCGCACTGGCCGGAATTATCTCTCATGGAAGCCCCGAAATGCGTCTCGGTGGAGTCGCAGCGCTGTCCGATATCGGATCGCCTGGCGCGCTTCAGGTTCTCGAGCGATCGCTGCGGGACGATGACATCGATATCCGCATCGCCGCGGTCAAGGTCCTCGGGTCGCGGAGCCACAGGGCTGGCCTCAAGGGAATCGAGAGCCACCTGCGGTCTCGCACACTTCGCGAAAGCACGTTGGCCGAGAAGATGGCGTTCTTCGAGAGTTACGGCGTGTTGAGCGGCGACGAAGGTGTTGAGTTCCTTGGAGACATACTCAACGCACGCAGTATTCTGGGCCGACGCGAAGATGGAGAATTCAGGGCATGCGCCGCGATGGCGCTCGGCAAGATCGGGACGGACATGGCGATGAAGGCTCTCCAGCGCGCGCTTGCCGATCGTGATGTAATTGTTCGAAACGCAGCAAGTAGAGCGGTCCGTGGCTGAGTCAACGAGCGCGGAGCTTCGCACACCGTCGCGAGATGCATCAGGCTCGTACCTCCGGAGGAGAGGCCGCGATTTCGTAGTTGCGCTCTATGGAGCCCTGAGAGCCATCAAGCTTTATCCGGCCGAGCACACGGCAGTCAAGAAGACTCTCGCTGAGCTCGCTCAGCTGGCTGATGAGATCGTCGACCGCGAACATGAGCTCGACCTGAGAATTTCCGGCGAGTTCTTGTTCCTCAACGCAATCAGGCTAAGGCTCGACCTCACCAACTACGCGAGCTTCGGGTACTGGCTGCGCGTCTCAAAGGCAGCCGGCATCGGTTCGGTCAAAGTGCACCACGGCGCATCAGCCAGGGACTGGCTCGTGTTCCTGTCGATGCTGGATGAGAAGTCCGATGAAGCTGATGACAATCGCATTTTCGAAATTGTCGAACGGCTTGCGAGGACGAATGTGGCGAACATCGAGCTTTCTCCGCCTGTTCAGGAAGACGACACGGAATTTTCTGAAGAAGCGCGGAAGGCGGCGACCCGGACCTACAATCAGTCGGTCGCCGTCTCGAAGGAAGTGATCAACTCGGTCCGCATGGGTCGCACTCCAAGCATCAAGAAGATCAAGCGGGTGGTGCAGGGCATTGTCGACCAGATCCTCAACGAAGAAACCTCATTGATCGGTCTCACCGCCATTCGCGATTACGACGAGTACACATTCACGCATAGCGTCAACGTCTGCATATTCGCTGTCGCGCTCGGACGACGGTTGGGACTTACAAAGATTCAGCTCTTCGATCTCGGCCTGTCTGCGTTGATGCACGACATTGGAAAGAGCCGTGTGCCGCTCGGGTTTCTGCACAAGACGGAGCAGCTGACGGAAGAGGAGTGGCTTCGTATCGCCGCCCATCCGTGGCTCGGTGTGCTCACACTGTTCCAACTGCGTGGTCAGCAGGAAGATGTATCGTACCGCGCGATGACAGTCGCCTACGAACATCACATGCGGACTGATCTGAGCGGCTATCCGAGGACGATCAGGAAGCGATCGATAAGCATGACGAGCCGCATTGTCGCCGTCGTGGACGGATACGACGCAGCGACAACGCGACGGGTCTACCAGACGATTCCGTACGCACCGTCCACCGTCCTTCAGGAGATGCGCGACAACCCCAAGCGCGGACTCGACCAGATCGTGGTAAAGGCATTCATCAATCTGCTTGGCATATATCCGGTGGGCACGCTGGTGGTGCTGGATACATTCGAGCTCGCCGTCGTGTACGCAGCGAATCCGCGCCCTGATGCTCTCTCGCGCCCGATTGTAAAAATCGTCAGCGACGCGCAGGGAAACATGCTCCACCCCGCGCCTGAGGCTGACCTTGCGCAGGCGGACAGCTTCGGCGACTATCCTCGAACGATCATCAAGACGGCGGACCCGGATAGATATGGCATCAACGTTGGCGATTATTTCGTCTAACAAAATTGATCAGCGGTTCGCACTGCTTCGCGCCACTCAGCGCAAGGCTCTGGTTTGTTATGTGACTGCCGGGTACCCGAGTGAGTCCGCGTGTGTTGAGCTCCTGCGCGGCCTCGAGAACGAGGGCGCGGACGTCGTCGAGATCGGCGTACCGTTTTCCGATCCGATTGCTGACGGCCCCGTGATCCAGGACAGCTCTCAACAGTCCCTGGCCGCTGGAATGACTCTCGAGAAAACACTCAATCTCGTGTCACACGCGTCGCTGAATGTGCCGGTCGTGCTTTTCACGTATCTCAATCCACTGATGAGTGCTGGAGATGACGTCCTCTCGCGTGCGAAGTCGGCGGGCGTCGATGGAATTCTCTTGACCGACTTGCCTGTGGGAGCGGATCCGGCGCGCGAGCGATGGCTCGGCGATTCCGAACTTGCTTTCGTACGATTGGTTGCGCCGACAACTCCACTCGATCGGATGAAAGAAATCGCACTTAATGGATCGGGCTTTGTCTACCTGATCAGCAGACTCGGAGTTACGGGAGCGCAAGCGACGCTCGCAACCGACCTTCGTGAGACAACCGACCGGCTTCGGATGGCGACTGACCTGCCGATTTGTGTCGGATTCGGAATCTCCAATGGTGAACAGGCGCGCGCGGCGTCCGAAGGCTCGGACGGTGTGGTAGTTGGAAGCGCTCTCGTCAAGGCATCGGGCCAAAGCATCGATGCTGCACTGCTGCTGGCTCGATCACTTCGCAGCGCTCTCGATAGCTAGGACATGTCACTTACTTTCGTCGTCAAACTAGAGGCGATGCGTTTTCACGCGCGCATCGGCGTGCTTCCGCATGAGGCCGAAATATCGCAGCCAATCGAGCTAGACGTCGCGGCGTGGGTAGACCGGGATGAGTCGGCTCACGGAGCGGAGGGAGTTCTTGATTATCGACGACTGTATGCGATGGTCTCGTCGGTCGTTAGCCAGGGGCACATCCTTTACCTCGAAGATCTCGCCGCGACAATTGCAGATCAGGCACTGAACATCGACGGTGTAATAAAAGTCGCGATCAACGCGCGAAAGCCACACGTTGCGCTCGGCGGTCAGCTGGCGTACGCCCAGGTGACACTGGAGCGGGCGAGGGATGAGTGACCGGGTTTACATTGCACTCGGCTCGAACCTCGGTGATCGCAGTGCGGCGCTGGCGCGAGCCCGCGAGGCAATTGCACATGCCACGGGAATCACGATCGTAGGCGAAAGCGAAATCGAAGAGACGGAACCGGTTGGACCAATTGCTCAGGGCCCTTATCTGAATCAGATGATCGCAGTCGACACGACTCTTGCTCCGCGCGCGCTGCTCACAACGCTGAACCAAATTGAGCGCGTTGCGGGTCGAATCCGAACCGTTCGCTGGGGCCCGCGGAAGCTGGATCTCGATATCGTTCTGATCGAGGGGGGGAGCTACTCGGACGACGAGCTGACAGTTCCGCATCCGGAACTGCCTAACAGGGATTTCTGGCTTCGCGAGCTGGCGGAGCTGAGAGGTGTTTCGGATGGCTGACCAGGACGCCGCGCCGCGAAGGCTCACCGTACGGGACATCGGAAAGCTCAAGCGCGACGGAAAGAAACTCGTCGTCGTGACAGCCTATGACGTTCTCTTCGCGAAACTCGTGGACGCAGCGGGAGTGGACATTATTCTCGTCGGCGACTCGCTTGGCAACGTCATAGCTGGTTTTGACACGACGCTTCGCGTGACGATGGATCATATGATCTACCACGGTGCTGCCGTCAGGCGCGGCGTTCGGAGAGCGCTGGTGGTTGTGGACATGCCATTTCTATCGTACCAGACAAGCGTGGAATCGGCTGTTCTCAACGCTGGTCATTTGATGCAGCAAACCGGTGCAGATGCGGTCAAGCTGGAGGGCGGTTACGAGGAAATCGTGAGTGCCGTGGCAAGACTTACAAGGACGGGCATCCCGGTCTTCGGACATCTCGGATTCACACCACAATCCGTTCGGACTCTCGGAATGCGAATTCAGGGCAAGGAAAAATCAGAGGCCGACAAGATGGTCGAGCAGGCAAAGGCACTCGAAGACGCCGGTGCATTTGCCATTGTTCTTGAATTGATCCCGTCCGAGCTGGCCGACCGGATCTCCAGGTCGCTTTCTATTCCGACGATCGGAATCGGGGCCGGGCCGCATTGCGACGGGCAGGTTCTAGTTCTCCCCGATCTCCTCGGGTTGAATGAGGGATTCGCCCCGAAGTTCCTGAAGAAGTACGCTGACGTTGCGAAGGTAGTGAGGGAGGCGGTGACGGCTTATGGTGACGAAGTGAGGTCAGGCGCTTATCCCGATGCCGATCATAGCAACTGACATGATCGTGGTTTCGACGATCGCGGAACTGCGGGAGGCCGTGACTCGGTCTCGCGCGGCCGAGTCAACGGTTGCGTTCGTTCCCACGATGGGCGCGCTCCACGAGGGTCACGTCAGTCTCGTGGAACGTGCAAAGCGGGAAGCCGATGTCACCGTGATGAGCATCTTCGTCAATCCACTGCAGTTCGGCCCGAACGAGGATCTTGCCCGCTATCCGCGTCCCGTCGAGCACGACGAAGCGATGGCCCGGAACGCAGGAGTTGACATCCTGTTTCGGCCGGAGGTCGATGAGATCTATCCCGGCAAGCGCGAAGTAACCGTGACGTCTGGGTCGATTGGAGCGGCTTGGGAGGGCGCGAGCAGGCCGGGACATTTCGATGGTGTTCTGACAGTGGTGGCGAAGCTCTTCAACATAGTTCAGCCCGACGTAGCGATTTTCGGTCGCAAGGATCTTCAGCAGGCTGCGCTGATTCGCGCGATGGTTCGGGATCTGGACGTTCCGATCAGGATCGTGATTGCACCGATCGTGCGCGAAACCGATGGTCTCGCGTTATCCAGTCGCAACAGGTATCTGAGTGACACCGAACGGAAATCTGCACTGGTATTGAACCGGGCCCTCAAGGAAGTCAGCCGCGCATTCGCGAGAGGGGAGCGCGATGTCGCGGAGCTGGAGAAAGCTGGGTGGAACGTGCTCGAGCATGAAACGGAGGTGAAGCCCGATTACTTCGCCGTTGTCGATGGAAATACGCTCATGCATGACTCGACTTCCGTCGCCGGTTCTGCGGTCATCGTCGCGGCACGTGTTGGTTCCACACGCCTCATCGACAACAAGATCCTTGGTCCTGCTGATGAAGACTGACGCGAACGGAATGCCGACATGGGCATGCGTGGGCAAGAAGCGTCTTGAACACATTGCTCGTGTCACGTCGCTTCTTCGTGCGTGGGCGGCGGCAATGCGGCTGTCAACTGACGAAGCAAATGCGTGGACAGATGCCGGCGTCTGGCATGACGCGTTGCGCGATGCTCCGGAAAGCCAGCTCAGATCGCTCACTGGCGACCAGACAACTCCGATCGAGCTTTTGCATGGGCCGGCCGCAGCAATTCAGCTCGCCAATCAGGGAGAAAAGCGGCAGGGCGTGCTCGATGCTATTCGATACCACACGGTTGGCTCGCCTGGCTGGGATCGCACAGGCCGAGCGCTTTACATGGCCGACTATCTCGAGCCCGGCAGGAAGTTCTCGCGCGAGGACAGAAATTTTCTCGCGGCGCAGGTGCCGACTTCGTTCGACGCTGTATTCAGGCAGGTGGTGCGCTTCCGTCTCGATTGGTCGGTGCGAGAGGGCAATCACATTTTCCCTGAAACGGTCGCGCTCTGGAATAGCCTTCGGTGAAAATCGGCAGGTGGATTCTGCTCGCGGCTGTGGTTGCGGGCGGAGGCTATTACGCGTGGCACCGGTTCGGATCGATCAAGACGGTCATCGAGCCAATCAAGAGGAGTCGCGTACCCGATGTGACCGCTCCCGATGGCGTTCGCATCAAGGTGGAGGTTCTCAATGCGACAGCAACAAAAGGACTCGCGAGGAGAGCGACGACCTATCTGAGAGACAGAGGGTTCGATGTCGTGGAAACTGGGACGTCCACGAAACAGCTCTCTAAAACAGTCGTCCTCGACCGATCAAATCACGCTGAGTGGGCAAGGCTGGTTGCGCTGGTGTTTGGCGCGGAGGTGCAGGAGAAACCTGACAGCCTCAAGTTTCTCGACGTGACCGTATTAGTTGGCGCCGACTGGCGCCCGCCTGCGCTGCCGTTCTACCCGTAACTGCCCACACGCCGCGGCGATGTCCTTGCCACGGCTCTTTCTTATAGCGACCTCAACGCCGCGATCGCGAATCGTTCTCGCAAAGCCTGCGATCTGTTGCGGCGTAGCGGGTGTGAAATCGCCAACGCCTCCTGCATGCAACGGAATGAGGTTAACGAACGCTTTGCACTCACGGGCAAGCGCAGCGAGCTGTTGCGCGTGTTCTGGCAAGTCGTTTACGCCATGCAGCATCACGTATTCGAAGGTCACGCGCCTGTCGAAGACTTTTGCTGCCTCGATGACTTTGGCTAGTGGATACTTGGTGTTGACCGGCATCATCGTCGCGCGCAAGTCATCGGATGGCGCATGAATCGAGATCGCGAGCCTGAACTGCTCTTTGCGTTCGCCGAGTGCAACGATTCCTGGGAGTACGCCGACGGTGGACACGGTTATGTGGCGCGCGCCGATCCCGAATCCCTCCTCGTCGTTGAGCACAGTCAGTGTTGGACTCACCGCTTTCCAGTTCATCAGCGGCTCGCCCATGCCCATGAACACGATGTTCGTCGGCTTTTTGTTCGTGAGGAGGATTATCTCGCGCACCTGCCCGGCAATCTCGGACAATGTGAGGTTGCGCGAGAATCCCATCGCACCCGTTGCGCAGAAGGAGCACTGAAGCGCACAGCCTGCCTGTGACGAGACGCAGAGCGTGAGACGCGCTCCATCAGGGATAACAACCGTCTCGATGTGCTCGCCGTCGTGAAGCCGGAACAAGAACTTCTCAGTTCCATCGGTCGAGAGTTGGCGAGCAGAGATCGCGAGCCGGGGAATATCGAAGTTCGCGTCGAGCAGATCACGAAAACCCTTCGGAAGCTCGACCATCGACGCGAAGTCCGGGCGAGGTGCTTTCCACAGATGCTGAAGAACCTGAACGGCGCGGTACGGCTTCTCCCCGTTTTCCTCCGCGAAACGCCGTAACGCCGACTCGGCGTCGGCTGGCAGTAAATCGAGGAGATTGACCTTGCCGGACACAGTTTCCACAGGCCCTTTCACGGGGAAAGCTCCTTCCACCAAATGTATGTCACAACTAAGTTTAACCCGTTGCGACCCCTACTTCGACCCAGCCCAATTCACATTCCCGGCCCAGTCATTTTTTCAGGTTTCCGCTTCTCGTCAGCACCGATCGCCGGCAAGGGTTTTTCGGACGCTAAAGGGCACTTCGCGAGATGAGTGAAAGCGTCTTCCGGACTTCGCTGAGAACGCATCAAGCTGGCGCGCTCAGGGCAGCGGACGCCGGTACGAAGGTCTCGCTCGCCGGTTGGGTCCACCGCTCACGCAACCTTGGCGGACTCGTGTTTGTCGATCTGCGCGATCGTGCGGGACTCGTCCAGATTTCGTTCGATCCCAAGTGGACATCCGGCGAAGTCATCGGGTCCGCCGCGTCCCTCGGCCAGGAAACTGTCGTGCGAATCGAAGGAACGGTCGAGCTTCGTCCGGCCGATATGCGCAACGCCGAGATGCAGACCGGGGACGTCGAGGTCCACGCGACGTCGATCACGGTGCTTGGCCCGGCCGAAACGCCCGCGATTCCAGTCGCGAGAGGGAAGGGCGAAAAGCTTGCTGGCGAAGACCTGAGACTTCGCCACCGCCATCTCGATCTTCGGCGGGCGGAGCTCCAGAACAACATCATCCTTCGCCACCGGCTTCAGCAGTCAACGCGGCGCTATCTCGACGAGCGCGGCTTTCTCGAGATCGAGACGCCGATTCTTACGAAGCCGACGCCCGAAGGCGCACGTGATTACCTCGTCCCGAGCCGCGTGCACGCGGGCGAGTTCTACGCGCTTCCTCAGTCGCCGCAGCTTTACAAGCAACTGCTGATGGTCGCCGGTTTCGACAGGTACTTCCAGATCGCTCGCTGCTTCCGCGACGAGGACTTGCGCGCCGATCGACAGCCGGAGTTCACTCAGATCGACATCGAGGCGTCCTTCATAACGCCCGAAGACATCATGGCGCTAACCGAAGGCCTGCTTGCCGTCCTGTTCTCGGATGCCGGAATCAGCATCCCGGCGGAGTTCCGGCGAATGAGCTACGCCGATTGCATGGAGCAGTACGGCTCGGACCGACCGGATCTTCGTTACGGCATGCCGGTAGTCGATGTGACCGATGCGTTCCGAAATGCGGACTTTGGTATCACGAGGTCGGCGATTGATTCGGGCGGAAGAATCAGAGGTATTAAAATCCCGGGCGGGGCGGCCATGTCTCGCAAACAGGTCGATGAGATCGAAACAATCGCCAAATCCGCAGGCGCTTTCGGGCTTCTGCGCCTGAAAAAAGCGAACGGAACACTCGAGGGACCCGTCGCAAAGTTCGTTGATGATGCGGCTGCATCGCAGCTCGCGCTCGACGAAGGCGACTTGATGCTCATGGTTGCCGCCAAGGATGGGATTTCGAATCCCGCGCTCGACCGTGTTCGGCAGGACGTCGCCAGGCGCCTGAATCTCATCCCGGAAGGCTCGGTCGAAATGTTGTGGGTGACTGATTTCCCGCTCTTCGGCGAGGACACTGAAACCGGCGGACTCGCGGCAGTGCATCACCCATTCACTGCGCCAAATCCTGAGGACGTCGATAAACTCGACTCTGAGCCGCGCAATGTTCGGGCGCTTGCATACGATGTCGTCATGAATGGAACGGAGCTCGGCGGCGGAAGCATCCGCATCCACGACACAGCCATGCAGGCGCGAATACTTGGCAAGCTTGGCATCAGTGAATCGGATGCCGGGACCCGCTTCGGGTTCCTGCTCGAAGCACTAAGCGCCGGCGCTCCGCCGCATGGCGGAATCGCTCTCGGGTTCGATCGCATCGCCATGCTCCTCTCTGGTGCCCAGTCGTTACGGGATGTCATCGCATTCCCCAAAACGACAACAGCACGCGCATTGTTCGAAGGAGCTCCCACTCCGGTGAACGACCAGGATCTTCACGCCCTTCATCTGGATCTCCGACGCAGTGACTGACGAAACGGTTGTACAGCGCCTTTCCACGGAAGGCGCCGATGGGCTCACCCTCGCCGGCGTCAACGACGAGAACCTCGTTGAGCTTTCGAAGCAAAGTGGCGCGAAGGTCGCTTTGCGCGGCGACACGCTGACCATCAGCGGCAGCCAGGAAGCAATAACTCGCGCTACCCCGATCGCCAGACGGATGATCGAAACGGCGAGGCAGCAGATGGAGCTGACCGCCGACGATGTCCTTCGTATGAGCATCGACACGCCGCGCGACGGAAACGGGGGTGAAGACCTTCAGCGGATCGTGCTGCCGGGTATTCGCAAGGTCATCACCCCGAAGACGAGCGGTCAGGGTGAGTACCTGAAGCTGATTTCGGAAAACGATATTGTTGTTGGAATCGGTCCGGCCGGAACCGGAAAGACCTATCTCGCAGTTGCTGCGGCGGTCGATGCTCTTTCTCGCAAGCGCGTGAAGCGCATTGTGCTTGCGCGTCCGGCCGTCGAAGCGGGCGAAAGCCTTGGCTTTCTTCCCGGCGATCTTCAGGCGAAGGTCGATCCCTACCTTCGCCCCTTGTACGATGCGCTCGAAGACATGATGCCACCGGAACGTGTTCAGAAGGCGCTCGAGACGCGCACAATAGAGATTGCGCCGCTGGCGTATATGCGGGGCCGTACGCTGGCCGATGCGTTCGTGATCCTCGACGAGGCGCAGAACGCCACAAACGCGCAGATGAAGATGTTCCTGACGCGACTCGGCGTGAACTCGAAGACCGTCATCACGGGAGACAAGACGCAAATCGATCTTCCCAAACGCGAAGATTCTGGTCTGGTGCAGATCGAGCGAATTCTTCCGGGAATCGACGGGATCGGGTTCCACTACCTGAACGAGTCAGACGTCGTGCGTCATCGCCTCGTGCGTGAAATTATCAAGGCCTACGCCGAAGACGCGGGCAACTAGAATGCTTCCCCCCCGGCGTGTGATCGTTGAGGTTTCTTCTACAGTTCGCCGAATGCCGCTCTCGGCCGCGCGAACCGAGAAGCTCGTGCAGCTGACGATGGATGCTGAAAAGATTCGCGATGCGATGGTATCGGTTGCGTTTGTCGGATTGAGAGCGATCTCCGATCTCAACAAGAAGTACCTCGCACACCCTGGTCCGACCGACGTCATCTCGTTCGGCATGGGGCGTGAAAAGAAAACTTCTCCGGTCGTCGGCGACATATACATCTGCGCTGAGGTTGCTGCGCGAAATGCGAAGCGACTCAAGGTTTCGCTGCGGAGCGAGCTGGAGCGCCTCGTGGTACACGGCTCGCTTCACGTTACAGGGCGGGATCATCCCGACGACGAGACGCGGACGGCATCGCCGATGTGGCGCAGACAGGAGATGATCCTTGCCAGCTCCCGTTGAACGGCTGCTGAAGGATTTCGACTCACGTAAGACCTTCGCTCTCGCTCGCGCCGTAAGCATCGTGGAAAATCAGCGCCCAGGCGTTGATGACATCCTTGCAACAATGCATCCGCGCCTCGGACATGCGCGGCGCATCGGAATCACCGGGCCGCCCGGCGCCGGCAAGAGCACCATTACGAATCTGCTCACGCGAGAATACCGGAACGCCGGATTGACCGTTGCGATCGTCTGCGTGGATCCGACATCTCCATTTACAGGAGGCGCTTTGCTCGGAGATCGCGTCCGCATGGAGAGCGTTGCACTCGATGCAGGAGTCTTCATTCGATCAATGGCTACTCGCGGCTCGCTCGGCGGACTCGCATCGGCAACTCGGGAAGTAACGGACGTTCTCGACGGATTCGGTTTCGATCGCATTCTCATCGAGACGGTCGGTGTCGGGCAGTCCGAGCTGGATGTCGCTCGCACCGCTGACAGCACTGTCGTTGTGCTAGTGCCGGAGTCTGGCGATTCGATTCAGACTCTCAAAGCGGGCGTGATGGAGATCGCCGACATCTTTGTCGTGAACAAGGCGGACAGGCCCGGCGCTGACCGACTTCGAAACGACGTCGAGCTGATGCTTGGCTTAAGAAAGGGCTCGTCATACGCTAACGTGCCCGCTCATCATGGCGTTGATCTCAAGCGGATGATGGATCCCGCTCGCGTTGCTCGCGTTGCTCGCGAAGAAGCGAAAGTCGCGGCTCCTGAAACGTGGACTTCCCCCGTACTCAGCTCGATCGCCGCCAAGGGTGAGGGAATCGGAGCGATCGCTGAGTCGCTGGACAGGCATTTCAGTTATCTTGAAAGGTCTGGCAGGCTTCGTGACCGAAGGCGGGAACGGATCGTGGAACGAGTGATTGAAGTTGTCGAAAAAAGAATGAGGCAGCGGGTTCTCGCCTCGACAGACGTTCTGGCGTGGGTGCAGGGAAGAGTGGATGAGCTCGAATCAGGTTCGGTGACGCCTTACGTGGTCGCTGACGACCTTCTCGGTCGATTCGGGCATCTCGTGAATGGAGTGAAAACGTGACTTCAATCGACACAGGCGCTTTCGGGTCGGGTCTCGCCGATGAAAAGGATCGCGAAATCGAGGAGTTGAAGGCCGAGGTCGCAGTATGGAAGGCGAAGTTCGACAAGGCGAAGAAGCGCGACATCGGTTTCACCAACTCCGAAAAGGAAATCCCGCCGCTCTTCACGCCACTCGACACGGTCGGATTGTCCGGGGCCGATCTTGGTCTCCCCGGCGCCTATCCGTACACTCGCGGAATTCATCCCACAGGATATCGCGGCAAGCTCTGGACGATGCGCCAGTTTGCCGGATTCGGAAGCGCAACTGATACGAACGAGCGCTACAAGTTTCTGCTCGCTCACGGACAAACCGGACTCTCGGTAGCGTTCGATTTTCCGACCCTGATGGGCTACGACTCTGATCACCCGAGATCGGAAGGTGAAGTCGGCAAGTGCGGCGTTGCCATCTCGAGTCTCGCCGATATGGAAGTGCTCTTCGACGGGATTCCGCTCGACAAGGTTTCGACGTCGATGACGATCAACGGACCCGCTGTAATTCTTTACTGCTTCTATCTCGCAGCCGCAGAAAAGCAGGGCGTAGATCTCAAGCAGCTTCGAGGAACAATTCAGAACGACATCCTGAAAGAGTACATGGCTCAGCACGCATGGGTTTATCCCATCGAGCCGGCATTGAGACTGATCGTGGATTGCTTTGGCTGGTCGGCTGAGCACGTGCCGCAGTGGAATACCATTTCAATCTCGGGATATCACATCCGCGAAGCCGGCGCGACCGCAGCGCAGGAGTTGGCATTCACCCTTGCTGATGGCTTCACCTACGTCGAGCGCGGAATAGCCCGCGGGTTGGACGTGGACTCCTTTGCACCGCGTCTCTCGTTCTTCTGGGACATCCATAACGATTTTTTCGAGGAAATCGCCAAGCTCAGGGCCGCACGTCGCATCTGGGCGCGCCACATGCGCGATCGCTACGGCGCGAAGGATCCAAAGTCCCTCGTGATGCGGTTTCATTCGCAGACCGCCGGCGTAACGCTCACCGCGCAGCAGCCGATGAACAACGTTGTCCGAGTCGCGTACCAGGCGATGGCTGCGGTACTTGGCGGAACGCAATCGCTGCACACGAACTCGATGGACGAGACGCTTGCACTCCCGACTGAAGAATCGGTGCAGGTCGCACTTAGAACACAGCAGGTTCTCGCTTTCGAGACGGGCGTTCCAAACGTCATCGATCCGCTCGGCGGATCGTACTATGTCGAAGCGCTCACCACGCAGCTCGAAGAAGAAGCTGAAGACCTCTTCAAGCAGATCGAGGAGGTCGGCGGCGTAGTTCGCGGACTCGAAACAGGATGGCTGCAGCGAAAGATCGCGGAATCAGCGGCCCGCCAGCAGTGGGAGATCGAGCAGCACCGGCGAGTTATCGTCGGCGTGAACGAGTTTGTCACGGACGAGCCAGCTCTCACCATTCCGCTGCTCAAGATCGGCGACACCGACAAGGAGCAGCGCGAGCGGCTCGCATCGCTCAGGGCCACTCGCGACAGCGCACTGGTCGAACGCCGACTGAACGAGCTGCGGGAAGCGGCTAGGACGAACGAAAACATGATGCCGCACATTCTCGACGCAGCGCGCGCCTACTGCACGCTCTACGAGATTCGCGCAGCGATGGAAGACGTCTTCGGCGCATACAGAGAGCCGGTCTTTTTCTGAAGAAATCCGGAGAATGGTGGGAGTCATACTTCGACTCCCGCTACCTTCTCGAATACGAGCCGATATTCACGCTCGAGAGGGATCGAGCTGAGGCTGCGCGCGTAATTGACGTTCTTGGACTTCCGGACGGCTCGCGCATTCTCGACGTCCCGTGTGGGCAGGGCAGGCATGCTCACCTGTTGGCCGAGTCGGGGTACAAGATCGATGGACTCGACTACTCGGAGCCGCTGCTGAAGATCGCGCGAGCGCGCGGCACGGGTGCCAATCTCAAGTACACTCAGGGCGACATGCGGCATTTACCGTCGCGATGGACGTCACGATTCGATGCGGTGATCAACCTTTTCACGTCTTTCGGATTCTTCACGAATCCGGGTGATGATGCCAGGGTCGTGAACGAATTCGCGAGGGTGCTAAAGCCAGGCGGGACGCTTCTGTGGCACGGCGGAAGCCGGGACGGTGTCATGGCGAAGTTTCTGTCTCGTGATTGGTGGGAGACCGAAGCCGGCACTATTATCGCGCACGAGAGATCGTTCGATCCGCTATCAGGGCTTCTCACTATCGAGTCCGTATTGAAAGGCTCAGCAAAAAAAGCGCAGCGCAGAACACATCGAATCCGGCTCTACACAGCCACCCGGCTGGCGGAACTGTGTGCGGGCGCCGGGCTGATCGTCGAAGAGGCTTTCGACGGATTCGCTGACAAGCCGCTTTCGCGCCGGTCGAGCGAAATGATGCTTCTTGCGCGGAAATCGTGACGCTGAGTAGTAGGTCACTCTGGACTTCTCGCGAGTCTTCAATGGGCATGTATTGTCGCCGGTTGACAACGGAAACCCGTAACTGCAAATGGGGAGAACTACGGGAGAAAGCGGCGAGAAGGGCGAGAGACAGAATCTGCCACGCGGATTTCTTCCCTTTTTGTTTCACGACGACATTCAGCCGCCGCTGTACCCGCAGTGCTGTCGTTTAGAAGTTATGACTGGGCTGGCCTCCGGTTTCAGCGTGGATTAGCTCATCACGTGTTAACCGGAGTCGCCAGAGCCACATGCGACGATGTCACTGTCGCAAAATCACGGAGACCAGCCCATGTCATCAGCACTTG
>JBBSGU010000011.1:0-49480 GCA_038253755.1 Gemmatimonadales bacterium | reverse complement strand
AGTCACCAGACGAGTGACATGCGCTGGGCCGAGACTCGCCTTGGACCGGAGAGGATCAAGGGGGCCTACGCGTGGCGGACTCTGCTGAACACCGGCGTAATCATCCCCGACGGAAGCGACTTTCCCGTGGAAGAAGTGAATCCGCTGATCTCGTTTCATTCCGCCGTCTCGCGGCAGGATGCCACCAATTGGCCGCAAGGCGGTTGGTACGGTGATCAAGTGATGACGCGAGCGGAGGCGCTGAAGGCCATGACGATCTGGCCGGCGTACGCGGGTTTCCAGGAGAAGCTCATGGGGTCGATCTCTCCCGGAAAGTATGCAGACTTCGTCGTCCTCGATCGGGACATCATGACCGTACCGGCCAGCGATATTCTCAAGACCGCTGTTCACTCCACCTGGCTCGGCGGGAAAGAGGTGTACCGCGACGGGGTCCTTCGAAGCCGGGTGCGTTGATACCTTACTGATCGCCCGCTCATTACATCGTGGCACGTCCGTTGCCCGTTGACGTGCATCAATCCAAGCAAATATTAGAATGATTCAGCGTTTGTCGATCGCGTTACTGCTGTCCGTTTCGGTTCTCAGTGGTTGTTCAGGCGATAAGAAGGAAGCGGCTGCGGCTCAGCCCCCCGCGATGAAACCGGGAAGCGTAGCGCCGCGTCCGTCGGTTGTGCCCGTTCCGGCGACCCCGTATGCACCGATTCAGGTGTCAGATGGGGGAACCCTGACTGGCACCGTCGATTACGACGGCGTGATTCCCGCCGATTCGGTTGTCAAAGTTGCCGCAGAT
This sequence comes from Gemmatimonadales bacterium, assembly GCA_038253755.1. Lineage (GTDB taxonomy): Bacteria > Gemmatimonadota > Gemmatimonadetes > Gemmatimonadales > Gemmatimonadaceae > UBA4720. The sequence goes on along the minus strand of JBBSGU010000011.1, from coordinate 48,693 downwards.
CAACCTGGATGCGGCCCTACGATCACCGAGCACGCTGTCGATCGCAGCGGGACGCGCATCAACGGTGTCGTGGTGTGGATCACAGACATCCGCACTGGAAAGCAACTGCCTGTCGCCCGCCGGTTCGAGCTGTCGAATTCGGATTGCCTTCTCTCGCCAAGAGTTCAGGCCGTTTTGGCACCCGGAACGCTCAACATGTCGAGCGAAGATGTGACGATGCATCGCGACCGGGTCATCAATGTTGGGACTGGCGAGATGGTCGGGCTTGCTCCGTTCAACGACAACGGGGAAGTCGTGCCGTTCGACCGGCTGTTGACTGGAACGGCCGAGCTCGAGATTACGTGCGAGCTTCATCCATGGTCGAAGGCGTTCATCCTTGTGTTCGACCACCCGTATTTCGCAATGACGTCGTCATCGGGCTCGTTCAGCATCGGCGATGTTCCACCGGGAACGTATCATGTCAGAGCGTGGCATCCGTCGCTTGGTATAAGCGACGCCACGGTAACAATCGCTGCGGGCCAGTCGGCAAGTCTTGCCATGAAACTGGCAAGCGCTGGAGCGGCAGCCGCAGCCGCCGCCCCAGCTTTAAATCAGTGAGTGAACCAGGATAATCCGGCCGACAACTCGAGCTCGTTGCTGCTTCCGTTGTTGAAGTTGTGCAGAAACGCCGCTTCGTAGCGCAGTCCCAGCTGAGAAAGGATCGGCTTCTTGTAACCGACGCCGACACCTGCAAAAACAGTGTTCTGGCTTCCGCTGCCGCTGAACCCTGACACGCCGACGGTCGGACGCACGTAGAGGCCTTCACGTTGCATCTTCGTCGCGTCCAGGTGGTACAGCGCACCGACTTCCACTCTGTAGGCCGTGAACGTGTCACCGCCGCCGCTCGATATTGAAAGGTGTGCCTTTGGCTCGATGGAGATGTTCGGATTCATCGGAAAGCCCATTCTGAGGGATCCGGAAGGGATGCTGATGTCGGTGAACGAATCGCCGCCGAGGCCGATGTCTGCCGTTGCGTCTACTCCAAGCTCGTAAGCGGTGGGAGTCGACTCCACCGGTACGGTCGCTCTCCGTTGCGCTGAGGCCGTTCCTGCTGACAGGGCAATAGCAACTAACGCTGCTGCGAGTCTGGTTTTCATAAGTTCCTGGGAAAGAGTTAAGTCGATCATGTTGGTCCGGCAGCCAACACAGTATCAACGTCCGTAGTTGTCCGCAATCCGCAGTTAGTCGTCGATCGTCAATTGCTGCTGGTCCTGAATCCGCATGGGTCCTCGGTCCGCACCCAGTTCCTCAGTGAGCTTGCGCCAGCTCCTCACTCATTCGGAATTGGCCGCGATACAGGCGCGAGTAAACGCCCTCGCCGGCTAACAGCTCGGAGTGACGGCCCTCTTCGACGATGCGGCCGTGATCAAGAACGACAACCCGGTCAGCGCGAAGAACTGTGCTCAATCGATGCGCGATGATCAGCGTTGAGCGGCCGCGAAGCAGCTCCTGCATTGCCTCTTCGACCAAACGCTCGCTTTCGCTGTCGAGACTCGAGGTCGCTTCGTCGAGGATTACGATTGCCGGATCTTTCAGGAACACCCGGGCAATCGCCAGCCGCTGTCGCTGTCCACCGGAGAGCTTTACTCCCCGCTCTCCCACGAGTGTATCGAGACCTTCGACCAGCCTGTCGATGAATTCAGTCGCGTGCGCAGCCGATGCCGCGCGCCGAATCTCCGAGTCCGGCGGCATCACTCCATCTTCAGTCAACGCATACGCGATGTTCTCGCGAACGGTTCCGCTGAACAACGCGGGCTCTTGTGGAACCATGCCGATTGCGCCCCGCAGGTCGATCAGGCTCAACGAGCGAATGTCGTGTCTATCGATCGTTATACGACCAGTCGTGACGTCCCAGAATCGCGGTATCAATGAAGCGATTGTGGTTTTTCCAGCGCCGCTCGGACCAACGAGTGCCACCACTTCTCCCGGACCGATTCTGAGCGACACGTCGCTCAGCACATCAGGCAATCCCGGCGAATACTTGAAAGTGACATTGTGCAACTCGACTTCTCCGCGAACCGGGCGGTCGAATTGTTCCGGCATCGCTGGATCGGCTACTGTCGCTTCGAGGTCCAGAAGATCGAACGTGCGCCTGGCCGCACCCACTGCCTCCTGATAGACACCGAACAAGGATCCGAGCGATCCAACGGCACCGGCTACATAGAGCGCATACAAAAGAAAGGACACGAGAGCGCCGGCGGTAAGCGTTCCTTCCAGCACAAGCCGGCCACCCTGCCAGAGAACCGCCACCACGCCACCAAAAGCACAGAAAGTCAAAATTCCAAAGAACGTCGCGCGAATTCTCGACCTGTCGATCGCGGCGGCAATCACGTGCGCCATGTGTGCCGTGTATCGGCGCGTCTCCTCCCTCTCGCGCGTGAAGCTCTGCACCGTCCGGATTTGCGAGAACGATTCTTCCGCCGTTCCAGTGGCTTCGGCGATTCGATCCTGCACTCCCGTGCTCGCGCGCTTTAGCTGCTTTCCAAAGAAGAACGCTGCTCCGACCACAACCGGCACAACGGCCAGAGTCGTCGCCGCGAGCTTTGGATGCGTCATCGTCAGCAGAATTATTCCGCCAACGAGAAACAGCGACTGACGCGCGAACTCCGAGAGATTTCCGCTGAGCACCGTTTGAAGCACGGTAGTGTCGGCTGAAAGCCGGCTCGTCAGCTCACCCGTTCGACGCTCGGTAAAGAACGCCGGTGACAGTCTGATCAAGTGAGCGAACAGGTCCCTTCGAAGCGAAGCAACGACGCGCTCTGAAGTGACGGTCAACAGGTATACCTGCATGTAGTTGAGCAACGCCTGGATCGCAAACAGTCCGACCAGTCCAAGAGCGATCTTGTCGAGAAGTGCGGAGTTGGCGCTGACGAATGCAGCATCCAGCAGGCGTTGCACGATCCGCGGAAATGCCAACGCGATACCGACGCTGACGAACAGGCACGCGAACGCGACAACCAGTCGCGAGGCGTGGGGCTTAATGCGCGGGAGAAGCTGGCCGAGCGGCTTGGGAGATTGAAGTCGCTTCGCGGCCGGGACGTCAGCCATCAGCTCAGTTTTCTGTCGACTGCCATCGCTACAAAAAGCAGCGCCAGGTACAGCAGCGAATACTTGTACACCCACCACGCGGGTGCCGTCCACTCTTTCGCCGCACGCATCTTGAGAACGGCGCCGAGCAGAATGAGACCAAGAATGAGAGACGATACCAGATAGATCCAGCCGAATGCGCCAAACGTCACCGGAAGAACCGAGAGCGGAATCAGAATGACCGTATACCACACCATCTGATTCATCGTCTCGCGCTCGCCCCAAACGAGCGGCGCCATCGGCACCCCGGCCTTCGTGTAATCACGCTGCTTGAGAAGAGCGAGGGCCCAGAAGTGCGGCGGAGTCCAGTAGAAAATGATCAGGAAGAGATAAATCGCGGCTAGGTCGATTCGTCCGGTCATCGCTGCCCACCCCACGAGCGGGGGAAACGCCCCCGCCGCTCCGCCAATCACTATGTTCTGCGGCGTGCTGCGCTTGAGCCAGCGCGTATAGATGAAGATGTAGAAGTAGAACCCGGCGAGTGCGAGCGCCGCTGACAGTACGTTCACGAAATACGCGAACAGAAATGTCGACGCAGTGGCCAGCGCGACGCCGAATGCGAGCACAGATATCCTGCTCATTCGGCCGCTGGGAATTGGACGCAGACGCGTCCTCGCCATGCGATCGTCGATGTCGCTGTCCATGTACATGTTCACGGCATTCGCCCCGCCGGCCATGAGGTATCCGCCGATAAGCACGAGGATGACGAGCAAAAAGGTCGGACTCCCGGCGACGAACATCGGCGCCACCGTCGTCACGAGCAGAAGAGAAATAATCCTCGGCTTCGTGAGCATGACCATGTCCTGAAGCAGGGTTCGCTCGGCCGGTGCTGGCACTGCGGGAAATGTCATCAGGCCGCTGCTCTGATTCTGGTTTCGACTGGCGTGCGATTCGTCACGCGTTTGGTGATGATTGCGAGCACTACGATGGACAGCCACACGAGCGTTCCAAACGCTTGATGCAGCGAGCGGAATACCGGCGGGAAATGCATCTCGATCATCGCCGCAGCGACGAGGATCTGAAGCACCGTCGCGCTGAGTGCGATTATCGCCGAGCGTTTGATTACCGCCGGCTCATTTCGGCGTGACGTGGCGACCGCGATTCCAGTCAGGTGACCAAAGAGAAGGAACGCGAGAATGCGATGGATGATCTGGACGTACAGCTCCGATCCGTTACTCACAACGGTTCGGCACAATGGAAATCCCCCGCAGGCCCCGGCAGCTCCCGGAAGGTTGGCGGTGAGGGCACCAAAAACGATGGTGATGAGAGCGAGTGCAACTGCGACTCTTGCCGCACGCCAGGTTTTCGGAGTCGCACTTGAAAGATCTGCATCGGCAGCAAAACCGCCGGCTCGTCCCGCAGCGATAGCGAGAGTCGCGAGAAGAGACATTGCGATCGTCAAGTGAGTTGCGATGACGATCGGGTTCAGCGCCATCTTCACCGTGATTGCGCCAAGCAGCGCGGCGGTGACGACGAGGCCGGCGGCCAGTGCAGTCGGCCTCAGGATGCCTCCTTTGCCTCCAACTCCAACCATGTGCCTTCGCGTAAACGCAGTGAGGAACAATCCTATTACGACAATCGAAAGTCCGAGCGCGATGTATCGGTGCGTGATCTCGATGATCAGATCGATGCGGTCATGCGGGGGAAACCATTGTCCGGCACACTTTGGCCAGTGGTTGCCGCATCCCATTCCTGATCCGGTAATACGAACTATTGCCCCGAACACGATCTGTGCGAACGCGAGGGCGAGGGCGGTATATGAAAGACGTCTCAACGACTGCATGATTGCTTCAGTTCAGTGAATTGCTCGCCACGTCGCGGCGAGAAGCACACCAAGGATGATTGCAGGAATGACCGCCCAAACCATTTCGGTTCCACGCGGAGAGTGCGGAATAGGTGTCGGCGTGTCGGCGTTCGCGTGCGGAGAAAATGCCGATCTGAGAATCGCGAGCTCGGCAACCACGCAGAGTCCGCATGCTATCCAGAAGATGAGCTCACTCGTTTGCTGGCTCATCATTTAGACGAGGACAGGAGAAAAATTCTGCGATGGGTGATTGGCATCGCGGGTAAAGCTACTCGCGCGGGTTGACCCTTTGCAGTACCGTTTGCGTATGTCACAGCCCGAGTACGCCGCAGCTACGGGCGGCACACAGACTTCAGCAGATGCACACAGCGACGGACCAGTTGGCGCCGATAAACTGCCGCGCCGCATTGGTCTCTGGACCGCCGTCGCCATCCTAGTTGGAACGACGATCGGCTCAGGAATCTTCCGCTCTCCTGCCGGAATCGCGACAAAATTGCCGGGTCCGCTTCCGCTGCTCGGCGTGTGGGTAATGGGCGGCATCTTTGCTTTGTGCGGAGCTCTTACGCTGGCCGAGGTCGCGAGCGCGTTTCCGCAAACCGGCGGCGTCTATGTGTTCGTGCGTGAGGGGTGGGGAAGACTATCGGCGTTCCTCTTCGGCTGGTCAGAGCTGGTGATGATCCGGGCTGCAGCGTTGGGGGCGATATCGACGACGTTCGCCGAGTATTTCATCAGGGTCACCGGTCATGACCCGGGCCTTGCACCATATTCGCAGTACGTTCACTACGTTGCAGCCGTCGCGATCCTTATCACTGCGACCTTCAACTATATAGGAGTGCGGACAGCGGGAACGGTTCAGAACCTTACGACGCTCGCGAAGGTCGCTGGGCTCCTGTTCATCGTTCTGCTGGCGTTTGCGATCGGCCTGCCCCGCAGCGGCGGCCATTACACACCCGTTGCTCCTCCGGGCAGCTTTTCGGTTTCCAGCTTTGGACTGGCTCTCGTTTCCGTCCTGTGGGTCTATGACGGATGGGCAGACCTGAGTTTCGTGGCCGGCGAAGTGGAAAATCCGAAACGAAATCTTCCTCGGGCGCTGATCCTCGGAACGAGCGGGATCATCGTCATCTACTTGCTGGCGAACTTCGCGTATCTCGCGGTGCTTCCTGTTACCGAAATTGCGACGTCAAAGCTCGTCGCTGCCGATGTCGCAGATAAGCTCCTGGGTTCAGCGGGAGTTGCATTCGTCGCTACCGTGGTGATGATCTCCGCGTTCGGAGCGCTCAACGGCTCGATGTTCACTGGTCCGCGAATTCTCTTCGCGATGGCCGATGACAATCTGCTGTTCAAGAGCATGGCAAAGGTCCACCCCCGGCACCACACGCCTTACGTTTCGATATCGGTCGTCGCGATTCTGGGCGCGGTCTTCGTCCTTCTTGGGACCTTCGAACAGCTGGCAGACGCGTTTGTTACGGCGATCGTTCCGTTCTACGCTCTGGCTGTTGCATCGGTGTTCGTTCTCCGGAAGAAAGCCGGATACTCTCCATCGTTCAGAGTGCCAGGGTATCCCCTCGTTCCTCTGATCTTTATTATCTCGACTGTGATGCTCCTCGTGAACGCGATTGTCGATCCTTCCAGCCGATGGGCCACTCTTGGTGTGCTCGGGGGCATTCTCGTCGGCATTCCGGTCTATGTCGTGACCGTAGGACGCAACGCTTCCAAAAGCTGAATCCCGTTGCGTTCGCGTTACGGAAATCGAGAAGATTTGGCTTGCTCCCCTTCGTTCCGATCCGTACCTTTGAGGCGATTCGAAAGCCTCCGCTAGCGATTGAAACAGGTATTTGATTCTTCAACAGTTTCTGCAGGCTCGAATGACCTCACGACCGGTCATCTAATTCTTGTTTCGCGCGACTTGTTCGCACTCTCGAATCACCCAACCCCTTTACACTCAGGTCCTCACATGCTCACACGACGTCTGACCCGTTACATCACGGCTCTCACTCTGGTGCTGGCGGCTTTAATGGCAACCGATGCTTACGCCCAGGGTATCACGACTGGCTCCGTAACCGGATTTGTCACCGACGCTTCCGGAACGCCGGTTGCCGATGCACAAATCACGATCACCAATCAGGCGACCGGCTTCGCGAGTCGCACCGTCAGCCGTGAAGGCGGGCGTTTCAACCTTCCTGGCCTCGAAGTTGGCGGTCCTTACACGCTCGACGCACGTCGCATTGGCTTCGCTCCGGTGACGCGCACAGGGATTCAGATACAGCTCAGTCAGACAAACCGCATCGATGTGAAACTCGAGGCCCAGGCAACGCAGCTTCAGGAACTCGAGATTCGGTCAACCACCGGCGAGATCATTTCTCCGTCGAGCACGGGAACGAAGACCACGGTTTCGCAGCAAGCACTCGAGCGCGCGCCGACAACGACGCGTAACCTCGTCGACTTTACCAAGGCTGCGCCACAGGTGTCGAGCTCAGGCCCCGGCTACTCCGGCGGCGGTATGTCGAACCGTATGAACAACGTGCAGATCGACGGAGCGACCGAGCGCGATGTGTTCGGACTTGGCTCGACCGGTCAGCCGGGTGGACAGATCAGCGCCAAAGCCATTTCAATCGACGCTATCAAGGAATACCAGATTCTTCTGGCTCCATACGATGTTCGCCAGGGCAACTTCGGTGGACTTCTGCTCAACGCAATAACGAAGAGCGGATCGAACACGTTCCATGGCTCTGCGTTCTCTTACTATCGTAACCAGGACTACGGCCGCAACGTTCCTGTTCTGCGCTCGACAGATTTCAATCGGAAGCAGATGGGCTTCTCGCTTGGTGGCCCGATCATCAAGGACAAGCTCCAGTTCTTCACTGCGAACGAGTGGACTCGCGAGAGCACTCCGGTGACTGGTCCCTATCTTGGCCAGCCGAGTGACGCGGCCACTAAATTCGCCTTCAGCCAGGCTGACATCGATCGCTTTACGGCGGCATACACGGCGAAGAATGGAGCTGCACCTGGAACCGCTGGCATTCAGAACAGCCCCACACCGATGAACAACCTCTTCGGCCGCCTCGACTTCCAGATGAATTCCAACAATCGTGTCGTAGCGCGCCTCAATTACACGGACGCAACCAATAATGGACGCCGGCAGAATGCAAGAACTGCCACGACGGCTGTCCTCGGGTCGAACTTCCACTCCATCAACAGCAAAAAATTGGCGCCTGTTTTGCAGCTGTTCTCGAATTTCGGGAATGGCATGAATAACGAAGCCTTCGGTGGCATCACGCGAGTGCGTGATCGTCGTACGGCAAACGGTGATCCTTTCCCGCAGGTCACTATCAATGTACCGGGAACGAGCAATCGAATCATCGCCGGGACTGACCAGTTTTCCCAGGGCAATGAGCTGGACGCTGATACGTACGAGTTCACAGACAACTTCACGATTCCCCGCGGCAGCCACAGCTTTGTTGTCGGCACGAGAAACGAGTACGTGAAGATTCGTAACCTGTTCTCCCAGAGCAGCCTCGGCGTCTGGACGTTCGCTGATATCGCAAGTTTCGAGTCAGGTACGGCGAACGGCTTCCGTCGCGCATTCATTCTCGGCGGCAACCCGGCCGGGACCGACCCGAACGTGTACTTCAACGCGCTTCAGTCGGCTTTCTATGCGCAGGATACGTGGACTGCCACTCCGAAGCTGACAGTCACGCTTGGAATTCGTGGGGACAAGAGCAACTTCCTGACGGACAATTCGTACGCCCCGGCAATTGACTCAGCCTACCCGGGTCACCAGACGCCGAAGGGCGCTTTGCAGTTCTCGCCGCGTGCATCGTTCAACCTTGACGTGACTGGCGACCAGATCAACCAGCTTCGCGGCGGAATTGGTCTTTTTGTGGGAACACCGCCGTACGTCTGGCTTGAAAACGCGTATGCGCAGAACGGAAACATCATCACGTTCCTTCAGTGCGGTTCGGGCTTCGGCAACGCAGCGAACCCCGCTCCTGTCTTTAACGTCGATCCGACCAGGTACACCACCTGCGCCAATGGTCAGGGTGCCAAGCCAATCGGCGACGTGAGCTTTCTCGACAAGAATATCAAGTTCCCGCAGCCGATGCGCGCGAACCTTGCTTTTGATCGCGTACTTCCCGGCAACCTCGTTGCCAGTGTCGAAGGGCTTTACTCGAAAACGCTGAATCAGCTGTTCTTCGTGAATCGCAACCTTGCTGCGCCGCGTGCCACAGATAGCCACGGTCGGCAAGTGTACGGCACGTTTGCCACGACGGGAATTGCGACGACCGACAGACCGCCGCTTGTTGTTGCGAACGGTGGAACTTCCCGCTTCAGCACGGCTATCGACATCGAGAATCAGAACAAGGATTACGCATACAACCTCACTGGCCAGCTCAGAAAGCGCTATTCAAATGGCTGGGAGGCACTCGTCGCATACAATTATGGCCACGCGTATGACGTTCAGAGCTTCACGTCCAGCACGCACATTTCCAACTGGTCGTTTGGTCGAACGATTGGCGCCAACACGCCGCAGGAAACTCCAACAACCGCCACTTCCCTGTTTGATCAGCCGCACAAGGTCAGTGCGTTTGTGACGAAGACAGTTGGCTGGGGTAGACTGATCAACAGCGACTGGGCGCGAGGCCTTGGCACAGACATCACGCTCTCATATCAGGGAGTGTCCGGCAGCCCGCACGACTACGTATATGGCGGATCCAGCGGCCGCGGTGACATGAATGCCGACGGTATCGTCGGCAACGACCTGATCTATGTTCCGACCGACGTCAACGACGCAAGCCAGATCCGGTTTGCGACTGCAACCTTCTCGGGTGAATCGTTGAGCGCCACAGACCAGGCCGCCGCCTTTGAGCAGCTCATCTCGAAGACGCCGTGCCTGAATTCATCGCGCGGAAAGATTCTCGAGCGTAACTCATGCAGACTGCCTTTTTCCAACAACGTCGACCTCTCGTTGCGCCAGGACATACCGCTCGTGTCGGCGGGGCAGCGGGTTGCTCTTCAGCTCGACATTTTCAACTTTGGCAATCTTCTGAACAAGAACTGGGGGCAGCAGCAGGTCAGCCCGTACGGTTCGTTCAACAACCTGACGCTTCTGTCGGAAACGGCCACCTCGAGCACCGACCCGGCAACGGCGGTACCAACAGTGACGTTCAACTACCGCACGCTGGATCCGGACAAGACGGGTACGCTTAGCCCTTACCGGGTCGGCAACTTCGTCTCGAACTACTGGAGGATGCAGCTCTCCGCGCGCGTTAGCTTCTAAGCTGTACAGCTGTACAGGGCGGGCACGGACGAAAGTCCGTGCCCGCTTTGATTTCTCCCTCTATCGGCACTTGACGGAACAACTTCATGGTGGTCGCGGAAACGCTGTTGCCAGTCGCCGGTCCGTTACCTACTCTTAATTGAAGTACACGATCCCGTCCCGAGGTCGAGCCGCATATGACAGTCCCCGAACGCGGTTCCGCAAGACTGTTCACGCTGAGGCGCGCTACGCTCGCTCTCGGAATCGCCCTTGCCGCCTATCCAGGCCCAGCACGCACTCAACAGATCAGGGATGAAGCGTCCATCGTCGTAGCATTTATCACCGACACCGCTGGTCGCCCGCTGGAGGGCGCAGACGTTCAGGTGGTAGGGACGTCGCTGCGCGGAAGTACCGACGGAAGCGGGCGAGTTGCTCTCCTCGCAGTCCCTGCCGGGAAAGCAGTCCTCAGAGTGCGCCATCTAGGATTCGCCGAGCTGACAATCCCCATATCAGTGACTCCCGGGACGCTGGCTGACGGAAATTACAAGCTCCTGCCCCTCACGGATCTCAAGAAAGTCGTCGTGCGCGCGCGCGAGCTCAAGCCGGAGCGCTACGCCAAGACTGGCAGGTTCGACGATTTCTACCGACGACGCGCGGGAGGAAATGGGACATTTCTGACTCGCGAAGACATCGATAAGCGGCAGGCCCAAAAGTCCGAGGACTTGCTCCGCCTCGTCACCGGCGTGCGTATCCGCTACCGCGGCATGACGCCGTTCGTGCAATTCCTGCGTTGCGAGCAGGTGAACGTATACATCGACGGCATTCGCAGTCACGATGCCTTTCGGGATTACTCCTCCCTGAGTCCCCTCGATATCGAGGCGATGGAGGTTTACCATGGCATCGCTACCGTTCCACCAGAGTTCAGCCCCGAACCAAATGACTGCGCGGCGATAGTAGTATGGACGAGGTGGCACGGCGCGCAGAGGTAGAGACCGCGTTTGACACGGAGACCACAGAAAAGGCTCGTTTTGCCACCGCAGTTTGTCTGTGGTCGAAGCTTGCCTTTCTCCCGAATTCAGCCTCTGTTTCGCCCAACGCCAGTTTTTCCTGCCGTTTGTTCCGTCTTGTAACCTAAAAACGAAGTCTCTCAGAGTGAGGCAAAGGTCTTCATGTCTCAGAATCTTCGTTTGCTCTGTGGTCTCTGTGGTCTCTGTGTCAAAAGAAGTTCTCTGCGCCGCCTAGAATATCTTGAGATTGATGTATCGTCTCGGATTCTTTTTCAAATCGACCATGATCGAATCCATGTGCGCAATCAGCGAGCGCACATCGTTGTAGGCCCCCGGATCGTTCAGCGCCAGACCCACCGATCCCGTTCCGCTGTTCACCTTCGCAATCACTGAATCGAGCTTGGCGCTGGTCTGCTTGAAGTCGGCGGACAAAACCGCAAAGTTCTCGGATGTTTGCCGAACATTCTTTAGTGTCGAATCTATCTTCGCTGAATCGACACCCGACGTCGCTTTGCGCAGAGATACCTGGGTCATCGTCAGCTGACGATTCTGTTCCGCGGCAACGGAGCTGAATTCGGCCACCAGGCGGTTCATGCTGAGCATCAGCGCATTCGACGACGCAAGCGTCTTCCGCAGGTCGGCGACTCCGCCAGACGCGACAAGCTCCTTGTTCAGCGCCGTGGTGATTGAGTTCACTGATGTCGCGATCGAATCGCCCTTGCTCGTCAGCTCGGCAATTCCCGGTGCGCTGGGTCCAACAGGAATGGTGTCGTTCGCCGGGATCGACAGAGGATTAGGGCGCTTGGGCGTGAGCGCAATCGCCATGTCTCCAAAGATTCCGTTAGGGATCACCGTCGCAATGGTCCCCTGCGGAACCTTATAATTCTTGCCGACGCGGAACGTCGTGAGAACAGTGCCGTCCTGGCGAAGCTCGACTTGATCCACGTAGCCCACGTTCACACCGGCGAGCAGAACCGGCTGCCCCTGTTTCAGGCCTGATGACCACGGGAACTTCGCATAGAGCGCGTAGCCCTTGGACAGTCCCCCTCTCGCCAGCCAGAGTGAGCCGAGGATCGCAACGATGATTGCGACCGCCATTACGATTCCAACGAGTACGTCGTCGCGTTTCTTCATGCTTGTAGGTAGGGTGCGAGCAGGATTGCAGTGAGCGCGTCGAGCACGAGAATCGCGACCGACGTGACGACCACTGCCTGCGCGGTGCTGCGTCCGACTCCTTCAGCTCCGGCAGTGGTGTTGTAGCCTTCGTAGGAACAGAAAAAAGCGATCGCTGCGCCGAAGATCGTCGCCTTGATGATGCTGTAGACGATCTGAAACGGCCCGAATGCGAGTCGCAATCCTTCCGAAAATGCAGTCGATGTAACATCGGTTGCAAAAATGGCGGTAACGAACGCGGTGCCGACGCCAATCGCGTTGGCGAGAATCGTCAGCATAGGAATCATGATGATCGCAGCGAGTAATCGCGGCACAACGAGGTAGCCGATGGGATCATACGCCAGCGTCTCGAGGGCGTCGATCTGCTCGGTCACCCGCATCGTTCCAATTTCTGCTGTGATTCTCGCGCCGACCCTTCCGGTGAGAACAAGTCCAGTGAGCAGGGGACCTAGCTCGAGAATGATCGACTGTCGGGAGATGAGACCAACAACCGAAAGCTGCACTCCGCCAAAGAGCTGATACCTCGTTTGAATTGCAGTGACCGCGCCGATGAACGCCGCGACGATCGCTGCAAGCGGGAGGGAGTCAACACCGATATTCCGCATCTGCCGGACGGTCTCGGCCGCGTAGGTTTTTGGATCACCCAGCGCTCGGCCGATGTCGCGCATGAAGTACCCGCGCTCGCCGATTCTCGCGAAAAGAGACTTCGTCTTGTGGAAAGTCAGGTTCTCACCCGCGCGAAGAGAACGGCGCCAAGAACACCGAACACGATGCTTGGCGTCCACGCCGCGATTTCCGGCGGCACGAGGCCGTTTGCTCCCATTCCCTTGGTCAGCTGCACGAGAAAAATGAAGACCACAGTGGTGCCGAGCGCCAGCCCCACTCCATATGCGGCTCCGCCACGCTGCGTGCTTGTCGCAAGAGAAGCCGCGAACAGCAGGATGATCAGGCTCGTTATCGGGATAACGATCTTCAGCATCTGCTCGACCTTCAGCTGGTTGACATCTGCACCGGACCGCTCCATCGCCTGGATGAAACGTCCAAGCTCCTGGAAATCCATGTCCTGCGGGGCCTTCGGTTGAAGCATCAGATCCTGTGGACGCTCCGCGAACCGGTTATCGCGCGCGGAGTCAAAAGAGTAGGTGATGTCCTCGAGCGAATCGGTGAGGACGTGCATCGTGCCCCTGCTCAGCGTCCAACCTTTCCTTGGCTTGAAGCGGGCATCGGCGGCTGACAGTACGTACGAGGGATAAGCGGGTCCGTTTCCCTTTCGCTCTATTGTCATCCCGTCGATTCCGTTGGCCAGCACATGCAAGGCCTGCACCTTGTAGACTCTGCCCGCATCTGCCGTATATGCAAAGTTGTATCGCTCGCTGCGGGAAGAGACTGTTTCGCGCTCGAGAAGCTGAAGTTTCCGATGGGTCGCCCGCGGGGCGTACTCTCCAAGGGCAAGCCCAAGTCCAGCAGCGATCGCCGCTCCCAGAAAGATGGGGGCGATGAATCTGTAGAAGCTCACCCCGGACGCTTTGGCTGCCGTGATCTCGGAGTGCCGGGTGAATCCGCCAATCGAAAAAACCGTCGCGAAGAGAACAGCGGCGGGAAGGATGAGAAAGACCGAATCAGGCAATCCGTAGATGTAGCTGAGCGCTATGTCGCCCGGCGGCAACTTGCGCGCGATGTACTTGTCGAGATTGTCCGTTACGTCGAAGAGAATGACGAGGAGAGGAAATCCCAGAGACGTCGCGAGAAAAATCTTGAACCACTCCGAGAATACATACCGGTCCAGCGGCCTTACGATTCTCACGATTCCACGTTCCGCATCAGTTCGCCTGGAACTGCCGGGCGAGAGCGTTTTCGCTTGAGCTTTTGACGGATGTTGTCGAAGACCTCGCGAATGTCGCCGCCTCTCGACGATCCACTCTCCATACCCATCCTCGCGAGCAGGCTCAACGCGATAGTGCCGAATACGAGATTCGCCAGCCACATCGAGACAACTGGTGGAATCATTCCGCGTCTTGCGAGCGACTCACCGGCAATGAGACCTACGTAGTAAAGGCCGAACACCACCAGACTCACGCCGATCGTCAGGCCGACTCCGCCGCGCGGAAAACGAAGTGCGATCGGCGCGCCGAGGAGCACGAAGATGAAGCAGGCCGCCGCCAGCGCAAACTTCTTTTGAATCTCGACTTCGTAGAGGTTGATGTTGCGAAGCGAGTCTATCAGCCGAAGACGTGCCGATTCCACCTGGCCGGGAATGACTTCGTTCGGGATTGCAGGTCCGGGCGGAACTGTGTCGCCCTTAACCGCTGTTACGGGTGGCAACGCCGGCTTGGCAGGCTTTGCCAGTTTCTGAAGCGTGGAGAGATTGTTCCTGGCTCCTGGCACCGAAAGCACTCCGCCAACAGTGGTCCTTCCGGTCGGAGTCCCGGCGGTCGCCGGCGTCACGGGCTTGGTCTGAACGCTGGTCATGCCTGAAATCGAGTCGGTCTTCGGTTTGGTAACCGCGTTGACCGCCGTGTCTGCTTTCGCTTTTTGGGTTGTATCCTGGGGTAAGATCTTTCGTATCGTCGGTTCTTCCGCGAGGAGCTGTTTGATCTTGAGTTGCGCGAGAAACTTGCAATACACTCGCCCGACTCCGACCGTAATGGGCTCCTTCGTTTTGGTGGTGAGCGCCTCCTTTGACAGCTTGACGCCGCGCTTCTTCGCGAGTACTACGTTAGTCCGGTATTCCTTCAGCGCCTCGACGAACTGATGATGCGAGGAAACAGCGTTGCGCTGCATCTCGCAAACCGACATCTCGCGCTCTCCCTTGTAATTGTCGTTGACGGTCTTCTGGAACGCGTTGCCGACTCCGGCTACGCGAATTTTCTGCGTGGTGAAATACAGTCGCTGGAGCTGCTCGATGTGATCGGTAGGAACATCCTGAACAGTACCGCTGTATAGGGTTAATTGGAGATCCTGCTGGTCCGGCGTCATTGTCATGTTGCCGCTGTCAGCGTAGATGGTGCGGCGAATCGTGGGATCACCCATGTCGTAGATGGTGATCTCTCTCATTGTGTTCGAAGTCTGCGACAGGCGGCCGGCCCGAAGGTAAAGTTTTCCGGGGCTGACTTCGTTGATCACCTGTTCTCTGAGGGCAAACGTCGGCTTCTTCTGCGCAATATCTCCCTGCAATGTCCGGAGCTTGTGGTTTGCACGAGGGAGGACCTGGTCGTTGAACCCAACCATGAAGATCGTCACGCCGAGCGCCGCCCAGAGAACGGGGGTGAGAACGTTTCGAAGGCTAACGCCGCTGGCTTTCATCGCAGTGATTTCGTTTTCCGCCGCGAGCCGACTGAACGCATACAGCGTTGCCACCAACACAGCCATGGGAAGGGAAAGCGCGACAGTAAGCGGAATGGACAAGCCGAGGAATTCCATGATGACACTCCAGGGTAATCCCTTGCCCACGAGATCGCCGAACCGCTTGGCGATGTATTGCAGTAACAGCAGCGAAGTAAGCGCCGTGAGTGCAAAAACGAGCGGTCCCAGGTGCTCCTTGAGGACGTATTTGTGGAGTATCTTCACCGGGTGAAATATACGGGGGACCGTAGCGCCTGTGACCCTTCACTGAGTGCGCCGCGAAGGCGCGCACTCGTCATACACCGCCGGGTCTTTTTGTGCGCCTTGGCGGTACTCGCCGCGCTCCCTTCCAGGGTTCGCGCTCAAGTTCCGGAGCGAGACACCGTGGTGGCGCCAGCTCCGCGCGACACGACTTCAAGGCCTCGCGTTCTGATTCAGCTCGGAGCGGATTCGCTAACGGTACGCCTGCCAACGGTCCTTTCTCGCGCCGATCGCGAAAGCTACCGGAGAGCAGTAGCCCAGATCGAAGCCGCCCGCGCAACTGCATTTCAGCAGAACATGCGGTCGATCATCCAGGCCGTATGGGGACAGGTCGCCGCATCGACCTTCGCAACCTCGGCGGCTCCCCCTTCATTTGCAGTTGGGCCTCCCGACAAGTCGCAGCGAAAAGTTGCGGAAAAAGCCGGCGACATCATAGCCGAGCATTCCGATCTGACGCTCGAGCTGAACGCGAGAATGGAGCTGAGGGCCGAGAAGAACCAGAATGAGCGGTGCGCCGTGGTGTCGGTGCAACAGGTGTTCGACTGCCAAAGCAATTTTCTGCCGATCTCAGACTTCCAGTTCAACGCGAAATCGGGCGGCGTCGTTGCCGACAGGATCCACGTCGATGTGGATTATGACACTCAGAGGGAGTTCGACGGATCGAACAACATCTCCGTCAACTACGAAGGAAAATCGAACGAGCTCATCCAGCGCATCGAGCTCGGCAACGTCACGTTTCAGCCGCCCTTGTCGCGGTTCATCACCGCCGGCATCCCGAGCGGAAACTATGGACTGCAGGCAATCGCAAAGGTTGGCGCTGCCCGACTCAGGGGTATCGTCGCCCAGCAAAAGGGCAACATCGTCAGCGACCGGGTTTTCACGGTCGGCAATCGCACCTTGTCGGCCGTCGATCGGCGGATAGAGGATCACCAGTTCGAGCAGCGCCGCTTCTTCTTCACAGTCTCGCCGCGCGCTCTCGGCCCGTCGTATCCCAATATCGACATCCTCGACAGCCGGCGAATGGAATTTCTGGCGAGGTCGCTGCCGGATACTCTCAGGCCAACGAAAGTATTTCTGTATCGTTTGCTGATCGGCGGACAACCACCGAATCCCAGCGGACCACAGTTCCGCATACTCGGCGATCCGCTTTCACGACGCGGTCCCGTGTACGAGCGCCTTCGTGAAGGGATCGACTACTACATCGATCCCTCGCAGCTATGGGTAGCCCTCGTCCGGCCTCTTTCATTGAACAACGAGCGGCTTGTCGTCGCGTACCGGGTGCGCATCAACGGACAGGACACGATTCACGTTTCGACAGGCGGAACTCCCGACCTCGAGTTTCGGTCGCAGACAGAGCAGTTCGCCAACCTGCTATGGGATCCGCAGGTCACTCCGGGCCAGCCCGCATTTGAGCGCGAGATACGCAGCGTGTATCGTGTCGGCGGACCTGAGCTTTTGCGGCCAAGCGTCGTAGTCAAAGTGGTCACCGGAACCAGCGATGATCAGGAGAAGCCGACCGACTCGTCTCCCCAGGGCGCAAATACCTATCTCCAGCTTTTCGGCCTCGCCCAGAAAACGAACACGTCGACATTCGACATCGAAAACCGGCTGTGGCCGCGACCTTCAGATCCGAATTTCGAGCTGAGCCTTGGTGCGTCGGCATCGCATGTGATTCGCGATCATTTTCTCGTGTTTCCGTCACTTCGGCCATTTGCCGGGAATGGGCTGGCAGGTCCCGCCAATCCGACCAACGATACGATCTACACCACGCCGTCGGAATATCTGAGGACGGCGCAACGACCACCGTCGGTCTACCACATTCGAGTGAAGTACCAGGCAGAGGGAAGCGGCGAGGGCGGCACGCTCATGCTGGGATCCATCCAGGTGCGCCCCAATTCAGAACGACTCCTTGTCGATGGAATTCAGCTTTCGCGCGGAAGCGACTATACCGTTGATTACGACCTTGGCCGAGTGACGTTTTCGCGGCCGGATACGCTGTTTCCTCGACCGCGACAGGTCTCGGTACAGTTCGAAGAAAATCCCGTATTTGCCGAAACTCCGACGTCTATTCTCGGAGCTACCGCGGAGATTCCGATGACGAACGGAAGCCTCAGCTTCACCGCGATCTCCCAGACACAGAACAGCACATTTACCCGCCCACCTCTTGGCTTCGAGCCGGCTGCGTCGCTTGTCGCCGGAGTGACCGCGCAATTCGGCTTCGACGCGAACCCTCTCACTTCGCTTGTCTCGCATTTGCCATTCGGTCAAACGACAGTGCCGTCGCGAATCAACGTGAGCGGTGAGTTCGCCGCGAGTCGGCCGAAGACCAACGCTGCGGGTCAGGCATATCTCGAATCTTTCGAGGGCGAGGGCGGCATCACTGTCCCGCTTTCCGACGTGCAGTGGTACTACAGCAGCCAGCCCGCACTCGGCCGCCTGATTCCGGCACAGCTGGGCTCGAGCGTGCTCGACCTCAATCGCGCTGCGACGATGGCGTGGCAGAGTGACGGACTCGACGCAACGGGGAAACCATTTCGTCCGAGAATCGAAGACATCGACCCTCTCACCAACATCATCGGCACCGGCATTTCAGCGCCCGAGCCGTTGCTGTGGATGACGCTCTATCCGTTGTCCGTTGGCGGGCTGCGAGGACAGGGCGGGTTTCAGTGGACGGTAAGCCAAACGCCGATTGGCCGAAGGTGGCGGTCGATTCGAACGCCGCTTGGACCGAGCGGTTCTGATCTCTCCCGAATCGAGAATATCGAATTCTGGGCACGCATTCCCGTGTCTGCCGCACGTCGCGGCAGAAACCCGGTGGTGGTGCTCGATTTTGGTGACGTTTCGGAAAACACCGTTGCGTTTGCCCCGGATACACTTCGCGTGAAGCTCGCCAACGGGACGAATGCAGGCCTCGATACTCTCTACACGGGAAAGCAGATCGAGGGAATCGACCGGCTCGACAGCGAGCGGGATCCATTTTCACGGGCATTCAACGCCGGCGTCAACGACAAGGGACTTGCCGGCGATATTGCCGGCGCGATCAACGTTGTAACCGACACTCTGCCCGGTTTGCCGCCGACAAGAGAAGTCGTTGGAAACTTCGCCACGTGCCACGGAGGCTATTCGTTCATCCAACTGCTTGGCGACTCGCGGACGAACTGCACCGTCGGCAACAACCGCCTCGATGACGAGGATATCGACAACGACAATGTTCTGAACCTCACGACTGCCGAGCGAAATTCCGAGCAGTTGCGACGCTACGTCGTCAACATGGCGGACACGAGCAGTTACACCCGCATCGGGGTTTGCGGTCAGTCGCCGAAAACTGTGGTGGGCCCAAGCCCCGAACAGGAATGCTGGGTGCTGTTTCGCATTCCATTCCGTAGCCCGTCAGACTCACTCGGCTCGCCGTTGCTGCGTCGTATCAGGGCAATGCGGGTAACAATGATCTCGGGGAACATCAGCGACGGCGAGTTCACGCAGGTTCCGATCGCTCGGCTGCGACTGACCGGCGCGCCATGGCTGAAGCGATCTGATTCGGGATTACGAGGCGTCGGGTCCGATATCACCGGTTCAGGGTTCGTGAACGCTGGGGTCATCGGCACCCAGGATCGTGGACTGCCAGGAGGAATCAGCTATGAGTCGCCGCCGGGAGTAATCGATGAGCCGGATACGAAGCGCAGCAACTTCCAGACGAGTCGCGTTCAGATCAATGAACGGTCACTCAGACTCACGGCGGGGAATCTCAACCGATTCGACAGGGCCGAGGCGTATTTCAGATTCCCTGAAGGAGAGAAAAGCTTCATGTCGTACAAGGAGCTTCGACTGTGGGCGCGCGGGGTGCGCAACGGTTGGGGCGAAAACGGCGACATGCAATTCTTCGTCAAGATCGGGCGTGATCCGAACAACTTCTATCTGTATCGAACTCCGTTGAATGGCGGCAGCGACAGGACAGCGTGGCTTCCCGAGGTGAAAGTCGACTTTGTAAAGCTGTTCAATCTCCGGGCTGAGATTCAAAACTCGTACCTCAAGGGCGTTTCGAAGAATTCCTGCACCGGGCTCGACTCTGCGCTCATCGCCGCGACTCCGCTGCCGTCAGGCGGTGTGAGGTATGTGGCTTGTTCGGACGGATACATTGCATACACGTCGGATCCGGGAATCACACCGCCAAACCTCGCCGCGGTCCAGGAGCTATCGGTTGGAATGATTCGAACGGCTGTCGGCAATTCGTCGCGGCCAGTCGCTCCCGGTGATACCGTCGAAGTATGGGTCGATGATATTCGACTTGGCGGCGTCGTGGACGCAGCGGGTTTTGCAGGCCAGGCCTCGGTGTCGATTCTCGCCAGCGACTTTGCGGATATTCGGCTCAACGCCAGTCGTCGCGATCCCAATTTCCGCCAGCTCGCCGAGGCACCGAGCTACCTCACTGACAACAGTCTGAACATCAGCTCGGCTTTTCACGTCGAGAAGCTGCTGCCGCGCGCATTGAATGTGTCGATTCCCGTGTCGTTCAATTACGCGAGCGCTTCCAGCGATCCGGTGTTCGTATCACGCACCGATATCCAGGGCGACGTAATCGATGGGTTGCGAACACCGCGATCAGCCGCGACATCCGTGACGTTCGGGCTCGCACGGGCGGCTCCGCTCGAAGATTCGCGCTTTGCGCCGGTGCTTAACAATCTGTCGTTCGCAGGTACCTACACGTCGGGACACGCGCGAAGCGAATACGCCGACGGCGAGGCAAGCAACCTGACTTTGGGTCTCGATTACAACCTGTCTCGAGCCCTATTGCCGGGTCTGTCTCGCTGGTCACCGGCGGAGCTTCATGTTACGAGCGTATTCAGCAGAGGAAGTGATGATCGATCGGCGTTTCTCAAGCCCGCTGCCGCGTTCGACGACATCCCACGCCACATTGCAGGCCTCACCAGCACGTGGCGCAACGGAACCTCGTTCCAACTTCGCCCATCAAAGACTCTGTCAGGTCGTTTCGACTTCAATTCGATTCGAGACCTGCGCGGATACGGCGACAATACTCCGCTTGGAATCATCACCGGCACAGATCGGCAGAGAATATTTGGCGCTGATGCCGGACTGGAGCGCGAGCGCGATCTTCAGGCCGGCTTTACTTATTCGCCACGTTTCTCCGCATGGGTGCGGCCGCGACTGGATTTCGGAAGCTCGTACAACATGTTGCGTGACCCGAATACGCTGAGCTTTCTTCACATTCAGGACTCGGTTAACAGGCTTCAGCTGCCGCGCCGGCTTGGCAGCTCGCAGACTACAGCCGCTGGAGTGACTCTCGACCTTCCGCGGGCTGCCGAATTGTATTTCGACAGCACGAGTTTCATGAGACGAATATTGACTTCAGTGCAGCCGATTGACGTCAACTACAATAGAAGTCTCTTGTCTGTGTTCGACGAAAGCCCTTTCTCTGCTCCATTGTCATATCAGTTTGCGTTTGGCGGCATCGACCGCTTCAAGGAGATCGGCGGCAGTTCCGCGACAAGTGCCGGACTGATCAACCAGCTCTCGGCCAATCACACCATACTCCTGCCGCTTGGGGCAAGCATTGCCAACCGATACCAGCTGATCAGCGCGCGGAACTGGACGCGGCGGATCGATGAAACTCAGGCGATAACGGACGGTACGCAGGTCGTCTTTCCGGACCTGGCTCTCCGCTGGAGCATGAAGCCCGACCGGCTGAGAAGGGTTGTCTCGACCATCGGCGGAAGCGCGCGAGCAGTTCAGACGCGCCAGATCAATACGCGGGAGCCCGAGTTCATCCCCGTCCAGACCTTAACGGCTGACGGCGTTGTCCAGGGACTGCCGTCGTCCCTCATCGACAGGGCCGAGACACTCGTGAGGAGCTACCCTGTAAACCTGGCGCTCGTATTCGCGGGAGCGAAGCCACTTTCGGCGAATATGGGGTACGCATTCTCGCAACGCCTTGAAAAGCGCCCGGGATTGAGCTCGAAAGATGCGAACAGCGATATCACCGTGGAACTCGCTAAGCCATGGGCAGTTCCGCCGGATTGGAAGCTGAAGAGCGATATTCGAACGCGTGTCAGCTACCAGAATACGCATGGTAATAACTTCGTCCTCAATCCGTTGGCCCTGAGCAGGGAGAGTCGATTGACCGACAACGGCCGGCGGGCTTTCAGTTTCAGCGCCGATACTGACGTGGCTGAAAACCTCTCGTCGAGCTTTGTCTTTTCACGCGTCGAGAGCTTCGACAAGAATCTGAATCGCAATTTCACGCAAACGGTATTGAGTGCCATTCTGCATCTACAATTCTTTGGTGGAGATCTGAAGTGACCAAGTCGAAGTCGCGGGTCACGGCGAAAGCGGCTGGAACGACCGCGTGCCTGGCCCTTTGTCTGTTGATCGTGTCGAGCTGCCGCGGCGAGCGCCAGGCAAGTGCCGGGAAGTTCGACGGTCAGGCCGCGATCGGATATGCGAAGGCACAGCTCGATTTCGGCCCGCGAGCCCCGGGGACGGAGGCAGCTCAGCGCGCTGGTGACTGGATCATCCAGCAGATGAGGCAGCGCGCCGACACGGTAATCGTTCAAAGCTGGACTCACGTGACGCAAGACGGAAAGTCGCTGCCGATGCGAAACATCATTGCCCGGTTCAAACCCGCCTCCGCAGACCACATCCTTTATGTAACGCACTGGGACACGCGTCCGATCAGCGATTCCGGCGAAACCCCCGCCGAACGTCTGCTCCCCATGCCGGGGGCCAACGACGGCGCATCAGGAGTGGGGCTTTTTGTTGCGCTCGGTGACGCATTGAAGAAAAACCCGCCGTCGCAGGGCGTGGATCTGCTGTTCGTCGACGGGGAAGACTATGGGGCATTCGATGAAAAGCTCGCAGACGTTCTGATCGGTTCGGCCTATTTCGCGGCGCATCCTGTCGATCCAGGCTATAAGCCGATCTTCGGAGTTTTGTGGGACATGATTGGTGACTCCGATCTTGCGATCAAAAAAGAGCCGATCTCGATGGATGCAGCGCCGGAAGTCGTGGACCGAGTATGGCAGACGGCGAAGGACCTCGGGCACGATGACGTGTTTCTTCCTGTGCAGAATTCCGGAGTTACCGATGATCATGTTCCACTAATCAAGGCAGGCATGAGGGTGATCGACGTCATCGATATCGACTATCCCTATCATCACCGGCCGACAGATACACTCGATAAGATCTCGGCGAAGTCATTGTCAATTGTTGGAGATGTGGCGGAGGCGCTGCTCAGGTAAGAACGGAACTGCCGTTGTTAAACGGTAGTTCTGCTTTGTGTCCGGCGAACGGAGCTGATGACACATGCGGCGATCCGGTCTAAGCGATCGGGCAATGGGGAATAAGTTCTCCGGATGCCCACCCCTGGCGAACGAAAAGCTCTCCTATTCCTCGGCGCAGTCATCGTGCTGGGCGGAGGAATGCGTGTGGCGAGAGCTGTTGGTGGCAGCGCGCCGGCCGACAGGGAAGCACGTGCGGCGATTGACGCACAAATCGATGCCGTCGAATCGGCTCGCAAATCAGGCAAAAAATCGAAAGGAAAAAAACCAAAGAAAAGCAAAGGCCGCGCAGTAACCAAAGTCGAGATCGCCCCGGTGTCCTCCAGGATCGACCTCGACATCGCATCGGCTGACCAGATTGAGTCACTCCGCGGCATCGGCCCCGCCATCGCGAAGCGGATCGTCGCCGATCGCGACAGCCTCGGCCCTTTCGGTAGCTTGAAAGAGCTCGAGCGAGTTCGTGGCATTGGACCAAAACTCGCGGCAAGGCTCGACTCCAGCGTAACCTTTTCCCTCGTTCCGCGTCTTTCCCCCACAGCATCATCTGGCTCGTCCGCTTCGCAGAAAAGCAGGCGACGACCTCGTCGGGGAGACAAAAAAGCTTGACAGCACCAGCCATCATCGCCGAGAAAATCGGTGACTTGCTTGTTCGCGAGGGGCTGATCACGCGCGATCAGCTGAACCTCGCGCTCCAGGAACAACGGGAAAACGGTACTCGCATCGGCTACAACCTCGTCGCGCTCGGTTATATCAAGGAAACCGACCTCACGAGGATGCTGGCTCGCCAGTACCGCATGCCAGCCGTTGACCTCTCGAATTTCGAAGTCGATCCCAGGATCGCACGTCTCATCCCGAACGAGATGGCGACGAAGCACCTCGTGCTTCCGCTCAAGCGCGACGGACGCACACTCACAGTCGCGATGGCCGATCCGACCGGAGCGAGTCTTCTCGAAGACCTGAAGTTCATCACGCGCTGCGACATCTTTCCCGTCATCGCAGGCGAGTACACGCTCCGCAATGCCATCGAGCGGTACTACGAGTCGAACGAAGCACAGATGGAGTCGCTGCTCAAGGACATCACCAAGCTGAATGATGGCGATGTCGAGCTCGTCGAGCAGATAGACGAGGACATGACGGCCGCGGCAATGGCGATCGCCGTGCAGGACGCGCCAGTCGTGAAGCTCATCAACGCGCTGCTGACCGACGCGGTGGCGCGCGGTGCGTCGGACATCCACTTCGAATGCTTCGAGCACGAGCTCAGGGTGCGCTATCGGATTGACGGCGTGCTCCAGGAAATCATGAAGCCGCCACTCAAGCTGCGGTCGGCGCTCATTTCGCGCTTCAAGATCATGGCGAGCCTGAATATCTCGGAGCGCCGGATTCCTCAGGACGGACGCATCAAGCTGAAGATCCTGAACCGCGTCATCGATTATCGCGTGTCGACGCTGCCAACGCTGTTCGGTGAAAAGGTCGTGCTCCGGATTCTCGACAAGGGAAATCTCAATCTCGACCTCCAGGGCTTCGGCATCGAGCCGCGGGCCGAGAGAGAGATTCTGGATGCGATCGCGAACCCTTACGGAATGGTGCTGGTCACCGGTCCAACGGGTTCCGGAAAGACGACGACGCTCTATTCAGCGCTTTCGAAAGTGAACAGCGTCAACGTCAACATCATGACCGCCGAAGATCCGGTCGAGTACAACCTCTTCGGCATCAACCAGGTGCTCGTTCGCTCCGAAGTCGGAATGACATTCGCGGCTGCACTCCGCGCTTTTCTTCGACAGGATCCGAACATCATCATGGTCGGCGAGGTACGCGATCTCGAGACTGCCAGTATTGCAACGAAAGCGGCGCTTACCGGTCACCTGGTTCTCTCGACGCTTCACACGAACTCTGCTCCTGAAACGGTGACGCGTTTGCTCGACATGGGAATCGAGAGCTTCAACGTTGCGTCTGCCATCAACCTGATCGTTGCGCAACGACTTGTCCCCAAGATCTGCATTCACTGCGCCCAGAAGTACGTGCCCGAAGATGCAGAGCTCGCGGTCGCAAAGGTCAACAGTGACATGACGATGCGGGACCTCAAGTTCAGCGACCTGGCAATTGCCGACGCGAAGCCGCGGGCGACGAAGCATGCGGCACCATTCATCGCCAAGGTCACGCTCGACTCGCGGATCGGCGATCTGCCCTTCTTCAGGGGAACCGGCTGCGAGGCATGTCAGGGCACAGGACTGAAGGGACGGCAGGGACTGTACGAGACGATGAATATGACCCAGACCCTTCGCCGCCTGATCATGAAGAACGTCGCCGCTTCCGAGATTGCAACTGCCGCCATTGCGGAAGGCATGCTGACGCTCCGCATGGACGGATGGCTCAAGGTCATCAAGGGAATTGCTTCTCTGGACTCGGTTGTCCGCGAGACGAGCATCTGATTGTGCCCATCTGCTTACCTGTGGCCCATCCGGTCGTCATACAAACGATGAAGCATCAATCCATCAGGAGAACGCAGCGATGACAGCACCCATGCAGGTGCCTCCCGTAACCGTAGCGCCGAAAGCGCCGCCGGCGATCGAGGCGCCACCGCCACATCCAATTGCCGGCCGTGCCGCACCTGCAATGGGGCTCAATCTGCGTACCCTGCTGGAAGAGATGGTCACGGTCGGAGCTTCGGATCTTCACATCGTCGCGGGCGAGTGCCCAAAGCTCCGTATCGATGGCGATGTCGTCAGCGCCCAAACCGGCGGCATGCTCGGCCCCAAGGACACGCTGCAGCTCGCGTATTCGGTGCTCACCGAGCAGCAAAAGAAAAGGTTCGAGATGGAGGACGAGCTCGATTTCTCGTTCGGCATTGCGAGCCTTGCACGTTTTCGCGGCAACTGCTTCAGGCAACGCGGATGCGTATCGATGGTCATCAGACAGATCCCGTTTTCAATCAAGACATTCCAGGACCTTGGGCTCCCGCCCGCGATCGCAAAGATGGCGGAAAAGCCGCGCGGTCTCGTCCTCGTAACAGGTCCGACCGGTTCGGGAAAATCGACCACCCTTGCCGCGCTCATCGACAAGATCAATCGCGAGCGCAAGGGTCACATCATCACCGTCGAGGATCCGATCGAGTTCATCCACAAGCACCAGGGATGTCTGATCAATCAGCGCGAGGTTGGAACGGACACGAAGTCGTTCGCCAGCGCTCTCAAGTATGCTTTGCGTGAAGATCCGGACGTGATTCTGGTCGGCGAAATGCGCGATCTTGAAACGATCCAGGCCGCGCTGACAATCGCGGAAACCGGTCATCTTGTATTCGCTACGCTTCACACGAACTCTGCTGCCGAAGCGATCAACAGAATCATTGACGTGTTTCCGTCGCATCAGCAATCACAGGTTCGGGCACAACTCGCGTTCGTGCTCGAGGGAATCGTGACTCAGGCGCTCGTACCGAAGGCAGCTGGGCGTGGACGAGCGATGGCGGCAGAGGTGCTGGTGGTCACACCCGCGATTCGCGCGCTCATCCGCGACGACAAGGTCCACCAGATATACTCGTCAATGCAGTCCGGAAAGAAGTTCGGAATGCAGACGCTTAACGACGCTCTGTACGCGCTTTACGTCGGGAAGGAAATCACTGAAGAGGACGCACTCAAGGTCACGAGCTCTCCCGAAGAATTCCTGCGGATGATCGGAAAGGAAGTCACGGGCGACGAAAAACTGTCGGGCGCCGCGCGCCCACTCACAGGTGGATTGTCGGGAAGGAAATAGCAGTTCTGTAGTTGCGGTTCGAAGTTGCGTGTCAGAAGTAACTGGTTTCATCACTTGCGCCGGCAGCCGAGAGGGGTGCCGGCGCAGGGGATGGGACTCTGCCGAAAGAATCACCGATAACGGACAACAAGGTCACTATGGCGACGTTTACTTATACGGCCCGGTCGTTTGCGGGCGAGATGCGAACCGCGACCCTCGAGGCGCAGTCACGCGATGATGTGATTGCGCAGCTCCGGCGTCAGCGACTGAACGTCGTCAAGATCGATGAAACGACGCCAAAGAAGCCGAAGCGCGGCCACATCAAGATGCGGGACATCGTCATTCTGACCCGCCAGTTCTCGACGATGATCAACGCCGGGCTTCCACTCGTTCAGGCGATGACGATTCTCGCAGAGCAGAGCGAGAACAAGGTGCTTTCCGAGATCATGCGCAAAGTCGTGTTCGACGTGGAATCCGGAAACACTGTCGCGGATGCGCTGGGCAAGCATCCTCAGGCGTTCACTCCGCTTTACGTGAACATGGTCGCAGCGGGCGAAGCCGGCGGTATTCTCGACACCATCCTCATGCGACTTGCCACGTTCATGGAGAAGAACGACGCGCTCATTCGGAAAGTGAAGGGCGCGATGATCTATCCAAGCGTCATCATGTCGGTTGCGGGTGTCGCCGTTACCGTTCTCCTTATCTTCGTTATTCCCGTGTTCGAAAATCTGTTCTCATCCGCCGGCCTGGCGCTCCCGCTGCCGACGCGAATTGTCATGGGCGCGTCGCGGTTTCTCAAGAACTATTGGTATGTAGTTCTCGTCGCCATTGCAGTGGCGGTTGTCATGTTCAAGAGGTACACAGCCACCTCCGACGGAAGGCTGAAGGTAGACAGGATACTCCTGAAGGTTCCCGTACTTGGAGACGTTCTTCGCAAGTCGGCGGTATCGCGTTTCACGCGGACCCTGGGAACGCTGATCAGCTCGGGTGTCAGCATTCTCGACGGACTCGAGATAACAGCGAAAACTGCGGGAAACCGCGTCGTCCAGGATGCGATCATGGAATCGCGTTCATCGATTGCCGGTGGTGATACGATTGCAGCGCCGCTCAAGAAATCGGGGGTGTTTCCTCCCATGGTAATCTCGATGATCTCGGTTGGAGAGCAGACCGGTGGTCTCGACGAGATGCTGTCGAAGATCGCCGACTTTTACGATGAGCAGGTCGATTCTGCAGTCAGCAACCTGCTCTCGCTGCTCGAGCCAATTATGATTGTGTTCCTTGGCGTCGTCGTCGGTGGAATGGTTGTCTCGATGTACCTGCCGATCTTCGACATGATCAACGCGGTGCAGTAGACCTGCGGCTTCGTGGCTGCCGGCAATCGACGATCAGCTCCTGCTTTAACCAGGGTCGGAGTTACCCAGGAGCCTGCGTTGATCTTTCTCTATGGCGTCAATGATCCTGCCTGCCTCGGGCTCGCCGAACAGGATCGCAATGAGCGCTGACGTGTCGATTACCACAGCTCGCCCACTGCAGTCTCAAGCTGCCGCTATCACCTGCACAGCGACCTGATATCCGAGGTGAAGTGGCCCGGTAGGCACCACCGAGCGCGCCGGTCTGTGGTCGCCCAGTATTTCGGCGTACGCCGCGTTGGCTCGGCTCCACAGCTCTATGTCGGATACGAACAGCGTGACGAGCAGCGCCCGCGACAGATCGGTCCCGGCCGCGTGCAGGATGTCGTTTGCATTTTTCAGGGCCTGCGCGAGCTGCTTCTCTATTGGATCAGAAGGATGCACGTCACCGGCTGGTGATTTCGGAAGTTGCGTCGCGACGTACACTACGCCCGCGTGCTTTACGGCCTGGCTATAGTGTCCTGCCGGAGGCGAGACGCCTTCGGCACTGACGTACGCAATCTCCACTTCGTCAGACATGGATGTCCCCGTATCAGTCTGCGATCGCTTTCCACTGACCCGAGCCAAGTCGGGTGATCCGGTAGAAGCCGCCGGCGCAGCAGTATTCACCAGCGGGATTGTCCGCCGGAAAAACCATCCTCCCCATTTCAGGCTCGTGAGGATGCGCATCAAAATGACTCTGCGCGGTTGAAGCGGCGTCTGCGCGGGTGCCCGCCTTTCCGACGATTTTCATCATATCCCTGCTGGGGCCGAACTCGATGAGCCAGCGATCAGCCATCGTGATCCTCGGTAGTGGTGGTTCCTTGAATCATCCGGGTGCAATTCACGCACCGCGTGCATAGTGCAATCCTAAACTGACAGCGGAAAGAGATTTGCGATACTGATTTCTTGCACCGCCCCCGGAGATTAGTGACGAATGACGGGCGACATTGACACTCGGATTCGGATGTTCTTGTACGAACATCTCATCGCTTGCGGATTGCCGCCAGCTGCTCGTCTACGCAGCGAACTCCCTTGATGTCGGAGACGTTCGCTTTGGTGCCGTCTGAAATTCGAAGCCAATCTGCCACGGACGTTCTTTCGTCTGCGCGACGCCACGGCTCGTTTGGCACACGGACTGGACGGATGGGGAACTGCTCAGATGCCGGCGACGACAGGGTTTGGATAGAAACAACCGAAGGCCAGAGGGCTTCGGGTAAGCGCGTCGCACTCGAGGTCTTTCCGATGTCCCTCCTTCCAGCGTCGTATCCGTCTTTGATCCGTTCCCCCATCCGTCCGGTCAGTGTCCTCCTTTGCCTGAATTTGCGAGAATTCCGCGTGTATTGAGAGAACAGCGGTGCAGTTCCGAGACGCATGTTTACTCGGCTTCTGATCGTTTTCAAAGATTTTTCTTGACAAAAGTCTGTCGCTAATACGTATTAGCACCCGTTCGACCGGCCGTTCCTCGTCGTCCCAGTCCATTTCCCCCTTTCGGGGAGGAGTCAGAATGACCCGCTCACGAAGTCTCTTTCCAACGCTTTTCGGCGTGCTGAGCGCCCTGCTCCTGGTCGCTGCTGCCCCATCCGGATCCTATGCTCAAACCGGCCGGATCTCAGGAACCGTCACCGATTCAACGCATGCCGCTCTCGCCGGAACCCAGGTCACCGTCGTCGGAACCCGCCTCAACTCCGTCAGTGACGGCAGTGGCCGCTACAGCATCGGCGGAGTTCCCGCCGGCACATACCAGGTCCGCGTCCAACGCATCGGCCAGCGCGCACAGGTAATTCCGTCAGTCGTCGTCAAAGCCGGCGAAGACAGTCATATCGACGTCTCACTCGCTACAGTTCCGCTCTCACTCGGCGGAATGGTCGTGTCAGCTTCTCGTCGCGCCGAAAAAATTACCGACGCCCCCGCAACCATCACACGCATCGACGCGGCGGCAATCGCAAATACGGTCGGCAACTCTTTCGCTCCGGCACTCAAGGAAGTGAAGGGAATTGACTTCATCCAGGTCGGAGTCACCGCCGTCGCCATCAACGCCCGTGGATTCAACTCGGCATTCAACAATCGAATGCTGATGATGGAAGACAACCGTATCGCAGTGCTTCCAGAGAACGGACTGCCGGTCGGCGCGTTCACCACCACACCCAAGGTTGACCTTGCCGGGATCGAAGTTCTTGTCGGTCCCGGTTCCGCGTTGTACGGACCAGACGCTTCGAACGGCGTACTGACGCTCAGCACGAAAGACCCGCGCGAGTACCCGGGAACGATCATCGAAGCTGCCGGTGGCGCACGGAACTTCGTAGACGTACAGGGCCGCCAGGCCGGCGTCTTCAGCCAGGGCAACTTCGGCTACAAGCTCACCGGCGAATACCAGCGCGCGAAGGATTTCCAGAATAAGAACATCTACGCCCCGATTGTCACCGGCGGCCCTCCTTCACCCGAGCTGAACGCCAACTGGGACACCGACGTAATGCGCGGAAGCGGAGCGCTCGTTTACTACATGCCGAACCTTTCGCGACTCGAACTCACAGGGGGCGGGAGCAAGTCGAATGGAATCGGCCAGACCAGCGTCGGACGCAATCAGCTCATCAACTGGCAGTATCGCGACGCGCAGCTCAAGTATACGCATCCGAACTGGTTCGCCCAGGCCTACATGACGCAGTCGCTCTCGGGCGATACGTACCAGCTCAACGGCTTTGCCCAGAACCGACTGCGCCAGCCGGCGACGATCAGTGACGATTCGGTCAGACACCTGTCGGATTTCCCCGCAGAGGGCCGGCTCATGGCAGCCGAGATTCAGAACACGTTCGTCGTTCCGCAGGCGAATGGTCTTCGTCTCACGTATGGCGGTCAGTTCCGCCATGACATCGTGAGCTCCCATCGTCAGTGGCTCGTCGATCGCAATACCGGCAAGGACATCACGACTAACCAGCGGGGTGTATACGGCCAGGCCGACCTTCCGATTACGTCGATGCTGCGCGCTGTGTTCGCCGCTCGTTACGACAAACATGAACTCTTCAAGGGCCAGTTCAGTCCGAAGGGCGCTCTGCTCTTCACTCCTGTCAACGACCAGACATTCCGCGTCACTTACAACCGCGCGTTCAAGTCGCCGACAGTCCTCCAGTACGGATTCTTCTTTCCCGATTTCGCTCCGCTCGTCGGCGTCTTTGGAAACCCCAACGGATACGTGATCAAGAATGCGGCGGGAACCGTGGTCAACACGATCGCCCCGATTTCACCCGAGACGAACACGACATGGGAACTCGGCTATAAAGGCGTTCTCGCAGATCGTCTCTTCATCGACATCACGGGCTATCGCTCCAACTTCAGGAAGTTCATGAGCCCGCTCGTCATCATCGCGAATCCGCTTACTCCTGCGTCAGCGGGCGGTCCGACCACGGCGTTTGATGCAAAGACTGGCGCTGCGCTCACCGGATCGACCGGCGGCATTCAGATTCCGCTCACCTACTTCAACGTCGGAAACGCGCAGATCACCGGAACCGATATGGGTGTGAAGTTCCTCGTCAGGCCAACGATCGCGATCAACGGAACGGCCAGCCTTCAGAAGCTCGACACGATCCAGAGAAAACCATCCGATCCAATCGAAGCCACCGCGTTCAACAGCCCGACAACCAAGTTCAACGTCGGCATGGACTTCGCCAATCTCTACAACAATCAGCTGCGCGGCGGATTCACAGTTCGCTATGTGAACGGATATAACTTCCGATCGGGGATAAATAACGGCAAAGTTCCGACGTTCAGCACGTTTGACGTCACAGCTGGATACAAGCTCCCGGCACTCGGAGCGAGCATCAACCTGTCGGTGCAGAACCTGCTCGCCTGTCGTGGTGGCACTTCAGCCGTCAATGGCTGGCTCGCTGCGGCCAGACCTTTGATCTACACAGCGAAACAGGAATGCGGATTCGGCAAGAAGCACATCGAGATGATCAACATGCCCGAGATCGGAACGATGGCGTTCCTCGGAGTTCGCTTCGATCGTTAATGATTCCTCCCTGCCGTCCACATTGCGCGGGCGGCAGGGTTGGAAGTTCCCCCTTCAATTTCGTTCTCCGTCAAGTGAGAGACCTGCGATGAATGTCGGGTCACTATTGCCATGGCATGCCCGGTTCCAACCGGACCACCCAGCGATTGTGTGCGGAGAAGAGCGGCTCACATTCGCCGAACTCGAGACGACGGTGAACAAGCTTGCCAACGCTCTTGTGCGACTCGGCCTCCAGAAGGGCGACCGGCTCGCAATCGCGCTTCCGAATTGTCCCGAGTTGCTTTACGCGTACCGTGCGGCTGCACTTCTCGGAATCGTCTCTGTTCCCCTCAGTCCGCTTCTTCGCGGCTCCGGAGTTGTAGCACTGCTCCGTGATGCAGAGTGTGTGGCAGTGATCGCGTCAGCTTCAATCGGAGAGGCGCTGGACGAAGTTCGTAGCGAGCTGCCGTTGATCACGAGCGACAAGTACATCGTTGTCGGAGACAGATCCGGCTTCCGTTCATATACCGATCTTGTCTCTCGCGAGAGCGAACGGGCACCAGAACCTGTAAACATCGACGGCTCCGACATCTACAACATCGTCTACTCGAGCGGAACGACGGGATCCCCGAAAGGCATCGTTCACACGCACGATATCCGCGGTGCCTATTGTACGATGTTCGCCGGCAGCTTTCGATTCACTCCTGAGAGCATCGTCATGCACGCCGGGTCGCTCGTGTTCAACGGAGCATTCGTCACGCTCATGCCGGCGTGGTACCTCGGCTGTACCTACATCCTCCAGCAGAAGTTCGATGCGGCCGAGTTCGTCGAGACAGTCACGCGGGAAAAGGTCACGCATGTGATGATGGTGCCCTCGCAGATTGTCGCGGTAATGAATGCACCGAACTGTTCCGCGGAAAAGCTCAAGTCGCTCCGGATGTTGTGTTCCGTTGGAGCTCCATGGCACCGAGAACACAAGGAGAGAATGCTCGCCATTCTGCCTGACTCGCTCTACGAGCTTTACGGGCTGACCGAAGGGTTCATCACGATTCTCGACAGTCGCGACTTCGCGCGGAAGATCGATTCCGTGGGCTCACCAATTCCGTTCAGCGAGATGCGCATCGTTGGCGAGGACGGCCGTGACCTCCCGGCAGGCAAGACGGGTGAAATAGTCGGTCGCGGGCCGATGCTGATGCCCGGATACTACAAGCGACCGGACCTGACCTCGGAGGCAATAATTGACGGATGGCTGCACACGGGTGATGTCGGCTTTGCCGACAACGATGGATTTCTGCACCTCGTGGATCGCAAGAAGGACATGATCATTTCCGGCGGTGTAAACGTTTTTCCAAAGGATATAGAGGAAATTATTGTGCAGCATCCAGCAGTTCGCGAAGTAGCGGTCTATGGGGTGCCGGATGACAAGTGGGGTGAGTGTCCTGTGGCTGCAGTGATTCTCGTTCGGCCCGGAGAGGTTGAGCCGGAAGAGCTGAAGCTCTGGACCAACGCGCGAGTCGCCGCTCGCTACCAGCAGATCCACGATGTCGTGATTGCGGACGACTTTCCGAGAAGCACGGCTGGCAAGACGTTGAAGCGTGTTCTGCGTGAGACTCACGCGCGTTCCATGGTGACCATATGAAGGCTGCAATAGCATCGTCGGCCAATGGTGCGGCAAAAAATGGATCGGGCGTCGATCGAATCGAGAACATCGGCGGCTTGAGCACTCACTATCTGGACTACGCTGGACCCGAACCGACAATCGTTCTTCTCCACGGCCTCTCCGCCAACGCCAACGAATTCTGCGGGTTGATCGAGGGCGGACTTGACAATAGCCACCGGGTAATCGCTCCGGATCTTAGAGGGCGTGGGAAGAGCGGCAAACCTGAGTCAGGCTATTCCATTGCTGACCACGGCGCGGACGTCATCGAGCTTCTCGACCATCTTGGCCTCGAGCAGGTTGTATTGGGAGGTCATTCCTTCGGTGCGCTCCTGGCGATCTACATCGCGGCTCACTTTCCGGAGCGAGTGAGCAAGGTCATCGTGATCGACGCCGCCATCGTATTCCATCCCGATGTCGTAGAGCTTCTACAGCCGTCGCTCAAGCGGCTGGCGCGCGTGCTGCCATCTGCCGACGCGTACATGGATGAGATGCGCGGCGCGCCCCACGTGCTTGGTTTCTGGGACGCCGCGATCGAAGGTTACTTTCGCGCAGAGATTCACGAGAACGAAGATGGAACGGTCCAGTCGCTGACCAGCGCCAACGCTGTCGAGCAGGCGCTGCTCGGCGTGCAGACCGAAGACTGGGCTGGCCACGTCGCGCGAGTGAAACATCCGGTCGTGCTCCTCAATGCGTCGGAAGGATTCGGCCCGCCCGGCACACCACAGCTTGTTCCGACCGAGCACGCGATGATGACGGCCGAATCATTCGTCAATTGCCGCTATGTATCGGTGCCGGGTAACCACCTGACGATGGTCTTCGGTGAAAACGCGGCAATCGTCACTAACGCTATCGAGCAATTTCTGGCGAATGGCGCCGGCACGGCCAACGAGTGATCTTCGGGGCGTGGAACAACATCGCGTCAAGAGAATCACGACCCATGACGTCGCGAAACGCGCCGGTGTGTCGCAGCCCACCGTTTCGCTCGTGCTCAGCAAGAATGCGCGCGCGAGAGTCTCGCCTGAAACGCGCGAGCGAGTTCTGCTCGCAGCACAAGAGCTCGGCTACGTGCCGAACGTCGTCGCAAGGTCGCTCGTTCGGAGCCGCTCTTACGCAATTGGCGTGATCGTCCCCGACTTGCGCAATCCGTTTTTCGCAGAAGTCGTGAGCGGCGCAGAACGTGTCGCTTCTGAAGAGGGATATGCGGTGCTGCTGTGCGAGACGCGTGAGATTCCGCGAGAGCGTCACATGCAGGCACTCCTGGAGCGACAGGTTGACGGAATCATGGTGGACGCTGTGGGCGCGGCGTCGATGCCCGAGCCAATGCTTGCAGGCGTAAATCTGGTTCTCATCGACGAGCCGCCCAATCGCTGGCCGGGAGTCGCGAGCGACGCCATAGGCGCAGGTCGTCTTGCAGCGGAGCATCTGCTGTCGCTCGGGCATACAAAATTCGGGTTCATCGGTCCGGCCACGAACGTTCATGCGATCCGAATGCGTGAGCGCGGATTTGTCACGGCCCTCGCTGCGAAGGGAATCCGGATGGAGTCAGCATCAATGCGACGTGTCCCGGCTACCTCAGCAGGCGGGCAAGCCGGAATGCATGCTTTGCTCGCTCTCGCCGACCGGCCCACGGCAGTGTTCTGCACGAACGATCTCGTCGCCGCGGGTGCGCTGAAAGTCTGCTCCAATGAACGCGTCAGCGTCCCCGAGGCAATGTCGATCGTCGGATGCGACGACATCGAGCTTGCTTCCCTGTTGATACCGTCACTTACGACGATCGCAATTCCAGCCAGAGAGCTCGGAGCTCGTGCGGCAAGACTGCTTCTCCAGCGACTGACGGACACTGGCGCTGAGCAGCGCATCGGTACCCGTCCGCAGCGCACGATTGCATCGAGACTTGTTGTGCGTGGAACTACTGCTCCGCCAGCATCCGCGCGCAGGGACTGACAGCAACGATGCGCGAGGCCGTAATCACGGGGACGGGCTCTTACGTCCCGGAGCGAATTGTCACGAACGCCGAGCTGTCAGCGATACTTGGGCAGAACATCGACGAGTTCGTGTCCGGCACGCTCGGAATTCTTGAGCGTCGTTACTGCGCCCCCAATGAGTCTACGGCAGATCTCGCGGCGTCCGCGGCGTCACGCGCGCTCGAGTCTGCAGGCGTGCGGGCGGAGGAAATCGATCTCCTGATTGTTGCCACGGACACCCCCGAATATGTGTCGCCCGCAACGGCGCCGGTGGTTCAGGCGAGGATAGGAGCGTGGAAGGCCGGTGCCTTTGACGTGAACAGCGCGTGCGCCGGATTTGTAACGGCGCTCGATGTCGCGTGGAAATACATTCGGGCAGACGATCGGTACAATCAGGTTCTCGTTGTCGGCGCCTATGCGATGTCGAAGTTCCTCGATCAGCACGACAAGAAAACGTCAACGATTTTCGCTGACGGTGCGGGAGCCGTCGTGCTCGAGTTATCGCAAACGCCGGGAATCCTTGCGTCGGAGCTTTACGCAGACGGAAAGCTCGCGCCGGGAATGGGAGTATTTGCAGGCGGCACTGCGGAGCCGATTACCGAAGACGTTCTGCGAGCGGGAGACCGGAACAAGCTTCGTTTCGTGACGAAGTATCCGAAGGAAGTGAACGAGGTTGGCTGGCCACGAATTGCGAGATCCGTTCTGGATCGCGCGGGATTGACGACCACGGATGTGGATCACTGGCTGTGGACGCAGGTGAACCTTTCCACCATTCGCGACGTGATGGGCAGTCTTGGCGAGCCGATGGAAAAAGCTCACACGATCATGGGCAAGTGGGGCTACACCGGCTCGGCCTGTCTTCCAATGGCGCTCGACGATGCGGCGCATGAAGGGAGGCTCCATGACGGTGATCTGATTCTGATGACCGGTTCGGGTGCCGGACTCGCGATGGGATCGATGGCGATCAAATGGCATTCTTCGAAAAGGAATTCGTGAGCGCGACTCGACCTCACCGTATTGACCTCACTCGCAGGGCCGCTCGCGTAACTCTCGTGGTGGCGACATGCGCGATTGCCGGCGGTTATGCGGCTGCGTTTGTGCCGGGCGGAACACCGACCTGGGCTCCATGGCTTCTTGCGATTGGGATTCCGCTCGCGCTCGGCGGCATCATGGCACTCGGAGCTGCCCGCGGTAGTACAGGAATAGGAAAGTTGAAAGTCCCGTTCCTGTTCGTGTTTGTCGTTCTGACCGCCGGATTTTGTCTCGCTCTTGGATTGCCGGCGAATGAAAGCGCAGACAGCACGCTCTGGTTAGGCCTGCCTGCGAGAGCAGCGATCGTGATTTACGGAATCGGTCTCCTTCCGATCGTGGTACTGCCGGTTGCCTATGCGCTGACGTTCGACACACAGACGCTGAGTCAGGCGGACATCGATCGTGTTCGAGAATTAGCGGCAACTCGACTTGGGGCGGACGCCGACAGCGCGAAGGGACACGCGTGATGGCGGCGAATATCCACGCGGTTTTTGCATTGCTTCAGACATCCATCCCGCATGTCGCGCAGCCGGCGGTGATCGCCGTGGGTCTCGCGTACTTTGCCGTGATCATCGCAATCAGCGTGTGGGCGGCGAGGAGGACGAAGACCGCGAGCGATTTCTTTGTCGCCGGTCACGGCATAGGACTCATTGCACTGACTGTCGCGTCAGTCTCCACGTCGGTATCGGGTTTTGCGTTCATCGGCGGGCCCGGCCTCATCTATACGGTTGGACTCGGCGCGATGTTCATCGTGCTGCCCGCATCGGTGACAAACGTGATGGGCGCGTGGGTGCTCGCGAAGCGAATGCGCCTGCTGGGTGAAGCACGTGGTCTGATGACTGTTCCTGATGCGATCGGAGCGCGCTATCGCTCGCCCGCAGCACAAGGACTTGCTGGTGTTGCGATGCTTGTCGGCATCATCGGTTACATGGCGACCAATGCGCTTGCGATGGGTGTCGTGATCAACGCGATCTTCGGCGTCGGTATCGGCTGGGGAATCTGGATCGGAATGGGGATCACGCTGGCTTATTCCGTAGCAGGCGGAATTCTCGCAGGCATCTACAACGACGTGTTTCAGGGAACCCTGATGGCCGTCGCGTCGGTGCTCGTCTTTCTCTTCGTTCTCAAAGTGGGCGGCGGGATGGGGGAGATATCTCACTCCATTCTCGGACAGGATCCCAAGTTCCTGAGCCCATGGGGGAAAATGACACCGCTCGCGGCGCTGTCGTTCTTCTTCGTGTTCGGAATGGGATCACTTGGCCAGCCGCAGGGCGTGCACAAGTACTACATGCTGCGCGATCCGATGCAGCTCAAATGGTATCCGCTGCTCAAGACGCTTGGGCTGATTCTCGTTCTTCTCCTGTATTTCGGCGTTGGCGTGGGAGTGAAGGCGTTCGTGCTGAATGGCACGATGGCTCCGTTGTCCGCTCCGGATCAAGCGACCCCAAGCCTCTTGCTGAGTGTCACTCCACTCGTGCTGGCAGCGCTGGTCTTTTCAGGCGTCGCGGCGGCCACGATGAGCGCGGCGAATTCGTTCATCAATATTGGAGCGGCAGTCGTGATGCACGATCTGCCTATCGCGTTTGGCAAGCGTCTGCAGAACGAGCTCAAGTGGGGCAGGGCAGTCACAGTTCTGATGGCAGTCGCGGCAGCTGTCGTCGCTCAGAATTCGGGAACGATGGTGGCGTTCCTGGGAATTTTCGGATGGGGTCTGTTTGCATCAACGCTCGTGCCGGCTCTTGCCGTGGGACTCAATTGGGATGGAGCAACGAAAGAGGGCGCGATTGCGTCAATCGCGACCGGATTGCTTGTGACTATCTCGCTCGAAACGTCCGCCTACTTCAAGGCTTTCACGTTTCCGTCGGGCGTCACTGCGTCAGCCGTCGCACTTGTGATGTCGTTCCTGGTGTTTTTCTTCGTATCGTGGCTGACGCGCCGTGATCCCGAGACGGCTATCGATCCTGACGTGCGCCTGATCATGGAGCTGTAGATGAGATTCGATGAGCTCACAGTCGGCATGTCCGACGAGTATTCGAAAGCAGTCACGGACAAGGACGTCATGATGTTTGCCGACATCACAGGCGATTTCAACCCGGTTCACGTCGATGAAGTTGCAGCTGCGAAGACGCGGTTTGGCGGCCGCATCGCGCATGGGATGTTGGGCGCAGGACTGATCTCCGCTGCTATTGCGAACAAACTCCCGGGGCCGGGCTCGATCTATCTCGGACAAACGCTGAAATTCACGCTGCCCGTGCGAATCGGGGACACCGTCACTGCGAAAATTGCAGTGACCGAAATTCTTCCGAAGCGCCGAGTGAAGTTGTCCACCGTCTGCACTAACCAGAACGGTGAAAAGGTCATTGAAGGGGAGGCGACAGTGATGCTCGACGAAGCCAATGGTTGACAACGTTCCACCGCCGCCGGCGATCGAGGTTGATACCATGAAAGCTGGACGGTTCGTGGCGCGCGACATCGACACGCCTATTGGACCAAGGCGGTACAAGCTCTTCATTCCGTCGAGCTATGATGGTAAGTCGGCTATGCCTCTGGTAGTTGTGCTGCACGGCTGCACGCAGGATCCCGACAACGTTGCCCGCGGTACCCGATTCAACGAAGTAGCTGAACGGTCGAAAGTGCTCGTTGCGTATCCAGAACAACCGGCTGCCGCTAACGGGTTGAAGTGCTGGAACTGGTTCGACGCAGCACATCAGAAGCGCGACCAGGGAGAGCCGGCTCTCATCGCATCGATTACCCGCCAGGTGATGAGCGACATGAAAGTCGATTCGCACCGCGTGTACATAGTGGGACTCTCGGCCGGTGCCGCGATGGCGTTGACCGTCGCCTACGCGTATCCGGAGATGTTCGCGGCGACCGGACTTCATTCAGGAATTGCCTACGGGGTCGCGACAAGCACGGCGGAGGCGATCCGGAGAATGGGCGCCGGCGCGGCCGATCCGGTGGATCTGGGTGCGATTGTTGTAAAAGGAATCGGGTCGAATCACCCTATCCCGACGATTGTGTTTCAGGGAAAGAGCGACAAGACCGTAAATGCAGCCAACGCAGACAATATTGTCGCGCAGCTCAAGACAGGCTTCGATCCTTCGCTACTCGCAGCACATGACGAGAAATCCGACACGACTGCTCAGGGCTACCATTTCACCCGTCGCGTATTTGGGCTTCCGTCGCTGATCGAAGAGTGGTCGGTTGACGAGCTCGGTCATGCGTGGTCAGGCGGGTCAAAGGACGGCACGTACACTGACGAGCGCGGGCCTGACGCAACGCGCGAGATCATGCGGTTTCTTCTCGAGCACAAGCGCGCGTGACACCCTCGGCGGCAGACATGACCTGGCCGCAGTTTCCGCAATTCACGGATCCGCTGCGATACTGGCGATCCTTTGCTCCCGATCGAATCGCGCTTGTCGACAAAGCAAGGAATATCCGGCTCAGCTATTCTCAGCTCGACATAGCGAGCGACCGATGGGCAGCGCTGCTGAGTGAAAAAGGAGTGGGGAAGGGACACCGTGTCGCCGTGATTGCGGGCAATCGGCACGAAGTGGCCGAGTTGTTCTTTGCGTGCATGCGAATTGGCGCGGCTCTGGTTCCGCTCAACTGGCGGCTTGCGCCGGCAGAGCTCAGTTCGATACTGGCTCATTCGCAATCATCGCTGATCGTCGGTGAGCTTCGCTTCAGGGACTCTCTCACTATTACGGCCGGCCTCGAATCAATGTCCGAGTGGATCGATGTCGATATGGTACCGACGAATTCCGGTTCATGGACTGACGCGGATGATGTGAATGCCATGCCCGATGCGGCGGTGCTCGTTCTTTACACCTCCGGGAGCACCGGTCAGCCAAAAGGCGTGATCATCCCCCATCGCCAGATTCTGTACAACGCCATTGCAACGACTACGGCTTGGGAGCTCGGCCACGAAGACATCGCGCCCGTCGCAACGCCGTTCTTCCACACCGGCGGTTGGAATGTCTTTGCAACTCCGCTGTGGTATCGCGGTGGGACCGTCGTCCTGTTCGACCAGTTCGATCCGGCAACTTTTATGGCGGGTCTCGCCGAAGAGCGCTGTACCGTTGCGCTGACAGTTCCGACACAGCTGATAATGATGTTGTCGAGCAAAGAGTGGGGCGTACCGCTCCCGCACCTTCGGTTTTTCATTTCCGGAGGAGCGCCGTGTCCGCCTGGGCTAATGGAAAAAGTTAGAGCAGCTGGTTACACGCTCCGCGAAGGTTACGGACTGACAGAATGCGGACCAAACTGTTTCGCGATGTCGAGCGAAGAATCACTGGAACATCCAGGCAGGGTTGGTCGTCCATCTCCATTTCTCCAGATGCGTCTCAT
This sequence comes from Gemmatimonadales bacterium, assembly GCA_038253755.1. GTDB lineage: Bacteria > Gemmatimonadota > Gemmatimonadetes > Gemmatimonadales > Gemmatimonadaceae > UBA4720. The sequence goes on along the minus strand of JBBSGU010000011.1, from coordinate 7,326 downwards.
AAAGGACGACGGTGCCGAAGCAGGAATGTCCGAACCTGGCGAGCTGCAGCTTCGTGGGCCTCAGATGTTCGCCGGCTATCTGCACGATCCCGAGCGTACATCGAAGGTGATGACGGACGACGGCTGGCTCCGAACCGGCGACCTCGCCATGCGCGACGAAAACGGTCTCTTCGCTATCTGCGGCCGAAAGAAGGAGATGTACATCTCTGGCGGGGAAAACGTCTTTCCCGGTGAAGTTGAGTCAGCCCTTGCATCGCATCCGGAAATTTCGGAAGTCGTCGTCGTGGGGATTCCTCACGAGCTTTGGGGAGAGACAGGCTGTGCGTTCGTCGTGCCGAAGCCCGCTTCGACGAACGTCACTTCCGAGCAGATCGTAGCGTTCGCGCGGCAACATCTCGCTGGCTACAAGGTTCCCCGCACAATCTTCATCGTGACCGAGCTTCCTCGGCTCGGCTCGGGCAAGCCGGATCGTCGCGAGCTCGCGGTGCGGGGTGCAGCACCGACATCAGCGGCGCAATCCGCGGTATAGATGGCCCAGGCAAAAGGCTCGACGCTCATAGCGACGATGGATTTTGTGAAGGCGGAGAAGGGTCCTGACGTCCTTGCGTCAGTGCTTTCCCGGCTCGGTTCCAGCCAGCGTGAGCAAATCGAAAGCGCGTCTTCAACTGCGGAGATTCCATTCGACCTGGTGCTCGCATTGTGGGGCGCCGTCGATGACGAAATTCGCGACAAAGATCCGGAATGGGTGGAGCGATCGGGCGGCCATTCCATCGAGTTTACCGGCGTTCGACTCTACAGCGGAATTCTTCGAAAGGCATCGCCAGTGGAGTTTCTCACGCAACGAGTCTCCCTCTTCCGCCTTTACTATCACCCCGGCAACATGGAAGTTGTCGAGGAGGGCGAGGAATACGCCGTGTTGCGGCTCGTTGGATTCGACCAGGCACACCCACTCTTTTGTAGGCGGCAGACTGGCGGGTTGAGACGGGCACTGCGGGAAGCTGGAGGCTTGGAGCCGGAGGCAGCGCACGTCCGCTGTGTTCGCGAGGGCGACGCGTTTTGCGAATGGGAGCTTAGATGGACGTGAAATTCGAAGGGATCGGTGACGACATGCGCGAACACCTCAACCGCGGAATGGCCGCGACGATCGGCATCGAGCTGATTATCGTGACCCCGGACAAAGTCGTCGCGACCATGCCGGTCGATCAAAGAACTCGGCAGCCATTCGGCCTGCTTCACGGTGGTGCTTCAGCGGCGCTGGCCGAGACCGTTGCCTCAATTGGTGCGTTCGCGAACATCGACAAGGACAAGCAGGCTGCAGTGGGGCTCGAGCTGAACGCGAATCATCTGCGCGGAAAAACCGATGGAATCGTCACGGCAACTGCGACGCCGATTCACCGTGGACGACGCACACACGTGTGGGAGATTCGCATCGAGGACGAAAAAAATCTCCTCGTCTGTGTTTCGCGTTGCACCCTCGCGATCGTGGACCGCGAGAGCTGAGCGCCGAATCGCTGAAAAACTTTGGACACAGAGACCACAGAGACCACAGAACAATCGATACTCTGTGGTCTTTCCTTTCAGACCAAATCTCGCACGCACGTTCCTGTTTTTTGGTTTAAACAACGGAACGGCGTTTAAAATCGAGCGACCGCAGTTCCGTCGTTTAACAAAAAATACGGGACTTTCGTCGGGGGTACGGCCTGAAAGCAAAAGACCACAGAGCAGGCTCTGTGTTCTCTGTGGTCTCTGTGTCCAAAGCCGTTACAGTCTACTTACTGCGTCGCAACACGATATGACCTTAATGCGACGCCCGGTATGTGATTCTGTAGATACGGCCGCCTGCGTCATCCGTCACGAAGATCGATCCATCCGGCGCCGTTGCGAGTCCAACGGGGCGATGGATTGCAGTGTCCGGCTGAATGTTTTCCTTCTGCGAACCGGCAAACCCATCGGCGAAGGTTTCATACAGCCCGCTTACGGCGCCATTTACCAGCGGCTGGAAAACAACGCGGTATCCCGCCTGGGGCCGTGGCGCGCGGTTCCATGAACCGTGAAACGCTATAAAAGCTCCGTGGCGGTATCGTTCGGGGAATGTCGTCCCGGTGTAGAACATGAGTGACATAGGCGCCCAATGCCCGGGGAATGCGGCGATCGCCCCCTTCTTCGTCGCGCAGCGTGAGTCCTTCGTTCCATCGCCGCCGTATTCCGGCGCGTCGACGAGCTTCTTCTGATCCATCGCGTAGTAGCAGTACGGCCAGCCAAAGTCGTCGCCCTTGTTCACCTGCATTAGCTCTTCGCCGGGATTCTCGGCTTGATAATCGACGCTTGGAAAAATCTTCGGCCAGTTCTGGCCGAGCTGGTCACGGCCATGCTGTGTTGCGAAAAGTTTTCCATCAGCGGCAACGGCTAGTCCCATCCCGTTTCGCAAGCCGGTCGCGAATCGCTCCGCCGGAGAAAAGTCCTGGTTCAGCTTGTCCGCGTTGTAGAACCAGATTCCCGCGCGGTGCGAAAGCTCGGGACACGGGTCGAGGCCCGGTGATTCTACTTGACGGTCTTTTTTCTGACAGCTGTTGGATCCGGATCCAACGTTTACGTATAGCGCGCCGTTTGCTCCAAAGGCAAAGTTGCGAGCTAGGTGTTGAGGCTGGAGCGGTATGCCACTCAGGACGACTTCACGTTTCGCAGGAACCAGTTGGGAATCGGCGCGTGCATATCGGACGATCTGCTTTCCTTCGTCGATGTAGAGATAGCCGTCGTGGATTCCGATTCCGGTGTTGCCCATCGTTCCGACTCGCTTGACGATGTTCGCGCGCCCATCGTTGGTCGTGTCACGTAGCGCCACGAAGGACGCTCCGGCAGCGTGAGCAGTCATTCTCCTGCCTGTGTCCGCCCCTTCGAGTGTGACATATACGTCACCGTTGGGTGCAACGACGACGTGGCGGGCGTGAACGAGGCTGTCTGCAAACACAGTGGCACAAAAGCCGTCCGGCAAAGTGAGGCCGGCATTGTCGCCGGGACATCCACTTGGTTTTGTCGAAACGGCCTGAGCCGATGTATCCGCTGGTTTCGCCTGATCGCTTTCGCCCTTGCAGGCGGCGGCGCTCATCAACAGACCGGCAATCAGGATTCCACCGGTGCTTCGACGGCCCTTGTGCATCGTTTCCGCACCTCCCTTGAGTTTCTGAATGGCAGCGGCAAGAACCACACCCTGCTCGGCGCCCCACAAAAATGGGACACAGAGACCACAGAAACGACAGAAACGACAGAAACGACAATCAGTTGTCATCCGAGGCGTGAGGTTATGGCCAATCGCCCTTAACTGGAAATGGGCTAAACAACGGGACGACCTGGACTACCGACCGTCGTTCCGTTTCCGTTGTTCCGATTTTTTGACAAAAAAATGAGCAAGTTTCGCTCGGGAGTCTCGCACAGCAAAGACCACAGATCGCGGTTTCTGTGGTCTCTGTGGTCTCTGTGTCCAATACGCGGAAAAGAGTTGGTCGAAAAGGGAACTTTCGTCTCTCTTTATGGTAGAGATAACATTCGCGCGCACTCTCTCCCCGTGGGGAGGGTCTGTCTCATGTCCCCAGCGAGCGAGGCTGAATGTTGAAGCTGAAAACTGCAGGCGTGGTTGCCTTGATGGTCCCACTCGCCGCGAGCTACGTTACAACGCGGGCATCCAGAAATCCGGTCGATGAAATCGGTTCGGCTGTTGCAGCCGCATCCGCGAGCATCACGGGTAATCTTCGCGCAGGCAAGCACCTCGGTTTCGACACCTACGCGTACCCCGGCGACAACGCGATGCTCGCGTGGAGGCAGGACGGCGCCCCGTATGAATGGGTGGGCTACTACCTGCCATCTGCGCCGTGCCACAAGAGCGACACTTGGTCAGGCAAGCGACAGACACTCACCGACATGGGTTGGGGTCTGGCGGTCATCTACGTCGGCCAGCAGGTGTGGGAAGGTGTCCCGCGACAGAGAATCGTGCAGACTCGCTATGTAACGAAGCGTGTGAAGCAGACGCGGCGCGTCCATGGGAAGCGTGTGACCCGCTATGTGCGCCAGCGCGTCCCCGTGAAGGTGGTGACGTACGCACGCGCGCAGCCCGGACAGTCATGCTCGACTCATCTCGTGAGCGGCGCTCGAGGTATGCAGGATGCGAACGACGCGATTGAGCGCGCATCAACCGAGGGATTCGCGAACAATACCGTGATCTTCCTCGACATCGAGCGGATGGACCGCGTTCCTGAGGCCATGCGCGACTACTACAAGGCGTGGACGCAGCGGGTTCTCGAGGATGGCCGATACCGGCCCGGCTACTATACTCACGACTTCAATGCGAAGTCGATCTATCGCGATGTCGCCCAGATTTTCGTGAGCGCCGGCAAGCTCGACCAGCCACCGTTCTGGATCGCAAGCGGCCGTGGCTTCTCGGAGGACAAGGAGCCGCATGAAGTCGGGCATGACTTTGCCCAGGTTTGGCAGGGCGTTCTCGATATCGTCCAGACGCACAACGGCGTGCAGCTTCCAATCGACGTGAACGTTGCCAGCGTGCCGTCACCCTCATCGGCAGTGGCAGGCACGGAATAACAGTTCGGTCTTGAGAACAAGTCCGTGGCCGATGATCTTGGAAGACTGAATTCGCTGAACGTGGTAGATAACTGATGCCTGGTCCCCATCAAGGACGGCCTGTGTACACGGCCGGTGAGCCTTTGCCGTCCGCCAGGGGCTCACACGATTATCGTTAAGCAGCCCGGGAGCTAAAATGCTGCAAGTACGAACCCCGACCCGGATACCGTCCGAGCAAAAACATTGACCGACAAGCCGAAAAAGAAAGGAATCAACTACCAGCGGGCATGGGCCGAAGCGCGCGAGCTCATCTGGCGCCATCGACGATCTCTGATGATCGGTCTCGGGCTGATGCTCGTGAATCGACTATCTGGTCTGGTGCTGCCGGGAAGCTCCAAGTGGCTGATAGACAACGTGCTGGCAAAACATCGTGGTGACCTGCTTATACCCATCGCATTTGCTGCTGCGGCTGCCGTGATCATCCAGGCGGTCACGGCTTACGCGCTTTCGCAGGTCGTCAGCATCGCTGCACAGCAGGCAATTACCGACATGCGCATGAGTGTGCAGAAGCACGTACTGCATCTCCCTGTCACGTATTTCGATTCGACGAAGACGGGCATTCTCATTTCGCGAATCATGACCGACGCAGAAGGCGTCAGAAATCTCGTCGGTACAGGATTGATACAGCTCGTCGGCGGACTGCTGACCGCTGTGATTGGCATCGGCGTGCTGTTCGCGCTCAACTGGCGTCTCACAACGATCATGCTCGTGATACTGCTTTCGTTCGGCGGCCTGATGGCGATGGCGTTTTCGCGGCTGCGTCCGCTCTTTCGTGAACGAAGCGTCATCAATGCAGAAGTGACGGGACGCCTGGCCGAGTCGCTGGGTGGTGTTCGTATTCTGAAGGTGTACGTGGCAGAGAAGCGCGAAGAGAGGCTTTTCGGCGAAGGCGTTCAGCGTTTGTTCGACAATGTCCGGAAGTCGATCACTGGGACGTCGATCGTAGGCGCCGGTGCTACGGTAATCGTAGGCGCCATTGGAGTGCTCATGATCGTCGTAGGGGGCCGTTCGATATTGAACGGCTCGATGACCCTCGGCGGCCTGGTGATGTACATCTTCTTCATCGGTCTCGTTGCGGCGCCGCTGATCCAGATCGCGTCTGTCGGGACCCAGATCAGCGAAGCATTTGCCGGTCTCGATCGCATTCGTGAGATCCGCGACATGGCGACGGAAGACGATCAGGACGAAGAACGCGCGAAGATGGGAGAAATTGCCGGACAGGTTGAGTTCCGTGACGTCGACTTTTCTTACGTCCCGGGCGTACCTGTCCTCAAGGATGTGTCGTTCGTCGCGGGCGCGGGTTCTACAACTGCGCTCGTTGGGTCGAGCGGTTCCGGAAAGAGCACGTTGATCGGTCTCGTGATGGCGTTCAACCGGCCGGACTCGGGCGAGATAAGAATCGACGACCTGGGCCTCGTTGACGTTCGGCTTCGCGACTATCGGTCGCAGCTCGGAGTAGTTCTTCAGGACAACTTCCTGTTCGACGGCAGCGTTCGGGAGAACATCGCCTTCGCCCGTCCTGACGCGACTGACGAGGAAGTCAGGGAAGTGAGCCGCATCGCTCACTGCGACGAATTCATCAACGGATTCCCACAGGGCTACGAGACGATCGTTGGCGAGCGCGGCGTGAAGCTGTCTGGCGGCCAGCGGCAGCGCGTTGCGATCGCACGCGCCATCCTTGCCGATCCCCGAATTCTGATTTTGGACGAGGCCACGTCGAGCTTGGACAGCGAAAGCGAGGCGATGATTCGTGACGGCCTGCAGTCGTTGCGTCACGGCCGAACGACGTTCGTCATCGCGCATCGTCTCTCAACCATCGAGAGCGCCGATCAAATCCTCGTTCTCGAAGGCGGTGAGATCGTGGAGCGGGGAACGCATCGCGAGCTGATTGCCCTGAACGGACGCTATCGTCAACTCTACGACAAGCAGTACGGTGCTGAGCGTGACCGGTTTATCAATCCTGGAGAGGATTTCACTCCGGTGGCCAGGTCGGCGCTCGAGGCGCTGGAAGTGCCGCGTCCGCCAGCACGGGCACTCTAGCAATCAACAATGCGAAAAAGTTCCGGGCGAGCACAGTTGGCGTGCGCCATCACGCTGGCGTTTCAAAGCTCGGTGGCATGATTCACAATCGTATGGGTCGCTATGGCGCGGCTCTCCTAAAATCGGTGATGAAAATGGAAGACATGGTCATGGTTCAATGAGAATCACACAGCCCCGGATGAAACCTTCATCGCTTGTACTGTTCGTCATGATGGTGGCGATGTCGTGCAAAGGCAGCGACTCCGTCGATCCGAACAATCAGGTCCTGCCCGACACTCCGGTCGCATTGAACATTGAAGGTCGCGGCCCCGTGGACGACCGTTTCACGGCCGAGCTCTGGGTGAATGGCGCTTACGCCTACACGACGACGTGGGGGACCAGGACTTCGAGCGTCGGCGCCGTCAGGGGCAATGCGATCAAGATCTGGAGCCTCGCTGTGGCGACTCCAACGCTCGTCGATTCTGTAATCGTTTCCGGAGCAACGACGCTCGGCGACGTTCAGGTCACGGCCGACGGAAAATATATGGTGGTTGCGACGGAGCCCGCTCCGGGCTCGATCGTGATTTTCAGCCTCACCGATCCCGTGAAGCCGTTGCAAATCGCGCGATTCCAGAACGAGCAGACAGATCCGGGCGTCCATACCGCTGAAATTCAGGT
>JBBSGU010000010.1:0-51183 GCA_038253755.1 Gemmatimonadales bacterium | reverse complement strand
ATAACGCACACGGCGGCGCAGATCCGCGAGATCTACGACGCCTCGAAACTGCGGGCGAACAGCGAGGGCGCGCTGGGCAGCCATGCCTTGGATCTGGCGTATCGTGGGATCGCGCAGAATTACGACGTTCGACATGGCGGATTCGGCGACGCACCGAAATTCCCGCCGACGATGGTCCTCGATTTTCTGCTGAGGTACTGGCGGCGCGCAAACGCTCCGTACGCGCTGGAGATGGTGTCCGACACATTTCGGAAAATGGCGAACGGAGGCATCTACGATCAGATCGGCGGCGGCTTTCACCGCTATGCGGTAGATGGCATCTGGCTCGTTCCGCATTTTGAGAAGATGCTCTACGACAATGCTCTTCTCATTCGGCTTGGCGCCAATCTCTGGCAGGCGACGCACGACCCGGACGTCCGGCGTGTGACAGAAGAGACCGTGACATGGGTGCGACGCGAGATGACTTCTCCGGAAGGAGGTTTCTATTCTTCGCTCGATGCCGACAGCGAGGGAGAGGAAGGGCGATTTTACATATGGAGCGAGAGGGAACTCGATCAGCTGCTGGGCTCCGACGCGCTCGCGGTGAAGACCTACTACGGTTCGACGCCCGGGGGAAATTTCGAAGGGAGAAATATCCTGCACGTGCGCGCGCAGTCGGCGATGGTTGCGGCTCGGGCGGGCATTTCTCCCGAGCTTTTCGCGAAGATAATCGCCGATGCGAAGTCCACTCTCTATACGGTGCGAGCGCGCCGAGCGTGGCCCGCCCGTGATGAGAAGGTTCTCGCCGGCTGGAATGGCCTGATGCTGCGGGGCCTCGCGACTGCGGCTCGAGCCTTCCAAAGTGAGGAGATCGGACGCCTCGCGCTGCATAACGCAGAATTTCTTTATCGCGAGATGGTGAACGGCGGGCGTGTGATGCGCTCGCGCACCGGAGGGCAGACCCGTCTGCAGGGTTACCTCGAAGACCACGCCGCGGTCGCCCTTGGTTTCATCAGCGTCTATGAGCTGACGTTCGATCCAGTCTGGATTCATCGCGCTACCGACATCGCGCATGTAATGCTCGAGCTTTTCTGGGATGACGGAGTCGGCGCGTTTTTCGACACTGCTCGCGATGCCGAAGCGCTGATCACACGCCCGCGCGAGGTCACGGATAACGCCGTGCCCTCGGGAACGTCTCTCGCTGTCGACCTCCTGCTGACACTTTCAGAGCTCACACGCGATACCGAAATGCGCCGCCGGGCAACCTTCGTAATTGAAACGCTGGCAACTCCGCTCATCCGGTACTCCAGCGGATTCGGCCATCTTCTTGGTGCCGCCGATATGGCAACGAATGGTGCGGTTGAAATCGCAATCGCCGGCAGCCGTGACGACAAGAGCTTCAAGGCTCTCGAGAAGGAAGTCGCCGAGCATTACGTGCCGTCGCTGGTTCTCGCTGGTGGCAGCGCGTCGTCGGGCATCGGGCTGCTCGAAGACCGTGAATCTCGCGACGGCCGCGCAACCGCATACGTTTGCAGATCATACGCTTGCGAGGCACCGGCATCCGATCCAGCAGTTCTCGCCACTCAACTCGAGCAAGCCGGACGACTTCAGCAACAGTGAATTGACAGACATCAAGCCTTCGTTCACTCGCGGTGTTTTCGCGGGCGCGGTTCACAACGACCTGCTCTTTCCGTATCCCCCACCGCTCGACAAACGGAATCCGGCAGAGGCAGCAGTCGTTCGGCGACTCATCGCCGAGATCGATCGAATGGAGCGGGACAAGATCATCGATCCCGCAAAATTCGACGAAAACGAGACAGTCAGCGAGGAAGTGATAGGCGAGTTCGCACGGGTCGGTCTCCTCGGCTTGACTGTTCCGAAGCAATACGGTGGTCTCGAACTATCGGCCACAGCGTACGCGAGGGTGTTCGAACGTATTTCGTCTGCTGATCCGTCGCTCGCAGTTCTGGTCGGCGTCCACTGCGGGCTCGGATCGAAGGCGATCGTCCTCTACGGAAACGAAGAACAGAAGGCGCGATATCTACCGATTCTCGCCCGCGGCGAAACCCTCGCTGCGTATGCTCTGACTGAGCCGGAGACGGGATCCGACGCGCAGTATATCAAGACCACCGCGAAGCTCTCGGACGACGGAAAACATTGGGTATTGAACGGCCACAAGATCTGGATCGGCAATGCTCATCGCGCGGGCGTGATAGCGACCTTTGCGCAAACGCCGATCGAGCGGCGGGGGGAAACTGTGATGCGCTCGACTGCCTTCATCCTTCGCCCGGATATGCCGGGTTTCAAGGTGCTGGGCACGGTTCGCAAGCTTGGCATTCGCGGATCGACCCAGGCAGAGCTGCTCTACGAAAATCTTCAGGTACCTGTCGATCACGTCCTCGGTACAGTCGGGAAGGGTTTCGCTGTCGCAGTTCATGTTCTGAACGCCGGACGTCTGACCCTCGCTGCGGGGTGTACGTCTGGTGCAAAGAAGATGGTGGGAGAGATGGCTCGCTATGCGGAAAAGCGTGTTCAGTTCGGTCATCCACTGGCGCACTTCGAGATAACTCAGCGTAAGCTGAGCCATCTGGCTGCATCGGCTTACGCCGCCGACGCCATGCTTGGTGTCCTCGCTTCCCTCGCCGACAACTCCGATACTGATTTCTCGCTCGAAGCAGCGTGCGCGAAGGTCTTCGCGAGCGAGCTGATCTGGGAAGCCGCGGATGAGATGGTGCAGGTCGCCGGCGGACGCGGCTTCGTGAAACCGTATCCTTATGAGCGCCTGCTGCGAGATTCGCGCATCAATCGAATATTCGAAGGCGCGAACGAAGTGCTGAGATTATTCATCGCGCTTAACGGCATTCAGGGTCCGGCAGAAGCGTTGCAGGAAGTCGGAAGTGCATTGCGCAAACCGCTGCGCAATCTTGGGCTTTTGAGTGGATTCGCAGCGTCGCGCATTCGCAGCATGGTCGGCAGCTCCGCGACACTCGACGCCGATCTTCATCCGCGGTTGGCCGATCACAAGAGGTTTTTCGAGAAGCATGTGGCAGAGCTCAAGACGGCGACCGATAGAACGATCATGCGCCACCGAAGCGACATCGTCGACCGTCAGCTTATTCTCGAGCGGCTCGCCAACATGGCTATAGAGCTGCTTGCAACCGCGTCAGTGCTTTCCAGAACTCAAAGCCTTCTCGACGAGAACGGAGTGCAAGCCTCGGAGCGGGAGCTTGCTCTGTGCGATCTGTTCTGCGTCGAGTCGGGCCTGCGGTTCCGCGCCGCCCGTGTGACGCTTGATTCGTTCGGAGAAATTACCGACGCTAAACGACGAACCGTCGCCGCCGATGTCAGGGAAGCGGGGGAATATTTCGTGAAGGATTCGATTCTCGAAGTGAAGCCAGATCAGCGCAGCTCTTGAGAATCGTCCCGCAGTTCTGACAGATCACCTTGCACTTGATCTCGCGAATGTCTGTTGACCCGCATACGTCGCAGACTTCCTGACTCGTATTGCTCATTCGAAGTCGAGCGCCAGGTCCATCGCTTTAGCCGAATGTGTCAACGCGCCGACTGAGATCCAGTCGACTCCGGTTTCAGCAATCGTGCGAACGGTTTGCAGGTTCACACCGCCGGAAGCTTCGGTGACTGCACGTCCGTCGATCAGTCCGACAGACTCTCTGAGCTCGTCGTTGGACATGTTGTCGAGCATGATGACGTCAGCTCCAGCCTCGACAGCCCTTCGAACCTGATCGATCCGGTCGCATTCGATTTCAACCGGGGTGTTCTTCGGCGCAATCTCGCGTGAGCGTTGAATCGCCAGGCTAACGTCCCCGCCAAGGGCGGCCAGATGATTGTCCTTGATGAGAACAGCAGACGCGAGATCCATCCTGTGGTTCATTCCCCCACCGGCACGCACCGCGAACTTCTCCAACCGGCGCCACCCGGGCGTCGTCTTCCGGGTATCGAGAATGCGAACTCCGGTTCCCTTCACCGCCTTGACGAACTCAGCGGTCAAGGTCGCCACCCCCGACAGCCGCTGCATGTAGTTCAACGCAACGCGCTCGGCCGACAACAGGCCGCGCGCATGGCCAGTGATGAACATCACGGGAGTGCCCGCGGTAACGTGTTGTCCGTCTTTCACAGATGCACGCACAGATGCTTTCGGATCGCGCTGCCTGAAGGCCTCGCGTGCGAGGGCAATCCCGGCGATCACTCCTGATTGTCGGGCGATCATCGAGCAACGCGAGCGTCGATCGGACAGGATCGTCGCGATCGCCGTGATGTCATTTTCGGCAACATCTTCCGCCAGAGCTTCGCGAACGATGGTTGCGGTCATGAGTCGCGAATACGGAAACCGGAGCGCGCCAGCGGGTGCAAGACCCCGCGCGGCGAGCAGAGCAATCCGGCGGCTGCGGAGCGTCACTCGCCGGGATCCTCTGTTGTTTCCGGCTTCATCGACAATGGCCGTTGTCCGCCGATGGCGATCATTCGCTCGATCGCAGTTCTCGCGCGCGCGGCAATTTCCGGATCTACGGTGATGACATGCTCGAGATTCTGTAGCGACCTCAGAACCTTGGGAAGCGTAGTCACTTTCATGTAGGCACAGACCGCGAGATCGCTTGCCGGAAAAAAACGCTTTGTTGGATTCTCGCGACGCAGCCGATGCAGGATTCCGACTTCTGTGGCTACGATAAACTCGTCCGCGCTCGAGATCTTCGGACGATTGATCATTCCCTCAGTCGACAGAATCTGAACACCCTCGGGATCGACATCGCCGGCCGAGACGGCTTCGACAGCGCTCGTGGCGCAGCCGCATTCCGGGTGGATGAGAAACTCGGCGTCCGGATGAATGGCGCGCTGGAGATTGATGTGCTCCGGATCGATACCCGCATGCACATGGCACTCGCCCATCCACACGTGCATGTTCTGGCGTCCAGTCACTCGTCTGACGTGAGCACCGAGAAACATGTCGGGAAGAAAGAGAATGTCTTTCTCTGCCGGTATCGAGTTCACTATCTCGACGGCATTTCCGGAAGTGCAGCAATAGTCGCTCTCTGCCTTTACATCCGCCGTCGTGTTGACATACGAAACGACGATGGCGCCCGGATGTTCTGCTTTCCAGTCGCGGAGCTGATCACCATCGATCGTCGAGGCGAGCGAACACCCGGCTGCAAGATCCGGTAGAAGAACTTTTTTCTGTGGTGACAAGACCGCCGCCGTCTCCGCCATGAAGTGCACACCGCAGAAGACGATGATATCCGCCGATGTTTTCGCTGCCTCGCGGCTGAGACCAAGCGAGTCACCAACGTAGTCAGCAACATCCTGTACTTCGGCTCGCTCGTAGTTGTGCGCCAGGATTACCGCATTGCGTTCCTTGGCCAGCGCTTTTATCTCAGCCTGGAGCTCGGCTACATCGTAGTCCATTGTTGTTGCGGTCATATCACCATTCGATGTGTTTCCCCTGCCATTTTTTCACCGTGTGCGGGAAGTCGCTTCTGTAGTGTCCGCCCCGTGATTCCTTTCTCATTAACCCTGCTTCGGCGATCAGCTGAGATGTATCTATCATGTTCCCTTCCTCGGTCGCGCCGGCAGGAAGGCGTTTCCTGATTTCAGCAAGCAGCTCGAGACACTTCCGCAGACCTTTCGCCGTACGATCGATGCCGGCGTAGTCCCACATAACCTGCCGGATATTGTCAGCAGCAACCTGAGCGGCACCACGGTCGGCGAGAGGCGGAGCTTCCCATTCTGCTTTTCCCGTAGTACCTGTCATCTTCGGCAGGGCAATCATGTCCCGCGCCACACGTTCCGCGAATACCAGGCCCTCAAGAAGCGAGTTTGAGGCCAGCCGGTTCGCACCGTGAACACCGGTTCTCGAAACCTCGCCGCAGGCGTACAGCCGGTTGAGACTCGACCGGCCTGCCAGATCGGTGACGATCCCACCCATCATGTAGTGAGCAGCGGGAATGACAGGAATGAGATCCTTTGACGGATCGATGCCTCGCGCCTTGCAAAGAGCAAAAATTCCAGGAAACCGCGTTTTGAAGGATTTGCCGAGTTTGCTGGCATCCAGCCACACGCGACTTCCGCTGGCCTGCTCGCGAAAAATCGCACGCGCGACGACGTCTCGGGGCGCCAGCTCAGCCAATCGATGCTTTTTCACCATGAAACGAACTCCGGCATCGTTCACAAGCACGGCGCCCTCGCCGCGCACTGCTTCGGAGATCAGGGCGAGCGGATTTTCCGGCGTATCGAGCGCGGTCGGGTGGAACTGAACGAACTCCATGTCGGCGAGGCGCACACCAGCTCTGTGTGCGATTGCATATCCGTCGCCAGTGGCGACCGCTGGATTCGTCGTGTATCGGTAGACTTGCCCGCAACCGCCGGTGGCGAGAACCGTCGCATCGGCGATGATTTCGATCGGGGCACCCGCTTTTGTTGCGCGAATTCCCCGACACACGCCATCGGCGACGATAAGGTCGAGAACCCGCGTCTTTTCCAGCACCTGGATGTTCTTCGTCTTTCGAACGAGCTCGATGAGCGTCCTCGCCACTTCAGCTCCGGTTTGATCGCCGTGCGCGTGGACGATCCTGCGGCGAGAGTGCGCAGCTTCCTTTCCAAGCTTGAACGCCCCGCCAGGTTCGAGGTCGAAATCTGCGCCGGCAGTGTGCAGCTCGCGGACCCTCGCTGGGCCTTCCTCGACCAGAACCTGAACCGCCCTCGAATCGCACAGCGCTGCGCCGGCTGCGAGGGTGTCCTTCCAATGGAGATCGGGCGAGTCCCCGGCACCAAGCGCGGCGGCAATTCCGCCTTGCGCGTACGCGGTCGCGCTGTCGAAAAGCGACATCTTGGTGAGAACCATGACGTCCCCATCCGATGACGCTCTTCTCGCGGTATGGAGACCCGCCACACCGCTGCCAACAACAAGAAATTTTGTGCGGATTCGTTCAGTCATGAGTCGGAATCAATGCCGGTTTCAGACCTATAGAAAGGGGGTTTCCGAGTGCGGCTTCGGACGTCAGAGGCTTCTCCTCTCTTAGATCCCTCCGGCCGCCACAGGTCCCATTGGCCACGTTAACCGGTCCGTCCAGTCCGTGTCCCATTTGCCAGCCGACGAAAGCAACCCGCAAAACGAATCCTTCGTGTCCTTCGTGTCCTTCGTGTCTTCGTGGCCAATAGAGAAGCCAGAGCGCGAAGAGATGGCTGAGAGCAGAAGCATCTATCCGACCCGCCTTGCACACCCGCTCACACTGGGCGAATATCCTCCCGAATGCGGAAACTCCTCCTCGTAGCCGTAACACTCCTTGTCGTGCATGCCGCGCTTCTGTTTGCCGGCGGCCGCGGAGTGACAGAATCCACCAAGCCAGGAGCGCTCAACGTCGGCATCGTGCTCGACGTCGGTGGTCGCGGCGACAAGTCATTCAACGACGGCGCTTACGCGGGCGCTGACAGCGCTGCTCGCATACTCGGTCCGAACATCCGATTCATCGAACCCGGAGAAGGATCCGATAGAGAGGCAGGGCTGCGGCTTCTCGCCGCTGAGAAAATGAATCTCGTGATCGGTGTCGGCTTTATTTTTACCGACGACATCACGAAGCTCGCCAAGGAATATCCGGACACGCCGTTCGCCTGCGTGGACTACGCGCTCGCCGTTGACGACAAGGGCAACGTTCTACCTCCCCCGCCCAATGTCGCGGCTCTGAAGTTTCGCGAAGAGGAAGGCTCATTCCTCGTCGGTGCACTCGCTGCTCTCGTGGGTAATTCGAAGAAAGTCGGGTTCGTCGGTGGAATGGACATCCCGCTGATCCATAAGTTCGAAGCGGGTTATCGCGCAGGCGTGAAGCACGTCTGTCCGGATTGCGAAGTTATCGCGCAATACGCGGGTGTAACTCCCGAAGCATTCAAGAATCCGGGGAAGGGAAAAGAGCTCGCGCTCAGTCAGTATCAATCAGGCGTCAACGTGATCTTTCACGCGTCCGGCTCGACGGGACAAGGCGTGTTCGAAGCAGCCCGCGTGATGAACAAGCTCGCAATTGGCGTCGACGCGGATCAGTACGACGAAGCACCGGGACATATTCTCACGTCGATGGTGAAAGGTGTGAACGCGGCGGTTTTCGACGTAATCAAGCGAGTCCAGAATGGCACGTTCAAGGGCGGCATCTACTCGTTCGGCCTGGCCGAGGATGGCGTGGGATACATCTACGACGAGCATAACAAGGCACTCATCCCGGACAGCGTGCACACTCGACTCGAACAGCTGAAACAGGAAATTATCGCCGGCAAGATCAAGGTGCCCAGCACCAGATGACGGGCTCTCCAATGGCGACTGATAAGTACGCAATCTTGATGAAAGGGATCGACAAGTCGTTCGGTCCGGTCCGTGCCAATCGCGGAGCATCTCTCGAGGTCCGCGAAGGCGAGATTCACGCGCTGGTTGGAGAGAACGGCGCAGGCAAATCCACTCTCATGAAAATCCTTGGCGGCCTGCAGCCGCCTGATTCCGGCACGATGGAAGTGAACGGTAAGGACGTGACCGGCTGGAATACCCGCGATGCAATCGATGCCGGAATCGGTGTCGTCCATCAACATTTCATGCTCGTGCCAACGCTGACAGTGGCCGAGAACGTCGTGCTCGGAATGGAGCCGACAAGGAGCGGCCGGTTCGACTACAACAAAGCCGTCGAAGAAGTCACAAAGCTGAGCAGAGACACGGGCCTCGCAGTCTCCCCGGATACAAAGGTTGCAGACCTTTCGGTTGGCGAGGCTCAGCGTGTCGAGATTCTCAAGACGCTGTTTCGTGGCGCACGGATTCTCGTTCTCGATGAGCCAACCGCTGTTCTCTCTCCGCCAGAAGTGCGCGAGCTGTGGGTCGTTCTTCGCGGCTTGCGCGATGCGGGTGGAACTATCGTCCTCATCACGCACCGTCTCGATGAGGTGATCGACATCTCCGACACGATCACAGTCATGCGCGCCGGCCAGACGGTCGATCGCCTCGCGACGGCCGGAACTTCACCCGCCGAGATCGCCAAGGCGATGGTGGGACGAGACGTTGCCCTCACTACCCGCGAGGAAGCCGGAATCCTCACGACTCCCGCGCATGGAGGACTGAATGGCGAACCACCATCCGAACAGCATGAGTCATTGCTCAGCGTCACGGACCTCACGGTACTCGGGTCACGCAAGACACGCGAAGTGGACTGCGTGTCTTTCTCCATTCGCCCTGGCGAGATACTCGGCATCGCCGGCGTCGAAGGAAACGGACAGACGGAGTTGATAGAAGCGCTCGCTGGACTGCGCCCAATCCTTTCAGGCAACATCAGGATCAACGGAAAGGACGTAACGTTCAACGACGTGCGCGAGCGGCGCGATGCAGGACTGTCGCACATTCCCGAAGACCGTCATCGCCGCGGACTGATTCTCGACTATTCCATCGCGGACAACCTCGTACTCGGCTTGCAGACGGAGTTCGCGAAGAATGGTTTTCTCGACTCCGACAGAATCAGCGCAAACGCTCAGACGCAGATCAAGGCATTCGATATTCGCCCGCCATCGGCGGAAACAGCGGCGCGAAATCTCTCCGGCGGCAATCAGCAGAAAGTCGTCATCGCCCGCGAAATGGGACGCGAGTTCACAGTCCTTCTCGCTTCTCAACCGACCCGCGGCGTGGACGTCGGAGCAATCGAATTCATCCATTCGCAGCTCCGCGAAGCACGCGCCGCCGGTAAGGCGATTCTTCTGGTATCGGCCGAGCTGAACGAAGTACTCGCGCTCTCTGACCGCGTGGCAGTGATGTATCGCGGAAAGTTCGCAGCGGTCGTTCCTGCAAGCGAAGCGAGCGAAGAGTCACTTGGCGAATACATGATAGGCACACGAAAGGAGTCCGCGGCTTGAGCTCACGCACACGAGAGCAGCTCGAAGAAGCACTCTTTCCGCCGCTGGTCGCACTGCTCGTCGCGCTGATCTGCGGCGATCTGCTGATCATGAGTTATGGCCAGTCGCCGGCAACTGTATACCGGCTTCTGCTCGAGGGCACGTGGGGAAATGCGTACGGCTTTGGACAGGTTCTATACAAGGCAACAACGCTGACGTTCACGGGACTCGCGGTCTCTCTCGGCATACGCGCCGGTCTTTTCAATGTCGGCGCTGAAAGTCAGCTCGCGGCCGGTGGCTTTCTCGCCGGAGTTGTCGGACTTGGATTGTCTCCCGCAGTCCCCGGACTCATCGCTGTACCGCTCTGCCTGATTGCCGCTGCGCTTGGCGGCGGAGCGGTCGGCGCTTTGCCGGGATGGCTCAAGGTTCGATTTGGGGCGCATGAGGTCATCGTGACCATCATGCTCAACTTCATCGTACTTGCCCTTCTCAACTGGATAGTAGCGGCACACCTCCACGTTCCGGAGACGCTTCACACGCCTGAGATTCGTACGGGCTCAGTGCCGCGACTCGAGTCGGTGATCTCGGCGTTTCACGGGTCGGCGGCGAACTTCACGATTCTCATCGCCCTGACAACGGCGGCGTTCGTTTGGTTCTACCTGTTCAGGAGTCGCCGCGGATTCGAGTTGCGCGCCGTTGGCCTTCAACCAGACGCTGCGGAATACGGCGGTGTGAGCGTCGGTGGAGTGTGGTTTCGCGCGATGACCGTGTCAGGCATGATAGCCGGCCTCGGCGGCGTTAACTACGTGCTCGGCTACAAGCACTACTATGAAGAAGGATTTGCGGGCGGCTCCGGTTTCCTTGGAATCGCGGTTGCGCTCGTTGGGCGCAATCATCCTGTCGGCGTTGTGCTGGCAGCTTTGTTCTTCGCGACCTTATCACAAGGCGGACTGGCGATTCACGCGTTCGTTCCGAAGCAGATGGTAGAAGTGCTTCAGGGTGTCGTGATCCTCGCGGTTGCAATGTCGGTCCCGGAAGTGCGGGCGGTTCTCCGCCGGGCGCGCAAGCCGGTAGCTGCATGAACCCGATCTCCTTCCTCACGCAGACGCTTCGCATCGCGATTCCGTACTTGTTTGCGGCAAGCGGTGGCGTCATCGCCGAGAGGTCGGGAATCATCAGCCTCGAGCTCGAGGGGTTGATGCTCACCGGCGCCTTCTCCGCCACTCTCGGAACTCACTATTCCGGAAGTCCGTGGATCGGGGTGCTGGCCGGAATCGGGGGCGGATTGATTTTCGGGTTGATTCACGCGGTCGCGACTATTCGGTATCGCGCTGATCAGGTTGTCGTTGGAATCGCGATCAACCTGCTTGCGATTGGAGTCACCCGCTTCTTTCTGAAGCTCGCCTTCGCGAGCTCATCGAATTCTCCGCGCGTCGCCGGTTTCGGCGGAAATGCCGCTGCGCATGGCTTTGACAATCCACTCGTGTGGATGGGGCTTCTCGCCGCACCGGTTCTCGCGTTCTTTCTTTACCGGACACCGTTCGGCCTTCGGGTGAGGGCTGTTGGCGAGCATCCTGACGCGGCGGCAAGTGTCGGTGTAAGCGTCGAGAAGGTGCGCTACATAGCCGTCGCTGTATCGGGAATGCTCGCGGCGCTCGGAGGAGTGTTTCTCGCTCTCGACCAGCACCAGTTTACCGATCAGATGACATCAGGCCGAGGATTCATTGCGATTGCCGCAGTGATTTTCGGACGATGGGATCCGATGAAGGCAGCCCTCGCGTGCCTTTTCTTCGCCGCTGCGGAAACCCTTCAGATTCAGCTCCAGGGCAATCAGCTCATTCCGTCGCAGTTCATCGAGATGATTCCCTACGCGCTGACCATCATCGCACTCGCGGGGGTCGTCGGCCGCGCAATTCCGCCGGCAGCGCTGGGCAAGACCGGAGAGTAGCTCGTGTTCAAGAAGTTGCTCGTCCTGATCATCACGGCGTTCGTGGATATGGTGGGTCTCCTCATGGTGATCCCACTGATGCCGTTCTACGCACGGAAGATGGGCGCCGGCTCCATGATGGTGACGATCATGGTTGTGTCGTTCACCGCGGCTCAGTTGGTGAGCGCTCCACTGTGGGGAAGATTTTCCGACAAGTACGGACGGCGACCTGCACTTCTCGTCGGGCTCGGTGCTGCCGCAATGGCGTATGTCGTGTTCGCCGTTGCCGATTCAATCTGGCTGCTCCTCCTGTCGCGCCTCGTGCAGGGAGCTGGCGGAGGTACCGTTGGAGTAATTCAGGCCTACGTCGCAGACGCCACTGAACCGGAGAACAGGGCGAAAGCTCTGGGATGGTTGTCTGCGGCTACTAACGTCGGCGTCGCACTCGGTCCGCCACTGGGATCACTCGCGCTTCTTGCCGGACACGGTGGCCCCGGCCTGCTTGCGGCGGGTCTTTGTCTCATCAACATGGGATTCGCCTGGAAATATCTCGGCGAATCACGCGACATGGACGATGCGCGGACATCGACAAGAAGACCGAATGCATCCCGTGAAGCGTTGTTGAGAGTAATATCGCACGCGAAGGAACCAGGCCCGCGCCTCATCTGGATCTATGCGATCGCCATGGGATCGTTCTCAGCAGTTACCGCAATACTGCCTCTCTTTCTCGCCGATCAGTTTGGAATTGGGGAAAAGAAAGTCTGGATCTTCTTCACCTACATCGGGATCATCTCTGTGATCACGCGTGCCGGCGTGCTTGGATGGGCGGTGACCAAATACGGCGAAGCCAGGCTTGCCCGCATCGGCCTCGTTTTGCTCGCCGCTGGTCTCGCGTCATATCCCTTCGTTCACAACTACGTGCTGCTGGCACTCGGTATCGCTCTCGTACCACTCGGAACTGCATTCACTTTCCCGTGTGTGACTTCGCTGCTTTCGAAGGTGATTCCAGGCAATGAGCGTGGCCTGTACATGGGCGTGCAGCAGACGTACGGTGGACTGTCGCGCGTGATCATTCCGTTGTGGGCAGGATTTTCTTACGACCACTTCGGGCGCGCCGTGCCATTTCTTACATCAGCCACACTCGTGCTGGCTTCGCTTTTCCTGGTGCTCGGCGTAGACGATGGACGAAACACGAAGACCGCCCCTGTCGTAGAAGGGGTCGCAGCCTAGACCCGGAGATTCATGTTCTTTCTCTTGATGCTGATCGCAGTAGTCATCGTTGTCTGGGGTGCGTTCGCATTCAACAGCCTGGTGCGCCTTCGAAATCAGGTTCGCGCGGCATGGGCTGACATCGACGTCCAGTTGAAGCGACGACATGATCTCGTCCCTCAGCTCGTCGCCGCAGTACAGGGATACAAGGGATACGAACAAAGTGTCCTCACGAGCGTGACCGAGCTCCGCTCGAAGGCGATGACAACGACGAGTCCGGCTGCGCTCGGAGAAACAGAAGCCGCACTCGGGAAAGGGCTGGCGCAGATCTTCGCGCTCAAGGAAGCGTACCCCGACCTGAAGGCCAACCAGAGCTTTCTCCGGTTGCAGCGTGACCTGGTGGGAATCGAGGACAATCTCCAATACGCGCGACGCTTTTACAACGGCTCCGTCCGCGATTACAACACGCGCATTCAACGCTTCCCCGACATGATCGTCGCCAATACCGCTGGGTTCGCCGAGACCGAGTTCTTCTCGGCCGATGAGAGCGATCGTCCCGTTGTGAACGTTGCACTTTGATGATGAAGCTGATCGCTGTTGCGCTCGCGGCGCTTGTTTTCATTTCGAAAATCGACGCGCAGGAGAGGATCATCTCCTACAACAGCCAGATCGAAGTTCACACTGACGGCAGCCTCGATGTGACGGAGATGATCAAGGTTCGCGCAGAAGGGAACCAGATTCGTCGAGGGATCTACAGGGATTTTCCGACTCGCTATGAGGATCGCCTCGGCAATCGCGTAGTCGTAGCCCTTCAGGTGGTCGGCGTCGAGCGCAACGATGTGATCGAGCCGTGGTTTACCGAAACGAGACCCAACGGCATCCGCATCAATACTGGCAATGACTCGTTCCTTCCCGTTCCCGCTGACTACACATACACGTTTCACTATCGTACAACGCGGCAACTCGGGTTCTTCAGGGACCACGATGAGCTTTACTGGAACGCGATCGGAACTGGCTGGATCTTTCCGATCGAGAGCGCGACAGTTGTCGTGCATCTTCCGTCCGCAGTTCCGATCGAGAACATGCGTGCGGAAGCGTACACCGGCCGGCAGGGAGCGAAAGGAAGCGCGTACACAGCTGATTTGCCTGAGCCTGGCGTTGCCAGATACCGGCTTACCGAAGGGCTCGGACCATACGAGGGTGTGACGATCGTTCTTGGTTTTCCCAAGGGTCTCGTTCACGAGCCGACCCAGAACGAGCGTGTGCAATTGTTACTGAAGGACAACCGCGGAGTGCTCGTCGCTCTAGCCGGCCTCGTTCTGATAGTCGTCTACATGGTTCGTCAGTGGCAGAAAGTGGGACGCGATCCACAGAAAGGAATTGTCATCGCCAGGTACGAGCCCCGCGAAGGACAGACTCCCGCTGGACTGCGGTTCATGGAGAACATGGGCTACGACATGCGCTGCTTCACCGGAGATATTCTCGCCCTCGCAGTCGCCGGTCGTCTCAAGATTCACAAGGAGGACCATTTCCTTGGTGATCAGTGGAGTCTGGAGCGTCTTCACGGATCTGATTCAGCACACGTATCACCCGGGCAACAGACACTTCTCGCCGGCCTCTTCCCCGGCAGCACCAGTTCACTGGTCCTCAAGAACACGAATGCTGCGATTGTCGCCGCCGCACGCGATCTTCACCTGAAGCTGCTGAAGAATGAATTGCAGCCGGAGTTCTTCAACCTCAACGGGAAGAAAGTTGGAATCGCTGTCCTGATCGCCGTCGTCACGGGAGTAGTCGCCTTTGCGACTTCAGGCGGCTTTGGGATTCCGGCCATCATCGCAGTGATGGTCCTGGCTCTCATTTCTCTCATTGTCTTCGGACGCCTCGTTCGCGCGCCAACGCTCGAAGGGCGCACGCTCCTCGACGAAATCGAAGGTCTCAAACTTTACATGAAGGTTGCAGAGAAGCAGGAGCTGGCAAGCATGCGCGGACCGGACGAGCCTGTTCTTGATGCCAAACGATACGAAGCAATGTTGCCGTTCGCAGTTGCGCTTGGAGTCGAAGACGCGTGGACGAAGAAATTCACCGCGGCTGCTGGTGCGGCCGCCGCCGCGGCGGCGGCAAACAACATGGGCTGGTACGCCGGACGCGGCCCGATTTCGAACCTCGGAAGTTTCACCAACGAAATCGGGCACAGCCTCAACTCGAGCATCGCTTCTGCGTCAACGCCACCCGGAAGCAGCTCAGGCGGTGGTGGCGGCGGTTCGTCAGGGGGCGGCGGCGGTGGGGGAGGCGGCGGAGGACGGTAGCACAGCTACCATCATCGAACCGGAACGGTCGGCCCCTCCCTCTCGGCATTTGTGATCACTCTCACACCGCGCTGATATGTGAAATAGTTGTACGCCCACTCGATGAACACGATCACCCGGTTACGAAAGCCGACGAGATACATGATGTGGACGAACAACCACAGCAGCCACGCAACCAGACCGCTGAGCTGAACTTTTCCGAAGTCCGCAATCGCGCGCGATCGTCCAATGACGGCTAGATCGCCCTTGTTGAAGTAGTGAAATGGGTGGGTCGGCTGACGGCGCAGGATGTGGATGATGTTCTTCGCCGCGGTGCGGCCTTCCTGAATTGCAGCAGGACAAACGCCCGGCACCGGACGACTATCTTTTCGGAGGACATGAGCGAGGTCCCCGGCAACAAAAACTTCCGGATGTCCAGGGATCGATAAGTCCTCTCGAACCAGGACTTTTCCACTTCGCTCAGTTGGTGCTCCAAGCATGCGGCCAAGCGGCGACGCCTCATTTCCTGCAGCCCAGAAAACCGTTTTTGTGGAAATGCGCTCGTCTCCGATGTCGACAGAATCGGCATCGATGTGGGTGACGATCGAGTCCGTGCGAACCTCAACACCGATCTCGTTCAGACTCTTCGCCGCAATTTCGCTCAGCTCCGGCGGAAAGGAAGGTAGAAGTCGCGGTCCTCCCTCAACCAGAATTACGCGAGTCATGCGCGTGTCGATGTTGCGAAAATCCGGATAAAGAGCTCTCGTGGCAATTGGCGGAAGAGCTCCCGACAGCTCAACTCCCGTTGGGCCGCCCCCCACTACCACAAACGTCAGGTACGCATCACGCTCGGCCTGATCGACCACCTTCTCGGCGTTTTCGAACGCGAGGAGAAATCGACGTCGTACTTCAGACGCATCCTCGACACCCTTCAGGCCTGGCGCAAACTGCTCCCAGTCGGGATGCCCGAAGTACGAATGGCGCGTTCCAGACGCGACGATGAGAAAATCATACGGAAGGTCTTCTGACGGCTCATCGATATGAACGGTCCGCGTATCGACATCGATCCCGGTTACCTCAGCCAGAAGAACTGTGACATTCCTCTGTCGTCTCAGCACATAGCGGATTGGGGCCGAGATGTCGCTTGGGGTAAGTGAAGCCGTCGCCACCTGGTACAGCATGGGCTGAAAGAGGTGGTAATTCGTCCGGTCGACGAGGGTGACGTCGGCATCGATGCGCTTGAGCGCCCTTGCTGCGGCAAGCCCGCCGAAACCGCCGCCGACAATTACGATCCTCGGTCGCGCAGCGAGCACTATGCCATCCGCTCTTCGAAGCTTCGCGCGGTCATCGTCATCATAAGAACGAGCAGGATCAGAAGAACGCTGTACGCCGATGCGGTTCCAAATGCCAGCTGTCTAAGCTGAGCAAGGATCTCCATCGAGATAGGCCGATTGGAATGCGTGTAGAGCACGACGCCGGCGACGAACTCACCCACGGCCGTCACGGCTGCCAGCAAACCTCCGGCAACTAGACCTGGTCGCGCAGCGGGAAGAATAACTTTTCTCATCGTGAGCCACCACGATGCACCGAGTCCGCGCGCGGCATCCTCGAGGGCGGGATCGAGTTGTCGTAGCGAACCCTCGATAGCCGTTGATACGAGCGGAATTCCGCGAACGAAATACGCAAGCGGCAGAATCCAGAATGTGCCAACGATAAGAATGCGCGCACTGAATAAATCGTTGCGATTGAATGTCGCAGCGAGACCGAGAGCGATGGCCGTGGCCGGGATCGCCCATGGCAGTGCAACCAGCACTTCCAGCGTGCGTCGCCCGCTGAACTTTCTAAGAACAATCAGATAAGCCGCAACAAAACAAACGACGAGATTGGCTGCCGTCGCAATCACCGCCATCGACAGACTGTTTACGATCGGCCGCCACAATTCGGCCTCGGAGAAAAGCCGTCGATAGTTGTCGAGCGTGTACTCAGGTGGCATCACCTGCGTCGTCCACGCGCCATCAACTGCGAACGAGACAAGGATGATCATCAGGTGCGGCAGCACGAGCACGATCACGGTGATCGTTGCCAGCAGCGCAGCGACGACTTGCACGCGGCGCGACTTGATCACCCGTCGTGTAGCCGAGCCTTTTCCTGACGACGTGTATTTGCGCTTGCGCTCGAGCCAGCGGAACAGCGCAAGCCCGGCGACTGCACTCAGCGCGAGAACCGTCGTCTCGACGTAAGCGAGTCCGAGTGATCCGTTGAGTTTTGACGCGACGATCTGCGTTGCCAACACGCGAATTCCGCCTCCAAAAACGTATGGAGCGGAGAATGAGCCGAGTGATGTCATGAAGACGAGCAGCATCGATCCGGCAAGAGCTGGCGTCAGCAGCGGCAGCGTGACGTAACGAAGCCGCTGCCAGCCGTTCGCTCCCAAACCGGACGCTGCTTCGTCGAGCGTTGTATCGAATCGCTCGAGCCCGGCCGAGACGAACAGAAAGACATACACGTACATCGTGTATGCGTGTACGAAGATGATCGCCGAAACACCTTGCAAGCGCCACGGCGCTTCAGCCATTCCGAAAATGTGCTGGATGACCCGCGTTACAACGCCGCTTTCGCTGTAAAGAAAAAGAAACGAGATGACGCCGACCAGCGGAGGAAGTGCGGCCGGTAGCGTTGCGACACCGCGAAGGATTCGGCGCCCCGGAAATTCAAATCGGCTGAGCAGGAACGCCAGCGGAACGCCAATCGCGAGCGACGCGACGACCGAGGCCAGCGATATGACGATGCTCGTCCACAGCGCTTCTCTGTCCGCCGGGCTGGCGATGAACTCGCGCCAGTGTCCAAGGCCATCTTCAAAGCTGCCGGCAATTACGGCGACGTTTGGATATGCGACGGTCCACACGAGAAGTGCGAGGACCGGCAGCGCCAGAAGAAGACTTCGTCGAGTGTCGCCTTGCTTCATCGAAGCGAGCTACTCCCCGGCGACCAGTGGCAGCGGCTCGCGCGTAACTCGGACTCCAGTCACGGCACCCTCCCGAAGATCCATCACACCCGACTCGACTTCCAGAACAGTTCCGTCAGCGATTTTCACGCGATAGACGGCGCTCCCGCCAGTGAAGCGGCGATTCACCACTTCACCGCGCCAGGCGGCATCATCTCCGTCGCCCGCGATCTCAAGGGCGTCCGGGCGCAACACTACCTGAGGCGAGTTGAGAGGGCCAACTTCCCCGTTCGGCTTGCTGGCGCTGAACTCTTTCCGTTTTCTGTCAATCGTAACAGCAACCCGATCGCCAAGTTCTTCCGCCGGGAGAATTGTCGCCCTGCCGATGAAGCTGGCAACTCCGAGGGACGCCGGCCTATCGTATAGATCCTCGGGCGTTCCGATCTGAAGCAAAACCCCTTCGCGAATCAGCGCGATTCTATCGGCGACCGCGAATGCGTCTTCCTGGTCGTGAGTGACGAACAATGCCGGAACTCCAACCCGATGAAGCATCGATCGCAGCTCATCACGAGTCGATTGCCGGAGCGTCGGGTCGAGATTGGACAATGGCTCGTCCATGAGGAGTGCTTTAGGCTCGATCACCAGCGCGCGGGCAAGCGCGACTCGCTGCTGCTCGCCACCCGACAGCGATTGAATCGATCGAGGGCCGGCTTTCTGTAATCCCACAGCGTCCAGCGCAGCACGTGCCTTGTCCAGGCGCATCTGCTTCCCAACGCCTCGCGCTTCGAGGCCGAAGCCGACATTCTGCTCTACCGTCATGTGTGGGAAAAGCGCGTAATGCTGGAACACCATACCGAATCCGCGCTTTTGCGGCGGAAGACTCGTGATATCGCGGCCATCGAACATCACGCTACCGCTGTCGGGCGTTTCGTAGCCGGCAGTGATTCGGAGAGTCGTTGTCTTGCCGGAGCCTGAGGCTCCGATGAGTGCTACAAGCTCACCGGATGGGACTTCGAACGAGATGTCATTGACGGCGATGTGATCGCCGAAGCGCCGGGTAACTCCTTTGAGCTCTAGTGAGCCAGCGCTCACTTGCCTCGCCTGCTGTTTCGGATGTTCGCGTCCCAGTACTTCATCCACTCGTTCAGATGCTCGGCCATCATTTTTCGATCGACCGCCATCGGCTTGATCTTCGCGTTGGCATCCCGAATCCACTGCGGGAGCGAATCCTGCGGAATGTCAGTGCGAGCCGGAATTCTGAGATGATTTATTGCGGCGTCCTTCATCGCATCCGGTGTCGTCACGAACTCGTAGTACATCTTCGCCTCTTTAAGGTGCTTCGTGCCCTTCACAATGGCGATTCCGTCAACGAGAAGCGGAGTCCCGCTCGATGGAATGATGTAGTCAACGGGAATCTTGAAGCGCTGTTGAAGCGTTGCAATATCAGGCATGTCCCACAACGTGATCACGCCTTCCTGGCGGCCCAGCTTCTGGTAGAGGATCGTCGGGTTGAGCACGTACTCTCGCGTGTTCGCGTCGAGCTTCCGAAGCCACTCGTATCCTTCTTCCGGCGACCCCGTTTTCGTCATCGACCGTGCAACGATGGCTCCGAAAATCGCGCGCATCGTTCCCGAAGCGATTGGATCGCGAATCAGGACCCTTCCCTTCCACTTTGGATCGAGAACCTCGCCCCAGTCTTTCGGCGCATCTGCGCGCTTCACGACCTGTGTGTTGTACGCGATGACTTCAGGCGTGAGGTAAGTGCCGTACCAATGATCGCCGGCGTCGCGTCCTTCGACCGCGACTGCATTTGACCACGTCGGGATATACGGCTCGAGAAGATTTTCTTTCGTCGCGCGATCGAACGCCTCCGCCGGCGCCCCGAACCACACATCCGCCTGCGGATTATCCTTCTCGGCCCTGATGCGATCGAGAACTTCCTGCGATCCCATATCGACCCATTGAACGTCGATGTCGGAGTGCGCTTTCTCGAAGCTCTTCTCGAGCGAGCCCAGAAGCTCCGGACCGTGAGGGGAGTAAACGGTCAGAACCGTGCGTTTGTCGCTCGAGCAAGCGAGCATCGAAGCTGCAGCCACGATCAATGCGAGCGCGCGTTTCATCTGCCTGGTGCCTTCATCGAGAGGAGATTTACGAATAATCTTGTGCCGCCTGCAACACCTGCGGGAAGCTGGCGGAAGAAAGCAAGTGTCGTGTAGACGTATAGCCCCTTTCCGTATGGTGCGACGAGAATCATTCCACTGTTCGCCGGCTCACCGGGATCGCTCCCGAAAATCAGAGCGTGATAGTGCGAGTCGAACGTGTGTGGCATGTAGAGACTGCGTTCCTGAACCCAGCCGTTGAAGTCCGCCTGGGTGATCTTGTTCGGATAATTGAACGCGGGCGACGCGGCATCGAGGATCGTGAGCGGCGCAACTTCCTCGGTGATGCGATCGGCTGGACGAGACAATGTTACCGGATAAGGCATCATGCCCGGAATCGTCATTTCATACTGACCGTACTGCACCACTAACGTTCCGCCATTCCTTGCGTACGCGAGTAGATACGGATTGTTGTCGACCAGCTCCCTGCTCGCTTGATAAGCCCGCGGGCCCACCACGACTGTGGTGAACCTGGAGAGGTCGACAGTCGGAATTTCTGCGGGCTCAACGATTGTAACCGGGATGCCGAGCTGAACCAGCGTCGGCTCTACGTTGTCACCGACGCCGGGTATGTACGCGACTTTGATATTTGCCGGGACCGCGGCGTCGATCGTGCTGATCGCAACTGTCGATGGCCGATAAATCCGTTCCGGAGTAATGTGCTCATACTCGATCGGAATGTAGCCGTTTGAGTATGTTTTTCCGTCCATCGTACCAATAGCGCTCAGCACATGCGTGCCAGCGCCAAGTTTTCCGTGCACGCGGAACGTCACCGTTCTCGACCCCGCCGAGTCGATTGTGACGCTTCGCGTCATCGAATCCGCCGTTAGCCCGGCGGGAAGAGTGAGCGTGATTGTAACGGGACGCGGGGACATCACGGCCGATCGCAGCTTGACATTGAAGAACCTGTCGAGTGGAGTGTTCGCGCGTGCGAGTTCCACCGTTCGGTCGAGAGTCACACTCAAGGCCGGTGCAACGCTGAGCGGTCGTTGGAGGTCGCCGCGCACGGGATCAACACGTCGATAGACTACGGGTGCATCGATTTCTGCCGAGCCTCCGCCAACACCAAGCACCAGCGCCTTGACGAGATTTGCGTCACCGCGCTGGTCTTCGGACATCGTTCCCCAATTAGACAGATCATGCAGAACGGGAAGGGCCGGAGAGAACAAGTCTCCTTTACGCGGAGTCACCAGCCACCACGGCTGTGTTACCTGATTTCCGTGGAAAACCATCGTCCACTTATAGATTGAATTTGCCGCAACGGCGACTGAGGGAGGCAAAGTAGCGGCAACGCCGGCAACCTTCACATCCAGTCCGTTCAACGGCTGGATATTTACGCCGTGGGCGGTCCGATTGTACAGCGTCACGCTGACCAGCGAGCTGTCTCCAAGGGCAACATACTGGCGATCGGCTATCGCCTCGATTGCAACATCGCGTCGTGCATCCGCGACGGCCTTCCATCTCGCGCTGTCTGGTGACCCTGCAGCGGGAAGGCCGTCGAATATCGAGGTCTCCGCATTTGCAGGGGTTCCGGCATTCACTCGCGTACCCTCGCGCGTCAGCGCGTCCCAGACATCGCCCTTTCGCTGCAGAGATCCAAAACCCTGCGACTTGTGCTGCGACCGACTATCCCCGGCAATTTCAGCGTATGATTTTCCCAGCACCGGATTGTATTCGCCGACGTTGACTGTGATGGTGGCCGCTTTAGGATCAAATCGGGCAAGCCGGTAGAACTTCAACGGCGTCCAGGGCGCTCCAAACCTGCCTGCCGGAAAGCGCACCGTATCCGCAGCCGCGGTCTCATAAGCTTCTTTGGCAAGGATAGCAGATACCTGATGCTGGCCGTGACCATCCCTCGGAGTTCCCGAGAACACCGCGACGATCACGTCCGGGCGCCACGTTCGAACAACCTTAACGACATCTTCCAGCAGTGAATCCTTCGGCCAGTGCGCGAAGGTTTCTTCGGCTGTTTTCGAAAATCCGAAATCGTAGGCACGAGTGAAGAATTGATGCGCCCCGTCAACCCGTCGAGCGGCCAGCAGTTCCTCCGTGCGGATTACTCCAAGCTGTTCACCCAGCTCATTACCGATGAGATTTTGCCCGCCATCGCCGCGTGTGAGCGAGAGATAGGCGGTCGCGGCTCTTCCACCGCGAGACAGCCACGATATCAGTTGAGAGTCTTCATCGTCAGGATGCGCCGCGATCACCAGCACGCGTCGCAACTCTGATCCGCAATCGAAGCACGTGTGTGAAACAACGCCGCGATCCTGCGCATGCAAAAACTGCGGCGGACTCAGCGACACTATCGCCGCAAGAGCAAATAAAGCTCGCTTCATCAGCTTGTGTTTGGTTGGAGAGAACTACGGACTACAACTACCCCGCTACCGCACTCCGGCGTCTCGAGCTGGATGCCGGCTCCATCAGAGCGACGACCTCAGTAATGATTCGCTCCTGTTCCGCCTTGTGCGCCGACAAATAACCCTCAGCCGGACTCGCGCGCTCAGGACGACCCACATAGCGAACAATCAGAGAATTGCCCGTGGAAACACGAAGACGCGGCGCGACATACGTCCACGCACCCATGTTCTTCGGCTCTTCCTGCGCCCACACAACTTCCTCAACCGACGGATAAAGGTCGACGATCTTCTCGACGCTCGCGTTCGGCCACGGATACAACTCTTCCACTCGTACAAGCGCGACATGCGGCGCACGACGAGCGACGAGATCGTAATAGATCTTCCCTGTGCAGAACACGAGACGCTTTACACTGTCGCGCGATTCCATCACTGCCGCATCGTCGATCACCGGCATGAACGACGCATCGGTGAGATCGCTCAACTTCGACGCCGCTTCGGGCAGCCGCAGAAGACTCTTCGGCTGCATCAGTATCAACGGACGTCGCTTTCCCCGCAGCGCCTGGCGCCGGAGAATGTGATAGTACTGCGCCGGCGTGGATGGATACGCGACGTACATGTTCGACTCAGCAGCAGATTGAAGAAATCTCTCGAGACGCGCACTCGAGTGCTCCGGTCCCTGTCCTTCGTATCCGTGCGGCAGCAGCAAGGTAACCCCTGAGTCCTGCCCCCACTTCGCATGGTCCGCAACGATGAACTGATCGATGATCGGCTGAGCGACATTTACGAAATCGCCGAATTGAGCTTCCCACAGAACGAGCGCCTGTCGTGTCGCCGTGCTGTAGCCGTACTCGAAGCCGAGCACCGCGGTCTCCGATAGCGGGCTGTTGTAGATCTCGAACTTCGCCTTCGCTTCAGGCAGATGCTCGAGCGGCGTGTATGTCTGCCCCGTTTCGGCGTCGTGGAGCACGGCCTGACGGTGAGAGAACGTTCCGCGCTCCACATCCTGTCCACTCATGCGGATAGCCTGGCCTTCGACTAGCAGCGATGCAAACGCGAGAGCTTCCGCGTGTCCCCAATCGATTCCGCCCGACTTGCCCATGGCGTCGCGGCGGCGATGAAGAGTCTTCGCAAGCTTCGTATTCGGCTTGAACGTCTGGGGCCAAGCCAACAGCTGCTCGTTCAGCGCGACAAGCTGCTCCCCACTCGGTAACGGGTTCGTGGTTCCTTCTGCGCTCGATCCGTCGGACGGGGAGACGACCTGACCCGGCATCGCACGCTCTCCATCGCTGGCCGAAGCGCCACTCTGAATCTTTTCGAAGAAGGATGCGATCTCCACATCGAGCGCCTTTACTTCTTCCGCGGTTACGATTCCTTCCCCGACGAGACGATTGCCCCACATCTCGCGCGGCGAAGGATGGATCTTGATCTGCGAATACATTGCCGGCTGCGTGAACGAAGGCTCGTCGGTCTCATTATGTCCGTGTCGTCTGTAGCCGACGAGATCGACGAGAAAATCCTTTCCGTATTTCGCGCGATACTCGACGCCGAGCTGCATCACGCGAATGCAGGTGTTCGCGTCCTCTGCGTCAACGTGGACGATCGGCACCTCGAATCCCTTCGCGAGATCACTCGCGTAGTGCGTCGATCTGGCGTCGATTGGGTCGGTAGTGAAACCGACCTGATTGTTCGCGATGATGTGGAGCGTGCCGCCGACACGATACCCGCGCAGCCGTGACAGGTTGAATGTCTCCGGAACGATGCCCTCTCCGGGAAACGCGGCGTCACCGTGAATGCACACTGGCACGACGGAATTTTCGTCGCGTGCGTTCTTTCCTTCGGAGAGAAGGGTCTGACGCGCACGCACAACGCCCTGAAGCACCGGGTTGGCAATTTCTAGATGGCTCGGGTTTGGGATGAGGGATACGATGACTTCGTTATCGCCGGCCTTTCGCTTCCCCGTGAACCCAAGATGGTACTTCACGTCTCCCGTCTCACTCTCGGCGTTTGCGTCAGCGTGCTTGCCTTCGAATTCCCCGAAAATGGTCTTGTACGGCTTGCCAAGCACATGCGCGAGAACGTTGATGCGTCCGCGATGCGCCATCGCGATCCCTACCTCGCGCGCACCGAGACGGCCAGCCGATTCGATGACAGTGTCGAGCATGGGAACCATCATGTCGATTCCCTCGATGGAGAATCGCTTGTAGTTCAGGTAGACTCGTCCCAAAAATCGCTCGAGGCCATCGACTTCCGTTAGTCTGCGAAGAACTGCTTTCTTCTCATCGACCGAAAGCGGCTCCTGCATGCGTCCATTCTCGATCTGCTCACGAAGCCATTCGCGCTCATCGGCTTCACCGAGGTGATCGAATTCGAAACCAACGTTGCTCGAATAGAGTTTCCTGAGCCGGTCCACTGCTTCGGCCGCGGTTGCATCGCGAAATCCGAGGGCCTCTCCCGGAATTGTCTCGAGATCGTCATCCGTTAGTCCGTGGAACTCGAGCGTCAGCTCGGATGTGCCCGGAGGAGTGTTGCCGAGTGGGTCGATGTGAGCAGCGAGGTGACCGAACGCGCGAATCGATTCAACGAGCGATGCGGCTGCGGCGACTTTCCTAAGCAGGGAGGCATCGACTTTTTGAGCGTCGGCCAGCGTGCCGGACGACGTCGTTTGGGATGCTCCAGAGAGCGATTCGGCAAACCGGAAAAACTGGCGCCAGGACTCTTCTACCGAGGAGGGGTCGCGTCGGAACGACTCGTAGGCCTCAGCGATATAGCCATCGTTGAAAACGCTCGTGATTGGCTCACTCGACATGGCTCTAATCTAATGTCGAGAGCAAGATGCGGAACAGCATCGGGCAGCGGCATTTAGCTCACCTGCTGACGCCCGTTTCTGGAGTTGTGTCTCACGGGGTGGACGCATCGAGAGGACAGTGAGACTCTCTCGTTCTTGCCACATGCTACGGCCGTCAGGCTCGGTCCAATTTTGGCTGCCGGAATGGCCGTATGAAGAAAAATGCCCCCGCACTTTCGCACGGGGACATTTCTCCTCTCAAAAACCCCTTCTAGCGTCGTGACTTATCAACGTTGTTGCCGAGCACGCCACCGAGCACGGCGCCGGCGACGCCGCCGATCACTGCACCCTTCAGCTTGTCATGGCTCGTCACTGCGCCGATCACTGCGCCGGCAGCACCACCGATTGCCGCATCACGCTTGGTATGCTTCACGATCGTAGTAGGGCGTGAATACGTACCGGATGACGAGCTGCTGGAGCCTGAGCTTCTGGTTCTGTAAACCGGGCGGTCACGATAGACCACCCGCGTGCGCGTCGGCTGGGTCACAACCGGAGCCGCCGGGGCATATCCAACCGGGGCCAGTCCCTGAGCAGCGTAAGCGCGCTCTGCGGCTGAGATGCTGTCCATGGCCGAATACGGGCGAGCCTGGGCCGCCAGCGTCAAATCGGAATTGAGCGCCTCATCGACCTTCTTATTATCGCTCGGTCCGCAAGCAACTGCCAGAATGGCCGCCGGAACCAATGCCAACATTTTAAAGTTTTTCATAGAGCCTCCAATTAGACGGCCGCTCCGCGCGACCCGACACCTTTTGAGGGCAGAGTCTATGCCACGCGGACCCCTTTAGGGCCCTCTTTTTGGACTTCCGTTTCTGAGCCTTTTTCGGCATCGGCAAGCCCCGGTTCTGGGGGCATTGCCGTCCCAGCAGTTTGAGCCGGATTGTCATCGATTTCGAATCCCCGCGTCTGGGTCTCCGCCGGCAACTTCAGGGTAAAAGTGCTTCCTTCTCCGTCAACAGATTCGACGTCGAGCGAGCCGTCGAGCAGCGTTGCAAGTCGCCGCGAAATAGGTAACCCGAGGCCGGTTCCCATTTGCTGAGTCGGAGACACCTGGACGAACTCCTCGAAAATCCGCGTTCGGTTGTCGACTGAGATTCCTTCGCCGCGATCGACGACGGAAACCGCGATCCCGCCGCGGTCATCCCGATCGCAGGTCACGTTGATCGGCTGGCTCCGGCCAAACTTGATCGCGTTGGAAAGAAGGTTGAGCAGAATCTGCCGAACCCGCCGCGGATCGGTGACGATCGACATCGTCTCGTCGGGATGGACGAATGTCAGCTTCGATCCATGCTCGTCGGCCAGCGGACGCACGGTCACGAACAGGTCTTCAATCAACACTGGAATGTTCACGGGCTGAAGCGCCAGCTCGATCTTCCCCGCTTCGATCTTTGACAGGTCGAGAACGTCGTTCACCAATTCGAGCAGATGCCGCGCGGCCTTCAGCGTTCGCTGCAACCCTTCGCGCTGCTTTTCGTTGAGAGGGCCGTAAATGTTGTCGATCATGAGCGTGCTGTAGCCGATCACGGCATTGATTGGGGTCCGCAGCTCGTGACTCATCGACGCATAGAACCGGTTGCGCACTCCCATCGCCTGTTCGAGCTCGCTCTGCCTGTCCCGAAGCTGCCGATTGAGCTCGCTCAGTTGCGCGGCCGATTTCGCCTCGGATTCGAGCAGCTCTGCACGATGCTGCAGCTCCAGCTCCCGGCGTTCGCCCGCCGCAAGTTGATCGGCCTGCTCTTTCAGCTGCTCCTGCTTGAGATACAGGTCGACGAACACCGCGACCTTGGAACGGAGTACGTCTGGGTTAAACGGCTTGAAAACGTAGTCCACCGCGCCCATCGAGTAGCCCTTGAAGACGTAGGCGTCTTCCTTGTTGATGGCGCTGAGGAAAATGATCGGGATGTAGCGCGACTTCTCGCGCGACTTGATGATCTGCGCGGCATCGAACCCGTTCATCTCCGGCATCTGAACGTCGAGAAGAATCGCCGCGAAGTCGTGCTGGAGGACGTACTTCAGCGCTTCATCTCCGGAATGCGCGCAAATGAGAATTTGGCCGAGGGGCTCCAGTATCGCCTCGAGTGCGAGGAGATTTTCGGGTCTGTCATCGACCAGGAGCAGCTTTACGCGGGAATCAACCATCACTGATCGCCCTACTTTTTTTCGCTGCTGAAGTCGTAAGTGTCACCAGGCGCGGTCCGATTTTCCTGAGTTCGAGCACCTCTGCTTCGGGAACTGCCTCGATCGCAGCCTTTGGCATTGTTCTGCTTTCGGCTGTTTCCGGGTTCTGAACTATTGCCTTGCCGCCACGATTCACGATGTGGCGCAACCCGCGTGACCCATCGTCATTTGCACCGGTGAGAATCACGCCAAGCGTAGCGCCCGGATAAGCATCCCCGGCGGATACAAACGTTACGTCAATTGAAGGACGACTGAAACGAACGAGTGGATCCGTCGTGAGGGAAAAGTGGCCGTCTTCAACGAGCATGTGATAGTTGGCTGGAGCGATGTAGACGGTTCCCGGTTGTATCGGCTCCTTGTCTTCCACGTCCACGACGCGGAGCGGCGTCATGTCCTGGAGAAGCTGCGCCAGCAGATTATCTGCCTGCTTGCTCCGGTGCTGGACGACCGCGAGCGGCAGAACGAAATCCCGCGGGAGCGACTTAACGAGCTCGCTGAGCGCGGCAAGGCCGCCCCAGGACGCGCCAACGACGCCGATTGCAAAACTGGTCACCGCACCTTCCTGAAAATCTTCTCTGGTCCGTTGATCTGCTCGTAATTGTCCTCGAACGGCGAAAACCTGAGCGACTCCTTGCTGCCAAGTACGAGGATACCAAATTGAGCCAGACTGTCATAGAACAACCCGTGAACGCGCGACTGAAGAGACTTGTCGAAGTAGATCAGGACATTCCGGCAGAGGATCACATTGAACTCCGAGAACGATCCGTCGGTAACGAGATTGTGCAGCGAGAACACGACATTCTTCGTTAGAGAATCGCTGAACAACGCGCCACCGTATTTGGCTGTGTAATAGTCGGAGAAGGCGCGCTTCCCACCGGCGGCTATGTAGTTCTCGGTGTACTCCTGCATGCGATCAATGGGAAAGATTCCTTCTTTCGCCTTGGCGAGAACTATCTCGTTGATGTCGGTCGCATAGATTCGCGAGCGCTCGTACAATCCTTCTTCCTGCAGAAGGATTGCCATCGAGTACACTTCCTCGCCCGTCGCACACCCCGCGTGCCAAACCCGGATGAACGGATAGGTGCGCAGCAACGGGACGACGCGCTCCCGGAACGCTCGATAAAATCCGGGATCGCGAAACATCGCGGTCACGTTGATGGAGAGATCGAGAAGCAGCTTCTCCATCAGCTGCGGTCTGTGCAGTACCTCGGCTTGTAAAGCACTGACGGTGGGCAGACCTTCTGCCTCGATACGCTTCCAGAGTCTTCGCCGAACCGATGCATATGCGTACGACCGGAAGTCAAACCCGTAGTGCCGGAAA
The DNA here is from genome assembly GCA_038253755.1 of Gemmatimonadales bacterium. Classification (GTDB taxonomy): domain Bacteria; phylum Gemmatimonadota; class Gemmatimonadetes; order Gemmatimonadales; family Gemmatimonadaceae; genus UBA4720. The sequence goes on along the minus strand of JBBSGU010000010.1, from coordinate 22,121 downwards.
ATTCCCTCCAGCAGGAGCTCGATCTCGATCCTTTCGAGATCCGGATCGTACGACCCGGAGTCGATGAGAACGGATGGACTCTCGTCTATTTGTACAGCCACACTCTGAGTAGTGACAGGAGCTGTTCGGTGTCCACGGGCTTGGTGATGTAGTCCGACGCACCGGCAGCGATGCACTTCTCTCTGTCGCCCTTCATCGCTTTTGCGGTGAGAGCGATGATCGGTAGGGACTTGAATTCGTTCTGTTCCCTGATCGCGCTGGTAGTCTCGTAACCATCCATTTCCGGCATCATGACGTCCATCAGTACGGCGTCGACACCCGGATCCTCTTCGAGCGACTTGATGGCGTCCTTGCCGTTCTCGGCAAATCGAACGACCATGCCGTGATCTTCGAGAACGCTGGTCAATGAGAAGATGTTGCGAACGTCATCATCGACGACGAGGATTTTCTTCCCCGCTATCACGGTGTCCGCATCATGGAGTTGTTCGAGCATCTTTCGCTTCTGCTCAGGCAGCTTGGCCTCAACCCGATGCAGGAACAGCGCTGTCTCATCGAGCAGACGCTCCGGCGACCGGACGTCTTTGACGATGATCGTCTCAGCATATTTCTTGACGCGCGTCTCTTCCGCGGACGTTAGCTCCTTGCCCGTGTAGACGATGATCGGCAGATCGGCCTTGCTCGGATCCGACTTCACCTTCTCGAGGAAATCGAAGCCGCTCATGTCGTGGAGTCCGAGGTCGAGCACGACGCAGTCGTAGTGCTTGGTCGACGCCAGCTCCGTCAAAGCGTTTTCCGCCGAACCCACAGCCGTTATCTCGACGTCCTCGTGCTCGATCAGCTCGACGATCGCTTTCCGCTGCGTTTCATCGTCTTCCACGACGAGAAGATGCTTCGGAACGTCATCGATGAACGTCGAGATCCGCGCGAACGCATCGTCAAGTGCCTCCTTGCTCACGGGCTTGGCGAGGTACGCCATCGCGCCGAGCTTGAGGCCCTGCTGACGCCGCTCGACCCCACTGATGATGTGAACGGGGATGTGCCGCGTGTTCGGGTGATGTTTCAGACGCTCGAGGACTTTCCATCCGTCGAGGCCCGGCATGTCGATATCGAGAGTGATCGCATCCGGACGGTATTCGTGCGCGGCGGCAAGTCCGCTGTCACCGTCCAGACAGACAATTCCCTTGAATCCTTTCTCCTGCGCCATTCCGAGAAGAACCTTTGCGAAATTCGCATCGTTCTCGATGACGAGAACCGTTCTGTCGCCAGGGTTCACGCTCTCGTGATCGTCCTCGACTACGTACTGCTGCGCTCGCCGTTCCGGTACCGCGGCGCGTGGTGCAGGAGTTCCGCGCGCGGGCGTCGGACGCCACGTCGGGTTCGGGCTAATTTTTGGTGTGGCTGGAGCATCGACGACGTTGTTCATCATCCTCGCGCCGCTTAACGAATCCGGCGCCGGCTCCGTGTATCGCAACGGCAGGAAGAGCGTGAACGTGCTTCCCTTGTCGGGTGTGCTCTCCACCCGAATCTCACCCCCGAGCAACCTCGCAAGCTCTCGGCTAATGGTGAGCCCGAGTCCGGTGCCGCCGAATTTCCTGCTGGTGGTGCCGTCAGCCTGCTGGAACGCCTCGAAAATGAGTCTCTGCTTGTCCTGCGGGATGCCAACACCCGTATCCGCAACTGCGAAGGCGACAATGCCGCCGGCAGAATTCAGCGCCGAGCTGAGGAACCTGCGATTACCCTCCGCCTTTCTTACGGTGAGTGTCACCGTTCCTTCCTTGGTGAACTTGAACGCGTTCGACAGGAGATTCTTCAAAACCTGCTCGACACGTTGTCCGTCAGTGAACATCGTCTTCGGAGCGTCAGACTGGACCTCGACCGTGAATTTCAATCCTTTCTGTTCAGCGACAGGAGTGAAGCTCCTCTGAAGCGAGCCATTCACTTCGTCGATCGAGACATCGGTCGGCGTGATCTCCATTTTTCCGGCCTCGACCTTCGAAACGTCGAGAACGTCGTTGATCAGCGAAAGCAGGTCGCTGCCGGACGAGTAAATCGTCTGGGCGTACTCCACCTGCTTTGGCGACAGATTCTGGTCCTTGTTGTCCGTCAACAGCTTTGACAGGATCAGTAGACTGTTGAGCGGCGTGCGCAGCTCGTGCGACATGTTCGCGAGGAATTCCGACTTGTACTTGGAGCTCAGTGCGAGTTGCTCGGCCTTTTCTTCGAGAGCGAGACGCGCGGCTTCGACCTCGTCGTTCTTCTGTTCGACCTTTCGATTCTGCTCTGCAAGAAGCGACGCCTTTTCCTCCAGCTCTTCGTTGACCTGCTGAAGCTCGACCTGTTGATCGCGCAGCAATTCTTCCGAGCTGCGCAGTGATTTCGTCTGCGCTTCGAGCTCGGAGTTCGACTTCTTGAGCTCTTCCTGTTGCTGCTTGAGCTCCTGCGACTGGCTCTGCAGCTCCTGCGTGAGCTCCTGCGACTGCTCGAGCAGCTCGCTCGTGCGCATGTTCGCCGAGATCATGTTGAGGACGACACCCACGCTCTCCGCGAGCTGGTCGAGGAATATCTGGTGGATCTGGCTGAATGGCAGGAATGACGCAAGCTCCACGACCGCCTTCACTTCACCCTCGAACAGAATTGGCAGAACGAGGACGTTGCGCGGCGCTGCGTCGCCCAGGCCGGATGTGATGCGGATATAATCGTCAGGAACGCTCGTCAGGAGAATCGGTTTCTTTTCGAGGGCCGACTGTCCAACGAGTCCTTCACCAAGATGGAAGCGATTTGCGACGTGCTTCCTTTCCTTGTAAGCGTAGCTCGCGATGAGTTTGAGAACTGGCGCCCCGTCGTTCTCCATGATGTAGAACGCGCCGAAGTTCGCCGAGACGAGTGGTGTGAGCTCTGACATGATGAGCTTCGACACTGCCTCGAGATCTTTCTGGCCCTGCATCATCCGCGAGAATTTGGCGAGGTTCGTCTTCAACCAGTCCTGCTCGGTGTTCTTCTCGGTAGTGTCTTTCAGGTTGGCGATCATCTGGTTGAGATTGTTCTTTAGCTCGTCGAGCTCGCCCTGTGTCTCTACCGTGATCTGCCCTGAGAGGTCGCCGCGTGTCACGGCCGTCGCGACGTCGGCGATTGCTCTCACCTGCAGCGTGAGACTGTTCGCCATCGCGTTCACGTTGTCGGTGAGCGCTCTCCACGTACCGGCAGCTCCGGTCACTTCTGCCTGCCCGCCGAGCTTTCCTTCGGTTCCCACTTCCTTGGCGACGCGGGTTACTTCGTCCGCAAACAATCGCAGCGAGTCCACCATCGCGTTGATCGTGTCCTTGAGCTCGAGAATTTCTCCGCGCACTTCGACGGTGATCTTCTGCGACAAGTCTCCGTTTGCGACCGCCGTCGTGACGAGGGCAATGTTTCGGATCTGACTCGTAAGGTTGCCGGCGAGCGTGTTCACATTGTCGGTGAGATCCTTCCACGTTCCGGCAACGCCTGGCACCTCTGCCTGTCCGCCGAGGTTACCTTCGGTTCCCACTTCCTTGGCGACGCGGGTTACTTCGGACGAGAATGCCGACAGCTGATCGACCATGATGTTGATCGTGTTCTTCAGCTCGAGGATTTCTCCCTTCACGTCCACTGTCATTTTCCTCGTCAGGTCACCGCGTGCGACGGCGGTAGTGACGTCGGCGATGTTTCTCACCTGGCCCGTCAGGTTCGAGGCCATGAAATTCACGTTGTCGGTGAGATCCTTCCACGTTCCGGCGACACCCGGCACATTGGCTTGCCCGCCAAGGCGCCCTTCCGTTCCCACTTCGCGAGCAACGCGTGTGACTTCGCCAGCAAAGACCGAGAGTGAGTCGACCATCGTGTTGATGGTTTGCTTGAGCTCGAGAATCTCTCCCTGCACGTCGACCGTAATCTTTCGTGACAGGTCACCTCGCGAGATCGCTGTGGTTACGTCGGCGATGTTTCGAATCTGACCCGTAAGATTCGATGCCATCGCGTTCACGTTGTCGGTAAGGTCCTTCCACGTTCCAGCCACACCCGGCACGTTCGCCTGGCCGCCGAGCTTTCCCTCAGTTCCTACTTCCTTTGCCACGCGTGTTACTTCGTCGGCGAATGATGAAAGCTGATCCACCATCGTATTAATCGTGCTCTTGAGCTCGAGCGTCTCGCCCTTCGCTTCGACGGTGATCTTTCTGGACAGATCTCCCTTAGCCACGGCGGTCGTCACGTCAGCGATGTTTCGCACCTGGCTCGTCAAGTTTCCTGCAAGCGTGTTCACGTTGTCGGTGACCTCTTTCCACGTTCCGCCGACACCGGGGACGTTCGCTTGTCCACCGAGCTTTCCTTCGGTTCCGACTTCGCGGGCGACGCGTGTTACTTCAGCAGCGAACGCGGAGAGCTGATCGACCATGATGTTGATCGTGTTCTTCAGCTCGAGGATTTCGCCCTTCGCGTCTGCCGTGATCTTTCGCGACAGATCTCCTCGCGCAACTGCTGTAGTCACATCGGCAATGTTTCGCACCTGCCCGGTGAGGTTCGACGCCATGAAGTTCACGTTGTCGGTCAGGTCTTTCCACGTTCCGGCAACGTCGGGTACTTCTGCCTGTCCGCCAAGTTTCCCTTCCGTTCCCACTTCTTTCGCAACGCGCGTTACTTCGCCAGCGAAGATTCGGAGAGAGTCCACCATCGCGTTGATCGTGTTCTTCAGCTCGAGAATCTCGCCCTGCACGTCAACGGTGATCTTTCGCGACAGATCGCCCTTTGCAACTGCCGTCGTAACGTCGGCGATGTTTCGAATCTGACCGGTAAGATTAGAGGCCATGGCGTTCACGTTGTCAGTCAGATCCTTCCACGTTCCGCCAACACCCGGCACTTCGGCTTGTCCACCGAGGTTTCCTTCAGTTCCTACTTCTTTTGCCACACGTGTTACTTCGGCGGCGAATGCGGAGAGCTGGTCCACCATCGTGTTGATCGTGTTCTTGAGCTCGAGCACTTCGCCTTGTGCATCTGCCGTGATCTTTCGTGACAGGTCACCTTTTGCAACGGCCGTCGTCACGTCGGCGATGTTTCGCACCTGACCCGTCAGGTTCGACGCCATGAAGTTCACGTTGTCGGTCAGGTCCTTCCACGTTCCTGCTACGCCCGGCACGCTCGCCTGACCACCGAGCTTTCCTTCGGTTCCTACCTCGCGGGCAACACGTGTTACTTCGGATGCAAATCCTGATAGCTGGTCCACCATCGTGTTGATGGTGTTCTTGAGCTCGAGGGTTTCGCCTTTCGCTTCGACCGTGATCTTGCGGGAGAGATCTCCCTTGGCGACAGCGGTCGTCACGTCAGCGATGTTTCGCACCTGGCTCGTGAGGTTACCGGCCAATGTGTTCACGTTGTCGGTAAGGTCTTTCCACGTTCCACCGACGCCGGGCACGTTGGCCTGTCCGCCGAGCATTCCTTCAGTTCCCACCTCGCGAGCGACGCGTGTTACTTCGGATGCAAAACCTGACAGCTGATCGACCATCGTATTGATGGTGTTTTTCAGCTCGAGAATTTCTCCCTTCGCGTCTGCGGTGATCTTGCGTGACAGATCGCCACGCGCCACGGCCGTCGTCACGTCGGCGATGTTTCGAACCTGGCCGGTGAGATTCGACGCCATGAAATTCACGTTGTCGGTAAGGTCCTTCCATGTGCCGCCGACCCCCGGCACGTTTGCCTGTCCACCCAGGCGTCCTTCGGTACCGACTTCGCGAGCGACGCGCGTTACTTCGGATGCAAATGCGCCAAGCTGGTCGACGAGCGTATTCACTGTTGTTCCGATGCGCAGGAACTCTCCCTGAACAGACTTTCCGTCGATCTCGAGCGTCATTTTCTGCTGGAGATCACCTTCTGCAACAGCCGTGAGAACGCGCGCGACTTCGGTCGTTGGCGACACGAGGTCGGTGATCAACGCATTCATCGAGCTGGTTATTGTCGCCCATCCACCAGTCGCTCTGCCGATCGATGCGCGCTCGTTCATCTGTCCTTCGCGCCCGATTGTCGTGCTGACTCGGACAGACTCCGACATCAGGCGTTCGTTGCGCTCGGCGATGCCGTTGAACGTTGACGCGATTTCGTCGAGCATCTTGTCGTCGGATCCTGGAAGCCGGACCGTGAAGTCGCCGTCACGAAGGTCTCGAAGTGCTGCCAGAACATCGGCCAGGTGGGCGTCGTCGGAACCGCGTCCATTTCCATTTCCGTCACCGCGCGATCGAGTGCCGCCGTTTCGTCGCCGGGCAGTCGTTGACGCGGTGGTGGCGGCGTCAGCGAGGTTGGCCCGCGCGTCCTTGCGACCACGCTTACGAGTCGAGTCGGGTTCGTTCTGGGTTTCGATTGTATCGCCGATTTCCACGGCCGGCTCCTGAACAAAAGGATAGAGGCAGCTCCCCGGCGGCCTCGCTCGAGACCGCCGGGGAGCCTGATTCTTGAGGAATTCTATTCAAAAGTGGGACCGCTTTTCTTAAGTCAGTCCTGCCCGGTCGCCGATGCGAACTAGCCTTCGCGAATGACCCGGCGTATACCTGACTGCAACCGGGAAAATGCTTCCGCGACAGCCGGGTGAACTTCTCGTCAATGAACGATGACCCTCTTCGCGCAGCGCGAGAATCCGCTCAATCGCATAAATCCAGACAGGTCGCTCGGGCCTATCGTGGAGCTTGCAATTCCTCTCACTGTTGCCATAATGGTTCTTCACTGTCACTATCGCGTCGCCAGTTGGCGACTTTGGAACACGGCTTGGCGAAATGTTGATCGAGAAGATCGTTCCCTCGGTCATTCAGATTCTCCGATCATCAGGTGAACGGGTATGCCTCCATTGCTCGTTCGAAAAACTTCGCGTAGTGACAGTTTCATCTGGTCCTCGAGTTCCGAATCGGCCGAAAGCAGGGCGACACGATAACCACCTCTCGCGCGCACCATTTTCCCAAGCTTTGCGTAAAGATCCCTCAACTGCCCGCCTTCACCGAGCCGCATCCCGTACGGCGGGTTCGTCACGATCCAGCATGGCTCGTCCGGGACGTCAGCTGCAGAAAGCGGGCGTACGTCAAACTGGACTTCAGCCGACACTCTGGCCCTCTCCGCGTTTGCGATTGCAGCAGCAATCGCCCCTTCATCCCTGTCGGATCCAACGATACGCGCCGGTGATTTCTCGAGTTGCTCGGCTCTTGCTGCATCGATCTCAGCACTCCACGCGGCGGCATCGTGCCGAGTCCAGTTCTCAAATGCGAACCGGCGGTTCAAGCCCGGCGCCATTCGTCTGGCCATCAATGCGGCTTCGATCGCGATCGTACCAGCGCCGCACATTGGATCCACGAAGGGCGCCTTCATGTCCCATCCACTCCCGATGACCATCGCGGCCGCGATTGTCTCGCGCAACGGGGCTTTGGCAACCGCCTGACGATAGCCGCGACGATGCAGCAGCTCTCCCGAGCTATCCGCGCTGATCGAGCACATGTCATCAATGATTCGAACGACGAATAGCTGTGCATTATGAAAAGTGTCACCACTCTCTTCATCGTCTTCGTCATCGGCGCTGGCGACGACGTGTTTGTTGCCTCCCACTTTCGCTTTTACCGCTGCTGCGAGACGCTGGGCTACGGCGTCAGAGTGGTACAGCTTCGATTTCCTGCAGGTGACGCGAAAGCGAACCGATTGACCGCTCGCGACGAAGCTTCCCCAATCGACCTGCTTCGCCTTTCGTTCCATCTCGTGAAAAGTCGATGCGTGAAATTCGTCGACGCGCACCACGACCCTGTTCGCGATTCGAGACCAGAGGTTGACGCGCCTCATGTCCTTCAGGCCGCCGACAAACGCGACACCTCCGCTCGACGTCTCTCCCCGCCGTCCTGTCAGCTTCGCGATTTCATCGGCAAGCATCTCTTCGAGACCCGGCGCGGTCATCGCAAAAAATCCGGACGGTCTACGGGCTGGGCGCCTGGCTTTGTCGATCTGCTTCACGGACGTAACCTACCATTTTACCGCGATAGGAGGATGTTACCGCGCCGACATAACGGAATAGATCATGCGAATACTGCCGTTCAAATGAAGTATCCCAAAGCTGAGGTTCGCGAGCTTCTTCGCGGGCGCTTCGGCCACGGTGATTTCAGGAAGGGACAGTGGGAGCCGATCAACGCGTTGCTGCACGGACGCGACGCACTCGTCGTCATGCCCACGGGCAGCGGCAAGTCTCTCATATATCAGCTGTCTGCTCTTACCCTTCCGGGCCTCACTGTGGTTGTGAGCCCGCTCATCGCGCTCATGAAGGACCAGAAGGACAAACTGTTCGCACGCGGTGTCGATGCTGTCGCGATGCATTCACATCTCTCGACTGGCGAGACACGCGAGGCGCATCGGCAGATCGAGGCCGGTGAGGGCGAGATGCTGTACCTCACTCCCGAGCGTTTCAAGGATCGCCACTTTTTCGAGCGCCTTCTCACCCGACACATTGCGCTATTCGTCATCGATGAGGCGCATTGCGTCAGCCAGTGGGGTCACGACTTTCGCCCCGACTACCTCTCGTTGGGCTCCATCGCGAAGCGGTTCGGCCGGCCTCCAATCCTCGCGCTCACCGCGACGGCCACGCAGGAAGTTCAGGATGACATCGTCCGCCAGCTCGGAATGGTTGACCCGCATGTCACGATCACCGGTTTCGCGAGACCGAACCTTCGCTTCGAGGTTAGACGCACCGTCAACGATGGACTGAAGGACCTGATCGTCGAGCAGATTCTGAATGAGACTGAAGGTTCAGGCGTTATCTACGTCGCGACCGTGAAGGAGGCGGAACGCCTCTATGATCAGCTGAAGGAGCGATACAGCATCGGCTTGTATCATGGTAAGCGACCGGCCGCCGACCGAAAGCAGGCGCAGGAAGCGTTCATGAGCGGTGATGTCAAAGCGATAATCGCGACGAATGCTTTCGGACTGGGAATCGACAAGCAGAACATTCGATTCGTCGTGCATTATCACTTCCCCGGTTCGATCGAGTCCTACTATCAGGAGGCGGGACGCGCGGGACGCGATGGAAAGCCGGCGACTTGTACCGTTCTATATAGAGTGGAAGACAAGCGCATTCAGTCTTATTTCCTGGGCGGGAAATACCCGGAAGTGGAAGAGGCAGCGAAGGTTGCTCTCGCGCTCGAGAAGTATCCGCTCGACACGCCAGTATTGCTTAGCGACATCGCCGACATAACTGATGTCCCGCAGCGAAAAGCGAAGATTGTCTTCGCGCTTCTCAAGCGACATGGCCTGGTTCGCGAGCATCGCGGCGGAAAGTGGCAACGCCTCCAGGGGCAGCTCACATCATGCGATTTGAGCCACGACCTGACCGATTACGAAGAGCGCCGCGAGAACGATCAGCGGAAGCTTCGGACGATCATCGAATTCTGTCAGACCACGGAGTGCCGCACAAAATTCATCCTCGAACACTTCGGCGAAGAAGTGTCCGACACCTGGGCATGCGGGAACTGCGATGCATGCGATGCTCGGCAAGTCTGGGAATCGGGAGAGTTCCGGATCGCGTAGAGTCGATGGTTCATCCGGGCTCGCTAATCTCCTGATTCATCCGCGCCCGTCGATCTAACTCTAGCGCGCCCTGTTTGGGACACGGATTAGACGAATGGATTGACGGCTAAGGGACGGAACTACGCGAGAAGATTAAGGTTGGTCAACCGTCTCTACGTAGTCCCTAAACAAAATTCGAAACGCCTCTACTGTCCCAAACAGCGGTTCCGTCCCTAATCCGTGACCCGATCCGTCAAATCCGTTCAAAAAAATAGGCAGCACGAGATTTAGCTCCAGCGGGCGCGGAATATCGAACCGGAATGATCCAGCCCACTACACGAGCGTCGCGTTAACCGTGATATCGACGTTACCGTGCAGCGACTTTGAAACCGGACATCCGGTCAGCGTCCCCTGAACGATTTCCTGAAATTTGGAATCCTCGATACCCGGCACTGATGCGGAAACCGTGAGCTCCATCGTCGTAATCCTGAATCCCCCTTCGGGCTGCGGACGAACTGTGCACGCGGCCTGCGTTTCTACATACCCGGGCGGCGTTCCGTTTTTCTCAAGACCTCCGCTTAACGCCATGCTGAAACATGCAGCCTCTGCGGCCGCGAGAAGCTCCTCTGGATTTGACCCCGCGCCCTCTTCGAACCGCGAGCTGAAGTTGTACTGACCATTGATCGCGCCACCTTCACCCTTGAAAGTGCCTTTCCCGCCCTTGAGTCCACCTTCCCATCGCGCGCTCGATTTTCTTGTTGGCATTACTGATCCCATTTCGTTGAAGTAACCGATCGTCCATTAGTGACGGCTTCAACGGAGAGATTCGTGCCAATCGATTCGCCGCGTTCTCTTGCACCCAATCTGGTTAACTATTTAATTAAATCGTATGGCTAAGAAAAAGGCGCCCCAGTCCACGGACGGCGAAACTGAACAACGCATCCTCGATGCAGCCAAAGTCGTGTTCGTACGCCGAGGTACGTCGGGCGCACGCATGCAGGAAATCGCTGAGGAAGCCGGCGTGAACCAGGCGCTTCTTCACTACTACTTTCGCTCCAAGGAAAAGCTGAGCGACGCAGTCTTTCGCGAAACGGCGGGCAGGATGTTCCCCGCTCTCATTCAGGTCGCCGGCAGCGACATGCCGGTCGTGGAAAAAATCGACCGCATTGTAGACACCTACCTCACCGCGATGACAGCGACACCTTTCCTCCCCGGCTACGTCATCTCCGAGCTCCACCACCACCCCGAGCGAATCCCCCAGCTTCTGGGCCAGGTCACCGGCAGTGACCTCGGCACATTTACGCGACCCGCCTTCGCGAAACTCGACAAACAGCTGGCAGCTGAAGCGCGCGCGGGAAGAATGCGCCGCATCAGCGTCACGCAATTCTTCGTCAACCTTCTCTCTCTTTGCGTTTTCCCCTTTGCGGCGCGCCAGATGATCTACGCCGCGTTCGGATTCGACGATGACGACTTCTCGAAGTTCATCGAGCAACGGCGCAAAGAGCTTCCGGTCTACATCAAGAACGCACTCAGGCCATGAAGCGAATCACTCTCCTGCTCGCTCTCACACCGGTGTTCAACATCGCGCGGGCTCAGACACCTGCTGACTCACTGCGCTTGCCTGCGCTCCGCGCTACGGCGCTCAGCCAGGATCCGCGCGCCGCACAGCTCGAGCTTCTCGCGTCCCAGTCGGCTCTTCGTCTCGCTGACATCAACGCCGATCGGCGACCGGCACTCTCGTTCGGAAGCCAGGCACAGTATCAGTCGGACGTCGCATCCATTCCAATTTCTCTTCCCGGCGTCACGATCCCCACGCCCCCGCACGACACCTACGACGCACATCTCAACGCAACTCAACGCATCTACGACCCCACGTCCGCCTCCCGGCGCGTGGTAGAACGAGCACAAACAGCGGAATCTAAGGCGCGCGTTCGAACAGCCTTGTACAGTGTCACCGAATCGGTCAACACTGCGTTCTTCACTGCGCTACGGTCCCAGTCGCAAATGGCCGAGCTCGAGACAACAATCACTGATATCAAGGCGCAGCTCGCGGTCGCTGACGCGCGCGTCAAAGCTGGAACCGCATTGACGAGTGAGAGTGACGCTCTCCGGGCGGAGTTGCTGCGACGGAGGCAATCAGTTGCAGAACTGGCCGCTACGCGAAAGGCGGCAATTGCGATTCTCTCCGACCTCGTTGGGCAACCGCTCGACACGTCAACGCCGCTATCTGCTCCAGATTTTTCCGCCGAGGTGACGAACGCCAGAGCGGCTGTTGATCTGCGAAATCGGCCGGAGTACGAACAGTTCGACAAAGCGCGCGACGTTCTTGCACGAACGAGCGACGCCCTGTCTTCGAAGATCAAGCCGAACATCGCCGCATTCGGGCGACTGGGATACGGTCGCCCTGGCCTTAATCCACTCAGCGACAAGTTCAACAGCTACTGGCTCACCGGCATCCAGCTCCAGTGGGCACCATGGAACTGGGGAGTAACTAATCGAGACAGACAGATCAACGCTCTTCAGCGCGACATCGTCACCAGCGAGGAAAAGGCATTCACAGCCGGACTCAGGCGGGCCGTCGAACAGGATCTCGCTTCGATCGACCGGCTCGAGACCACTCTCTCGCAGGACGACGAGATCATCGCACTTCGCGAAAGAATTCTCGCCGAAACCCGCTCCCGTTACGCAGAGGCCGTCATCACATCCGCCGACTACGTGGATCGACAGACCGACGTTCTTGCCGCTCGCCTGACCCGCGCATCACACCGTGTCGAGCTCGCTCAGGCTCGCTCTCACTTGCTCACCACCCTCGGGACAGAGGTTCGCTGATGCGACGCCTGCTCATTCTTTCAGCAGTATTTCTCGCTGCATGCAATCGCGCCAGCCAGCCTGACGCTTACGGTACGTTCGAAGCAAACGAGGTGGTCGTCTCGACTCTGGCAACCGGCCAGCTTGTGTCGTTCACGCCTGCTGAAGGCGTGCGGCTCAGTCGCGGCGCGGTCGTTGGCCTTGTCGATACAACTCAGCTCTCACTGCAACGACAACAACTTGTCGCACAGCGAGAAGCAACAGCCTCGCAGGCCACGGAAGTCGGACATCAGATCAGCGTCCTCGAAGTGCAGCGAGTAATTGCACTTCGCAGCTACGAACGCACTCGGCGTCTTTTTACTCAGCGGGCCGCGACAGCGCAGCAGCTCGACCAGGCCGAACGCGACTACAAGGTGCTCGTCGCTCAGATCGGTGCAGCCCGCGCCCAGCAGGTCGCCGCCGGAAAGGAAACGACTTCCGGCGAAGCGCGCGTCGCGCAGATCAGCGAAAACCTTTCCCGAAGCCGAATTGTGAACCCGCAAGATGGTACCGTGCTCGCGACCTTCGTTCATGCCGGTGAAGTCGTCCAGCCAGGTCAGCCGCTATATCGAATCGCCAATCTCGACTCGATCACGCTTCGCGCATACGTGTCGGAGCAGCAGATGCATTCGATCCGCCTTGGATCGACCGTCCAGGTGAATGTGGACAGCGGCGACGGAAAACTCAGCACGTTCCGGGGTCGGGTCGAATGGATTTCCTCAAAAGCGGAATTCACTCCAACCCCCGTCCAGACTCGCGACGAGCGCGCTGATCTCGTCTACGCAGTCAAGATCGTGGTAATGAACAAGAGTGGACTGCTGAAGATAGGAATGCCCGCCGACGTGAACCTTTCGCCTGCGCCCGCACGCACGTGAGCGATCCGGTTGTCGTAGTACGCGACGTCTCGAAGAAATATCAGGAAACCGAGGCACTCGCCGGTATTACGTTCGACGTGAATGACGGTGAGATCTTCGGTCTCGTTGGACCAGATGGCGCCGGAAAGACGACACTCTTTCGCATTCTTACCACTCTCATTCTGCCCGACAGCGGCTCGGCCGCCGTGCTCGGCCTCGACGTCGTGCGGGATCTGTGGGCGATTCGATCGCGCGTTGGATACATGCCTGGTCGTTTTCCCTCTACGGAGATCTCACGGTAGCAGAGAACCTGTCGTTCTTCGCTTCTGTCTTTGGAACGACGGTCGATAAAGGCTACGAGTTGATCGCGCCGATCTATAAGCAGATCGAGCCTTTCAGGGAAAGAAGAGCGGACGCGCTATCGGGTGGAATGAAGCAGAAGCTCGCGCTGTCATGCGCGCTCGTGCACCGGCCTGACATTCTTTTCCTCGACGAGCCGACCACCGGTGTGGACGCCGTGTCTCGCCGCGAATTCTGGGACCAGCTTCATCTGCTGCGAGCCTCCGGCCTCACTGTCGTCGTGTCCACTCCGTACATGGACGAGGCGATGAGATGCGATCGCGTCGCGCTCATTCAGGGCGGACGAATACTCGAGATCGATTTGCCGAACGACATCGGCAGGCACTACGCGCTCCCGCTCGTCGCTGTTACGAGCAACGATCGCTATCAACTCCTGCTCGCACTTCGAAAGGCCCCGCACGTCCATTCAGTTTTCCCGTTCGGAGCCGAGCTTCACTACACAGACAATCGGCCCGGGGCTGACGCTTCAGCCGTTGCACCGGAGCTGGAAGCGTACATGAAGTCCCAGGGTTTCACTGACGCCACTGCCCATCCCATCGCGGCAGGTATTGAAGACAGCTTCATGGAGCTGATGTCGGCTCCCGCACAGAAAGTGTCGTGATTGAAACCGCTGCGATGGAGCCGGCGATCGTCGTTCGCGATCTCACCCGGCGATTCGGTTCGTTCGTAGCCGTGGACAACGTCTCCTTCGATGTCGCCACCGGCGAAGTCTTCGGCTTCCTGGGCGCAAATGGCGCAGGTAAAACGACCGCGATCAAGATGCTCATCGGACTTCTCGCGCCCACGTCGGGTTCGGCACACATTGCCGGATTGGATGTCTCCATGCAGATGGAGCAGATCAGACGACGCATCGGTTACATGAGCCAGCGATTCTCTCTCTATGAAGATCTCACTGTTCTGGAGAACATCGCGCTCTACGGCGGCATCTACGGACTCACCGATGCGCAGATAGCCGAGCGATCGTCGAAAATGCTCGAGACACTCGGGCTAACCAACGAGCTCGTCGGCCGCCTTCCGCTGGGCTGGAAGCAGAAACTCGCTTTCTCTGTCGCGCTTCTTCATGAGCCAGCCGTTGTCTTCCTCGACGAACCGACCGGCGGAGTCGACCCGATAACACGGCGGCAGTTCTGGGAATTGATCTACGCTGCGGCAGCTCGGGGGACGACGGTTTTCGTCACGACACACTACATGGATGAAGCCGAATACTGCGATCGAATTTCCATCATGGTCGATGGACATATCGTAACGCTCGGAACTCCGAAGGAGTTGAAGGCAAAGTGGGATGTCAATACGATTGACGAGCTGTTCGTCCGGCTGGCGCGAGCGTCATGAAGTCGACGCTGCTCGCGTTTATCATCAAGGAGCTTCGGCACATCCTGCGCGACAAGCAGACGTTGACGATTCTGCTGATGATGCCGCTCGTGCAGGTGATTCTCTTCGGGTACGCGCTTAGAAGCGACGTCCGCGACGTTCGTCTTGCGGTCGTCGACCCTTCGCCTGACTACGCGACTATCGCGCTTCGGTCGCGGTTCACGGCGGGTAGCAGGTTCAAGATCGTTGCTGTGGTTCCCACGATAAGGTCAATCGAGCCGCTGTTCCGGCGCGGCGAGCTTGACGTTGCGCTCGAATTTGAACCGAGTTTTGCAGCGCAGCTGCGATCAGGCGGGCGCGCGCATGTCATGCTAGCCGTTGATGCGTCCGACCCTAACACGGCGACGACGATGCAGTCGTATGCGCGTGCGGTGATCAATGGCTACGAACAGGAATTGAGCTCGGGACGCGCTCAGTCGGTTCAAATCATTCCGCAAATACGAATGCGGTTCAACCCGACGCTCGAGAGCGTCAACCTTTTCATTCCCGGATTGATTGCGCTGGTCCTGACGTTGGTGTCTGCACTCATGACGGCAATTTCCTTGTCGCGGGAAAAGGAGCGAGGCACACTCGAGATACTCCTCGTCTCGCCACTGCGTCCGTGGCAGATCATCGTCGGGAAAGTTCTTCCTTACCTTGGACTGGCATTCGCGAATGTCATTACGGCGCTGCTTGCGGCGTGGCTCATCTTCCACGTTCCCTTTCGCGGTAGTCTCGCACTCCTTCTGTTCGAGAGCATTCTCTACTCGATGGTATCGCTCTCGATTGGCGTTCTTGTCGCGTCGGTTACAACATCTCAACGCGTTGCGATGCTGATCGCGCTGCTCGCAACCATGCTACCTAGTGCGCTGCTTTCCGGCATGGTGTTTCCGATCGCGAGTATGCCGAAGTTTCTTCAGATAGTCAGCAACATCGTGCCGGCTCGTTGGTTCATCATCATCGCGCGCGGAATCATGCTGAAAGGCGTCGGCCTTCAGTATCTATGGCGCGAAACGCTGGTCCTCGCGGTAATGACGATGATCCTCATGGCGATCGCGGTACGCGCATTCAAGCCGAGGATGGCGTGAACCTGCGCGTTTTGAAGGTGCTGCTGCGGAAGGAATATCTCCAGATTTTCCGCGACAAGGTGATGCTGCGTCAGATGCTTCTGATGCCGTTGGTGCAGCTTCTCCTTTTGTCGGCGGCAGCGACCTTTGAAGTGAAGACAGCCCGGATGTATATCGTTGACGGAGATCGCTCAGATACGTCCCGCGGTCTGGTAGATCACCTCGTCGCGTCTGGACGCTTCTCCGTTGTTGGCGCGTCTGCATCTCCCAAAATCGCGAACGAGTCAATCCTGAATCGCAACGCAGGAATGATTCTCAACATTCCTCACGGGTTCGAGAACGACCTCATTCGCACGAAGACGGCAAGCGTTCAACTGATCTTCAATGCGGAAGACGGTGCTCTTGCGGGAGTGACCGCGTCATATGCTCGGCAGATCGTGGCGTCATACTCGCAGGACCTGGCGTCGCAATTCACACCGATCGTGGCGCCGTCCGCGATCGAGATCCGCACGCGGGGCTGGTACAACCCCGAGCTGGACTACAGGAATTACATGGTTCCGGGAATTCTCGTGCAGCTGCTGACTCTGGTCGGCACGCTTCTCACCGCGATGAACATTGTACGCGAGAAAGAACTGGGAACTCTCGACCAGTTGAACGTCACCCCAATCCCGCGGAGTGCGTTCATCGCGGCCAAGCTCATTCCGTTGTGGACCATTGCAATGGCGATGCTGGCGTTTGGACTGCTCTTCGCAGCACTGGCGTTCCACGTTCCCATGCGCGGGAGCCTGGTGCTGGTTTTCTTTGCGGCCGCCGTCTATCTCATCGTTGCCCTCGGCATCGGACTCTACATATCTACGCTCGTCGACACTCAGCAGCAGGCGATGTTCATCTCGTTCTTCATGATTCTGGTTTATCTGCTGATGAGCGGTCTGTTTACGCCAGTCCGCTCGATGCCGGCGTGGGCACAATGGCTGGCAGAGCTCAACCCGGTGAAGCACATCATCGAGATCATGCGCGCGATTCTGCTCAAGGGTGCGAACATCGTGGATATTGCCCGGCCGCTCACGATTCTCACTGTTATGGGAACTGTCGTGCTGACGTCGGCAGTGAGGCAGTACGCGAAGACTTCGCGCTGACCGGAACACCCGTGAGTGGTAGAGGAATGACCGCTTTGGCTTCCCCGAGCGTGACCCGGTTTCTTTGCCGCTAGATTCCCATCATGTCCGATGCGATAACACCTGCAATTCCGCCATCGATTGACCGTGTATTGAAACTCTTCCGTTCCATGGCACGCGAAGAGAAGATGCAGTCGCTCGTTTCGTACTCTAAGAAGCTGGAGCCGTTTCCTGAACGGTTGAAGGACATCGACCGAACCGATTTCACGGTTCCCGAATGCCAGACGCGGGTGGACATCATCCCCGAGGTCGTCGATGGAAAGATGTTCTTCCATGCGGATCTCAACGTTCGTCAATCGCCAACGATCGCTGCGGTGCTTGCGATTATTTTTGGTGCGGTCAACGGACAGCCGCCGGAAACGACGCTTGCCATTCCATCGGACTTCGTTCGGACCCTGATGGAAAGCATCGGCCTCGGCGCGCGTGAATCCGGGCTGAATGCGATGATCACGCGTTTAAAGCGATACGCGGCCGCCGCGCTGAGCGATTCTGCCGACACCTGACAGAATTTCGTGGCCAACCCGACGGGCCTCTCCTATCTTCGTGCAACCAAAAAGGGGACCCTATGGCACAGAGCCAGGATTTCAAATCACATAGACAGTTCGTGCCCGCGTTTCATTTCTTCACGATTCCGGTTCTGTTGATCAACGTCGGCGTCGAAGCAGTTCGCTTTTATCGCAACCAGACGTCGTATCAGGGCTGGGTTATGCTCGTCGCCTTCACGCTGCTGCTTTTCGCGTTTGTCGCGAGAGGCATGGCCGTCAAAGCCCAGGACCGTATTATTCGGCTCGAAGAACGCCTGCGCCTCGGAGCGTTACTTCCGGCGGAGCACCGCGACAAGGTGAACGACCTTACCCCCGCTCAGCTGGTGGCACTTCGGTTTGCTTCTGATGAAGAAGTGCCCGATCTGGCGCACCGCACGATGACCGGCGAATTCAGGAGTCAGACCGACATCAAGAAAGCCGTGAAGAATTGGCGCGCGGACACGCACCGCGTCTAGCGGTCGTCCGCTGCCGTGGGCAATTAGTTCATCAACGACGCATGCCACGAGTCGGCCGCGCGCGAGGTGAAGCGCGCGCGCCACTCCCCGAGATTCGTTACGGATAGATCGAACACCTCGGTGTCCGCGTCGATCGCGCCTTGCCTGCTCAGCTCCGTAAACTTGTCGCGAGAGACGGCGTGGATTGCTCCATCTTGTCCACGATAATAAACGAGCCCGCTCGTCACCAGCTGACCGCCAATGCTCGCTTCCAGAGACTTGAGCGTCCTGAATAGTCCGTCAATCGAACATCCGGAAGCGCCTTCCTTTTCCTGATCGACGGCTATTGTCAGGAAGCGATCGTCGGCCCAATCTCTCGCGCTGTACAGGGGGATTCCGTGTGCCCGCCATCCCTCAAGGAACCGATCGACCTCCGCCAGCACTTCATTGGTGTTTGTCTCATTGAGCGCGGGTTCTGATCCATAGACCCAAACCCGGGAGGAGTCAGGCAGGGTTTCAAAACTTGTAATTGGCATTCTTTAAAGTACGCTGCGTCTCCTCGATACGTATCCTAACCCGCGTATCGGGTAGTGGGTCAGTTTCAAATCCAGGGAAAAACCATAACCGCCAATTGGGGAGAACGGCGGGGAGCATCAACGAGAGAATTGCGAGAGAACTACAGACGGCACACTCCAGCGATTCCCATGAGTCGTCCCATTTATCCTGTTAAGGTTAAACGACAGCACTGCGGGTGCAGCGGCGGCTGAATGTCGTCGTAAATCGAAAAAGAAGAAATCCGCATGGCCGATTGTGTCTCTCGCCTTTCTCGCCGCTTTCTCCCGTAGTTCTCCCCATTTGCAGTTACGGGGTTCCGTTGTCAACGGCAAAATACAGGACCATTGAAGACTCCCCACCACTGCGTATCGATCTCGTCGTTCTTCGCGGGAGCGAGTGGTGTACTTGGCGGCGAAGTCGCATGAGAGCAGACGACCCTCACTCGACTTCGAGGATCCTCCACATATACCAGGACCCGATCGTCCGGTACGGCGCCCACTTCGCTCCCCTCGCAAGAACCTGCTTGGGAGTCGGCATCTTCCTCATTCGATATGCCTTCTGAATCCCCTTTTGGATACCGAGATCCAGATCGGGCAGCACATCCGGCCTCCCGAGCCTGAACATCAGGAACATCTGCGCGCTCCAGCGGCCGATTCCTTTCACTTGAGTCAGCGCGGCGATGATCTCATCGTCCGGCAGCTCGTGCATAGAATTCACCGGCAGAGATCCATCAATCACATGCTCAGCGAGATTTCTTACATAGCTCGCTTTCTGATTCGAGAGGCCCGCAGCCCTCAATGCCTCATGCGAAGTCGCGACGATCTTCGACGGAGCTCCCTCACCGTCGCCAATCAATTCCAGAACCCGGCCATGAATCGTGGCTGCGGCTTTTCCCGATAGCTGCTGATAAACAATCGACCGAACAAGCGCGTCGAAATGCGTCCATTCGGCCCGCGGCTCGAGGGTGCATTTACCAACGCGTCTGATCACGTCGGCCATCACGGGATCGACGGCCTTGAGATGCTCGATTGCTTTACGGTGAGATGACGTCGGACTCAACTAGTTGCCGTGTGCTTCGAGATTCGCCGATAGAGTTGCTGACGTCCGCACGAACGTGATGGTGTCGTAATCCAGGTTGACCGCAAAGATGCCGCGCATCGTCGTTCCCTGTTTGAGCACGCCTTCGAATTTGCCGGCGCCAAGCAGCTCGAGCTCGACCTGGGATACGGTGTTGCGACCAATCAGATTCCCGAAAGCCTTGCAGGGAACCCCTGCCCGGCATCCTCCACCGCCGCCATCGCCATCGGCAAACCACATTCCGCTGACTATTCCCTGCGGCTCCTGGATCATCTCGAGCCGGAAATTCGAGAGCGTGTAGAGATGTGCGTTCGCTCTCCACACACCGGCGAGATTGGTTGACGCGGGCTCGGTCGGTTCGGGAGCGCAGCCGAGCGCTAAGAGGGCGAATCCAAGGGCAGCGACGAATTGTCTCATTTCAACCACAGCATACTCGATTGACCCCCGAAAGCGGAAGCGGTGGAACGATCGCTGAGCGCGGGTATATTAGTACCGGTCCGAAATTCACCACCACTGTAACTCGAGCAGCCGAGCCTCGATGGATCGGTAGTTTTGCCATGTTCACCACCGTTAGGAGCAAGTCGATGAAAAACTTTTCTCCGTCGTCTTTTGTCTGCGCCGCGGCGTTGGCGAGTATAGTAGTTGCGACCCCTGCGCTCGCGCAGAAATCAGCGGCGCCCGCCGCAACAGGAGGTCCAGCCTGCGAGATCGAGCAAAGCAAGCCGCAGACGATAGCGCGTGCAACGTTGTCGCTAGCCAAGGCTCAGGCCGCAGCAAAGGCCGGCACCGATCCGACAAAGGATTTGAAGGACGTCGTCGGCATGCTGACAGCGCCGGGCTACAAGAACGACAATCCGGTCGGAAGAGCTTTCCTGCTTGGATCGGCCTATGTGATGTTCCTCGACCTGCCCGCTACGCAAGCCGTCTCGCCACGAGGCGCCGTCGGAATCGCGACTGATCCAACCGCAACGATCGACATTTTCGCTGCCGCTGATTCGTCTATTACGGTCGTCGAACAGAGTTCGCCGGCATGCGCAACGTACATCGAGCCGTTCCGCCAGCAAAAGGCCTGGCTGAACGTGACGAATGCAGCGATCAACGCGCTCAACGACAACAAGCTCGACTCGGCCGAGATCTACGCTCGCCGCTCGCTTACGCTCGATCGCAAGTCCCCCTATGCGTACAGCGTTCTCGCCAGCGTCGCTAAGGCACGGAAGAACTACCCGATGATGATCGAGTATTCGAAGCAGACCCTGACTGCCGCCGGAACAGACAGCTCGTATGCGGATGTCAGGGATCGCACGAACTACGACATCGCCGCGACGATGACTCTCCGCGCACAGGCCGCCACCGGCGAAGAGAAAAAGACACTCGCCCGCGAAGCAATCGCAGGATGGCGTCCGCTCCTCGCCACGAAGGATGATGTACAGGGAACGACTGCCGTCACGAATATCGCCAAGATGTACATCGCGGCAGGTGACAGCGCTCAGATTGGAAAGATCTACGCTCCGATGATCGCTGATCCATCCGCCTACGCCGAAGCGACGATCCTCGAGGCCGGCGTGGTCGCTTCGCAGAACAAGCGCCCTGACGATGCAGCACTTCTCTTCAATGCGGTTGCTGCGCGCAATCCCTATCAGCGCGATGCGCTAAACAACCTCGCGGCGAGCTACATCCAGGCCGGAGAGAACGACAAGGTGACTCCAGTGATCGACAAGCTGGTGGCGCTCGATCCGAGCAATCCCGATAACTGGCTTCTCTATGCGTTCAACTACGTCGGATTGCTGAAGAAGACACCGAAGACAGGAGCACTCGCAAAGAAGTACAACGACTCGCTCGTTTACTACAACAACAAGTCCGAGAAGATGCCGGTAAAGGTGGCGTTCACGGAATTTACGCGTAACGCTGAGGGAACCGTGCTCGCCGGTACGATCGAAAACCGCAGCACCACAGCAAAAACGTATTCATTGGTCGTCGAGTTCCTCGGACCGAAAGGCGAAGTCATCGGCACGGAGACAGCGAACGTTGGCCCGGTCGCTCCGAAGGCAACGCAGATCTTCAAAATCAAGAACGCGAAAACCGGAGTCGCAGGATATCGGTACAAGCCGGTAGTCTGAGGGTTTGCTGTGTTGTAAAAGAAGGGCGCGCCAGAACGGCGCGCCCTTCTTTATTAAAGAGGAAGAGAGATCGGCTCGAACACAGAGATAGCTCCATAGATCCAGAACCTCCCCAAATCGAACCAGAAAATCGCTACCTGATCCCATCGACGAGCGATGTCGAGCGCGGCCGCCCTCTCAATGCAAACAGCCACGCTGCCTTCACAGTGAGACCT
>JBBSGU010000009.1:0-54252 GCA_038253755.1 Gemmatimonadales bacterium | reverse complement strand
GCATCACCAGGTCGGCGACCTCGCGAGGAATTTCCGCGTTTCGTTCGGAAAGTGGACGTGGCTGTTCCGCGATATGCGCTGCGATCAGCTGCGATGTCCCAGTCTTCCCCGCAAAGGGATGCGCGCCGGCCAGCAGCTCGTACGCGACCACGCCCCACGAATAAAGATCCGCCTGAAAGCTCACGTTCTCGCCTACTGCCTGTTCAGGCGCCATGTAGGCCGGAGTGCCGATGCTGCTCCCAACCTGCGTCAGTGTGCCGTCGTCACTGCGCGGAGCATGAACATCCGGTGCGCGTGCGGCACTTATCGCTTTCGCAATCCCGAAGTCGGTGACGACCGCAGTCCCACCGGAGAGCAGAATATTGTCTGGCTTGATATCCCGGTGAATCACGCCTTCTGCATGGGCGTAAGCGAGAGCACGTGCGACGTCGCGCAACACGTGGATTCGATCCGCCATCGGCAACGACGTGCCGTTGGACATCAACGCCCTGAGTGACTCACCCTTCACAAACGGCATCGTGTAATACGGCATACCGCCCGACGCCCCGGCGGCAAGGACCGGCACTATGTTGGCCTGCTGCAGTCGTGCGGCCGTGGCAATCTCGCGGGTGAATCTTTCCGCGCTGACATCGGCCGCAAGCTCAGGTGCCAGGACTTTTACTACGACCTCACGGCCCAACGCCGTCTCTCGCGCCACGAATACGCGCGACATGCCGCCGCCGCCAAGCTCCCGGTCGAGAGTGTAGGCGTCGCCGAGTGTCGTTTGAAGCTGAGTGCGAAGGTCGTCGCTCATGGCGACAATGTGTGCCATGAATCGACCATTCGCTATCGAGGAGGCGCTGATATCAGCGCGCGCGTGGTGTCCCGAAGGATCTCGACATCTACTAGCGCCTAGCGGCGCAGTCGATCAACGAGCTGACGCGGAGTAAGTACTGAGACTGGGAGCTCGCTCTTCTTTGGAATGAAATGCTTCGTGTTGCCTGTGACGATGGCGTCCGCCCCTCCTGCGATTGCGACTTCCACAAATGCACGATCATCGGGATCCGACAACGATATCCGTGTCGGGCTGGCAATCACAGGCTCCCCAACCCGAGTAAGCACGTCGAGCAGCTTTCGACGTTCAACCTCATTAATTCCAAATCGCGGGCGTGCCGTGACTTCGTCGTACTCGGCCAGTATGCGCGGATCGACTAGCAATACCACTGCGCCCTGCAATACGAGCTGCACAACGAAGTAGGGAGCACCACCGCCCGTCAGCATTGCCGATACCACCTCGTTGGTATCGAGCACAATTCGTATCATCGAGTGCTAACGTTCCCCTTCGCGCGACCGCCGAGCCTTTCGTGTAGCCTTGATCTCCGCTGTAATGTCGGAGAGGGACAGACCAGAAGTACCATTGCGTCTCGCCTCTGACTGGATCCGCGCAAGCGCCAGCAACGCGCGCCCGCGTCGCCACGCATCGAGCGTGGCGGTTGCATCACCCTCTTCGACCGGAATCAATACGGCCTTCGTGTCTCCATCAGCGACGAACTCGAGCGCTTCCCCACTCGCAAGGCGCTCGAACACTTTGCCGGGCGTGTTTCGCAGATCCCGATACGTAACTCTTTTAGAAGTCATCCTGGCTCCTCTGTAGCCAATTTAGCTACAATATCGCTACAAGCAACATGTTGCTCCCAATGTCATGCCCCTTGTGCGCCGAGGTCCGTCCAATCCGTCGCTGACGGGCAGACGCACGGAAACGAAACACGATCTGGCGATGCTTCGCTCAACTGGGCAGGTTATGAACTTCGACCAGTCAAACCTCAGAGGAGTAATCCGTGCGTTCCGCCACTACACCAATCCTTGCAGCAATCGCGTTACTGGGCGCCTGCGCGCCCGCCGCAACGACGACTGTTGCAACCGCGCCGCAACCGGTGACAACAGTGACGACAGTGGGCGATACCGCGTCCATTCGCGCACTCGTCGGCCAGCTCGACCTCGAGCGGTACAAGGCGACAATCAAGGGACTGACTCAGTTCGGCGATCGCCGGCAGGGCACAGCACGAAATCGCGCGGCGATCGACTGGATCGAGGCCCAGCTCAAGAGTTACGGCTGCACGAATACCGAACGCATCACCTACAACTACCAGATCGATACAGCTCGCGCGCGCACCGCGTCAGCCTCAAGGGGGAGACTCCCGACAACGGCCCCGGGCGGTGCACGACTCCGGGGCAATCTTGCGCCGATTGGCGTCAACAACGACTCACTCGCCCAGCCCGACGCGAAGCTTCGCGCACTCGACACAGAGCAAACCGTTTCGGGCGAGCGGCAGGAAGTGTACTGCACCAAGGTCGGCAGCACTCATCCGGACCAGATGTACATCGTGGGCGGTCACATGGATGGAATCGGCTGGGGCGAAGCGGCCAATGACGATGGCTCCGGTACCGCACTCGTGATGGAGCTGGCGCGCATCTTCAGCAACCCCAACGTCAGCACCGACCGATCAATTCGTTTCATCCTCTGGAACAACGAAGAGTCGGGCCTCGACGGAGCCAAAGCGTATGTCGCGCAACGACAGGCCCTACAGGGAAAAGAAAGCCCCGCCGGTTCCGGCAAATATCCCGAACCCCGCTGGCTCGGCATGATTCAACACGACATGATGATGTTCGATCATGGAATGCCACTCGCCGATCACACGGTAAGGAGGGACCAGCGCGTTGAAGCGGACGTGAACGTGGAGTTCCAGAGCAACTCGAAAATGGCGGCCGCGTCGCAGCAGCTCGCGTGGATTTTCGCCAACGCGAATGAGAAATTTGCCACCGATTATCCAGCGACAGTCGGCCAGCACATGACCAATACCGATTCAGCTCCGTTTCAGGACATCGTCGCGTCGATCAGCCTCCGTGAGAACGAGCGCGGTGCGCAGATCGGCGCTGGATCGGACCCGCAGTGGCACCAGCCGACTGACTTGTATTCGACCTACAGCGACAACGATTTCCGCCTGGGATTGAACGCCGCGCAGACCACGCTTGCGGCCATAGCTCGACTTAGCGGCGCGACTGTTGCCCATTTTTAAGCGACATGTCCCTGCCAGATAGAGAAATCCTGAACACGCCTTCCACTACGTTCTCCCTCGGCGACCGCGTCGTTAACAGGATGGGTTACGGCGCAATGCAGCTCGCTGGGCGCGGTGTGTTCGGGCCGCCCAGGGATCGCAACGCTGCACTCGCTGTTCTGCGCGAAGCGGTGGCGAACGGCGTTAATCACATCGACACGAGCGACTACTACGGCCCGCACACCACCAATCAGCTGATCCGCGAGGCGCTGCACCCGTATCCGGAAACCCTCACGATCGTGACAAAGGTCGGCGGCTCCCGCGGTGCGGACGCATCCTGGAACCCGGCGCAAAGCCCGGCCGAATTGATCCGGGCGGTGCACGACAACCTGAGCAACCTGGGCCTCGACAGAAAAAGGCATCGCCTACGTGCCGTTCTTCCCACTCGGCGGATTCAGCCGGCTCCAGTCATCGATACTGTCGGATGTCGCCGAGCGCCTTGGCGCGACTCCGATGCAGGTTGCGCTCGCGTGGCTGCTGCATCGCTCGCCGAATATTCTGCTGATCCCGGGCACGTCGTCGCTCGACCACCTGCGAGAGAACATGGCGGCGGCTCAGTTAGTGCTGCCTGACGACGCGCTCGTCGAATTGGCCTCCATCGGCGGAGAAAACGTTTTTTAGAGCTTGCGCACCGAACTCTGGCGACTGATGCTGCAACTGGGCAGGTTATCTCGACTGCAAGTCCATATCAGAGGAGTATTTTCAGTGCGCGCTTCGCCCTTACGCTCGATTCTGCTAGCCGCTTCCCTTGCGACCCTCGGCTCTGCTGCCGCAGATGCACAAGCGCTCGTCAGCCTCTCACCCGAAATGCACTGGCGGCATATCGGACCCTACCGCGGAGGACGCGGACGCGCGGCGACGGGCGTGGCATCGCAGCCGAATACGTTCTACATCACGTTTGACAACGGTGGGGTTTGGCGGTCGACAGATTTCGGCGCGAGCTGGATTCCACTCTTCGACGACCAGTCTACAGGATCGATCGGCGCAATCGCAGTCGCACCCTCGAATCCGAGCATACTATATGTAGGTAGCGGCGCCGGAATTATTCGGCCCGATCTCGCAACGGGCGACGGCGTGTACAAGTCTGTCGATGCCGGAAAGACGTGGACCAATCTCGGACTCCACGACACGCAGATGATCGGCTACGTGGACGTCGATCCGCGAAATCCCGATCGCGTTTTCGTTGCAGCACTTGGTCACCCATACGGTCCCAATGCAGAGCGCGGAATCTTTCGATCGACCAACGGCGGCCAGACGTTCGAGAAGGTTCTCTATAAGGACGAGTACACCAGCGCCAACGACGTGCGCATCGATCCGTCAAATCCAAACATTATGTACGCTGCTCTCTGGCAACAACAGCAGAGCTTCATCGAAGGACAGGGGTTTGGCGGAGTCGGTGGCGGCGTGTTCAAGTCAACCGATGGCGGAACCACGTGGAAGCAGCTTACCAACGGACTCTCCAGTGTCATCGAGGCGAACCTGGCGATTGCGCCGAGTAACACGAAGGTCCTCTACGCGACTGTTGCGGTGCCAACTCCAACGAACAGTGTCACCGGTGTCGTCCAGCTCTACAAGAGTATTGACGCAGGTGAGACATGGGCTCAGGTGACGCCCGCCGCGCCGCGCGCTGCCGATACGCGTCCACTTGGACGAATTGGCGGAGGAGATCTTCCGACGATTGTTGTGGATCCGAAAAACGAGAACGTGATCTACACCGCCTCGACAGTCATGTGGCGGTCTGAGGATGGCGGGCTCACGTGGAGTCCCGTACGTGGATCGCCCGGCGGTGACGACTATCAGCGCATCTGGATCAACCCGAACGATCCAAACATTCTCCTCGTCATCTCAGATCAGGGCGGAACGGTTTCGTCCAACCATGGACTGTCGTGGAGCAGCTGGTACACGCAACCAACGGCCGCGATGTATCACGTCTCGACGGACAACGCTTTTCCTTATCGCGTTTGCAGCGGACAGCAGGACTCGGGATCTGCGTGCGTCGAAAGCTGGTCGCCAGATGGCGAAATCACCTTTCACGACTGGCACCCGGTGAACATTCAGGAGTACGGCATTGCCGCGGCCGATCCGGATGACCCGGATAAGGTTTACGCCAGCGCGCGTACCAACGTGTCGCTCTACGACCGGAAAACTTCGCAGACAGGTTTTGTCGGGCCTGACATGACTGAAAAGGGCCCGAACGGTGAAAGCTACAACAGAAACGTTCGGACGATGCCGGTGATCTGGTCGCCGCTGAATTCGAAAATCATGTACTACGCGTCGAACGCAGTCTGGAAAACAACGACCGGCGGTAACTCGTGGACACGCATCAGTCCCGATCTCGCGCGACAGACGTGGGCAGTGCCCGCCAATGCAGGCACGTACGCGAGCACAGTGAAACCGGCCCCTGCCGGTGCAATCAGTGCGCTCTCGGCATCGCCAAAGAACATCGGTGTCATCTGGGCCGGTACTGACGATGGCAACATTCAGGTGACGATGGACGGTGGCACCAAGTGGACCAACGTCACGCCGTCTCAGATCAAGCCGTGGACGCGCATCTTCAACATCGAGGCCGGCCACTTCGACACAGGCACTGCTTACGCAGCAGCGAACACGATGCGCGTCGACGACGCAAACTCGCATTTCTGGCGCACGCACGACGGCGGGAAGACTTGGACCGAAATCAACACCGGTATCGCACCGGGCGCCGTCAGCAATTCCATCCGAGAAGACCCGAAGGTGAAGGGCCTACTATATGGTAGTACGGATACCCAGGTGTGGGTGTCGTACGACGATGGCGATCACTGGCAGTCGCTGCGCATTAACATGCCGGCGATTTCCGTGCGCGATCTCCAGCTCAAGGACGACGCTACGTGCATGTGCTCCGACCTCATCGCCGGTACGCATGGCCGAGGATTCTGGATTCTCGACGATGTGTCGCCGCTGAGGGCGATGGCGACGGCGCGTGATGCACGCACTGCTTATCTCGTGAAGCCACAGACGGCAGTTCGGATGCGCTTTGCGAACAACGATCCGACTCCATGGCCGCCGGAAGTTCCGGCAGGAGAGAACCCGCCGGCTGGTGCTATCCTCAACTATTTCCTTCCGTCGAGGACTGGCGCTGTAAAGCTCGAGATATTGGATGCGGCGGGGAAAGTCGTTCGCACGTATTCGAGCACGGATCCGGTACTCGCGCCTGACCCTGCGCTCGAGCCTGAGGCGTACAACAGAGTTTGCCAGCGAAATCAGAGCGCTCCTCACTGTTCGGTTCCGTTGTACTGGGCGGCGCCGAACATTGCGCTGTCGTCTGCTCCAGGCATGCATCGCTTTGTCTGGGATATGCGGTACGATCCAATCCAGGGGATGACCAGCGAGTCCGAAGCGAACGCCGTACCTCATCGCACCTACTTCTCGGCCACTGCGCCATTTGCCGCGCCTGGCTCATACACAGTGAGACTTGTCGCAGACGGGACGACGTCGACGCAGCCGATCATAGTGATGCTCGACCCACGCGTGAAGACACCGGTCGCGACGATGACGAGAGTGTCGACGCTGTCACGAGAGATGTACGACGATGCGGCGGCAGCACACGCGGCATACGTCGATGCGCGGAAAATGTCGGAGAGGATGACGAACGCGGGTGATGCGATGAAGATGAAGATCGATTCAATTGCACCGCCCGGGTCCCAGGCTCCCCGTCGCGGATTCGGCGGACCTCCTCAGCCATCGGCTGCGACACTGCAAAGCGTGCAGGCGACCTTGCTGGCGGCCGCGATGTCGATGCAGGAAGCCGATGTCGCTCCCACCGCTCGCCAGATCGATGCGGTTGAGAAGGCGAGAGCGCAATACGAGGAAGTCATGACACGGTGGGGCGCTCTCGCTTCAAGAAAGGATAAATGAGAAAGCCGGACTACTCCGGGTTTGTAGTCCCTCTGATTGCGTCAGACAAGCCCCCCACCTAGTTTAGCCGCACTTCCAACCAGAAGAGCGCTCAGATGGTAGAGCTGCAAACGCCGGTTGCTGTCGACGCTGATGCAGCACTCGAACGCGAGACGATGCGCAAGGTCGCCGTTCGCCTCCTGCCGTTCCTCTTCGTTCTCTACGTTTTCAATTTCGTAGATCGCTCCAACGTCGCGCTGGCTGCACTCCAGATGAACCGCGACCTGAAATTCAGTTCGAGCGCCTTCGGTTTCGGCGCCGGCATCTTCTTCATCGGATACTCGCTCTTCGAAGTTCCGAGCAACTGGCTTCTCGACCGCGTCGGCGCGAGACGATGGATTGCGCGCATCATGATCACGTGGGGTTTGATCGCAGCGGCGATGATGTTCGTCCGCACTCCCATTCAGTTCTATGCCCTTCGATTCCTCCTCGGCGTCGCTGAAGCCGGATTCTTCCCGGGCGTCGTCTACTACCTCACCAAGTGGTTTCCGAAGGAACGCCGCGCACGCGCGACGTCGCGCTTCTTTCTGGCGCTTCCAATTTCGGGCGTGCTCGGAGGATTCGTCGGTGGATTCCTTCTGACCCTCGACGGACACTCAGGACTCGCCGGCTGGCAGTGGCTGTTTCTTGTCGAGGGCCTTCCCTCTGTCCTGATTGGAATCTCGGTACTCTGGTATCTCACGGACGAGCCGCGTGACGCGCACTGGCTCAGCGATGGCCAGCGAACATGGCTGGTCAATCGAATGGCAGAAGACGCAAAGTCGACGAACCCGCGCCACGGAACGTCTGCACTTCACGCGCTCAAGAATCCGATGGTCTGGTTTCTTGCGGTCCCGTACTTTTTCATGCTCACGGCCGGATACGGCTACACTTTCTGGGTACCGATCGTCGTTCGCGACACACTGCACACCACCGACTCCCATACCGCGCTTGTCACCGCCTCGATTGCCGGCATATCGATGATAGTGATGACGCTGGTTGCCATAAGCTCCGATCGTGCACATGAGCGTTTCTATCACGCCGCAGCCAGCGGTGTACTGATAGCAATCGGATTCACTGGTGCCGCCCTTCTCGCGCAACCGATCCTCCGCATCGCTTTTCTCGGCCTTGTGATCATCGGCTCCAACATGCTGCTGGCGCCGTTCTGGTGCCTGCCAACTATGATCCTCAGTGGCGAGGGGGCCGCGGTCGGCATCGCACTCATCAATTCCATCGGGAACGTCGGCGGTTTCGTCGGCCCGTACGCGATCGGATTCCTCAAGGACGCTACCGGCAGCAACGAGGGCTCATTCCTCGGTCTGGCCGCGTGCGGTGTGGGAGTCACGGTCTTCTGCGTAGCCCTTCGTCACTCGGCCCTTGGTCGCGCGGACGAAAATCCAGCGGCAAGGAGGATACAGGAGTCATTAGTAACATAATATTACTAATACTGGCAGGCCGTTAGTCTTTCCACCCCAGTCCGTAAACATCCATGGTGCCTTTCCTGCGATTTTCTCTATGCGACTGGTCTGGCGCTTTCTATGCATTACAGCAATTTTGTGAGCGACCGGAAGTCGAAGTTCCCGAGTGCCTGATCCGACCCGACACGGAGACAGACCTTGCAACAGACAGTTGAATACCCGGCCAGCATGCACACGGGCGAATACGCGACGCCACGCAGACGCGCGTTCGATGTCCCAACTGACATTCCTGCGCAATTCGTGCCTCGTAAGCTGCGCGCCGAGGTCGAAGACAGTTTGCGCGACATCTGCGGAAACTGGCCAACTGGTGAATTCGATCGCATCGTCGCAGACGTCACGGCGACCGCGATGAAATACCATGGCCGCGAGCGTCGTCACTCGAACAAGTACGTTCCCGCGACTTGGATTACCAGGTCCATTCCCGGCGCAACGAGTGTCGTCGTATTCGTCCTGACGGCCATCCAGCCGGTGCAGCGATTCTGCGACTCGAGACGCTGACACTGAACTAGCAGTTCGCGCTTTGCAGGACTGATATTCCCGGACCTCCAACCATCCCGTTCACGGTGGCCGAGCGAAAGCTGATCGGCCGCCTGCCGACGCCCATTGCTGTGCAGCGGTGGCTCAACTCGCTTCCCTACAACAACGAAAAGGGCCGCGACACCATGCGGACCTTTCGCGGCGTCGTTCGCACCGGCACGGCGCATTGTCTCGAAGCGGCGTTGTCCGCCGCGGTAATCCTCGAGCAGCACGGCTATCCTCCGCTCATACTTGGGTTTGAGTCGGTCGATCTCCTCGACCACGTTCTCTTCATCTACAGGGCGCCCACCGGCTGGGGTTCTATCGCGCGTTCGCGTGATCCGGGACTGCACGGCCGAAAGCCACTCTTCCGAACGCCGCGCGATCTCGCCCTCAGCTACGTCGAAGGCTACATCGATTACACTGGCCGCATCACCGGATACGAAGTGTTCGACCTTCGCGTGCTCGATCCATACGAGTGGCGGCTTTCGTCTGGCAACGTCTGGAAGGTCGAGCGGCTTCTTCTCGAGTCGCCGCACCGATCGATCGTCTCGTCCGACAAGCGGATCGACGCACTTCGGCGGCGGTACAATGAGTTCCGCGCGACCCACGACTACAAGCCGTGGAAATCGTTCAAAGGCCAGTCGCGATGGACTTCCCTGCCGAAGGAGTTTCGCCGCCGAGGTTGAAATTGCCTGACGTTCTGTTGGCCGGCCAGCAGCTCTTAGCGCAGTTTTGAACCACGAGCCGGTAGTCTGGTAGTTTTTTAGGTTCGCCCTTTTTGTTTTCCAGGGAATCGATGATCGCTGCTGCTAACAGACGATGACCTCACCGCCGTCGATGATTGCCGAAGAAGAAGTCCGGGACGCACTTGCTCCGCACTACATCCTCGAAAGGGAGCTCGGGCGCGGCGGAATGGGCGCCGTCTATCTGGCGCACGACGTTCAGCTCGATCGTCCGGTTGCGATCAAGTTTCTACCGCCTGACCTCGCGGCCCGTCCCGACCTGCGCGCGCGATTTCTTCAGGAGACTCGCACCGCCGCGTCGTTCTCTCATCCAAACATCGTTCCCGTCCATGCCGTCGAGGAGCGAGACAAGGTTCTCTGCTTCGTCATGGGGTATGTGGACGGCGAGACGCTGAGCAAGCGAATCCAGAGAGCGGGACCGCTTCCAGTCGGCGAAGCTGTGCGGCTTCTCCAGGAAGCTGCGTGGGCTTTGTCGTATGCGCACGGGCGCGGAATCATCCACCGCGATGTGAAGCCGGACAACATTCTCATGGACCGTGGCTCCGGCCGTGCGATGATCACCGACTTCGGTATCTCCCGGTCGCAGGAAAACACGGGCGGCCTCACCATGGTCGGTGAGCTGATCGGTACGCCGCAGTTCATGAGTCCCGAGCAGGCCACAGGCGAAGCGGTCGATGGTCGCAGTGACCTGTATTCACTGGGAGTCGTGGCATTCTACGCACTTACGGGCCGCTTTCCGTTCGATGCGTCGTCAACGCAGGGTTTCCTCGCCGCACACATAACCAAGCCGGCGCCCGCGGTAGCATCTGTGCGCCCCGACCTTCCGGCTTCGCTCTCTACCGCCGTCGATCGCCTTCTCGAGAAAGATCCGGCGCGAAGATTTCAAACCGGCGAAGAGCTGGCAGAGCAGCTCGATCCTCTGCGCGCTTCGCGCCGGGAGATACCGTCGCAGATCCGGCTCTTCTCCGTCAAGTCGAATCAGCTGATTCGGAATGCGATCATGTTGGCGTTCCTCGCGCCCACTTTGATGAACGCAGTGGGCGGGGACGCGGACCAGATGATCCTTTTCACGATGGTCATCGCCGCGTCCATCTCACTCGTGCTGTCAGCGATCGGTGGCCTGCGCGAGCTCGCGGCGCAGGGCTTCAGCCACGACGACTTGCGGACGGGTCTTCTCTCCATCGGAGACGAACAGGAAGAGGCGTACGCACTTCTCCGCGCGGCCCCCGATTGGAGCGACCGTCGGCGACGTCGGTGGAAGATCATCGCAGCAGGCGTAGTCGGCGCCGTGATCTTCAGCGTACTTGCCTTCCATTTTCGTGTTCCGCGGCCGCAGGGTGGCTATCAATCACCCTGGCAGGGAATTCTTTCGGCAGCGCTTGGAGCGAGCCTTGGTATCAGCACGCTCATCTATACGATTGCCGGTGCTGGCGGAGCCCGCCGAATGGACTCCCGGCTGCGTCGGCTCTGGACTGGAAGCTTCGGAAAGATGATCTACAACTCGATCGCCAGCCGAATCCGTATGCGCCCGCCTCCCCGGTCGGTGTCGATCGAGGCGGGACCGATGACTGTGTTCGACGGCCTGTCCAGGGAGATGCGTCGCAACCTGGGCGACGTGAATCGCGTTATCGCCTCGCTCGTTGCCGCGAAGGCCGAGCTCGTCGAGCGCGAGGCGAGACTCGAAAGCTCGCAGGAAGAAGCGAGTCGTGGAACTACCGGACTGGCCACCGACACACTGGAGCGAGTCGTGACGGAGCTGACCCAGGCTAGAACGGCGGCATCACAGCGCCGGGCGGAGATTACGACAGAACTGGAGAAACTCCGGCTCGAGCTGATCCGGCTTCGGAGCGGCGTTGGAACTGCGGCCGAGGTGAGGGCGGAGAGCGATAGGGCCAAAGCGCTGGTGGAGGACCAACAGCAAAATCGTTGATGACGGCAGGGCGTGACTCTAGTAGCTTGAGTGCGTCGCTCATCAACAGATATGGACATCAAGAAGCCTCTCTCCTCGATCACGAAGAAAGTCTCGCCACAGCGTCGCAAGCAGATTGAAAAAGCGGCGAAAGTGACAGCCGGCGCTGTTGCGGCGGCGTGGATGGTGCTACGCCTGCGCCGGGAGCTGTATGGACCGGGCGGGTCGAAAATGTCGAGGTATCAGTCGCAGATTGATAAAGTCTGGAAGCGCGACTGAACGGCCAAGGCGGGGACTGCAGGTACCGGTAATGGCGCGTACAGCAGGGGTGGGACGGGAATAGTAACTATACGCTACTAATTCTTTTTCTTTTTGTTTCTTTCATGACCCTCCTGCCTCTGCGGCACCGTAGTCGGATCCGCCGAACCATCTTCGAGGCAGATTCTCAGCTCACCGATCTCTCGCACAAGAAGGCCAGTGTAAGAGAACGCCAGCTTCTTGCCGGACGCTGTTCCCCAGCCAAAGAATCCGGTCACCACCTTCCCCTCTCCGACTTACCCTCCCAATTCCGTGAAGTTGAGGGGTTTTTTTCCTGTCACGGGGGGATAATAACCCTCGCCTGAAATGCCGCATCCGGCATGCCCTTTTCATACATTAGTGCCCGTGAGCGCAGGAGCTGCCGGTTCGTCCAGCATTCATTCTGCGCTATTCGACATCCGCACGCGACCGATCACCAGCCAGGAGGTTTGAACGAATGAGTCTTCCCGCTCCGGAATTTCCCGACCGCATCGGATTCCAGCCCGACGGACCACAGTCGTTCATACCCTACATCGCGCCGGAGACGAACCTCCGCGAGCTGACGATTCTCCCGGTAATCGTCGGCGCGATCCTTGGACTGATTTTCGGAGCCTCATCACTCTACCTGGTCCTGAAAGTCGGCCTGACGGTAAGCGCGTCGATTCCGGTCGCCGTCATCTCGATCACGGTCTTCCGCCTTTTCTCCAAGTTCGGAGCCCGTGACGCGACGATTCTCGAGCATAACATCGTCCAGACCGCTGGCTCCGCCGGAGAATCGATTGCCTTCGGCGTCGGTGTCACTATGCCGGCAATTCTCATCCTCGGATTCGATCTCGAGATCACCCGAGTGATGCTCGTCGCGATACTTGGCGGGCTGCTCGGCATTCTCATGATGATCCCGTTGCGACGCGCGCTCATCGTTGCTCAACATGGGGTTCTGAAATACCCCGAAGGAACTGCTTGCGCAGAGGTGCTGAAAGCCGGCGCATCGGCCGAGTCGAGAGCGGCAGCATCGCCGGAAGCGCGGAAGGAGCAGGCAAAGCTCGGCGAAGGCACCAGCGCGAAAACGATTTTCAGTGGATTCGGATTCGCACTGCTGTACAAGACAGCCAGCGTGGCGTTCCAGGCATGGAAGGAAGTGCCGGAGAAAGTTTTTGGCGCGCCCTTCAAGGCCGCTTCTCTTTCAGTCGAGATCTCGCCCGAGCTGCTCGGCGTCGGTTACATCATCGGACCGCGCATTGCGGCAATCATGTGCGCCGGCGGTGTGCTCGCGTATCTCGTTCTGATTCCAATGATCAGCTACTTCGGTAGCGGCCTCGTGGTGCCACTCGCTCCGGAAACGACTGCGCTCATCAAGGACATGGATCCGGGCGCGATTAGGAACGCTTACGTCCTCTATATCGGCGCAGGCGCAGTAGCAGCTGGAGGATTGGTTAGTGTGTTCCGTTCGCTACCGACGATCTGGCACGGACTGAAGGGCGGACTTCGAGACTACAACGAATCGAAATCCGAAGACGCTCCGACCACTCAGCGCACCGATCGCGATCTCCCGATGCGAGCCGTGCTGATCGGAATCGTTGCTCTCGTTCTGGCGATTGCCTTCGCGAATCCGCTCTACATCGGCGGCACGTCGATAATCACGCGGTTCGCTGCAGCGTTCCTTATCATCCTCTTTGGATTTCTGTTCGTCACCGTGTCGTCCCGACTCACCGGTGAGATCGGATCGTCGTCGAATCCCATTTCCGGAATGACCGTCGCCACTCTGCTCCTCACCTGCCTCACATTCGTCGTGCTCGGTTGGACTGGCAGCAATTACTTCGTTACAGCGCTGTCGATCGGCGCGATCGTCTGTATCGCCGCGTCTAACGGTGGAACGACGTCTCAGGATTTGAAGACAGGATACCTGGTCGGCTCGACGCCGCGCTCACAACAAATCGCAATTCTCGTCGGAGCATTGGTATCCGCGATTGCGCTTGGACCGATTCTTCTCAAGCTGAACGCGGCAGGATCCGTTTACGTGCCTGTTGGAACGACTGTCGGAGGCGCCCAGTCCGGCTCGGTGTT
This sequence comes from Gemmatimonadales bacterium, assembly GCA_038253755.1. GTDB lineage: Bacteria > Gemmatimonadota > Gemmatimonadetes > Gemmatimonadales > Gemmatimonadaceae > UBA4720. The sequence continues at coordinate 40,235 of JBBSGU010000009.1, read as the reverse complement.
GCCTGGGGAGAAAGCGAACATCACGGCGCTGAGCGGCCGTCGCGAAGGAATCGAAGGAACGCTCGCGAGTGGAGCAGCGGATTCAAAGCAGTATCTCGTGTGGCATCGGCAGGATCCACAGGGCGGAAATGCAGAGAAGTACCTCGTAAGAGATGACGGTACGCCGGTGTACTTCGTCGACCGTGGAATCAACGGCGGCATCCGCAAGCTCGACAACGGTCAGGCTATTCCGAAGTTTGACGCGCCGAAGGCGACGCTGATGTCCTACATCATCAAGGGAATCCTTGGGGGCAAGCTGCCGTGGGCGCTGGTGCTGCTGGGTGCGATGATCGCGCTGGTCCTCGAGCTGTCGGGAATTCCATCACTCGCGTTCGCGGTGGGTGTTTATCTCCCGCTGTCTTCATCATCGCCAATTCTCTTTGGAGGATTGATTCGCTGGGGCGTGGACAGATGGATCGCACGGAAGCATGCGGCCAGCAACCTTACGGAAGATCAGCTGATCGCCGAGGGCGATAAGAGTCCGGGAGTTCTGCTAGCGTCGGGTTATATCGCGGGCGGGGCGATCGCAGGAATCATCATAGCGTTCCTCGCCGGGGTACCGTCGATGGCGGGCTTCAACAGCCGGATCGAGGCGTTTGGCCTCGCCAATCCGATGAGAACCGGAGCGTCGTCGGATCTTCTTTCGCTCATACCGTTTGTAATCATGATGGCCATCCTCTACCTCGTGGGTAGGGAGAAGCTCCTCGCACCGAAGAGTTAGGTAGCGATAGCTGGCCGCTGATAGCGCTAGCGGTAAGCGGTCAGCGGTCAGCGGTCACGACCGATGATGGTTGTTTGGTGTAGTAAATAAGTCTGCACTTCTTTTAGCGAGGTCTTTTTTGATGCACTACCGATTGACATCTCTTGCAGTCGTCGCGCTTGGCGTTGCCGGCTGTTCGACTGCGATGCAACAAGGCACCCCGACGGGCATGCCAGGCGCAGGATCGATGATCCTTTCGCCATCTAATCCGTTCTCCGCGGCGAGCACGCTTCAGTATCAGGCGCCGCCGTTCAATCTCATCAAGGACTCGGACTACGAGCCTGCGATGCTGGCCGGCATGCGGCAGCAGATCGGGGAGGTAGATGCTATCGCGAACCAGACAGCGGCGCCGACCTTCGACAACACCATTGTTCCGATGGAGCGATCGGGTGTGCTTCTGACCCGCGCGGCTAAGGTGTTCAATGCCGTAACCGCCGCTAATACCAACGACACCCTTCAGGCAATTCAGGAGCGCCTCTCGCCGAAGCTGGCCGAGCACGGCGACAAGATCTACCTGAACCCGAAGCTTTATCAGAGAGTAAAGACAATCTACGACCAGCGGGCATCATCCGGTCTAACCACCGAACAGAAGTATCTCGCCGAGCTTTACTACAAGAATTTCGTTCGGGCCGGCGCGCAGCTTTCCGATGCCGATCAAACGCGTCTTCGCGCGCTCAATAAGGAAGAGGCAACGCTTACAACGGACTTTGGAAACCATCTTCTCGCGGCCACAAAGAAGGGTGCTCTGGTGCTCGACAACGTTTCGGATCTGGACGGATTTACTCCGGGTGAGATAGAGACGGCCGCTAACGCTGCCAAGCAGCGGGGACTCACCGGCAAGTGGGTGATTCCTCTCCAGAACACAACGCAGCATCCCGCGCAGGCCGAGCTGAAGAATCGCGCAGTTCGCGAGCGTCTCTTCATCTCTTCGACCACGCGCGCCGAGCATGGAGATGCGAACGACACACGCGACATAATCAAGCGTCTCGCTCAGCTTCGCGGCGAACGCGCAAAGCTGCTTGGATTTCCGACGTACTCGGCGTATGCGCTCGACAATCAGATGTCGAAGACGCCGCAGAACGCCGAAAAGCTGTTGACCGATCTCGTGCCGGCGGCTACTGCGCGTGCTCGTTACGAAGCAGCACAGATGCAGAAGCTGATCGATTCAGAGGGCGGCGGATTCAAGCTCGCTCCGTGGGACTGGCAGTACTACTCCGAGCAGGTACGCAAAGCGCAGTACGCGCTCGATGAATCGCAGCTCAAGCCGTACTTCGAGCTCAACAACGTTCTTCAGAATGGTGTCTTCTACGCAGCGAACCAGCTGTACGGCCTGACGTTCAAGGAGCGGAAAGACATTCCTGTCTATCAGCCTGACGTGAGAGTGTTCGAAGTATTCGACAAGGACGGCAAGTCGATGGCGCTGTTCTACAGCGACTACTTCAAGCGCGACAACAAAAGCGGCGGCGCGTGGATGGATACATTCGTCGACCAGTCAGGGTTGTTCGGTACGAAGCCGGTCGTCTTCAACGTCGCCAATTTCACGAAGCCGGCGCCTGGACAGCCTGCCCTTCTGACGTTCAGTGACGTGACTACCATGTTCCATGAGTTTGGACACGCGCTGCACGGGCTGTTCTCAAATGTGCAGTATCCAACGGTCGCGGGTACGAACGTTCCGCGCGATTTCGTGGAGTTTCCGTCGCAGTTCAACGAGCACTGGGCGCTCAACCCGACCGTATTTGCCAACTACGCAAAGAACTATCAGACCGGCGCTCCAATGCCGGCTGAACTCGTCGAAAAGATCAAGAAGGCGAGCACATTCAATCAGGGTTTTGCGACGACCGAATATCTGGCCGCTTCCCTTCTCGACCTCGCGTGGCACACGATTCCGCCCGGATCTCCGCAGCAGAACATTGATGCGTTCGAGACGGCTGCGCTGAACAAGTACAATATCGGCTTGTACGAAGTCCCACCGCGTTATCGTACGTCGTACTTCAACCACATCTGGGGCGGCGGTTATGCGTCCAGTTACAACGCTTATCTGTGGAGTGAAGTAATCGATGATGACGCGTTCGCCTGGTTCGGCGAGAATGGCGGGCTGACGCGCGCTAATGGGCAGAAGTTTCGCGACATGATTCTGTCACAGGGCGGGAAGATGGACGTTGCCGAGCTGTACCGTGCGTTCCGCGGGAAGGAGCCCGACGTGAAATATCTCGTGCATGATCGTGGGCTCGATATAGTCCCGGAGAAATAGAGGGATTGCTCGACACATCAGTTGAACAGTCAAGATTTCAGAGATTACAGTTACTGGGTTTTCGAGTTATGAGTTTTTTTCACTCTGAACTCAAAGACTCAAGGACTGTCCTCTCTGAACTCTTGACTGAATAACTGGCTGGGTTAGTCCTCTATCCGATCGTCAGGGTCCCAGCAGCCGAATCGTAGGTAGTGGTATACCACTCATATTGGTAGTGCGTTGCCCGCCAACCCAAATCCCTGCGGAGTCAAACCACGCTCCGTGATTCGGGCACTTGAACCCGGTCGACGTCGCGTTGACCGTCGATCCCTGGTGAGGACAAACCCGCGACAGCGTAATGAAGCTCGTCGCTGAGATGCGCACGATTGCTACAGGCGATCCGTTGATTGACGTCGTTGCAACGCCACCCACAATCGACAGCGAAGCGGTTTGTGCACCTGCCACGGTGGCACCCGCGCATACTCCGGCCATCGTGCCGAGCACGCCACACACCTGATTCCAGTTGATCTCTTCAGGGTCTTTCCTTGGTTGTGTCCGCTTCATTTCCCTCAACACTCGAACATCTCGAAACCTATCGCGCTTTTCCGCTATAGTCTTCGCGACTCCGGGAGCCACGGACGAAGCTCTTCGCGAAGAACGCGAAGCGCTTTTCCCATCTGCGCCTCCACCGTCTTCACGGAAATGCCGAGCACCTGAGCGATCTCGGCGTACTTCAAGTTGTGCGTGCGGCTGAGCTCGAAAACTTCACGACAGCGATTGGGCAGTGTCTCCACAGCTTTCTTCAATGCGATCTGGATCTCTTCTTCAACGAGATATGACTGCGCCGGCGCGTCGATCGCCTGTTCGCGCACTGCATATGGCTCGCCCATTCGCTCCACGCGCTCGTGACGAAGGTGGTTGAGAGACCTGTTTCGCGTGGACTGAAACAAGTAGGCCTGTGGTGAACTCTCTTCGGCAAGAGATTCGCGCCGGCGCCAGAGCTCGAGCATGACGTCCTGAACGACCTCTTCCGCAACGGCACGTGAGCGCACGAGAGCTTCCGACGCTCTCACTAGCGAAGGATACCATGTACGAAAGATCGTATCGAAGGCCGACTCGTCTCCGCGTCGGAGGCGTTCGAGGATATCGTTGCTGTCCAGTGTTTGCGTCGGTCCGGGAGTGGGGCGAACCCGCTTAGACAATGGCGTTAACCATTGCTCCATCACAATTTAGGGGTTTCATAGGGTGTTGCGCGCCTTGGGTGTTCTTACAGTGATATGATTGATACCCCGTCCAGCCTCGACGATACGGATATCCCCCAGTCACCCGACTGGGAGGCCGTGGCGCGTCACATCGCAGGGGAAGACACCCCCGAGAGTGTCGCGCGCGTCAGCGAGCTGACGACTGACCCTCATGTGGGCGATATGCTTGCCGCTCTCGACGATGCGACCAGCCATCTCTCCGACCGACTCGCCGATGGTATCGATGTCGAAGCCGCTCTCGGAAAGGTGAAGTCCCGAATGAGTGGCGCAGAAATGCGTCCTGTAAAGCTCGAGCCGTCCACCCGAAGCCAGAAACGTGCGGCACCGGCTCCGCGTTGGCGGGTACCATTCCCTGCGATCGCTGCCGTTGGTCTCCTCGCCATCGGACTGGGAACCTGGGCTTCGATCGGAAAGAAAAGCGAGCCGGTGGCTGTTGCCGCGGTTGATTCGCCAAGGATGGTGGCGACGGGCGTTGGTGCGCGTGATTCGACGAAGCTTTCAGATGGAACGAAGGTCGTTCTCGGTCCGCTAAGCTCTGTGAAGGTTGCATCTGGTTACGGCACGACGAGTCGCGATGTCGAGATTCGCGGCGATGCGTACTTCGAAGTAGTTCATGACAGCTCGAAACCGTTTACGGTCCATGCCGATAACGCGACGATTCAGGACATTGGAACGAAGTTCGCAATTCATTCAGATGGTGTTGGCGGAATCGGGGTATCAGTAACCGAGGGATCTGTATCTCTTGGGCCATTTCAGTCAGCGGCACCGCCCGTCGTTTTGAAAGCGGGTGATCTGGGAACGATGGATAAAGACGGGAAGGTTGCTGCACGACGTGGTGCAGTCACCGAAGATGACATGGCGTGGCTCAGTGGCCGGCTCGTTTTTCGCGAGACGCCGCTGTCTGAAGTCGTGTCGTCGATGCGCAGGTGGTACGGAATTGAGCTTCAGCTGATGGATCCATCATTGGCCAGTCGTCACCTCACGGCGACATTCTCCGGCGAGCCGCCGGATCGTGTCATCGAAGTTCTTCGCCTTGCACTCGGTGCCGATATCGAGCGCCATGGCGATACAGTGTTCGTTCGTTCTGTCAAAGGAAGAGCGCGATAGAGTAATGGTTTCCCGAATCCGAGCCGCAGGCGTCAGCGCATGTGGTCTCGCAGTCTTGCTCTCCAGCAGTGCCAATGTGGTCGGCGCGCAGTCGTCTTGTGCACCGGCCGGCCGCGCCATGGAGGTGACTCTTGTCGGCAGCGACGGAACGGGAATCATGTCGCGGACGGTCTCTCTCCATGGAAGGGAGATAGCACTTCGCGAAGCACTCGACCGGTTGGCGGCAGCCGCGCACATTCGGCTTTCCTATACGGCCGAGCTTCTCCCGCTCACGCGCTCCGTGTGTCTCGACTACACGGGTGCGCCCGTCGGCAAGGTCCTCGCCGACCTCCTTGGCGACGCACAAGTACAGCCTGTATTGATCGGCGGTGATCAGGTAGTTCTGGCCCCGGTGCGCGCTACTATCGCTGCGCAAAAGCCAGTCGAACCTGAAATGATGCTCCACAGGATTGGCCAGCTCGATCGCGTGGTCGTCACAGGAAGTGCAGCAGGCGCGTCACAACGCTCGCTTCCGATTGCCCTCGATGTCGTCTCCGGAAAGCAAGTGTCGCAGAACGGGGCGACGACACTCTCATCGGCGATCGATGGGCAGGTGCCGGGGCTATGGCTCTGGGAACAGTCACCGCTCAGCCTCCTTGCGCGCTACGGAAGCATCCGCGGCGCAAGCTCATTCGGCGTCAGTTATCCCAAGGTCTACATCGACGGCATCGAAGTAGCCAACTCGCTTCTCGTTACGCATCTCGATCCGGAATCGATCTCGCGCATCGAGGTCATCCGCGGTCCACAGGGAACTGCGCTTTACGGCGCTGACGCTATCAGCGGCGTGATGAACATCGTCACCCGGCAGGAGGGGACAGAAGGTGGTGCACCTCGTGCGCAGCTCAGGTCTCAGGGTGGACAGATCGCGAGCGACTACTCCACAAACGGCGTCCTCGTCCAATCGCAGGCCCTCTCACTCGGTTACGGATCGGGAATTCGTTCCGGGCGTCTGGGCATGACGCTCACGAGCATCGGCGCGTTCATACCGGATGCGTACAGTCACCAGCTCACGGCCAACGGCGGATTGCGTTTCGTTGGCTCAAAGAGTGTCGTCACAGGAACGCTTCGTTTCTTTGCCCAGGATGCGCGAACCCCCTCAAGTCCGTTGCTGGCAAATCTCAACCTCAACAGGAGCCCGTCTACACAAGCGCGCGGGGATCGAATGCACGGGCCCGGCTATGAGATGCCGTATGATTCGATCGGCCAACGTCGGCTGGATTCTTTGTCGCGACTGACATTGATGGACTCGAGCGAGCAACAGTCGGTGCGCCAATACACTATCGGCGCTACCGGGACATACCATCAGAGCGCTCGGTGGACCCACACTGCAATCGTCGGTGTGGATGGCTACCGCCTTAAGACAGCGTCGATTCTCGACGGAGCCTTTCCGTCGGCGATCGATTCTGCTCTTCGCGCAGCCAGCGGCAATGCACTTCGCGCGAGCATTCGTGCCAGCAGCGTTGCGCAATTCGGAAATCAGCACAAGACAGCGGCCACAATTACGTTTGCAGCCGAACACTCCCTTGTCCGTGATGAGACGAGAACTCCGGGATTGTTTTCACTCGGAGGGCCGCCTGATCGCGATACACCGCGTTCCGTGGTCGACACGAGAACGAATACTGGAATCATCAGCCAGGTGACCGCTGGCTTCGGCAATCAGCTGTTCATGAGCGGCGGACTACGCGTCGAGAGAAACACCGGCGTTACCGGGCTCGGCGACCTTGCAACTCTTCCAATGGTCGGTCTGTCGTACGTTCGCACGTTTGGCGAGACAACGCTCAAGCTCAGAAGTGCTTACGGAAAAGGGATTCGCCCGCCGCAGACATCGAGCCGCTCGGGAACGCTGCTCGGCCTGCGTGAGTCCTTGTACGTTTCGGGCCTTTCGCCTGAAGAACAATCCGGAATTGAAGCGGGCGCCGATTTGTTTTTCGGACACATGTTCTCGCTTCATGCAACGCGCTTTGACCAGCGGGCGTCAGGACTCATCCAGCCGGTGAGTATCTACCAGCCGCCGGCAGAGACGGGGGACAGCATGCCGAGGTTCCGACGCATCGCCTACGAGCTCCAGAATGTCGGATCGATCGGCAATAGCGGATGGGAAATGCAGAGCGGGTTCAATAGCGGTCCATGGTCGCTTGGCGCAACGTTTTCGCAGGTAGACAGCAGGGTTCGGAAACTCGCCGCGCACTATACCGGTGATCTGCAAGCCGGCGATCGGATGCTCGAAGTTCCAGCGCGCACATATGGCCTGACCGCCGGATTTGCGAGAAACCGCTGGTCAACATCTTGGAGCGTGTCGAGAGCGGCCGACTGGATCAACTACGATCGCATCGCGCTCGCCACCGCATTCTCGAACAACAACAAACCGCTCGATGATTTCGTTGGACAGAAGCTCCGCTCGTATTGGAATAGCTACGGCGGAGTTACACGCATCGGAGGCAGAGCTGGCTTTATCATCGGCCGCGGAATGATGTTCACCGTTGACGCAGAGAATCTTCTCGACGAGCAGCGCGGCGAGCCCGACAACATTACCGTCCTCCCGGGACGCACTATCAGCGCTGGACTGCGACTCAGCTTCTAGCTGAATATTTTCGCGAGACTTTTCGCGAACGCATCAAACGCTTTTCGCCCCCGAGGCATCTAACATGCAAACGCCTTACTCGCGGCCGGGCGGTGAACGACAGATAGCAACACAGATCGGGGAATGGCCTCAGAGATATCTTGCTGAGGCCATTGCCGCGATTGCGATGAGGATCAGCCCCGCGGCGATGCGCATGGCGCCCTGCATCGTCGAGAGGTACCCGTCCATCTGCGCGCGGTGACTTTCCGTCGCCGGCTGTCCGCTGGTCTGAACTTCCTGGCCGAGTGCCACCATCTTCGCGCCGGTCCTGCCGCTGATCGACGTGCCAACTCCTCCGCCGATGATCGCGCAAATAGCACCAAACCCAAGGACTTTGGCGCTGGTAGTGTGAGCCCATGTTCCGTGCGTCAGCATCATCATGCGGACGTACATTGTGAGGCCAGACAGAATCGTGAATCCCATCGCTGCCGCCAGGTAGACGCGAAGCTTCCGCCGGACCATGAGCTCGGATACGAAGGTCAGGCCGGCTTGTCCGGTGGCACGATGCGTTGGAATGAGAAACCAGGCGATCAGGAACGCCGTTCCGGCCCAGAAAACACCCGCGATGATATGGATCAGTCGGAGCACGATCATGAGCGCTGCTTCGTTCAAGGTTTCTCTCCTTTGAGAAAGAGTGCTACTGCCAGTCCGCTATGAATACGTTGGTCTCGCCAGCGCTCGCGGCGTGGCGATTCGATGCCCACACCAGTTTCTTGCCGTCAGGGCTGAACATCGGAAATCCGTCAAAAGCGTTGTCGAATGTTATCTGCTCGAGACGCTGCCCGTCGGAATCGACGAGGTAGACGTCGAAATTCCCGCTCCTTGGCTCCTTGTAGTTCGACGCGAACACAATGCGCTTGCCGTCGGGCGTCCACGATGGGCCGAAGTTGGCGCCGCCCAGATGAGTGATCTGAGTCTGGTTCGAACCGTCGGCGTTCATAATGAAGAGTTCGACCTTAGCCGGACGGACAAGACGCTGAGCGAGGAGATCGCGATACGCTTTGAGCTCGGTCGAGTCGGTTGGGTGGTTAGCGCGATAGACAATCCGTTTTCCATCAGGTGACCACCACGCCCCGCCATCGTAGCCGGGCGTGTTGGTCAACCGGCGAACATCGGTTCCATCCGCGTTCATCGTGTAGATATCGAGGTCGCCGTCTTTCAGCGAAGTAAACACGATTCGCTTTCCATCAGGCGACAGCACGCCCTCAGCCGTATAGACATCGTAATGAGTGAGTCGTTTCACGTCTGAGCCATCGCGATTCACTGTGTAGATGTCGTATCGGTCAAGCGGCCAGACGTAGCCCTTGGAGGGATCGGGCTTCGGCGGACAAATGGAGTCGTGCGCGCCCGTGGACGCGAAGAACAGACGCTTGTCGCCGGGGAAGAACCATCCGCACGTGGTCTTTCCCTGGCCGTCGGAAATTCTCTTCGCACCAGTGCCGTCGATTCGCATGACGTACTGCTGGTCGCACGGATGTCCGTCGCGCGTTGTCTGAAGTGTCAACCATTTGCCGTCGTTGCTGAAATACGCCTCGGCGTTCTCGCCGCCGAAGGTGATCTGACGGATGTTGTGCAGGTGTGTCTCACCCACGACGCCGATGACGGACCGGGATGTTTCGGGACTGTTGGATGGCGTGGCTTGGCCACCTGGAGTACAGCCAGCGACCAGCATCAAAGCGACGGCCAGCACCATAAAATCAGATCGCATCATCAGAAAATAACAGCGATTTGGCCCAGCGGCCCCGGAGGTTCGAGTTATTGTTTCCTCATGCCAAATATTTTGATCGACCTTTCTGGTAAGTGCACTCTGGTAACTGGCGGCTCCCGCGGAATCGGTGCGGCAGTTTGCCGCCAGCTCGCTGCCGCGGGCGCAAATGTCATGATCGGTTACCGAACGCGTAAGGCGGACGCCGAAGCTGTGGCCGCCGCTTGCCGGTCATCAGGAGTAAGCGCTGAGTGTTGCGCGGCCGATGTGTCGACGGACAAGGGCGCGAGAGCGTTGGTAGACGCGACCGTCGAGGCGCTCGGAGGTCTGGACATCTTTGTCGGGAACGCCGGCGTCTGGCCGCCAAGGGATGTTGCACTTGCCGACATGACAGACGACCAGTGGCATCGAACGATTCGTGAAAACGTGGACTCCATATTCTTTACGAGCCGGGCAGTCACACGCGTGATCAGGGAAGGAGGCAGCATCGTTCTGATCTCCAGCACTGCCGGGCAACGAGGTGAGGCATTTCACGCGGACTATGCTGCGAGCAAGGGCGCAGTTATCTCGCTCACAAAATCCCTCGCCGTCGAGCTTGGCGCGCGCGACATCAACGTGAACTCGGTCGCACCGGGATGGGTCGACACGGAAATGGTCAGTAACGCGGTGGCGGAAGAGGGACGTGACCCCATCGCGGCATCGATCCCAATCGGTCGCATTGCTTCCGCCGATGACATCGCCGGCCCGGTTGTATTTCTCTGCTCTTCAATGGCTCGCCACATCACCGGGGAGATTCTCAACGTCAACGGTGGAAGCGTGTTATGCGGGTGAGCAATGAGCTCGCGGAGCCGGTTATTGCCACGGTCACGGTCAGCGTGTAGCGTCTAGCGCAACAACGCCAGGAGCAGGATGGAACCCGCACCGTTGCAGTGGCACAGGGTTGGTTCACGCCATGATCTCAGTAGTCGCACTCCGTTTTCGGTGAATTACGGCAAATACTCGATCGCGATCTTCAGTTACGAGGGTCGGTTTCGCGCAATCGGAAACCGCTGCAATCACAAGGGTGGTCCGCTGTGCGAAGGGCATCTTCGCGGTGAGTTCATTCAGTGTCCGTGGCACGGCTGGGAATACAGCGTGGTCACCGGCAAAGGTCCGATGGGCTACGACGAGGAGCAGGTGCCGGTCTTTGCACTCGAGGAGAGAAACGGCGATGTCTACGTCGCGACACCGCCGACGATGCCGGCAAGACTCATCTCTCACAAGCCGTCGCACCTGCTCGACGAACACATTAAACCGGCTGACTCTCCACCCCGTGTGCTCGGCATCTCCACCACCGGAATGGACGGCGAGAATCCGCGCTTCTCGACATCAGATGCCCTTCTCGATCATGCGCTGGCAAAGGCTAAGACGGATGGTGCCGATACTCAGTTAATTCGGCTTCGCGATCTCGCCTTTCGTCATTGCGAAGGCAACTACTCGAAAGCTGCACGAGCGTGTACGTGGCCGTGTGCAATCACCGAACGCGATCCTAGCGACCAGCTTGCTGCCGTCTATGAAGGCCTCGTGCATTGGGCCGACGTCGTGATCATCGGCACTCCAATACGCTGGGGCAAGGCATCATCGCTCTACTTCAAGATGGCGGAGCGTCTCAACTGTGTTCAGAATCAGGTGACGATTGCTGACAACGTGCTGATCAAGAACAAGGTTGCATCGTTCATCATCACCGGTGGCCAGGACAACGTCCAGGAAGTTGCCGGCGGGATGCTGACATTCTGGTCGGAGCTTGGGTTCATGTTTCCGCAGTTCCCTTTCATCGCGCACAGCCGTGGCTGGGACGCGGAGGACATGGAGAACAACGTCAGAAAGGTCAGGGCGAGCAGCGCGCTGAAGTCGGCTGCGGAAGATCTCGCTGCACGCTCATTGGTGATGTGGAAAGTCGTGGATGCCAGCAGCAATCTCATCGAGCACCCGATGGAACGCACCGGCAGAAAGGCACAGCCAATGGAACGTCCAGGAGAGGTAATGGCATGACCGACAACATGACGATCGCCAGGAAATACGAAGCGGCTCTTTTCGCTGGGCGGATGGACGAAGTGGAAAGCTACTTCGCCGACGACGCGACTTACTGGGTTGCTGGCCCTACGAGGATTGGAGGAATGTGGAAAGGGCCGAAGGCGATCGTGAAGTGCTTCAATAACCGCGAGTTTGGACTCGGCGCCGCAGATTGGGGCTACGAGGAAGTGTGGCGCGACTGGAAGTCAGGCGACGACATCGTAACCGTCGAGATTCGCGAGAAAAGCTGGCTCAAGAGTGCGCCGGATGATGTGATGGACCAGCGAACGTGCGTCGTGATGCGATTTCGCGATGGCCAAATCTGCGATATGCGCGACTACACTGACTCGAACCTCTACGTCGAATTTCTGAAGCGACACCTCGAGCTTCCGAAATTTGCGAAAGCTCAGTCGTGACCGTGGTCCATCATTTCGTCGCCTGACATGCCGTGATCGTCATGCCAGATGACTTTCGGATCGTCACTGGCGAAGACGTTGGCGTGCACCATCCATCCGAATACTTCCTTTTCAAAGCGGCCGCCCGCAACATCGCACTCGGTTTTCGTTGAAACGCCGAGTGGGCCGAATACTGGACGTCGGTTCTTCTTCGTCAGCCAGGCCGAGTCATCGCCACGTGGCGGAATGCACCAGTTCACGTGCTTGTGCCATTGCGCAACGCTGAGCGGGACGCGCTTGTCGAGTTCGTTTTCCGCGTAGCGCTTGGGCGCGGTGTACATCGCGCCGACGAGCACGAAGTTTCCGCCGGCGTCCTTCTTATATAGTAGTGACGTGGGCTTCGCTGGATCGAACCGGAATGAGTTCTCCAGGGCCCAGCGATAGTTCGTGAAGTGGTAAACTGGCTGGTCCTTGATCTGCGGCGCGAATTGCCTGAACCCTTCGTCAACCGCAACCCTGACGTCCTTGTACTTGCTGATCGAAGAGCGCAGGTCGGTTACAAGCTTTGCAGCCCGAATTGAATCGGCCGCATCCTTTGGCCGGCGCTTCGTCATCTCCATGTGAGCGTCCATCGTCTTCATGTCGGCTGCGTTCATGGATTGGCCTTCTACACTCGTGGCCGCCGCAACCGTCACGCGGAACGCGGTCGCGAATCCGAGCAGCACTGATCTTTTCATGTCCTGTTAGACGTCTTACGGCAGGATTTGTTCACTTCCCCCGGACAGCGGCAGCTCCAACAGTTTCTTCGAAGGCTGCGGATCTAAAGTCTGGTAGACGGTGAGCTTGTCGATTACTGCCGGATCGTTGACCCTAAGTGCCAGCAGCTCTCGCTCCGCTTCCCTGGTCAGCGTTGGATATAGGCTCAGCGTGCAATGCGGGCTGAACGTGAAACGCGCCCGCTGAAATGGAAGCCCGGAGTTGGCGATCTGGTCATGGAAAACCCTGAGCGGACCATGATGATCGAGCGGCAGTACCACTATGTCGCTCTGCATGAACCGCATTGGCGCGCCGAACTTGAGCACCAGCGGAGCAGTCGATGAAGCGATCGGTGCAAGCTTGTCCCACAACTCGGTCACCGTCGCCTGCGCGGGCAACGGTCCCACTCCCGACGAACCAGTAATCGTCACGTGCGGCGCCTTGTATCGAGCAAGGCGCGGATCGAACTTCAGATTTATCGCGCGGATGCGATGCCCTGCTTCGCCGCCGATCTCGGCGATCATGAAGATCCCGTTCGCCTGCACCTACTGCCGCGGGCCGACCGACAAGAGCGGCATCCATCCAGCTCCCTGAGACATTTGCACACCCGCGCGCAGGAAGTACTTGTCCACGCGATTGTTCGGATGCGAGTGCGAATACCTATAGACCTTGATTCCAGTAAGCGTCCCGATGGCAGCGCCTGCGACGACGTCACTCGCCCAGTGGAACTGATTGTAGATGCGCGATACGCCAGTCAGTGTTGCTCCGCCGTAGAGGATCGGTCCGATTACCCAGCGCGACTGAGGCCACCAATGGCTCGTTTCCGCAGTTACGATCGAAGCGAAAGCGAATGCGGCAGTTGTGTGACCGGAAGGAAACGATTGATATTCTGTGCCCTGAACGCCGCGCAGCAAGCCGAAATTCCGTGAGTTCGCGGTGTCTTTGTACGGCCGGGCACGACCTGCAATCATTTTGGTAGCGCCCGTTATTGCTCCGCTGAGCAACACGGCTTCTACAGTGTGCAGTCCGATGTCTTCCGCACGGCGACTGCCTCGCGCCCGGCCCGCGACATACGTGAGTCCACCCACCACGACGCTACCCGGATCTCCGATCAGCCGAAAGAAAGTGGCTCCGTTGTGAAAGATCCTGTTGGACTGTCTGGCCGGATCCTGGAGCCTTTGCGTGAAGTATTTGTCTGCCGGAGACACTGCCGCGGCGGCCGCCAAAAATCCCACTACGAGCAATGCATCAGCGCCCTTCAGAAGCGGCTTGGGTGTATACAGTGTGTCTGTCGTCTGTGCCTGAACGCTGATGCCAACGGTCAACGACAGCAGCAGGGCAAGACATACTTTGTTAAGCACGCGAAATCTCCGACGCGGTGAATTGTTCGACTGAGACGTCCAATGCAATTTGCGTCCCGCTGGCCCCCTTGCTTCGCCCTGTCGTTTGGGACATATCCACACCATGCTCAATATTGACCTTTCAGGCCGCCGGGCGCTCGTAGCCGGAGTTGCGGATGACGGCGGTTTTGGCTTCGCAATCGCCAAGGCACTGGCCGAGGCAGGCGCATCTGTTTCGGTTGGAACATGGCCACCGGCGCTCAACATTTTCATGAACCTTCTCGAGCGCGGGAAAATGGACGAATCTCGGCGCATGTCCAACGGCGAGCTCCTTCAGTTCGAGAAGATCTACCCTCTCGACGCAGCGTTCGACACGCTCGCCGATGCACCCGAAGACCTCCGAACGAACAAACGTTACAAGGAGACAGGCGATTTCTCGATTGACGGCATGGCGACGAGAATTCAGCAGGACTTCGGCGATCAATCGCTCGATATCGTCGTGCATTCGCTTGCCAACGGCCCCGAGGTCAAAAAGCCGCTGCTCGAAACGAGCCGTCACGGCTATCTGACGGCGGTCGGCGTCAGTGCCTATTCGCTAGTGGGAATGGTGAGCAGGCTCGGTCCGCTGATGCGTCGTGGGGGATCATTCCTTTCGCTCACCTATATGGCGAGCGAGAAAGTCATCCCTGGCTACGGTGGAGGAATGTCTTCGGCGAAAGCTGCACTAGAGAGCGACACACGCACTCTCGCTTTCGAGGCGGGCCGCAAATACGGCATCCGCGTGAACACCATCTCGGCCGGCCCGTTTGCCTCGCGCGCAGCAAGCGCAATCGGGATCATCGACAAGATGGTGTCCTACTGCGCGGCCAATTCGCCACTCACCGGACCCCTGACAGCCGAGGAGGTTGGAAGTACCGCTGCTTTTCTCGCGAGCCCGCTCGGCAGCGGCATCACTGGTACCACTGTCTACGTAGACAAAGGGTATCACACAATGGGAATGGCAGTCGCGATGAGCGAAGAGACGAGCTCGAAGTAGTTGTTACCAATTTGACGTCGATGCACCGTTCGCTGGCCGCAGTGATTCTGGTCGTCAGCTCGCAAGCCTGCTTTGTCTTCAACCGCAGCGCGCCACCGGTCACTCCAAAAACGCCGGAGCAACTGCGCGTTGACAGCGTTGAGAAAGCCGAAGCGGCCAACGGGCTAAAGCCCTACGCGAAGGTGATCTCAAAATCGGCGATCACTCGCGTCGGTCTCTTCACCACTCACCGAATGGGCGACACGCTGCTGTTCGAGATCCCGAGACGAGAGTTGGGACGAGACATGTTGCTCGTCGGCCGGTTTGCGAAAGCATCGGGCGGCAATTCATACGGCGGTGACGAGTTCACCGAGCGCGTTCTTCGCTGGGAGAGACAGGGAAATCGCATTCTCCTCCGCAGCGTTACGTTCGAGATTACCGCGGATTCGACGTCGCCTGTATTCCAGGCCGTATCGCAAGCCTCGTATCCGCCTGTTGTCGCGATTTTCAAAATAGAGGCGAACGGACCCGACAGCTCGGCCGTCATCGATGTGACGTCTCTGTACACGACAAACATTCCGGAGTTTGTCGGCGCGAGAGGCTCCTTTGACGACAAGCGATCGTTCGTCGAGAAAGTGTCCGCTTTCCCCGACAATATCGAAGTAGAAGCGACTCAGACATTCACTCCGGAAAATCTACCCGACTCGCAGCGCGGGCTTGGGCCGATCGCCGCGCAAAGTGTTCTCGCGCACTGGAGCATGATTCGCCTTCCGGCCCGGCCTATGATGGGCCGCGTCGCCGATAAGCGCCTGAGCTTCAACGAAGTAAGACAGACTGATTTCGGAACGGATCAACATCGGTCGGTCACCCGAGGGCTCATTACGCGCTGGCGGCTCGAGAAGAAGTTCCCCGACTCTGCGCTTTCGGATCCCGTGAGGCCAATCGTTTACTACATCGATCCCGCCACTCCAAAGCAGTGGATCCCGTGGATTAAGAAGGGCGTTGAAGACTGGCAGCCTGCATTTGCTGCGGCCGGCTTTCGCCGCGCGATCGTCGCGCGTGACGCTCCATCGCCTGCGGTCGATCCTGATTGGTCACCCGACGATGCGCGAAACACCGTTGTTCGCTGGTTACCCTCAACGACAGAGAATGCCGAAGGTCCGCAGGTTCACGATCCTCGCAGTGGAGAAATCCTCAACGGCTCCATTCGGCTTTTTCACAATGTCCTGAACCTGGCGCGCGATTGGTATTTCACCCAGGCGGCTCCGCTCGATTCGCGGGCTGAGCGATTGCCGCTTCCTGACTCGTTGATGGGCCGCCTCCTCGAGTACGTCGTCGCCCATGAAGTCGGCCACACACTCGGCTTTCAGCACAACATGAAGGCGAGCTCGACGTATCCTGCTGACAGTCTTCGCAGTATCTCATGGCTCCGTCGCATGGGACACTCACCGTCAATAATGGATTACTCACGCTTTAACTACGTTGCGCAGCCGGCGGATCACATTCCGCCGGAGTATCTGATGCCGCGCGTTGGACTTTACGATGAATTCGCGACGAGGTGGGGTTACGCGCCGATTACCGGCGCTCGGACGCCTGAGGCCGAGCGTCATGTTTTGAATGAATGGGCGAAAATGCAGGACAGCGTTCCTTGGTACAGGTATACCGTATCAGGAAATCATGACGCTGACGCCGGCGACGCAGCTGAAGCTGTTGGCGATGCTGATGCGGTGAAGTCCACTGCGCTTGGCCTCCGAAATATCAGACGTACGGTGCCGCTTCTCCTTCAGGCGACCGAACATCCCGGAGAAGACAACTCACAACTTTCCGAGCTTTACGATCGGTTGCTCGATCAGTGGAGCGACGAACTGCAGGCTGTTGTCAGTATTGTCGGTGGTTCTGAATCTCAGGAGAGGTATGGCGATCAGCCTGGTCCTCGATTCGTTCCGATCTCGCGCGCGCGTCAGCATGCGGCTGTGCAGTTCATTGCCGAGAACGCGTTTCAGACTCCGCAGTATTTTGTAGATCGGCGTGTGCTGAGTCGCATCGAGCCGGAAGGCACGTTGCGTCGTGTCGGCAGTGCGCAGAATCGTGTGTTGGCGGATCTACTCGATGCGGATCGTCTCGCTCGACTCGCCGAGTATCAGGCGATGTCAAAGGGAAGCGATGCGGTATATACACCCGCTGAGCTCTTGTCAGATATTCGGCACGCCGTGTGGTCCGAGCTCGTCACCTCGCGTGTGACGATCGATCCGTTCCGTCGTTCGCTTCAGCGATCGTATCTCGCACAGGCCGACTCGAAGCTCAATCCGCCTTCGATAATAATCATCTCGAGCTCGCCGCCGAGGCGAGGTGGTAGTTCAAATTCCGATATTCGAGCCCTGATGCGCGGCGAGCTTATGGAGCTCGACACATCGCTGCGGTCCGCCGTTGAACACGCATCCGATCGGATATCGCGCCTGCATCTTCTCGACAGCAGGGCCGAGATCAAGCGCATACTCGATCCGAAGAATTGATCGGGTCTATAATGCAAAAGAGGGCTGCCCGGGTTAAGCCAGGAATTTTTCGACTTGAAAGAAATCTTCGGGCGACATCGCCTATCGCTGAGCTTTCTGCAGAAAGACTTTGGCGGTTTCGAGCTCCGCGACTGGTACTGAACCCGACAGGATGTAGCGGCGCAAACCTGTGGCGTCGAACCATGTGATCGTGTTGATGTTTGCCTTTGCGGCCGCTTGCGACGCTGCACCCGCTGGAAACGGAATCATTGGATCGGGAACGGGAGCCGAGGGCGGCGACATAATGCGAGTAGTAGTCGGCGCATTTCTAGGTGCCCCCATCCTTTTTCGCGCAGGCGCCGGCGCTGCTTCACTTACACCTCTTGCTGCAAAATCGGGCGCCTCGATCTCGGTGAGAACCAACGTAGCGCCAGACGCCGTTGCGTAGAAACTCTGTCTGGGCGCCTTAGTCGAGTCTACTCGGATAAGTCTTGGTTCAGACACGACAATTCCAGTGGCCGCGATTCTGGGATTGGCGACGTCGCTGGCTTTTCTCTGCTCGAATGTTTTAGCGGTCCCTTGTGCAGTCGCGGTGGCGACACCCGTCAAGACTACACCCGCGACCTTATCAGACAGCGCGTCCTTCTGATCACCGCGCTCAACCTCATCTCGTCGAGCAGCGGCATCGACCGGCGACGCCTTCTCCGCAGCGTTCTGGCGGGCTTTCTCAGTCGCAAGAGCCGCCACCTTTGCTAACGCACCAGACGATGCCGCAACCGGGACCACGCTCTTTGCCCGGTCTTCGACAGCCGGAGCCGGGGATGCCAGAGTCGCCGTCGAATTCCTAGTGGAGGCCTGGACACTGCGAGTCTCTGCCCTTTCTGCCAACGGAGCATTCACGGGCGCCGGCACGAGCTGAGTCTGACTTTCCTTCTTCACCACTAGAAGCGATGCACCAGCAACGACAAGCACGGCGGCCGCAGCGCGAAATTGCGGGCTGGCATACCACGCTTTCTGACGTGGCCTCGGAACTGGAATCACGCCTCGAGGCACAATGTCGAGCGCACTTACGATCCGCGACGCACCCGCCACGAACCCTCGCGCTTCGGCGACCGCGGCCGCGCATCGCTTGCAGGTTGCAACGTGAGTCTCCATCGCCACCGACTCTTCAGTCGGCAACTCTCCATCCAGCCATGTATGAATCATTCCTTCGTCAGGATGCTGCATTCTTTTCCCTCGCTTCCCGTTCTCTTTGTAGGGCTTCATAACTCTCGACGAGTCTTCTTCGTGCTCTCGACAGCGTAGTTCCCACTGATCCCGGTGATAGCTCTAGCGCTTCGGCTATCTCCGAATAATCCAGGCCTTCCTCGCGCATCAGGAGTGCGAGACGATCCCGCTCTGCCAACGCATCGACTGCTCTTCTCGCAAGCGCGGCTTCCTGCGCACGTTCCAAAGTCGTCTGTTCCGACTCGACGACTTTGCCCTTTTCCTCTTCGGCAAGCAGCGACAAATGCCGGCGCCGCCTCGCATCCTTGCGTGCTTCGTCGCGCACAAGATTTGTCGCGACGGCAAACAGCCAAGCTCTTTCGTTCACAATCGTGTCCTGTCTGAGCGCGCGAATGAACGTCTCCTGTGCCACTTCTTCCGCCCAGTCGCGATCGCCGAGCCGCCGCGTGAGGTATCTCACCAGCTGTTCGTTGTAGGTGCGAAACAGCCGCTCGACGTCGCTCAAACTCTTACCAGCTCCTCTGGATGTCTTTCAACTGATCGTCACTGATCGTGGCGGATCCGTTTTCGGCCAGCTTGATCGTCAGACCTCGTCCGGCAACGATGACCTTGTCGCCAAGAGAGAACACTTCGCGCAGCTCGGGAAGCGCGTCAATCAGCTTGAAGTACGCTTCGGAGAACGGCTTGATGCTCACCGTGCGCGACTTGTCGGAGATCGCTGCGTCCGCCCACGTGTCACCACTGAGAGTGAACACGCGCGACCCTATGCGACGAGAATCCTTGCTTAGGCTGCCGGCATCGAGGGCATCGGCTGCCGCCAGATTTGTTGTGGCACGCTGTGCAGATGCAGCTCGTGCTGACTCAAACGCTTTTGCCGCAGGCGCCATCGGTGCTGGAGCGTTCATGGCTGAGCTCGATTTCGCATCCCGACGACGTACCGTTCCTGTGGCCGCTACGCCTGTTACGACTCCGCTCATCTGAGGTTGTGGCATGCCAGGCTCGACAACGAGGTACGAAGTGAATTCCGTAGGAATTGCATAGCGCTCTCCAAGCTCGCGAATCTCATCGTCGATCTCATGCGATACTCCATTCTTGCGCTTCTCCGCACTGAGATACCCCACTCTCTGCGTTGCCCACAAGCGTGCGACGAAAGAATTTTCTCGCGACGACGATGGCAGATCCACGCGTGTTGTCCAGGTCACCGGACCTCTCGCTGTCTGACCTTCAAACCGAAAACGGGTCGACCCGCTGCCTGAATATCTCGTAAGGAGAACGTAGTCCTGCCCGGCAAAGATATCGGCGGCTTCCGATGGAAGACGCTTGATTAATCGTACACCATCTGAGTAAACACGGACGTCTGTGACGATCGGGTTCGTCAAGCGGCTTGCCACGACTGAGACGGCGCGTTCTACTGATTCGTCAGGACGCACGAACTGAGCAGTGCCTCTTCCTTCTACAGCCAGCCGTTCAACGAGTGCAGCGTTCAGGTCTGCTCCCACGCCGAAAGAAAATATTCTCCGGTCACCGCGAAGGCGTGATACTCGCGAAGCGATGGCATCTGGATCGCGTTCGCCGATGGTCGGCTCGCCATCAGTGACGAACAAAACCAGGCCGAGGCGTCCTGATGAGACATCTCCTCTCAGGGCGACATCGAGTGCGCCGGAGATATTCGTTGACCCCGACGCGTCAAGAGATTCGAGATACCGCGAGGCCGCATCTACGTTCTCATGGGTCGCTCGTACATACTCGTCCCTGAACGTCCGGACGTCTGTCGAGAAGTCTATCAGCTTGAACCGGTCATTCGGAGTCAGCGTCGCGAGCAGTTGTTTCCCCGCCGCGCGCGCCTGCTGGATCTTCACCCCGGACATCGATCCCGAAACATCGAGCACCAGGGTTACATCTCGCGGAGTCACGGCCGGAGCCATCGCTGGCGGCGAGAGCGTGATCAGCGCGAACCCATCTTCGCCGCGGGGTGCGTAGGGGAGAACCGAGATGGAAGGTTCGCTGCTCCGTCTAACAGGCACCAGCAGAGTTATTTCGCTCGAACTCCCCGTGACACTGACAACCCGACGATCGCCACGGCGACTCGTACTAAGCGCGTGCGTCGGCGAATACGCATTGCCGTACTGCGCGTCCGCTGGATACATGAGAGTGAAAGAGCCTCGCGGCAGGTCCATCGATCGAGTGTCGGCGAGAATCGCCACGCCGCCAGGCGCCTGCCTGCCCTTGGCGTAGTCTATCCGAAGCGCATCACCTTCGCGCTCCGCCACCATTTGAAACCGCACCATGACTTTCTTCACTTCACCCGGCGCGATCGGAAAGATTCTCGTGCGAAGCATTCCATAGCCCATCCATTCCACGAGCGCCGGGTCACGCTGCTGACGAACGATCTGTTCGTAGATCGCGCGGGCACGGTCGGCGGACATCGTTTCGCCTGAGACCATCTCTCCGTTGATAGAGAGCTTCAGGTCCTGAAATGCGGCTCCTTTAGGAAGCGGAAAGACGTAGTCGGCTTCACCAATCCCACTGCCGCGATTGACGAACGTCTCTGTTACTTCGTATCGAAGGACCCGATCGCTGAGCTCCGCTCGTACATCGCTCGACTGTCGGAAGACGGTCGACCCCGAAGGCGTACATGGCGGGCACGGCCTGCTCACAAGACAGACAATGGGTCGGCAGGGCCGGGAAATGATGAGCCCCTGACTGGAAAGGGTCAGCGGAGCGAAGGCGATCGAGAGTATTCCAATTGTGGAGCGCATTTGTGTCTCGGGTTGAGATACCCGTAAGACGCGCCCCGCTTCCGGCCTTGCACATCGGCCGGAAATCCGCCCTCCCTAGGCGGACTCTACCTGCAGCTCCGGGGGCGTCCGCCTCGTATAGCTGCCGGGCCGTCGGACCACGCGCACGTTGATGAGCTGCCTGTCTGCACGATTGACCGTCTCTTCCAGAGTCTCATTTTCTTCACGCGTTGCCCAGCCCAGGGAGAACGAAACAGGGCCGCGCTCGTGACCTTCTGCCTCGAGCCTCCTCGCCACTGCTTCGGTATCCTTGAGCGCGGTATCGAACAGCGTTATCAGGAACTCATCGCCCCCCATCCTGACGACCGCTTCTTCCGCCCGCACATGACGCATCAGGAAGCGGCTCATTTTGACGAGAACCGTGTCACCAGCCGCGTGCCCATGGATGTCGTTGTACTGCTTGAAGTGGTCTATGTCTACGTATATGCAACCCCATGACGCATCGGGATTGGTATGCGTGGCGTAGAGCGATGCGAGATAGCGACGATTGTAGCATCCGGTCAGCGGGTCCCGAATGCTCTGCTCGAGGAGCTGGTCCTCGAGCAACTTTCGGTTCGTGATGTCTACGAGAATTCCGTGAAAAATTAACTCGCCAGTTTCGGGGTCACGATTGATATACCACGTGTCGAGTACCGTACGCACCGCGCCATCCGGCCGAGTGATCTGAAGTTCACGGTCGCGGAGTGATCCCTCGCGCTCCAGCAACGCGATCTCCCCCTTTCTCGCCTCCCAATCCACGAAATCGCTGACTCGATAGCTCTTCAGCTCGTCGAGCGTTGCGACCCCGAAGATTTTCAGGAACGCCGGATTTGCGTCGAGAATTTCTCCTGACTCGTTCGTGATGTAGATGCCTTCCCCGAGATTCTGCGCGAATTTTGCAAGAGTCTCAGGATCTGCCAGACTTCGGTAACGCGACCGGCTCGGCATCGGCGGCTTATTATTCAAGGTGAGTTTGTCCGGTTCTCGGCATGTGCATTGCCCTTTGGGTTACTGGCCACAACCGAGGCATAATATGACGCACCGCGATCCGATGGAACATCCGAACAAGAATGAAGACAACGGGACAAAAAGCTCCGGTGAAACTCATTCGGGAACTCCGAACCCTGACGATCAGAACAAAAACCGTTCCGTCGAGCACAAAAGTGGCTACGGAGGCGAAGCCGGGAAGCCTCGCACGCCCCCGGACACGAAATAAGAATAGCCACCTGTAGCGGTTGTGACTCTAATCTCGCGCGGTATTCATCACGTTACGGCAATCGCCAGTGACCCCCAGCAGAATCTCGACTTCTACGCGGGGGTTCTGGGCATGCGGTTCGTCAAGCGAACCGTGAACTTCGACGCCCCTACCACATTTCATTTCTATTTCGGTGATGGAGAAGGAAGCCCTGGATCGATCCTGACGTTCTTTCCATGGCCTGGGACCCGACGCGGACGTCAGGGCGACGGACAGGTTGCAGTCACGTCTTTCGCAATCTTACCGAGCTCGGTCGGCTTCTGGATCGAGCGGTTCATCGAGCACGGCGTCGAGTTCGAGCATCCAAAATCCCGTTTCGACGAAGAGCGCGTCATCGCTTTCAAGGATCCGGACGGATTCCTGGGCGAGCTGGTCGCTCACCAGGTCGCGGAAACCGGCAATGGATGGTCAACGCCATCTGTCCCGAAAGAGCATTCGATTCGTGGGCTTTACTCCGTTACTCTCTGGCAGGAAAGCTGTGACCTGACGGGAAAGCTCCTCGTTGATTCGCTCGGCTTCGAACCGGTGCGCGAGCAGTCAAACATCTATCGGTTTGCGGCGAAGGGTCGCGGTCTCGGGTCCGTAGTTGACCTTCGTTGCGTCCCCGGGCTTTGGCCGGGCGTGCTCGGCGCCGGTACCGTGCATCACGTCGCCTTTCGGGCCGAGAACGATAAAGAACAGCTTGCGACCCGCAATGAGCTCGTCGCGAAGGGCCACAACGTGAGCCCGCAAATGGATCGCGATTATTTCCACTCGATCTACTTTCGCGAGCCCGGTGGAGTGCTGTTCGAGATCGCCACTGACCCACCCGGTTTCACGGTCGACGAGCCACTGAGCTCGCTCGGTCAGTCACTCAAGCTTCCCGAATGGCTCGAGACGAGACGGTTCGAGATCGAGGCACTTTTGCCGAACATTCGTCCTCCGATGGAAATCCCCGGACCCAACGCCTGAGCTCATCGCAATGATGAGCTCGGGACTCTAACTTCCCAGAAATGTCCAACCAATCCGATTCCGCCGCAAAAGACACGACTTCATCGTCGATAGAACAGCTCTCCATCAACGCCATTCGGGTTCTCTCGATGGACGCGGTCCAGAAGGCTGATTCGGGCCATCCCGGCACGCCGATGGCGCTCGCTCCGCTGGCTTACGTGCTTTTCACGAAGCACCTCCGTTACAACCCTGCCAACCCCCATTGGATCAATCGCGACCGCTTCGTGTTGTCGGCCGGCCATGCGTCGATGCTTCTATACAGTGTGCTTTACCTCACTGGGTATGACCTGACGCTCGATGACCTGAAGCAGTTCCGTCAGTGGGGCAGCAAAACGCCGGGGCATCCGGAGTTCGGACACACACCGGGTGTCGAGACCACCACGGGTCCGCTCGGTCAGGGCATCTCGAACTCTATTGGAATGGCGATCGGCGAGGCCCACCTCGGTGCGACATTCAACCGTGACACCCACACCATCATCGACCACGACACCTACTTCATCGCCAGTGATGGCGACATGATGGAGGGCATCTCCCACGAATCCTGTTCGTATGCTGGACATCTTCAGCTCGGCAAGCTGATCGGATTCTACGATGACAACCATATCACAATCGAAGGCAATACCGACCTGACCTTTAACGACGACACCGCTCGCCGCTTTGAGGCATATCACTGGCATGTCCAGTTCGTCGGGGACGCAAATGATCGCGAGGCCCTCGATGCTGCGATCGTCGCTGCGAAGGCAGTCAGGGACAAGCCGTCGCTGATCATCGTCAGGTCTCATATCGGCTTCGGAAGCCCCCACAAGCACGACACCGCAGAAGCTCATGGCTCACCACTCGGTGTTGACGAAATCAGACTGACGAAGGAAGCGCTCGGTTATCCGTCGTTGGAGCCGTTCTACGTTGCACCGGAGGCTCTCGCACACTGGCGGAAAATGTCAGACCGCGGTGCAACGCTGGAAGCCGAGTGGAATAAACTGTACGATGCGTATAAGGCCGCTCATCCAGCTGATGCAGCAGAGCTCGAACGGAGACTCCGCGGTGATCTTCTCGACGGATGGGAGGATCTGATCCCCTCCTTTACCGCAGAAAACGGAAATATCGCGAGCAGGGCCGCATCGGGCATAGTACTGAACGCGATTGCCCCGAAGGTACCAGAGTTGATTGGCGGCTCCGCCGATCTTGCATCGTCGACGAACACCATCGTGAAAGGCGCGCCAAGCATCAGCCCCGAAGACTACAGCGGCCGCAACTATCACTTTGGAATTCGCGAGCACGGCATGGGTGGCGTGATGAACGGAATGTCCGTTCACGGTGGAATCATACCCTACGGCGCGACGTTCTTGATCTTCTCGGACTACATGCGCCCTCCGATTCGGCTTGCATGTCTGATGAATCGACATGTCATCTATATCTACACTCACGACTCCATCGGACTCGGCGAAGACGGACCAACGCATCAGCCTATCGAACAGCTGAGCAATCTTCGAGCAATTCCCGGCATGACCGTGATTCGTCCTGCGGATGCAGCGGAGACAGCGGAGGCCTGGAGGGTCGCATTGAAGCATCAAAGCCCCGTGGCCCTGGTCCTCACCAGACAAAAGCTTGGTTTAATCGACCGCACGAAATACGCGGCAGCCTCTGGATTGGCGAAGGGCGCATACGTTCTCGCTGATTCTCCCGGCGGCGCACCACAGGTTGTGCTGATGTCTACTGGTTCAGAGGTCGGACTCATTCTTGGCGCTCAACAAAAACTCGAGTCACTTGGGGTGAGAGCAAGGACAGTGAGCTTCCCAAGCCAGGAAATTTTTGCTGCTCAATCGCAGGAGTATCGCGACAGCGTCCTGACACCAGGTGTAAAGCGTGTTGCGATCGAAGCTGCTCATCCGATGTCATGGTACCGCTGGGTTGGCGATGACGGAGAAATTCTGGGACTGGATCATTTTGGAGCATCCGCACCTGCTCCCGAGCTTTTCCAGCATTTTGGCCTTACCGTCGAGAAGGTCATCGAGGCCGCCAGACGCCTGGTGTCATGATCACAACCGCATAGTCGTGCGCCTTCGCGATATCAGCGTTACGCTTTCGTCAGACACTCCAGAGTGGCCGGGCGACACCCCGTTCGCTTGTGGATGGACATCATCTACCGCGAACGGCGCTGCGGTAAATCTTTCTACCATCACCTGCAGTCCTCACGTCGGCACCCACGCCGACGCGCCGTTGCACGTACGTGATGGATGGCCCGGCTCACACGAGCTTCCGCTCGAGGCTTTTTACGGACCAGCCATGGTGATCGATGTCGCCGAGGCAAAAGGAGAGATTTCGTTCGAGGCCATCGAGCCGCTGTTCACTTCGGAAGATCCAGAGCGCCTCATCCTCAAGACTGGGTGCACAGTGGCGACCGGAGTTTTCCCTGAGGATTGGCCCACGCTTTCCGAATCCTGTGCACGATTGCTTCTCGGGCTCGGCCTCAAGCTTCTCGGCGTCGACGCACCTTCGGTCGATCAGCGCGATAGCAAATCACTCCCTGTGCACAAGATGCTTTTCTCGGGAAATGCGTTCATCATCGAGAACCTGGACCTGCGAAGAACGCCAGCAGGCACCTACGACCTGATGGCGTTTCCGGTAAAGATGATGTCTCTCGATGCCGCGCCCGTGAGAGCGGTTCTTCTGGAGAAATAGGCTACCAGCGGCGGCTGCTGCTTCGCCTCCGGGGTGATCCGAGCAGCGCTCCCATCAAACCGCGAGTGATTGCGCCGGCAACAGTTCGCGTCACCGGTGATTTCATGATCTGATCGAAAGTGCTCGGCGGAGCCTTGCCTGTGCGCGTACCTGGAGCAGCCGCAGCGGCCGGTTGTGCCTCGCTCGATGCCGCCGCCGATTGACCTGATGCCGCACGTGCTGCGAGTTTTTCCCTTGCGCTCTCCCGGTCGATCGCAGTCGCATACTTTCTCACTTGCGGTGAAGTTGCAACCCGCTGGTCGAGATCGGGCAGTGCTCCCATGATCGATGCCGGAGGAATGAGCCGAGTGGCGAACGGCATCGTCGGAACGCCCTTGGGTGTGAGCACTGTGACGAACGCTTCACCGATACCGAGCGTGGTGAGCGTTTCCTGGACGTCGTAGAACGGAGTCTTGGGGAAAGTTCTCGCCGCCGCCGTCAACGCCCTGTCGTCGTCCGGCGTGAACGCTCTCAGCGCGTGCTGCACCCTGTGTCCGAGTTGTCCAAGGACATTCTCCGGAATGTCCTTGGGGCTTTGGGTGACGAAGTACACACCAACACCTTTCGATCGGATAAGGCGCACAACCTGCTGAACCTCATCCAGCAGCGCCTTGCTGGCATTATCGAACAACAGGTGAGCTTCATCGAAAAAGAATGCAAGTTTGGGCTTGTCGATGTCACCGACTTCCGGAAGCTCGTGATAGATCGTCGCGAGCATCCAGAGCATGAACGTACTGAACAGCTGCGGCTTTTCCTGAACATCCGCTAGCTCGAGAACGCTGATCAAGCCGCGACCATCCCGCTCCACCTGCATCAGGTCATTGATGTCGAACTCCGGCTCTCCAAAAAATGCCTCGGCACCCTGCTGCTCAAGCTCAACCATCTTACGCAGCAACACACCAACCGTTGCTTTGCTCATTCCGCCGTAGCTCTTGAGCTCGTCCGCGCCGTCGCCGGTGAGGTACTGCAGAACAGATCGAAGGTCTGAAAAGTCGAGCAGCAACAGACCCTTGTCGTCGCAGTACTTGAAGACGAGCGACAGAACGCTCGACTGCGTTTCATTGAGATTGAGAACCCGTGCGAGAAGAAGCGGCCCGAATGAAGAAACTGTCGCGCGCAGTTGTGCGCCGTGCGCTCCGGTCAGGCTCAGGAATTCAACCGGAAACGGAGATGCCCTCCAGGCATAGCCCGTCTCTTGCGCTCGCGTATTGATACGGTCATTGGCCGCTCCTGCGGCCCCGAGGCCGGATAGATCTCCCTTGATGTCAGCGACAAAAACAGGAACGCCGGCGGCGGATAGCTGCTCGGCGATGAGTTGCAGCGTTCGTGTCTTTCCGGTACCCGTTGCCCCTGCTATCAGCCCGTGCCTGTTCATCATCGAAATGGGGATTGCCACAAGTGGCTCAGGGTCGCACTCGTTGTTGTAAACAACCGCACCAAGAGTCACGGTGTTAGCTGCCTGCGGAAATGCCGCCTTTGCTGCATCCAGGACCTTTGTGTCCATAATCCCCTGTTCCTTGATCTCCGCCGCAACGGAGTGTGAATCAAACGTGTCGTGGCTAGACTAGCATTGGCATACGCTATGCGCCATACCTGCGCCTGCCCTGATCTCATGCACCTAATCTCACTGTACTCATCGTAAATGCGAAGCGACTCCGGTTACACCACGTCGGTCTGGATGGACTCGACCGATGCCTCTCAGTTTCCCCGCGTCACGCACGACATACGCACGAGTGTGTGCATAGTTGGCGCCGGCATTGCCGGGATGACAACGGCATATCAGCTCGCTCGGGCTGGCCGCGCAGTCGTCGTCATCGATGACGGCCAGATCGGTGGTGGAGAAACGGGGCGATCAACTGCTCATCTCACCGCTGCTCTCGATGACAGGTACTACAGGATCGAGAAACTGCACGGCACTGAAGGCGCGCGCCTGGCGGCCGAGAGCCACGCGGCCGCCATCGCGCGCATTGAATCGATCGCATCGCTCGAGGACATCGACTGTGACTTCGAGCGGCTCGATGGATATCTCATTCTTGGCGGAAACTCAACAAAGGAAGATCTCGAGCGGGAGCTCGAAGCCACCCACCGCGCAGGACTGATTGACACGGAGCTCCTCGAGCGAGCGCCCGTCGATTTCTGGGACACTGGACCGGCTCTCCGGTTTCCACGCCAGGCGCAGTTTCACCCGCTGAAATATCTCAATGGCCTTGCCCGAGCGATCGTACGCGACGGGGGACAGATCTTTTCCTTCACCCACGCCGACAAGATCGAAGACGGAGAGCCAGCCAAAGTCACCACCAGCGACGGGCGCGTCATCCTGGCGGACAACATTGTCGTCGCGACAAACACTCCGGTCAACGATTGGGTTATTCTCCACACCAAGCAGGCAGCTTACCGGACGTTCGTGATTGGCGCGCGGATCCCGCGTGGTTCGGTGCCCCTCGCCCTCTATTGGGACACTGCGGATCCGTACCACTACGCGCGCCTTCATGAAGTCGACGCTCGCCTCGACCCCGATCGCAGCGACGAGATCCTCATCGTTGGAGGCGAAGACCATAAGACGGGCCAGGAAGACGATGCCGACGAACGCTTCGCGCGCCTGGAGGCGTGGACACGCGAACGATTTCCAATGGTGAAGAGCATTGATTTCAGATGGTCAGGCCAGGTGATGGAGCCGGTCGATCACATGGCGTTCATCGGCAGGAACCCTGGCAATGACGAGCACATCTTCATCGCAACGGGTGACTCAGGCAACGGAATAACTCACGGCACCATCGCCGGCATCCTTCTCACTGACCTCATACTCGGCCGAAAGAACAGCTGGTCCAAGCTTTACGACCCGTCTCGCGTAACTTTGCGATCCACTGGCGATTTTATCCGGGAGAATCTGAACGTCGCCGGTCAGTATGCTGATTGGGCCAAAAAGGGCGAAGTCAGCTCATACGACGAGATCGCACCCGGAACCGGGGCCATTGTCCGGCGTGGCATGAAGAAGATCGCTGTCTTTCGCGATGATCAGGGTGCAATCCACGAGCGGTCAGCAGTATGTACGCACCTCTACTGCATCGTCGACTGGAATTCCGCTGAGCGCACGTGGGATTGTCCCTGCCACGGCTCCCGCTTCGACGCTTACGGGGCCGTCGTGAACGGGCCGGCTATTGCTCAGCTGGGTGCGGTCGAACCGGAGGCCCCAGAGTCACAATGACGTTGTGGTCCGAGCCATCGCTCACGAGCTGAATCGGTCCCTCTATTCGCGTTCCATCGAGCGTGGTTGACGACACGCCACTTTGCGCGCCCGATGGATTTTGAACGAGGATCGAGTACTTGCTTCCACCATGACGATACTCGATCGTGAATTCCTTCCACGCTGAAGGAATGCACGGATCTATCTCGAGTGTCTCTCCGCGCTTGGTGAACCCGAGGATCGCTTCGAGTCCAACTCGATAGAGCCAGCTTGCCGATCCGGTGTACCATGTCCATCCACCGCGGCCGAGGTGGTCTTCCGCAGTGTAGATGTCTGCGGCGACTACGTAAGGCTCCACCTTGTACTGAGCGACCCCTTCCGGCGTCAGCGCATGAGTCACGGGATTCAGCATCTGGTAGAGATGCATGGCGCGGTCGCCGTCACCGCTCAATGCCGTCGCGAGCACGGCCCACAGTGCAGCGTGGGTATACTGAGCCCCGTTCTCGCGCACACCCGGCAAGTATCCCTGGATGTATCCGGGATCATGTTGCGAATTGTTGAACGGTGGCGTGAGCAGCATGATGAGCCGCGGTTCCTCTCGCACGAGATGTTCGTTGAGTGCTTCCATCGCCAGCCGGCTTCGCTCACGATCACCCGCACGTGAGATGATACTCCAGCTCTGTGCGATCGAGTCTATCTTGCAATCGTCGCTCGTGCTCGATCCAAGCGGGGTTCCATCATCGAAGTACGCGCGCCGGTACCATGCGCCGTCCCACGCGTTTGCCTCGATCGCTTTTCGATAATTCTCCGCGGTTTGCCTGAACTCTTTCGCAACCTCCCCGTCGCCGCGCTCTTCGCTGTGCTCGGCGAACTTCGTCAGGGTCACGATAATGAACCACGCAAGCCACACACTTTCGCCGCGTCCGTGAACTCCTACCCTGTTCATACCGTCGTTCCAGTCGCCTGCTCCTATCAAGGGCAGACCATGCTCGCCAACCGTAGTCGCCTTTCGCAACGCTCGTACGCAATGTTCGTAGATCGTTCCGAGATTCTCCGAGATTTCCGGTAGATCGTAGAGCTCCTGCTCATCCGCGTTGAGCTGTCGCATTTTCAGGTACGGGACCTCTGCGTCCAGGACCGATGCATCCCCTGATAAGCTGAGGTAGTGATTTACGACGTAAGGAAGCCACACCAGATCGTCCGAGAAGCGCGTTCTCACTCCGCGACCGCTTTGGGGATGCCACCAGTGCTGAACATCGCCCTCCTCGAATTGTCTGGATGCGCTGCGAAGTATGTGTTCGCGAGCAAGCGCAGGCTCCGAGTACGCGAATGCCATTACATCCTGCAATTGATCCCTGAATCCATATGCTCCGCTTGACTGATACACCGCGGACCGAGCCCACATTCTGCACGATAGCGCCTGGTACAACGCCCACTGATTGACGATGAGATCGAACGACGGCTCAGGAGTCTTCACTGAAATTGTCCCGAGCCGGGCACGCCACACACGTGCTGCATGATCGAGTGCGGCCGTAGCCGCATCTGGCGCCAGGTACTTTTCGATCAGGGCGCTTGCCTCACCATCTCCGTCGCCTGCGCCCAGCAGAAATGCAATCTCGCGCGTCTCGCCCGGTGCAAGCTCGATGCGCGTTTGAAGTGCGGCGCACGGATCGATCGTATCTCCTACGTCGCCACTCAGGATTTCACGCCGCATCGCCGCCGGCGCGGACAACACGCCGTTTCGTCCAATAAACTCACGGCGCCCTGCAGTGAAGCTGTTAACGCGTTCGCTCACTGCCGAGAACGCAACCTGGTTGGCGAACTGGGCATCGAAATAGTTTCGGGCAAGCATTGCCTGACCTGTTGCCGACATTTCTGTACGAACGTGCGTTTGCGTTTTTTCACGATCCACCCCGAGTACCCACTCCACATAGCTCGTGATGGTCAGCCGGCGCCGCTTTGGGCTACGATTGGTTATCGACAGAACCTGAAGCTTTACCGGATCTGTTTCCGGCACACCCATCCGGAGCGTTGTGTCCACGTCCGCGTGCGTGTGCCCGAAGATCGAGTAGCCGGCACCATGACGGATCGTGTATTCCGATTCTTCGCGAATCGGTTCGGGCGTCGGTGTCCACACATCGCCGTCGTCATCGTCTCTTATATAGAGGCACTCGCCGGCCGGATCCCGGACCGGGTCATTGTGCCATGGCGTGAGTCGATAGAAGTAGCTGTTGGCCGCCCAGCTCACTCCAGTGCCGGTCTCGCTGACGATGAAGCCACCGGCCGGATTACCTATGACGTTCGCCCACGGCAACGGCGGAATGCTGCCCTTGTCCAGCCGTATCTCGTATTCGTGCTCCGAGTTGAACCCGCCAATGCCATTGAAGTGTGCGAGGCCTCGCGCCATGTCTCCTTCGAAGTTTTCTCTCGCCTGAGGGATGTCGACACCCGGCGTTTGAACGGACTGCGTTTCTTCCGCATCAGCTCCTTCAGCAACCTCAGCCGGTTCCGTCGCGTCAACGAGCACCTGCTCCACCACCGCTGCGTGCACGGCCGGTAGTTCTCCCGTTGTGAGTTCGAGGTCTTCGACGTTCGGAAACTCGAGGAAGTTCCCAAGACCCAAACCGTCACAATCCACTTGTATGCGCGCGATTGAATGCAGAAGCTTCATGTCTTCCGGCTTCAGGACATCGGTCCGACGGATGAACACACCACCGGGCCGATCGAGAAATCCTGATTCGCTCGAGGCCATCACAATTGACAGAAGCTCGTCATTCAGCTCCTGTAGATAGGTGGGCGGATGCTCGTTCAGGATCACGAGATCGCAGAGAATCCCCTTCATCCTCCAGTAGTGGTGAACCTTTAAAAGCTGGCGCACGCTCGGTAAGCCATCACCGGATTCGAGAGTCGCAAGCAAAATCGGCAAGTCTCCCGAGATTCCCATCCCCCACAGGTCGGGCTGGCCCAGTTTGTTGTCGTTCCCCTTCGCAGCAAGACCCTTGAACCCGGGATGCGCGTAGAGCAGATGCCCGGCGAGTTCTTGATAGAGAGCGGCATCCGCTGGAGTGATGCCTAGCTCTCGCAACTCTGCTTGCGCATGCGCCCATGACAGGTCGAGCGCACGACGCGCGCTGTATGGGTCATGATAGAGATCTGCTATCTGAACGGCTCGCTCGCGATCCTCCGCCATGAACGTCGTGAACGTCACTTCGGCCGATCCGCCAGGAGCAATAGTCACCGTTGTTCTCAGCGAAAAGATCGGATCGAGGACCGCTCCGGTTGTTCCAGACAAATCACCGTTTGCATCCATCGCCAGCGGGTCGCGTGATGATCTTCCGCGTCCAATGAATTTCGCACGATCCGTCTCGCAGCTAACCCCATTGGCTCGAGACGCGCCTTGCCCTGAATCCGCTTGCGTGCTCGAACGCGTCACGACAACATGGCCGCACCATGTCGGCTTGTCGGTCGCTGATCGCGGCCGTCTCATTGCGAGGAGGGCAGCGCTTTCCGGCAGCCATTCGGTCTGGACGAAAAGATTTCCAAACGCCGGGTGCGCGCGATCGCTGTCGATGTCAGCAATTACGACTTCCATGTAGCTGGTCAGCTCGATCTCGCGTGTCGATTGCGAATGATTCGAGATCAGAATCCTTCTCACCTCAGCCGCTTCGCCCGGAGCGACAGCGATCTCCATCATTGTCTCTATCTCGCCGTCTCGGCGGTGAAACGTCGCACGGTCGCTGGCGAACAGAACGCGATACCATAACGGTTTGACGCAGACCGGTTGGTATGCGGCAGACCAGGTGTCTCCAGTCTTCACATCCCGTAGGTAGCACCACTGACCGTAGTCGTCCCGCGTTCCGTCTGCTCTCCACCGGTTGATCGCCATGTCTCCGTAACGACTTATGCCACTACCAGCGTTGCTGACAATCGTCGTGTATGGCACGTTGCCGAGCAGCGCGATTCTCGGCTGCGCGGTATTGGCGGTGTCGAGCTCGCGAACTGCTGGTTTTTCTGTCTCGGTAGGCACGCGCACCAGCACGTCTTCCTGTGCCTGCACATCCTGCAGAACGAGACGCCGCGGAATTCTCTCCTGAAGGATCAGCTCGGCCGATCGAACTACTGGATCGGCATGGAAGCGTAGCTGCCACACGTTTCCATGCAGGGCATTGTCCAACGCTACCAGACTCATTCCAATGTGATGGGCCATGTAGGCACCGACCACCGCTTTCCTGGAGCCCGGAACTGGTCGCGTGTAATCGATCGCATCGCGGAAGCCATACGGCCCTAGTGCGCCCTCAGCCTCGAGCAACGCGAGATTTCGAATCGACTGATGCGGCTCGACCATGAGGGCCAATACCGTCGCGTACGGAGCAACGACCAGCTCCCGGCTCAAGCCGCGCTTCAAGGCAAGCTCCGGAACACCAAACGCACGGTATTGATAGGTAAGAGCGCGGTCACGAAGGTTGTACGCCGATTCAGAAATTCCCCACGGAATCCCACGCTCGGCCCCATATGCTATTTGACGGCGAACTGCTCCGATGTGCGTCTGGCTCAGCAGCGTGGACGGGAAAGTCCTTAACACCAGCGCGGGCATGAGATACTCGAACATGCTGCCGCTCCACGAAATTAGCGTTCGTGTCCCTCCCGCCGCGGTAAGCGTTCGCCCAAGCCTGAACCAATGGTCCACAGGCACGTCGTCTTTGGCGATTGCCATGAACGACGATAACCGTGATTCGGAGGCGAGGAGATCGTAATACGAATTGTCGAGCTCGTTAGACGCCGGCTGAAATCCGATCGAGAACAGTTTTCGTTTCTCGTCGTACAGGAACTTGAAGTCCATCTCGAGCGCGTAAGCCCGCGCCCGCTCGCTGATGGCGCGGAGACGTACCGCCTGATCTGCGGTGCACGATGACTCGCGCGTTGCCTGCAGACAGCCCTGCTTCAGTGCAATCAGATGTCCGGCAAAGTTGCCGCTGTCTACCGTTGAGATGTAACCCGGCTCGAGAACGTGAAGATCTCCCAGGTCATACCAGTTATAGAAGTGACCCTTGTAACGACGCATCCTTTCCAGCGATCGAAAGACTTTCTCCAATCGCTCGATCATGGATTCCAGCGTGATGAAGCCCATGTCGCGCGCCGACACGGTTGCCATCATCTGCAGTCCGATGTTAGTCGGCGAAGTCCTTGCGGCAACAATTGGTTCCGGATCTTCCTGAAAATTGTCCGGTGCCAGCCACTGCGTTTCCCTGGTTACGAAATGCTCGAAGAACTGCCAGTGAAGTCGGGCGTACCTTAGTGCTGCCTGTCGCTCTGTTTCGGTAAGCCTCAGCTCGCGTGGCAGCGCAGTAGCGCTGAGCGAGTGCGCGATCGCCGGCGACATCAGCCACAGCACCACGAGCGGAAGTGTCGACGCCGGACCAACCGTCATACTCGGAGTTACGCCGGCCGCTCCGACCATCATCAGCATGATGAAGGCAAGCAGCAGACTCACAATCGTGACGGGCCACATGCGCCGCCACACTTCAACGCGTGACCCGCTCGACATCGACCGTTCGACCTGAGATGCAGTCTGCCACTCCAGCAGATTTCGCTTCGTCACGAACATGCGAATCAACGTGCGAATGATTGCGTCAGCGCTGACGAAGGCCTGGTGCGGCAGGAACGTCACCGACAGAGTCCACTGCTGCAGGCTTACTCCTGCGTCTTGTCCCACCGCTGCGTAGTAGGCGAGCCACGATTGATCGCGCGGTGGACGCAGTATCGACAGAAAGAGAGAGAACAGCCAGGGCGCCAATACCGCGCCGAGAACTGTTGCTGTCCAGAAAATCGGCGTCCCCGGCAGAATGAACCATCCTGCAAAGAGCAGTACGAGCAGCGATATCTCGACTACACTGCGACGGAGGTTATCGAAAATCTTCCAGCGTGAAATCGCCGACAGCCGGTTTTGCGTCGGGCCGTTCGGTCCCGGAATAGTACGCCCGAGCCATTGAAGCAGCTGCCAGTCACCACGAATCCAGCGATGCTTTCGGCGCGTGAACGTTAGATAACGCGCCGGATAATCGTCGAAGACTTCAATATCTGTCGCCAGGCCTGCTCTCGAATACGCGCCTTCGATAAGGTCGTGACTCAGGAGCGTGTTCTCTGGAAATCTTCCGTGTGTCGCTTTCTCAAAGGCATCTACGTCGTATATGCCCTTCCCCGTAAAGCTTCCTTCTGAAAACAGGTCCTGATAAACGTCGGACACTGCCGTCGTATACGGATCGACCCCGGGATGACCGGAATGAATCGCGGCGAAGTGAGATGCGTGCGCGCTTGTCAGCGAGACCCCGACTCGCGGCTGAAAAATTCCATAACCGCGGCCGATACGGCCAAGCTGCGGATCGTAGTCCGCCTTGTTGAGCGGATGCGCGATGATCCCTGCAAGCATTTGCGCTGTATCGCGCGGCAGCACCGTGTCGGAGTCGAGCGTTATTACGTAACGAACTGTCTCGAGTGGCGACGGATTCCCGGCGATCCAGGGAAACGCCTCTTTGCCATCTCCCCTTAAGAACCGGTTGAACTGGCCAAGCTTGCCACGCTTTCGCTCCCATCCCATCCAAACGCCCTGCTTCTCATTCCAAATGCGCTTTCGGTGGAAGAGAAGAAACACGTCGCAGCCGCTCCTCGGATATTTCTTGTTGAGATCCGCAATCCCGCTGGTCGCTGCGGAAATTATCTCATCGTCGTTCGGCATCGTCTCAGTAGCCGAGTCTGTGAAGTCACTGAGGATCGCGAAGAACAGGTTGGGATCACGGTTTGCCAGATACTGGACTTCGATGTGCTCCAATGCCTCGACTGCTGCCTTTGCATTGGCGAACAGCGTCGGCACAACAACCGCGGTTCTCGCATCTTCGTCAATCCCGTTTTCCTTGAAATTGAGCTTCGGGAGAATGTGCGGCGGCATCAGAAGCGTCACGAGTTGATTGACAACGCTTATTCCGATTTCGTTGATCGGAATCAGCGCCAGCAATACGACGGCGACTCGCTGCCCGAGCGTCGCATCTTCGACGAACTCCAGAAGAAACCAGAGCAGGAGCAGAGTCACCGCGACAATTCCCCCGAAGTACAACGCCGTCGGATGCCGCTGGGTCCATCTGTAGATTCGTTCGCTCAGCGGAGGTGAATACTCCGTCGCCTCTTCCAACTCGGCTCTTCCCTTGTCGATCAGGTAGTAGCCGATGTGGCCCAGTTTTTCGTCGCCTTGTCCGTGCCCTTGAACCGTCAACCCCAGGGCGATGTTCGCCACGTCTTCTTCCAGACGCTTCGTTCGCTTTGCGATGTGCTCGACAATATGGCGGTAGTGGTCCCGCGTCCCGAAAGTCATTTTCGCGTAGTGACCGGACAGATCTTTCCTCAGAATCCTTTCCGTGGCACTCTGGCTCTCGACGAAATCTTTCCAGTCTAGTCTACCGATCGCACGCAAACTGCTGATGCAATTCGAAACGGTGATCTGCGTCAGTGCGATCATTCTGTTCGAGCGCGTAACCGCTACTTCGGCACTCGGACCATCTTCGGCAATCCATTGTTCCAGCCACACGAGCGGCGTGAAGTTCACCTGGTAACCGCGAATCTTGTGCAGGAACCTCGCGACGAACATCGGACTGAACGGAGGATGATCGCTGATGAAGTTGTCCAACGCGCGCGACAGTGCCTCTGACGACGTATCGTTCGCCGCCATGATTCGCGCCGCGCAACGATCTGCTTCTTCAACCTCGTCCAGCCTTGAGGCAACCCGTAGGGACATTCGCCGAATGTTCTCGACAAGTCCGAGCCGCAGCATCGTCGGAACAGCCCAGAGCTCTCCCATCTTGAGCTCTGTCACTGCCTGATACGCTCCAACGAACAGCGTGATATTCTCGAGCGAGAGGTGCCCTTCGGTATGTG
This sequence comes from Gemmatimonadales bacterium, assembly GCA_038253755.1. Lineage (GTDB taxonomy): Bacteria > Gemmatimonadota > Gemmatimonadetes > Gemmatimonadales > Gemmatimonadaceae > UBA4720. Next base: position 2,349 of record JBBSGU010000009.1, on the reverse strand, counting down.
CGATCAGCTCGATGGCGATGTCGTAGACACGCGGATAGTCCGCGAGCATCCCCGTAGCGAGCTTGGGGAGTTCCTGGTAATAGCCGCCCGGAAGATTCGTGCGAATCTCGCGGATGTGCTCTTGAACGATATACGCATTGTCGAGAAGCCATTCGCCGGCCGGACTGATGTCCACGTCCCGGTCTGCGGCCTCAGCCAGCCTGTCACGGATATTGTCGAGCACGACTCGCGTATCATCCAGACGCTCGAGAAGCGGCCCATGGCCCCGCTGCTTCTTCGGAGGCAAAAGCTTGTGCTTGCGCGCAATACTGCGAGCGTGTCTTGCGAGACGGTCCGCTCCGAAAACTTCGCCGCGTATCGGGCCTACGAGCTTTCTGTCGGCTCCGTCACCGGAGCGCCGGAACAGCTGCAGGATTTTTTCTGTGGTGCTCTTCGGCGGAATTGCGGTTGCCACGAGTTATCGAGGTGCGAGAGGCGTGCCGGAGCAGCTACCTGTCTTTTCGGTCATCCGGCCCGGTGATGATGAACGTCCCTGTCGCGTGAGCGTAGAGTTTTCCATCGCGGTCAGTGAGCCTGCCTTCAGCTGTCGCCGACCGCTTTCCACTGTGAATAACCTGCGCCGAACAGAACATCTTTCCAGTTTCAATTCTTATCGGCCTTATGTAGTTGATTTGCAGTTGTTGCGTAGGTGCCGCGTGCGCAGGTGGCAGGAGACTTTGAACTGCGCAACCCAGCGCTGAATCAAAGAGTGTCGCCGCCAGGCCACCGTGTACTACGCCCCTCGGATTGTAGTGGAATTCCTCCGGCACCACCGTCATCACCACTCGACCCTCCTCGATTTCGTCGAGTGAAAGTCCGAGCACCAGTGCCAGGGGTGGCGGCGGAGCATCGCCTCTGGCCATCGCCCGGAGATATTCGATCCCCGTCAATGTCATCCCGGCGGTCTCGCCTGATGCCGGGTCTCTCCACGTCACCGCGCGTGTACGGTCAATACTGGGTCGATCCATTCAGTTAAGATCACTCGCGCCAACGCTCGCGCTAGTGGATCTAATCAACCGGGTGCAGCGAACACCCTGCCGCCTCGGCAGAGTGTTCGTCAACCGGACCCTTCTGTTTCGCGGTTAGTTTCCGGAGAAGCCTGTTTTCACCTTGTTGCGATACGCTTCGCTCGCATAGATCGCGATCTCTACCCTCCGGTTCTGCTGTCTGCCGGCCTCCGTATCGTTGGTTGCGACGGGCTCCTTCTCACCAAGTCCGTTCGTCAGTATCCGCGAGCTGGGGACTCCCTGCGTCTGGAGATACGCCGATGCTGAGTTCGCCCGGCGATACGAGAGTGCCTGATTGTAGGCGTCGTCTCCCTGACTATCAGTATGTCCGACGATCATGAGGTTTGAATCGCCAAACTTGTTCAGGCTGCGGGCGAGCTCCGCCAGGTTCGTTGCGGCAGCCGGACGAATGCGATCGGAATCGAAGTCGAAGAGCAGCCCGGAGTCAAAGGTCACGTCGATACCTTCACCGACACGTTCCACTTTGGCGCCAGGTATCGACTGACTGATTTCCTTGGCCTGCTGATCCATCTGGTGACCGATCACAGCACCGGCTGCGCCGCCGACAACAGCCCCGATGATGGCACCCTTGGCAGTCGAACCGTTACCAGTGTTGTTGCCGATTACTCCTCCAACGGCGGCACCCGCGGCCGCGCCGATTACTGCACCATTCTCCTTGTTGTTCATGCTCGCGCATCCGGAGAGGGCTATCGAAGAGATCATCGCAAACGCAAGAAACGAAACGCTCTTTTTGTTATTCATTGGGCTCTTCCTGTTTGTCTTCGGTACGCTCGTCCTGATCCGCAATGAACTCCTTTTCCGACTTTGGAGTCGCCTTCTTGTCGGTTTCGGACTCCTGGAATTGCTGCTTGTCCTGCTTGAGTATCCCCGCATCTTCTGGTCTGAACTTGTTGTCGGTGCTCATCGCATCGTGAGCCTGATGATAATGTGTGCTTTTAGGCATTCATCTCTCCTTGGGTTTTTCCTTCTGCTGTTTACAAGTACACAAATCATGCCTCGCACACGTCGTTACATTTGAAAAATGAGGGAACTTTTGCGGGATGGACGCTGCTCGGAAAACCCGAAATTAGGTGTTCATTTTTCGGTGGAATGCTGAAATGGGCACTTCTAGATTGCGCCCCATGACTATTACACAACTGCCGTCCGCCGCGAAGATGTACACCGCGCTTTCAGAGCGGGATGCCACGTTCGATGGCGTCTTCTTCGCCGCTATTCGCACCACCGGTATTTTCTGCCGTCCAGGATGCTCGGCCAGAAAGCCTCGGCCCGAAAACGTTGAGTT
>JBBSGU010000008.1:0-56419 GCA_038253755.1 Gemmatimonadales bacterium | reverse complement strand
GCTGCGGGCATCTACGTTGACGTGGTCTCCGGCGAACCTTTGTTCAGCTCAGCCGACAAGTACGAGTCGCACACCGGATGGCCGAGCTTTACGAAACCGCTGGAGCCGGAGAATATTCGTCACGGTTCAGACACCAAGCTGGGCTATGAGCGGACCGAGATTCGCTCGGCTCACGCGAACTCACACCTCGGCCATCTTTTCAACGACGGTCCGAAGCCCGCCGGCCTTCGCTACTGCATGAACTCAGCGGCACTGAGGTTCGTTCCGGTAAGCCGGCTCGGAGCCGAAGGATATGCGCAGTACATCCCGCTGTTCCGCAAGCGAGGCACATGAAGCGCGCAACATTCTTCGCCAACTCCCCCATCGGCACATCGTGGCTGACCCGGTCAAAGAATTTCTCCAGCTCTACGTCTACCATCCATCTACAACCTCCTTGCACATCCCGTTGCGTATGAAGGCGATTATCTCGCCACCCTGAACCGTTATGCGTGCGGACGAAAAGCCCGCCGCAGGTAGCGGCGGGCCCCTCATCTCCAAGCTGCGGCATCATGGCGTAACTCCGGAGTTTGTCTCCCGTGTCCGAGCCCGCGAGGGATCGATGGTCTCGGTTCAGAAGCTGATCAACCGCCGTGACTCTGGCGACAGGTACTAAACGACCGTTCGACAGTTCATCGGTGGCACGGCATCTGCCACAAACTTCATGGTCGGACCACTCTAAAGAGAAAACACATGAAAAAGACATATGTTCTGATTGCCGCCGCAACGCTTGCTGCCGCTGCGTGCACTAAGTCGGACACGCTTCCGGCAGACTCGTTGTCGTTGAGCGCTTCGCAAGCCGTGCCGCTCGATTCGATGACGGCCGCTGAACGCGCAGCGCAGGTGGCTCCGGGGGCCGCCGCGCCAGCCGCAATGGTTACGACAAGGAGACGGTCATCGTCGAGCTCCGCCGGTTCTGGCCGCGCACCGACGAACTCGGGCACATCTATGTCGGGGACGTCGACCGGAAGCTCGGGTTCGACTGCTTCGAGTGGAACTCATACCGTGAAGAACACCAACCGCGATGCTGTAATCGGCGGGGCCGCTGGCGCAGTAATTGGCGGCGCGACTCACGGAGTGAAGGGCGCGGTTGTCGGCGGCACGGTTGGCGCAGTTCTCGGCGGCGTCATCGGCAACAACGTGGACGTCAAAAAGAAGAAGAACTAGGAAACACCGATTGTAGGGGGGAAAAGAAGCCCGGCGGATATTCCACCGGGCTTTTGTTCGCCTACGAACTGGTGTTTCGGGTTACTTCTCTGCTGCTGCAAATGCTTTCTGAATGAACGCCCAGATGTCCGGCTTGATCTCGTAGCGCTCTCGTTGCTCAGCCGGCCAGTTGTCGCGGTCGGCGTACATCGCATTGAGCCCCTTCATTACTTCAGGATCGCCGCCGGTAAATCCTGACAACAGCGATCTCCAGCGAGCGGCGAGCTCCTGAGCTTTCGGATCAGCGGGATCCTCGCCGAGGGAAGCTTCCACGTCAGCGAAAAGCTGGTTCCAGTCTTTAGTCACCTGCTCCTGAAGCTCGGGAGACCATTCTTTCTTCCTTTCCTCGATCTTCGCCTTGGCTTCGTCGCTGTAATAGTGCTTTGACCATTCGGTTGGTTTCTGCATCTCGATTTCCTCGATGACACGTTTGAATAGCTTCCAGTCCGGTCGGCCCCGGGCCTGAAGAGATTTCTCGGCGTTTCCGATTGCCATTATTGCCTGCTCGAGTTGCGCTTTTTTTTCTGCCAGAACGTGCTGCTGGCGGCGAAGCGCATCTGCGAGCGAGGACTCTTCGAGCAACAGGTCGCTGATTTCCCTTAGAGACATGCCGAGGAACTTGAGCACGACAATCTGTTCGAGACGAGCCAGGTCGCAGTCACTGTAAAGGCGGTAGCTCGAGCCGGTTCGCGAAGTCGGCTTGAGCAGACCCACGCGGTCGTAATGGTGCAGCGCGCGCACCGTTACTCCCGCTAGAGCAGCGAATTCCTTGGATTTTGTAGAGAGTCGCGTTCTCGTTCATCGTTGCCTCCGACATCAGGCTACTCTCTGACGTTACGTCAGGGTCAAGGGCCTGCGGAAATGGTTGCGCGCAAAGATCTCGCGTCGCGACTTCCTTCGCGGCAGCGGCGCGGTGGGCGCGTTGCGGCGGCGGCCACTCGATGGATTAAAAGGCCGCGGTCAAATGGGATGACAAGTTACTGAACAAGTGGCTGGCCCAACCCGATTTGGTGGCGAAAGGAGAGCAACGACGAAATCTGATCGCCCACTTGAGGTCCTATCGATCGTAGCGCGGGGAACGCAGACAACAGCTTGAGGCTCGCCGAGCTCGCTTGGCCGGCGAGATCCTCAACTATCGAGATCGCGCCGAAGCCGCAGTAAGCGCCTCGCCGCCTGTCCACAACGCAGCGCCCAGCATCAACACGTCCTTCGCCAGGAACCCGCCGGGGCTGCCCGAAAGAAATGGAAATCCGTAACCCATTTGCCACACGCCGGGTGTTGTGAACAGGAGGCTCAAAGTAATGAGCGACATGATTGCCGCGCCGAAGCTGCCAATCGCCGAAAGCTTTGGCGCGAACGCTCTAAGCGCAATCAGAATGGCGAGCGTGATTTCGATTACGCCGAGAAACTCTGCGAAGCTCTGCACGCTCATTACGCTGTAGCCCCAGCCCAGCAACGGACTCGTAGCCGCCAGCATTTTGACGCCATCCGCTTCATACTTGGCGAATTTCAGAGCCCCGATCCAGACCAGCATCATCACCAGGCCGTAGCGCAGGACGAGAGCGCCGATACGCTCGAGCGATTGACCACGACCGTCTGTCCGCATGCCGTTCATTGTGTCGTCCATAGTTCCTCGTTGCATGGTTGAATTTCCATCGGTCCCAGGTCTACGTGATGTGGCGAGTCGAACTTGTTTCAAGCTACGAACGGGACTGCGGTCGCAAGCACCTGCGCCACCGTCAGAGGCTCGCCGAACGCTTCAGTTCCCGCTGCCTTACCCCAGACGCTTGCGCCGAGACTCGCCGCGTTAATTCCATTGTGCGTGTATTCTCTTCGCCCGCCTATGTAGCCTGAGCAGCTGCGGGCAGATCCCCACGATCTCCATTGGTGACCCAGCCCTTTTGCCGCGCAAACGCCGAATCTGCGAAGCGTGTCTCGCTTCCACTGAGTGAACCGTCTCCCCGGCGCCATATTGTGTGCAAACGCGCCGATCTTCGGAGTGGATGCATCTTCTATTCCCTCTGTTGCGTCCGCTCGGGCAACAGATTTGCGCTCTCCTCGACACTGTTGCTGGTTGGGTTGGAACGGTAGTCCCGTATTGCTCGCGATTGCATGGTTTGAGAGGCGGGTCGGCCGTCGACATGAGGAGTGACAAGCTGGTTCACGCGATCGACGCAACAGTTGCTGGTCTCACACGAATCTGCTTAATCGGGATAGGCCTAGCGTTTGCATAGGCGCGGTACCCTAAGGGATTCGAAATACCGGCCGGGAAGCGCGATGTTGAAGCGCCTTATGATTGGCTAAAATGCCATCCAATTCGCATTTTCTCATTCGCATCGATGCCGGTCGCCGGTTTTTATTCATATTTGTTTTGTGAGAAGCATCGTCGCTGCAGTCCTCGCCTGGACCACGGTCTCGTGTACGAATCCGTTCGTAAACGGCAGGCGGGACATAACGCTCTACGTCAGCGAAATCGTCGTGCCTGCTTCCGCGCCGGCGACCGGGACCCTCACGTCCACCGTTACGGTGCAGACCGGTGGGTGCAAGCAGTTCGAGCGCTTTAGAGTGACGACGACACCAGCGTTTGTGACGATCGAAGCACGAGGCACCGACGCTGCTCCTGGCAACATTTGCACTGACGACATTCTGCTCAGGAAAATGTCGCTCGATTTTTCGGGACCGTTCTCGGACCCGCTCACAATTACGGCGATCGAGCCGGACGCGACGGTCCTCGTACGGACCGTTCGCATTCAATAACCGTCAGCAGCCACAAATGAAAAGCCCGCCGCAGTTAGCGGCGGGCCCCTCACCTCAGGCACAAGCGCTAGTCAGCCGCACTCTGAGAAACCACATACATGACATTTCGCGCAGCCTTCCGCCTGCTCGAGCTGCGAGCCGCAATCAGGGCACGTTCCCATGAACGACTGATCGCGATTCACGCTCTCGAACTCGTACTGCGTCTGCGCTGCGCCGGTAGTTACCGTAACCGGCTCCGCCGGAGCGATCGCCACCTGAGCATTTGTCGGCGTCTCGGTGCGGAGGAGCTCCTGCTGAACTCCCTGCTTCTGGCGCATCCACGCCTCGAGCGCGATACCGATTGCATCCGGAACAGACAACACCTTGTTCGGTCCGAGTCCAATCGCACGATCGGACGCGATGCCGCGAAGCTGACGATGAATTGCCTGAATCGAAATTCCTGAACGAAGCGCAAGCGAAATCAGTCTGCCTATTGCCTCGACGTCCGCCATTGCTGCGCCGCCGGCTTTTCCAAGATTGATGAACACCTCGAACGGCTGGCCACGATCGTCTTCAGTGATGTTGACGAACATTGTGCCGAGCGGCGTTTCCATCCTGTTCGTGGTTCCCCGAAGCGTGTCCGGACGCGCGCGCTTCTGGCGGCGCTGAAGATTCTCTGCCTCGACATCAAAGAGATTTTTTCTGAGCGTAGTGATCTCGGCTTCGAGCTCGCTGATCGTTCCCTTCAGGTCTCCGACTTCTCCGCGCATGTCGGCCGTTCCGTCGCGCTCAGCCTTTGCGCCGGCTGTCGCGCCGGTTGAAAGAACCTGATTGTCGCGCGAGCCGTCACGATAAACCGTGACACCCTTGCACTTGAGATCGTACGCGAGCTCGTAAATCGCGCGGACATCCTCCCGCGATGCAGTGTGCGGGAAGTTCGTCGTCTTCGAGATGGCCGAGTCGCAGTTCTCCTGGAACGCGGCCTGCATGCGGACGTGCCACTCGGGAGTTATGTCGTGAGCCGTGACGAAAACCTTCTGCCACTTCTCCGGCACTTCCTCGAAGTGAATGTGACCCTGCTTCGCGATCTTCTCGATCAGCTCGGCCGAGTGCCACCCTTCTTCCTTTGAAATTCTCAGGAAGTCTTCGTTGACATCGGGCATCATCACGCCGGCCTGATTGCGCATGAACGCAACGGCAAACAGCGGCTCGATACCTGACGAGCACCCGGCGATGATCGAGATCGTTCCCGTTGGAGCGATCGTATTGACGTTGCAGTTGCGGAGCATCTGCAACGGGCGAATGCGATTGCCTTCTGCATCGCGCGCGCACGTCTCGTCGGGACCCCAGATTGAACGCGCCCACTCGGGGAATGGTCCACGCTCATCGGCGAGTCGCTCGCTTTCCTTCTTCGACTCGAAGTCGACGAATGCCTGGAGCTTGCGTCCGAACTCGATGCCTTCTTCCGAGCTGTAGGAGACGCCCAGCTTCACGAGCGCGTCTGCGAAGCCCATCACGCCAAAACCAATTCGGCGGATACGCTTGGACAACGCGTCGATCTCGGGCAGCGGATACTTGTTGACGTCGATGATGTTGTCGAGGAAGCGAACGGAAGTGTGGATGTCCTTTCCGAGTGCATCCCATTTCAGCTGACCATCGACGACGTAGTAGCCGATGTTGATCGAGCCGAGGTTGCAGACATCGTACGGAAGGAGTGGCTGCTCGCCGCACGGATTCGTCGCTTCGTATGAGCCGACATGCGGAACCGGGTTGTAGCGATTGGCTTCGTCGATAAAGAAGCATCCCGGCTCGCCCGTTCTCCACGCACCGTCGATCATCTTGTCCCAGACTTCGCCCGCATCCTGCCGGCCGACAACTTTGCCGCTCGACGGCTCGATGAGATCGTAGCTCACACCAGCCTTCAACGCTTCCATGAACTTGCTGGTGATCGCGACGGAAATGTTGAAGTTCGTGATCTGCGTGAGATCTTCCTTGCAGTTGATGAACGTCATCACATCAGGATGATCGACGCGCAGGATACCCATGTTGGCGCCGCGACGCGTTCCGCCCTGCTTCACCGCATCGGTCGAAGCGTCGTACAGCTTCATGAACGAAACCGGACCAGACGCTACACCAGTCGTGGAGCGGACCATCGATCCAAGGCCGCGCAAACGCGAGAAGCTGAAGCCCGTTCCGCCGCCCGACTGATGAATGAGGGCCATCGAGCGAAGTGTGTCGTAGATGCCGTTGTGTCCGTTCGACAGGGAATCTTCCACTGGCAGGACGAAGCACGCTGAAAGCTGGCCGAGGGGACGGCCGGCGTTCATGAGGGTGGGTGAGTTGGGCTCGAACCGGCGCTGCGTCATCAGGTCGTAGAACTCCTGGGCGGCAGCGGTGACGTCGACGTCCGTCGCTCCGTAACGTCGGTCGGCCTCTGCGACAACGCCCGCCACGCGCCAGAACATGTCTTCCGGCATCTCCGTAGGCATGCCGCTGGCGTCCTTGATCAGGTAGCGCTTTTCGATGACAGTGCGCGCGTTCTGATTGAGCTCGGCGGATCCTACAGGGGGCGTGGCTGGAATGGGCATTAAGACAACTCTCCGCTAAAAAAATGGTGTGTCAATAACGAACTGAATGCTAATAAATCAGCTTGTCGGCGATTGGTCGGTTCTGTTCGGGGAGCGCAGTTTAGCCGAGTTCGCGTATCCGCGCCAGTGCTTATGTAAGCTCATACATTGCAATGACTTACGCAATCCACATCACGAATGAATGTCGCAGGGTGGTCTTTCCACCGTGGAGTTCCCTCGGAGGATTTTTCGCTTGCCTGCTTTCACATGAAAACAAGGCTAAAAATGCCTTGACTTTTGCGACAGAGCCGGGCTGAAATCGAGCCTTTAAAAGGCGGAACCCACCGCGAAATAGAACGACACTGCGTTCGCCCTGCCGGCGTCCCTGTTCAGTACTGGAACGGCAAGACCCAGGCGAAAACGCGTCGGGGCGTCATAATGAACGGCGGTGTCGAAATCGGCTTCGGCGCCGACCGAAGCAAGCCACGGCTGTGACTGAGCCGACCCATTACAAACTCCGATAGACTTCGCCGCGCTGGCCGGACACCATGCTCGTCCGGCCTCTCCGAAAGTCGCGACTGAAATCTTGTCGAACAAAAGAGGGATAAATGGTACGCGAGCAGACGGAGCGGAAATCGGCGCCCGGTACTCGGCGGTTCCACCGAGGGCCCTGATACCCTGCTCTGCTGAAGTTGGAAATCCGCGCACGCCAAACGTTCGGCGATTGGCACCAACCGACAGGCCGGCAAATATGTCGATGCTTCCGCCACTTACGCCGCCGGCGGAGAACGTCGATATGGCGTTGTCGTCGGCTATTGCACCCGCTGCCCGAACGGCGAATGCGTGATGCGAGAATCCCGGAAGGTCAAGCGACTTGTATGCGGAGAGTGCTCCAATGATGCTATTGCTTGCCGTCGCTGCATCGCCAGTGCGCCATCTCCGGCGCGCTGTGGTGCTGAGCGCGAATCCATCTTCACGAGAAATACTCAGCGCAGGTCGCTGAACGTTCGACCACGAGCCTGATGCAAACACCGAAGGATAGTTGAGCGTCCGCGAGTATAGCGCGGGAAGTTTCGAAAGAAGCGTGTCAGGATTCGTAGTATAGTTGCGTACCTCCATCGCTCCGCCGAGCGCGAGTGAGGCGTAGCTTCGGGCTCGCGGCCGAACGAGACTTGCGCTCAAATCGAAGATGCGCGCGCGGCGGCTGAGCAGTCCGACATTGGCTCGGGCGTTGTTGGTCAGCGTAAAGTGTTCGAATGTCTGTTCAGCGGCTGTATTGATGTACGGCTGTCCGAGCCCTGCGTACTGATACGATGCGAATGCCTGTGTCTCGTGATACTTCGTGTTGTAACCAGATTGCGCGTAGTAGGAGTGCCGGCCGATGATGTCCTCGCCGCTCGTTGCCGCGCCGAAAACATTTCCCGATCCGCTTGTGATCGTGATGAGCGGGTCCCAATACCGCGGAATGAGTGACCGCCACGGAGAATAACGGTGCACCGGCGGAAGCTCGGATTCCGACATTCTCACGATGTTCGAGACCGCGAGACGGCAGTTGGAGCATTGCGACCTTGCTCCGATTACGTCGGTGCTCGAAGCGACGCCCTGAACGGGCCCCGGTGCGAAGCCAAGGTGATAGCCATCGTACCTGAAATCGAGCGCCGCGAGTTTGTCTCCTGAGTTCGATGGCTGGAACTGGAAGAGTCCTGTGGTGGAGCTCGACAGTTTCATGACGTCGTTGCCGGCAAGCGAAACCGAATACGCCTGCGTCGTTCCGGACTGCGTCGACGTGTAATAGATGCGGTCGCCCGATGGAGACCACGATGGATCCGCAACGATAGCGCCGGTGGTTGAAACGACAACGCGGGTGACATTTCCGACTGAATCCAGTGTAACCAGATCATCGATGTTGCCGCGGCGCACACGCAATGCGACAATCTCGCGTCCATCGGGTGACCAGCGCGGACTGGCCCACTGAACTTCTGCGGTTCCCGCGGTGATCGGATTTACCCGCAGGCCATCGGCTGATACTCTAGCCAATCGCGATGACCCCGGGACAGCCTGAACGGCGACTATCCCACCATCCGATCGCACGTCGGGCGCCGAGAGTCGGGCACCTGTTGTAAGCCGCGCCTCTACTCCATTTCGAACCCGGTAAAGATCGTTGCGATAGTGAAATGGGTCGGTGTACTCAGGCTGCGCGAAGACAATGTCGCCATTCGCCGTCGGCACGTTTACGTCGAGCCCGCTTCGCCGTCCAAGGTTTTCAATCCCGCCGCTCAAACTGGCCCTGTATAGTGCTGGACTCTCCCGGCCGTTTGCTGCAGTGAAAAGAATTGCGGAGTCGCCGGCCCATCGCGGAGACTCTATGTAACGACCGTCGCTCGTGAGCTGCCGCCAACCAGGGAACGGATCCGATTTCGCTGCCGATGCCCGCGTCAGCGCATCGCTCCAGTCCCTGAACGCGTTTTCGAAGCTGATGCCAAAAGCCGTTTTCGCCTTCGCGTTGAGTGACAGTGGGAAAACTGCGCGACTGGTAATGTCTATGAACTTCGGAATTGTTTCAGGACCGCGGGTGCGCGACAGGTAATCGAAAATCTGACCGCCGTACGCATACACGGATTCGCCACCCGGGAACCGGGTCGTAGCACGAGATAGCTCGTCGAGCTTCGGCAGTCGGTGCGCTTCCGCTGCGGCGCGCGCAATCATGTAATGCTCCGGGCCTTCGAGTCTCCCAGACCCTGTTACCCGTGACTCGTAGTAGACGGCCAGCCCTTCGACCAGCCACGAAGGCTCGTACGAGTTGGGGAAAAAAATGACGTTGCGTCCAAAAATATTCCTTCCGATGCGCCACAGTCCGTCAGACCGGTCGAGATGAAATATGTGAGTCAGCTCGTGCGTTATGACGAGACGACTCCAGTCGTCGTAGTTACGAAGCTCGGGCGCATCGATTGGCGGATGCGCATAAACCACGATGCGGTTGGTCGGAAATGTCGTCGCATAACCCTGCACGTAATCAACATTGTCTGCGATCACCAGATCGACTTTTCCAGACGGCGGCCGCAACTCCGTACTCAGCTCTGCGTACGCCCGCTCCGCGTTCACAGCGCCTCGGCGACCCTCCGACTCGAGCGCCTTGACGAAGTGAATGCGAAAGTGCGCCGTCTCGATTGTGTACCACCGCTCGTTTGGCACGAGCTGGGCGGAGATCGTTCGGGCGGCGAATAGGCAAAGCGCAGCAACCAGCGCGCCGGGAATGCGCGCTTTGCGCGCAACGGGGATCATCGCGAAGAATTCAGCGTTGTTGCTGGGCAAGTCCGCGGAAGTAGTTCTCCAGTCCATCGACGATTCCCTGCGCATACTTCATCTGATACTCAGGTGTCTGCAACGCTGCTTCCTGGTCGGGCACGATGATGAACGCGCCCTCGACGAGAATGGACGGCATCCAGGTGCCCCGAATCACCGCAAAATTCTCGCGCTTCACTCCAGCATTTCTCAGTCCCAGATTCGCAACTGCAGTTCGCTGAACCGAATCGGCGAGAGCTTCGGAGTGCGGGTAGTAGTGATAAGTTGACGTGCCCTGCGCGCGGAACGGGTTTTGTCCGTCCGGCACGGCATTCAAGTGAATCGAGACGAATGCTTCCGCATTTTCGCGGCGGCTCATCGCAGAACGTGTATAAAGATCGACCGGATCAGGACTCGTGCGAGTCATGATCACCTTCACTCCTTTCGCCTGAAGCAACTCCTGAACCTTGAAGCCGACGGCGAGAGTTGCAACTGGCTCCCACAATCCGGTCGGGCCCGTCGCGCCAACCGGCGGATGTCCCGGATCGATGGTGATGGTTCGGCCAAGTAGCGGTGATGCGGGATTTACTTTGGGCGGACGACGCACCCGGAACGTGAGCGTCCCTTCCTTCCATAGTGTGAGGTAGCCGTATACCGGACCCTTGAGATCGAAAGTGTATTTCATCTGAGAGCCGCCGCTCGCGGTGGTGACGGTCTTGATGTAGCTGGAGGCGGGTGCCTTGACGGGCAACTGCTTTCGCGCTGGACCGCTCGTTCCGTAAAGAATGAGCGTCATTCCTGACGGCCCTTCATCGACGTAATGAGCAGGCTTGTCGGTAATTGGAATCACAATATCAGTCCAACCATCCGTATTCTGAATCCTGAACGCCGATGCTATTTTAGCCGGCGCGACGTAAGTGCTGTCGAGGAGCTTGATGTCGCCCTTGTCGATGCGAATTGTCTGCATCGTATCGAGCTCCACGTAATAGTTGGAGCCCTTCGACTCGGTGACCTTCACGATGGTATTGGGCATCAGGAACCACCGCTGAACTCCTCCCGACAGCGCATATCCTGTGACTACCCGGTCGGTATCGCTCACATAGGCTGGCGGCCCTATGAGGGATCCATAAAGCGCGGGCGAAAGCGACTGAACCGTATCTGGTGGCGGGGGTGGCATCGTTGGCGGCGGCGGCAGTTTGATCGGAACCGTCAGCTGGGCGGATTCCGTTCCGACAGTGGCGACGATGTAATACCGAGGAGCGCTGGCGGGAGGATTCGGCAGCCAGGCCATGAACGATCCATTCGGCCAGACGGGTGCCGCGACTCCGTTGATGCTCAGCGCCGCATCGCCATTTCCAACTGACCCGAAGATGAAATTCGAATCCTTCGATTGAATGAGCTGGTTGGGATCGGGATACACGACCTTGATCGCCAGCGGTCCCTTTACGAGCGGGATTGGAGGAAGCGCCGGATTTGCCTCGGGCACCGGCGCCTTCACGACCATTGGGATCGACGGAACCGGAGTTGGTGGCGGAATTGTTTCCGGATTGGGTGCGGTCTTTGGGGTACGCGGCGCGCAGGCCAAGCAGACGGCGAGCAAGGCAGCCAAATAATCGAAGCGAAATTTCGTTGTCATCATCGGGGTTCAATCGTCATTTGAGAAACCTTGGATGCACAGTCGGTACCAGTTGAATCGCGGTAGGGCCTTACCTGATAAGGCAATTCCGTCCAGCCTCACCTATATTCCCGCGGATGCCGTGGCACCACCCCCTCACATTGAATCCCTACTTACGCACCCCGGCGTACGGCGTGCGTATCGACTTGTGAAACGACTGGAACCTTTTACCGCAGAATTCCCCGCTCTCCCTGAAGGTACAATGGAGATCGCCGGACGCTCCGATGTCGGGCTGATCAGGGAGCACAATGAGGACTCCTTTCTTTTCGGCGACCTCTCGGGCGGCGAGAAAGCCAGCGAGAACAACGCTGGAGTTCTCCGCGTCGAAGCGGTTCCCGCAATCCTGATGGTCGCCGATGGTGTTGGAGGAGCGGCGTCAGGGGAAATTGCGAGCTCGCTTGCAACTCAGGTTGCATTCGACAGTCTTCGGCAGTTTTCCGAACGCGGCGCTCTCAAGGGCGCCGTTGTCATCGCTGACTCTCTTCAGCAGGCCGTTCTCGCCGCCAACCGCGCGATTCACAACCATTCCCGCGAGAACCGGGTTCACCATGGAATGGGAACGACCGCGACGATCGCGCTCGTCGTCGGAGGCATGGTGTACTTTGCCCAGGTTGGTGACAGCAGAGCGTACATCATTCGCGACAGTGTCGCGCTACAGATGACGAAGGACCAGTCTCTCGTTCAGAGAATGGTCGATGCAGGCAAGCTCACGCAGGAACAGGCTGAGCGGAGCGAGCACCGCAACATCATTCTTCAGGCGCTTGGACCCGAACCCACGATAACGCCCGAGTTCACACGCGATCGTCTTCACAACGACGACGTCATCATTCTCTGCAGCGATGGTCTTTCCAATCAGATGACCGCTGCCGAGATCGCCGCAATCGTCACCGCGAAAGTTGACCTCGAGCCGATCTGCGACGCCTTGATCGATCGAGCCATTGAAACCGGCGCGCCCGACAACGTTACGGTCGTCGCCGGGCGCTTCACGGTCCCGAAAGTAGACTAGCGCTTCGGCGACTGTATTCCGGCGTCGCCTTGTTCGCCCGATTGCTCGGGCGTCGCTACCATATCGATACTCTTCTGAACCGCGCCCTTCGGAAGATCCGATCTCCATGGAGCGACGAACGGCAGCAGCAGGATGCAAGGAAGTCCCGCTGCGACCGTGATCAGAAAGAACGTAGGCCAGCCCATCGTCTCCGCGATTTTTCCACCCGGCGCCACCAGAATGTCCCGGCTCGCCGCAACGAGACTGGACAGCAGCGCGAATTGAGTCGCGGAAAAACGCCGGTTGCACATACTCATGATGTAGGCGACAAGCCCTGAAGCGACCATTCCCACTCCGAAATTCTCGACCACGATTGCCAACACCATGAATGCGTGATTGCGGCCCGCCAACGCCAGCCCGTAATAGGTGAGATTGCTGAGCGCCTGGAATACTGCGAACAGCCAGAGCGACTTATTCAAACCGAGGCGCGCAATCGAGCCGCCTGCGACAATCGATCCGGCAATCGTCGCCAGCAATCCGGCGCCGCCGAATACCACTCCAACTTCGACCTGCGTGAAGCCCGTCTTGAGCAGAAACGGAGTGGTCATGCTTCCGGCAAGCGCATCCGAATACTTGAAGAGTACAATAAAAATCAGGACTACGATCCCCAGACCCGGCCCGACACGATCGAAGAAATCGCGAAAAGGAAGAATGACGGCGTCGGCGAGATTCTTTGGCGGTGCTTCGCGCACGGGCGGTTCCGGTGCGAGCAAACTCGCAATGATTCCCACGAGCATAAGCCCCGCCAATGCGAGGTACACCGTTCCCCACGAGAGCCGGTCGGCCAGAACGAAGGCGAGCCAGCCGGTAATCAGAAGAGCGATGCGATACCCAAGCACCCAGATCGCCGCACCGGCACCGAGCTCGCGGTCTACAAGAATGTCAGTCCGGTAAGCATCTCCGGCGATATCCTGCGATGCGGAAAAAAACGCGACGAGCACAGCATTGAATGCAAGCGCCTTGAGCCCCGTCGCCGGATCGTGAAGCGACATCGCTGCGATCGCGATCAGCAGGAGGATTTGCGTAATCAGCAACCACCCACGCCGTCGGCCGAGAAACGGCGGCACGTACCGATCGAGAATCGGCGACCATAGAAATTTCAGCGAGTACGGGAGCCCGACCAGGCTGAACAAGCCGATCTTTGTCAGATCGACGCCCGACGCAGTCATCCACGCCTGAAATGCTTTGCCGTTGCCGATCAGGTTGAAAGGCAGTCCTGACGCGAAGCCAAGGAAGATGAGAGCCGCCATCTTCGGCTGAGTGAACGCGCGAATCGATGAGCCACGATCGGCTTCCTTCATTAATCGGCCTCTCCGTTGATTGCCGGTGGCTCTTGCCCCTGGCGCTTATGCGGGTGTCCGCTTGCCGAGGATTCGGGGTCCACGTGCTCCTGTCGCCGTGGGAACGTTTCCTGGTCGTCCTTTCAAGTGGAGATAGCCAAGCAATGCAAAGGCCACGGCCTCTTTTGCTTCCCCGTCGAAGAACGTTTCGTCGAAGTCGAGAACTCTGCGAGGGGCGAGCGCGGAGGTAATGGCGGCCATCAACGCCGGATTCCTGGCGCCGCCGCCCGAGCAGAAAATTTCCGTCACTGGCTCCGCGACGAACCGCTCGTATGCATCGGCTATGCTTCGGGCCGTCAACGACACCGCCGTGGCTACAATGTCTTCGTCGTGACACTGTGGCGACGCTGCTTTACACGCCGCGACTAAATCCGACGCGTACTGCGGACTGAACAATTCGGGACCTGTGGATTTTGGTGGCGCGGTGCGGAAATACGGATGCTTTAGCAATTCTTCGATGACTGAAGAAATCGGTTTTCCGGCCAATCCGAGTTTTCCGTCGACGTCGTATGGGAGATCCGGCCGCAGCACGCGCGTGACTTTATCGATGACCCCGCAACCGGGCCCTGTATCGAACGCGCGAACTCCTGACAAATCTCCGCCGGGAGGCACGATCGTCACGTTCCCGATGCCGCCGAGGTTCTGGAGTGCGCGCCATTCGGTTGGCGACGAGAATAGCATCGAGTCGGCCATTGGAACGAGAGGAGCTCCCTGCCCTCCGGCCGCCATATCTCGAACGCGAAAATCGCTGATGACGTCGATTCCAGTTTTCTCGGCGATCACTGACGACTCTCCCGTCTGCCACGTAGAGTGTCCCGGAACATGCCAGATCGATTGGCCGTGTGACGCAATTGCAGCGATGTCAGTCCTTGCCACTCCCGCTTCAGCGATGGCCATCGTTGCAGCGTCGCCAAGCCAGGAGCCGAGATCGAAATTCAAACGGCAATATTCTTCGGGACTGCCAGCCGTCAACGCGTTTGCGAGCCGATCGTGCTGCTCCGCTGTGTAATCTCGAACCGCAAGTGCCAGCAGCTGGGCTGACACTCTTTGGTCGCCGGCTTCGGTGAACCTGACAACCGCGGCGGTTATTCCGTCGAGGGATGTTCCCGACATCAGCCCAACAAGGACCATCGACGAGTCTGTTGCGGATTCAGTTGTCATCGCAGGGTCGTCAGTCGGTGATCGGCGGCGGCGCGTCGGGAATTGCGCGTCGAATAATTCCGCCGGCCTTCTCGAGTGCCTCGAGAGCGCCGTTTTGATCGACGCCCAGTTTTTTCATGACGATCGCCGTCTTCACGCTCTTGTCCGCCGCTTCGAGAAGGGCCTGCGCTTCTTCGCGACTCACTCCGCAAACCTCGACGACGATTCGAATGCTGCGATCCTTGAGCTTGTTGTTCGTCGCGCGCAGATCGACCATCAGATTGCCGTACGTCTTCCCCAGCCGAATCATCGCACCCGTGGTGATCATGTTGAGCACCAGCTTGGTAGCCGTTCCCGCTTTGAGGCGTGTCGACCCAGTGACGACTTCGGGACCGACGATCGGCAAAATTGCGACGTCAACGTTTTTCAGGACGTCCTCCGCCACAATCGAGCAGGCCACTATTCCGGTTTTCGCGCCAAGCTCTTTCGCGCGGCGGATGGCGGCATGGACGTACGGAGTCGTTCCCGACGCCGCGATTCCAACAAGAAAATCATTCGGACCCACGCCGTGAGCGTCCACTTCCTTCGCGCCGTTTTCCACAATATCCTCGGCCCCTTCCTGAGCGCGCGTCAGCGCCGGCAATCCGCCCGCGATGATTCCCTGAACCATTTCCGGATCGGTGCCGAAGGTGGGAGGACACTCGCTTGCATCGAGCACGCCGAGGCGACCGGATGTGCCCGCACCGACGTAGAAGAGCCGTCCGCCGTGCCGAAATGAGTTTTCGGCAATTTCGATGGCGGCTGCGATCTGTTCTCTTTGTGTCGCGACGGCATGGGGAACCATGCTGTCTTCGGTGTTTATGACATCGACGATCTCAAGCGGTGAAGCGAGATCGATCGAGACGGTCCGCGGATTGCGACGCTCTGTTGTTCGCGGATCGCTCATTCGCTCAGGTCGTAGGGTTCCACGTCCCAAAGCTACCGGGCGCTTCTCGCGACCCGCAAGACAACTGGAGTGAGAGTGAAACTATTACTTGTTCCCTTCCTGATGACGGCGATGGTTACCGCCGCCGATGGGCAGGTCCGGAAGCGCACCCCTCTGCCCGCTGAGCCCGCGACATGGGTAACGGTGAGCGCGGGTCTGTTCAACGGCAACACTGTCAGCGACGGCGTGACCCAGAGCACGTGGAATCTTGGACAAGCGACGAATCCGCAGCTGCGCGTCGCTGCCGAAAGATCACTTCAGGGACAGTCCCAGATTTCGGTCGGCGTAGCGGGAACGTACCAACACGCCCCGTTTACCTACTCCGGCGCATCGGGATGCTCTGGCTGCGCAGCGCACCTGGATTTGATGTCGCTGGGACTTTCGTTCCATGCAGGCGGTGGTATTGGCCTGCACCAGGTGCTCGAAGCGTCTGCGGGTGCGCTTTTTTACCGCAATCTGAAAAGGGACAGCAACAATGCTCCGCTCCCGCCAATTGGGGGCAACGTGGATCCCTATTTCACATTCGGCTACGGTTTTGGATACACTATGAATCCGACGACGCAAATTAGTGTCGTTCAGGATTTCGGTCTTGCCCTGCACGAGCGCACTGGCCTCAGCAGCGAGCAGAGCAACACGCTGCGACTGCGGACGATAAGACTTAATCTGCGCTA
Source organism: Gemmatimonadales bacterium (assembly GCA_038253755.1). Lineage (GTDB taxonomy): Bacteria > Gemmatimonadota > Gemmatimonadetes > Gemmatimonadales > Gemmatimonadaceae > UBA4720. The sequence goes on along the minus strand of JBBSGU010000008.1, from coordinate 39,736 downwards.
CGGATTCGGGAACCGAACGCCGACGAAAAAATGAATTTTTCATGTGAGGGTTTGTGGACGGACGAACAGCGCAGACGGCATTACTTCTCATCTCACTCTTCGGATGTTCGCCTGCTCCCAGCGTTGGCGGCGCGCGCAATGAGCCAATTTCTGATGCTGAGTCCGCCCATCCCATTGGCGACCGGGTGCAGCAGACTTTTGAACCGACCATACCGGCGCACTTTGCTCGGGGATGGAAATTTCCGGCCGGCGGAACCGCGCAGACCTCTGAGCACGCGATGGTCGCGAGCGGCAGCAGGCTCGCCGCGGAAGCCGGAACGGAAATCCTCAGGGCAGGTGGCAACGCAGTAGACGCGGCGGTAGCTACCGGTTTTGCTCTCGCAGTCGCTTATCCCGAAGCGGGGAACATCGGCGGCGGCGGGTACATGGTAATTCGACTCGCAGACGGACGCGTCGCCGCGCTGGACTATCGCGAGATGGCGCCGTCCGCCGCATTTCGCGACATGTATCTGGATTCGACCGGACGGATGACCAATGCGAGCGTTCAAGGCAGGTCTGCCGCTGGCGTTCCGGGTGCCGTTGCCGGTTTGGCGTCAGCGTTGTCGAAATACGGTACGATGGCGCTCTCGCGGGTCATGCAGCCAGCGATCAGAATGGCTGCTGACGGAATCGTCGTCGACTCTGCTCTTGCACGTTCTGTCGCAGGAAAGGCGACGTCTCTCGCAGTGTATTCCGGCTCGAAGGTCTTTCTCCCTGACGGAAAGCCGATCGCATATGGCTCACTGTTCAAGCAGCCCGAGCTTGCCGAGACGCTCCGGTTGGTCTCGGAAAAAGGCGTGGACGGGTTTTATAAAGGAAGGACTGCCGATTTGATCGTCGCAGAGATGCAGCGCGGATGTCCCGCCGGCATCTCGGCGCTCGCTCGTCCGTCGCACAACTGCGGCATCATCACCAAGGCGGATTTGGCCGCGTACTATCCAGCGTGGCGTACGCCGATTCAGACCAGTTATCGCGGATACCATCTCATCACGATGGCCCCGTCATCTTCAGGCGGAATTACGCTTGGCGAAACGCTGAACATTCTCGAAGGGTTTCCGAGTCTTCCCGCTTTCGGATCAGCCGACTACTGGCATCTTGTCGCATCTGCATTCCAGCGCGCCTTCATTGACCGCAACGAACTTCTCGGCGATCCCGATTTTGTGCGGATTCCACTCGAGCGCCTGACGTCGAAGTCCTATGCGGCGCAGTTGCGCGCGACAATCGGCGAGGGCCGCGCAACGCCAACGCCGTCACTGCCCGTTCCAACGCACGAAGGGACGGAGACGACGCAGTACTCGGTAGTCGATGCAATGGGAAATGCGGTCTCGACGACAACGACGCTCAACGGACTCTATGGCGCGTTCGTGATGGTCGATGGCGCAGGATTTTTTCTCAACAACACGATGGATGATTTCGCATCCCAGCCTGGAACTGCGAACATGTTCGGTCTGGTTCAGGCGGAAGCCGACGCAATTGCGCCAGGGAAACGAGCGCTGAGTGCGATGACGCCAACGATCGTCCTCGATCCAACCGGCCACCTGTTCATGGTTCTTGGTGCCCGCGGTGGACCGCGCATAATTACCAGCACTGCTCAGGTCATCCTCAACGTCATCGACCATCACATGACGCTTTCAGACGCGATGAGCGCGCCACGCATGCACCACCAGGCCCTGCCCGATGTGATGACGTACGATGCGGGCGGGCTCGACACTGCGCAGGTCGAGAGATTGGTGATGATGGGTTATCACCTGTCTCCGGTGGCTTACGTCGGTGGATCCGTGGTGGCGATTCGCCGAGTGAAAAGCGGCTGGGAGGGGATGGACGATCCACGCGCATATGGCGGGAGAGCGGTCGGTTACTGAATCGGTGGATTCTGCGCGAGCCTGGTTTTGTGACAAGCACGGTGCGAACCCGTGGACATCGAAATAGGAACGGCGCCCGCAGGCGCCGCTCTTATTTCGAGATCAAGCCGCGATCAAACCGCGATCAAACCGCGATCAAACCTGCACCTGCGTCGATGAATCGAGAGTTACTGTGATGCGCCCGCCGTCGGGTACGCATCCTTCGTAATTCGCAGTCGCGGCTGCCGCTCCCGATCCTGCTGCCGCTCCAGCCGCTGCGCCGATCACTGTTGCCTTCGTGCTGCCGCCAAGAATTTTTCCGAGGATCGCGCCTACCGCGGCGCCGCCAACGACCTTCTGGATATCCTTGTTCTTCGGCTCGTTCTTCACGCGATCGACGTTCGCGTACGTAGTCGTCGCGCTCACCGGATACGTTCTTCCACCAAAGCTCACCGAAACAACGCGGAAGCCCATGTTTATCTTGTCGTTCACGTTCTCGCTGCGGCTGAGTTCGGTGATCTCCACCGTTGCCGTGGCACCGGCGGGAATGACTGCGCCGTTCGATCCTTCAACTGCGTTTGCAACAGTTGCCGAAAAGCGCTGACCGACCCTGTGGGTGTTGGTGCAGACGCGGGAGTTCGACGTCAGGCTGATCTCGGCGCCGGCCGGAATGCTGCCAAGTCTTCGTTCCGAACCAGATGAGCCGCGCGTTACAGTATTGCCACTTGCTGTTGTCGTCGGAGTTGACGGGGTCGTGGGTCGCGGCGTCGTGGGTCGCGGGGCCGTACGCGCCGGAGCCGGCCGCGACGGAGCCGGGTTGCGAACCACCGGCCGAGGCGTTGTCCTCACAGGGGCGGTCGCCGCGGGAGCACTGGTCGTTGGCGTCGATGTCGCCGGAACGTCCGTCAGCGCAGGCTGCGCGGTCGAATCCTGATTCGCCATCTGAAGATCGCGATTCAGCGTCGAGTCCTGAGCCAGCGTATCTGGTTTCTTGTCTACGGAACATGCTGAAGCGGCGAGCGCAGCCGCGAGTGCGAGCGGCGCACCCCACCCATTGATATATTTTGACATCTGAACGAGCCTCCGTTGTATTTGACGCTTGCCCGAAGTTGTTATAGCGCAAGTCTTTAGACCTGCTAAACGGGGCAATCGTCGTGCCATATATGAAACAGCTCAGACGTCTCCTACCCTATTATGGCCCCTATATGGGGCAACTCGTTACGGGGCTTGTACTTGTCGTGGTTTCCACGGCGATAACCAGCGTAATTCCGTGGTTCCTGAGGCTCGGAATTGACGCAATCCGCGCGGATGAGCCATTTCGGAGGACACTAATTCTCGCTGGCGACATTGTCGCCGTGGGAATTTTCGCCGGCTTTCTGCGTTACGGAATGCGCGAGATCCTCAACGGAATCAGCCGGAAAATCGAATACGATTTGCGGAACGACCTGTTCGTGCACCTCGAGAAGCTCGACGCGTCGTATTTCGGGAGAACGCGCACTGGCGACATAATGGCTCGTCTCACCAACGACCTCAGCGCCGTTCGGATGGCCGCCGGCCCGGCGATCATGTACCTGATGAACACCATTGCAGGCGCATTGTTCGCTCTGTTCTTCATGCTCCGCATCGACGTTCGTCTAACGGTGCTCGCATTGCTTCCGATGATTGGACTGCCTGCTATTACTGCATATCTTGGCAAAGCAATTCACAAGCGATTCGAATCGGTTCAGGAGCACTTCTCGACTCTCACGACTCATGCGCAGGAAAATCTTTCTGGAACACGAATAGTCCGCGCGTATCGCCAGGAAACCGCGGAGATCGAGCGATTCGCATTGTTGAACGATGAGTATCTACGACGCAACATCGCGCTGGCCAAACTCTACGGTACGATGTTTCCGACTTTTGCATTGCTTGCCGGCATGGCCGCTGTCGTCGTCCTCGGAGTCGGCGGTAGGCTCACGCTGAACGGCACGATTTCCGTCGGGTCGTTTGTCGCGTTCGGGCTCTATCTGAATCTGCTGACGTGGCCTCTGATTGCACTCGGATGGGTGATCAATCTTTTCCAGCGTGGAAGCGCATCGATGGCCCGACTGACCGAAATTCTCGATGCGAAGCCGGGTCTCGTTGAAGCGCCGGCGAGTGATCTCGTTCATCTTCCCGCAACGAACGGTGGGCGGTCGATTGAATTTCGAAATGTAGGATTTCACTTTCCGCCGAACGCCGGTGACGAGCCGCGGTGGGTTTTGAGAAACGTCAGCTTCACGGTCGCTGCCGGGTCAACCCTTGGCGTCGTTGGATCGACCGGCAGTGGAAAGACCGCGCTCATGGACCTCATTCCGAGGCTGTATGACGTTCAGGAAGGCGAAGTCCTGATCGACGGAGTGCCGATCAGGAGGCTCGACCTCAATGAGCTCCGGAATGCGATCGGGTTCGTCCCCCAGGAAAGCCTGCTCTTCAGCGACACGATCGGCGCTAACCTTTCCTATGGCGCGGTCGATTCGGAGGGGGTCGAGTGGGCATCGTCAACAGCTCAGCTGACGGACACTATCGAGGCATTCCCCGGCGGCATGCAAACCATACTCGGCGAGCGAGGCATCAACCTCTCCGGAGGCCAGAAACAACGGGCGTCGCTGGCCCGTGCGCTCGCCCGCCGGCCGTCAATTGTATTGCTGGATGATGCGCTGAGCGCTGTAGACACGCATACTGAAGCAGAAATTCTGCGTGCTCTCCGCGACGCCCTTTCGTCGCGGACTGCCGTAATTGCTTCGCATCGCGCGAGCGCGATCCGTGACGCGACATTGATCATCGTACTCGACGAGGGACGCATCGTTGAACAAGGGAGACACGCCGAGCTCATGATTGCTGAAGGACGTTACTGGGCGTTATTGCGGCGCCAGCAGCTGGTCGAGTCGATCGAGCAGCCGGATGACGCCGAGCTCGCGGTGGAGCAGAGCGTCGATGGCTGATTCGGGATACACGCGCGAGATCGCGACCGCGGGCGACCTGGAAAGCCAGGTCAGGCGTCTCGAACGGGAGATCGACGAAGCGCACCGTATCATTGCGGACCTGCGCGATCGTGATGCGTTGAAGACGCAATTTCTGTCTAACATCTCGCACGACCTGCGAACGCCGCTGACCGCTATTATCACTCACGCCGAGATTCTGCGCGACGGAATTCTCGGTGACGTAATGCCGAAGCAGAAGGAAAGCATTTCCGTCATCATCACAGGCGGACGCCAGCTGCTGGACATGATCGCGGAGATTCTCACGCACGCGAGGCACTCCAGTGGCCCGCTCACACTCGTTGAGTCGGTTTTCTCAATTCGCGAGGTGGTCGAGCAGGTTCTCGCGCTGAACGAGTCACTTGTCGCGAAAAAAGGCTTGACGCTCGACAAGAAACTCGCTGACCCACTTCCGATGGTGCGCGGCGATCGTGACAAGGTGATTCACGTTTTGACCAATCTTCTCGGTAATGCATTCGAGTTCACGCCTGGTGGCGGCAGCGTTTGGGTGAATGTCGGCATGCAGCCATCCGATGAGCATGACATGGTCCTGATCGAGGTCGGCGATACTGGCCGCGGCATCGCGCCCGACCACCATGAGCTGATTTTCCGCGAATTCGCTCAAGTCGACTCATCGGCCTCTCGCGCGCATCACGGCACGGGACTTGGATTGACTATTGCCCGTCGATTCGTGGAGCTGCATGGTGGACGCATTTGGGTTGAAAGTGATCTCGGGACCGGAAGCAGATTCTTCTTCTCGCTTCCGGCAGAGCGGGTCTAGCGTGAGTCCGCGCCTGCTTTTAGTCGAAGACAGCCCGATGATCAGCGGAGCGCTAAAAATTCTGCTCGAGAGCGGCGGGTTCGAGGTGACTCTGGCCCAGACTGCGGCTGAGGCGGCCGCGTGGCGTGGTCCTGAGCGTGCCGACGTGATGCTTCTCGATCTTGGCCTTCCGGACGCTGACGGACTCTCTGTCATTGCATCGCTCGTGAAACGAGGAATGAAGCCGGCTATGACGTTCGCGATGACCGGACGCAACGACGCCGAGACCATCGAGAGATGCAAAGCGGCGGGGTGCGATGACGTTCTCGTCAAGCCCGTTCCAGTCCAGCAGCTCCTGCGCATAGTGACCAAAGCTGTAGCGTGACCGAGAGACGCGACCAGCCGCGGGCGGGTCCGTTTCTTCGATGGTACTACAGGTCCAAGTACTGGCTATTCAGAAAAGAAAAAAGAGCGCACGATGGCAAGCGCGGCCTGATCATGCTTCAGATCGACGCGCTTGCGTACTCCGACCTCCGCCGGGCAATCGAGCGTGGCTATTGCCCGACGATTGTCCGCCTTCTCAAGGAAGGTGACTACAACCTCCGCCGATGGTTTTGCGGGTTGCCATCAGCGACGCCCTATTGCCAGGCCGGAATTTTTCACGGTGAGAACGGCGGGATTCCGGCGTTCCGGTTCTACGACAAACCCGCGCGCCGGATCATCACCTGCAACGCTCCTCACGGCGTGCAGTACATCCGCGACCGAATCAAGTCGCCAGGTGCGCTCGCTGGCGGGTCGAGCTACGTGAATCTGCTGGACGGCGACGCGCAGACCGTCGCGTTCACCGTAGCCACACGCGAAAAGATGTCAGTGTACCAGCGGCTCGGCGGAACGCGGATGGGGTTGCTGATGCTGCTGCACCCGATCCGCTTCGTGCGTATGGCGGTTCAAAGCGTTCTGGAATATCTGCTCGAGGAGTGGGAGCGACTTCGCGGGGAGATCGAAGGACGCGTGACACATTCTGAAGGAATCTTTCCGTTCATCCGCATTCTAAGCAACGTCATCGTGCGCGAGCTTCAGACGATGGCAATCCTCCTCGACGTGTATCTCGGCGTTCCGATCATCTACAGCACTTTCATGCAGTATGACGAGCTGGCACACCACTTTGGGCCATCGAGCAAACAGGCACTGAGCGATCTCCGTCGCACCGATGCGCGAATCTCCGAGGTATGGCGAATGGCGAAAATTGCGGGCGGCCGCGGCTACGACGTGGTGATCATGTCGGATCATGGCATGACACCCGCCAACAGTTATCGGGTGCAGTTCGGCGAATCGCTTGGCAAGACCGTGGAGAGGATGCTCGACGGTGACGTGCTCGCCAGCGCTGCGGAGGCGAGCGAGTACGCAGGCGTCGGACCAGAAGTTATCGAGGCGGTTGCATTCATGACTCCGCAGGGCGATACCGGCATCCGTCGGGGGTTGAGGCGGTTTCGTGACTGGCTTCGCAGTCGTTATGGGCTGAGGGAGATAATCCTGCCGGAAAAATACCGCGTGGATGAAAGGCATGAGGTTGTCGTCACCTACAGCTCGTGCCTTGCGCTGTTGTATTTCACGAGCGACGAAAAACAGCTTTCACTTGAAGACATTACCGGCGACCTGCGGCGTAACTCGCTTTACCTGGGCCTGCTGGGCCACGCTGGCATCGGCCTGCTTGCGACTCGCTCAGGGGGCGGCGTCCACGTCGAGAGCCGAACGGGAAAGGGAATCATCAAGAAGGGATCGGTAGAGGTTCTCGACGGCGCCAATCCTCTCGAGATATACGGCACGGAGCGGTACGTCCTCAACGCCATAGAGTCACTCGTCAATCAGCCGAATGCAGGGGACTGCGTGCTGTTCGGCGCTTACGATGGCTACGACATCGTGTCATTCGACGATCAGGTCGGCGCCCACGGCTCAGCGGGTGGCGATCAGGTCTACCCCTTTCTCATGTCCCCCTCGTGGTTGCGCGCGGACGTCGCCGTTCTGGAGGACGCGCGCGACTTGAACCGCGTGATTCTTCGCCGCTATCCGGCGGAGCGTTAGGTCGCCTGCGGCGCAGGAGCGTCGCCGATGATGCTTCTCAGCTCTGCACCAGAGAGACGCTCCGGCTCGAATTGTTCTCCAGCGCGCTTCATAACGCCGTGGACAACATCGTTCACCGTGAGAAGAGGCGCGTCGGCTTCCGCCGTGACCTCTGCTTCCCATTTGCCGCGATCGGGACCCTTTAGCGTGTGACGATAGCTGGCGCTATATACCACGTGCCGCTGGCCAGGGGAGGCTGCGGCGGCAATGACTGCTGCGCCGGTTTCCACCCCGCCCTGCCGTATCGGTGGAAAGAGGTGGATCTCCTCGACTGCATCTGCGCCAACCTTGCCGGCAATTTCGCGCAGGAAACGCTCGGTGGTTTCTATCATTAATTCACCGAGCCGTAGGTCGTGATTTCTCTCTCGACATAAAGACGAAGTATGTGCATGAAATCCTGGGCATTGGTCACTACTCCGAACGCCTGATGCGTTCCACGGTCCTTCAGCTTGCTGACTACGAACTCCGATGAATCGACGCAGATGGTCGGAAGCTCGCGAAGCGTTCCATCCGGTTCAGTTACGAACGCCGGCAACATGTTGCCGGTCGCGATCGCGTGTAGCGCGGTCGCGACGAGAATGGCCATCGTGGCCTTTGTGGTGTGAGCCTTCATCGCGTCCTGGCCGGCGATCGAATCGGTGATCACTTCGGGTAGCGGACCGTCATCGCGAATGGATCCTGTGAGAACAAAAGGAATTCCCTTCCTTACGAGCGCGTGCATGATTCCGTTCGTCACGATTCCCTGCCGCACCGCGGCCTCGATCGATCCAGCGCGCCGCACCTGATTGATCGCCCGCATGTGCAAGCCGTGACCCCCGGTTGAGGCGACACCGGTGCCGGTCATTCCCAGTGTGGTTCCAAAAATCGATGCCTCGATGTCATGTACCGCGACAGCATTTCCCGCAAGCAGCGCACCGACGAAACCGTTCTCGATGAACCACACCATGTCCGATCGAGCGCGCGAGTGTACAAGCGCCGGGCCCGTTACCCAGATGGGATATCCGCCGCGATCCCGCTCTTCGACAAGAATTCTGGCCATCATTCCATAGTCGATTGGCTTCTCGCGCGAAACTTCGCTCGTCATGAACTGGAATTCCGCCATTTCGTTCGGCTCGGTGTGCAAAGCCGATGAATGGACGTAAATACCCGTCGAGCCGTCCTCGGCTCGCCCAACGGCAACTCGATCTCCCTTCCGAAGCCGACGTCCCTCGCGGATCCACAACTTTCCGTCGTTGTCCAGGACTACACCCGAGTCCATGCGGGGCTCGAGAGGCATGCGCCAGCGGCCGTTTACCTTCACGTAAGTCGGAAGGTTCGTAGTCGAAAAAAAGTCGTCTGGAAGGACGCCGTCGGCGGGGGCAGGCTCGAAGCGCGCATTCGGCGCGTTGGCGAACGCCGGTACCGTGAAATCAGGTGCAGAGAGAATCGTCACGCCTAAAGATGATCGACGCTGCTACAGCAGCGCTACAGGATCACGGTCGAGTGTGACACGAAGGGCGGGTGGAACCGGAAAGCGCTCGATGAAATACCTCCCGACACGGGTCAATTCCTGTGCGTTCGCGGATTTCAGGAGAACGTGCCACCGCCAGCGCGTCTTGACCCGCTCGATCGGCGAAGGCGCAGGACCGATCAGCGTCACTTCGCCAGCCGTATGCGAAGCAAGCAGCTCCCTGATCCAATCGGCTCCACGCGTTGCCAGTGCAGCAGTCGCCCTGTCGTTGGTGCCGCTGAAAATAATGTTCGCGAGACGCAAATTGGGCGGATACGATGGACTGATGCGACCCTCGAGCTCCTCTCGCACAAACGTCGCATAGTCGTGCGTCACAGCACAGCGAACCGCGTGATGCGACGGCACTCGCGTCTGAATCAGAACAGAGCCGCCTTTGGGCCCGCGACCAGCCCGGCCTGCGACCTGGCTCAGAAGCTGGAAGCATCGCTCCGACGCGCGAAAATCCGGAAGGTTGATTCCGACATCCGCGTCAACGACGCCAACGAGCGTTACGTTCGGGAAATCGAGACCCTTCGCAATCATCTGAGTGCCGAGCAGGATGTCCACCTGCCCACTCGCCACCCGGTCGAGGATCTCGGCGTGCGCCCATTTTCCGCTCGTCGTGTCGACGTCCATTCGTGCGATTCGCGCCGACGGAAATCGTTCGGCGATCAGGCGCTCCACCTGTTGCGTTCCCATTCCGCGATGCTTGAGCGTTTCGCCGCCGCACCGCGCGCACGTGGCGCGCAACGGCTCCTGATGGCCGCAGTAGTGACACAGAAGCCTTTCGGGCGAACGGTGGACAGTGAGCGTGATGCTGCAGTTTGGGCAAACCACGACATCACCGCAGTCATTGCATTGGACGAAAGCCGAGTAGCCGCGGCGATTCAGCAGAAGGATGCTTTGCTCGCCGCGGAGGAGTGTCGCACCAAGCGCGACATCGAGCTCGTCCCGAATGACAGAAGAGTAGCCGGTGCCCGGGCCTCGGCTCGAATCGGGCAGCTTCGGAGATCGATGACGAAGATCTACCACCTCGACGTTCGGAAGACGGCCACCGCCGACACGATCTGGAAGCTTGATGAGCCTGTACTTCCCCGCCTTGGCGTTCGTCCACGATTCGAGCGATGGCGTCGCACTTCCGAGGACAACAACTGCCCCTTCGTTGCGCGCACGCACGATCGCAACTTCTCTCGCGTGGTACCGCGGCGTTTCTCCCTGCTTGTAGGTCGACTCGTGCTCTTCGTCCACGATAATCGCGCCAAGGTTCTGAAGAGGGGCGAAGATTGCTGACCGTGCTCCCACAGCGATTTTCTTGTCGCCGCGCTTGAGCGCGAGCCAGGCGTCGTATCGCTCTCCGTCGCTCAGAGCGGAGTGCAGGACGGCAATACGATCACCAAAGACCGCTCGAAATCGATCGACCGTTTGCGGCGTCAACGCAATCTCCGGGACGAGCACGATCGCCGTTTGGCCGCGGACATCCACGATCTGCCGCAACAGCTCGATGTAGACGAGCGTCTTGCCGCTTCCAGTTATTCCGTGGAGAAGGAACACATCCCCAGCCGATCCGGCCGAAAGGATTTCGATCGCCTCCTTCTGCGCAGGACTTGGCAAGTGTTGGCGAGCGGGCTCCCCGACACGCAACGCAAATGGATCCCGGTCAACCACCTCGGAATCAATACGAATGAGCCCGCGCTTCTCGAGCGATTTTAAAACCGACGGCGAGAAAGCCAAGCTTCCGAGCAGGTGATTGAGCGTGCTCGTTCCACCGATCGACTCCAGAAGCTCGAAAACCGCGCGCTGCTGTGGCGTACGAGCAAAGGCCTTGTCGCGATGCGTGAGAGTCGGAAGATCCTCGTGCAGTCGTACTATACGCTGCGTCTTACGTTGCGGCTGCGGATGCTCAGCGCCGGTGAGTGAAGCCGGCAATGCGGTTCTCAGCACGACTCCAAGTGGCACGATGTAGTAATCGGCGATCCACCGGCACAGTGAGATCATGCTCTCGCTTAGCGCGGGCGCATCATCCGGTATATCAATTACGCGCCTGGGTTTTTGCTTGAGATGGGCACCGTCCGCGATTCCCAGACAGATGCCGATTTCCTTTCGGTTCTTGAACGGAACAACAACACGCGACCCGGGCTCGGGAATTCTCCCGGTCGCGGGATCGAGTGCGTAGGTGAATGTCTGAAAGAGCGGAACCGGCAAGGCGACTTCTACCAGCTCCGTTGGCTCGGAGCTCATGGTCCCGCTAGCGGGAGCCTCCGGTGGCCACCTTCGCTTCCTGCGCGGAAGGAACCGCCCCGATCCCAGGCCGGTCGGTAAGCGATATAATGCCGCCGTCGATTCGCGCGCCATCGAACGGATCGTCCGCGAGTAGTGCCGCGCCGTCGAAATCAGCGTGATCGAGCAGTGGAGCGAGCTGCGCAATTGCCGAAATGCCAAGGCTCGATTCGATCATGCAGCCGGCCATGACGCTCATACCGAAAGAACGCGCAGTATGCACGATGCGAATGGCTTCCCTGAGACTGCCGCATTTCGCGAGCTTCAGGTTGATGCCGTCAACTGCTCCGGCAAGCTTCGGTACGTCCGTCGAAACGAGGCAGGATTCGTCAGCGAATATCGGGAGCTTCGATCGCGCGCGAACGAATTTGAATCCTTCGATGTCATGCTGAGCAACCGGCTGCTCGACGAATTCGATGCCGTTGTCAGCCAGGAAGTCGATCATGCGAACTGCGTGGGAAGCAGTCCATGCCGCGTTTGCATCAACTCGCAGTCGCTTGTCCGGGGCGGCGTCGCGAACGATGCGGACGATCTCCATGTCGCGATCTGTGCCAAGCTTGATCTTGAGAATCGGATACTGAGCCGCGTCCGCGACGCGCTTCAAGATCCCTTCGTTATCAGCGATACCGACGGTATAGCTGGACTCGCCACAGTCCGCTGCGTCCAGCCCCCATAACTTGTAGACGGGCACACCAAGCCGCTTGCCGACGATGTCATGCAGTGCGGAGCTCAAGGCGCCTTTGGCCGAGTTGTTCCCGCGGAGCACTCTATTCAGCGACGCGTCGATTGCCTCGAGAGACCACCCATCCGCACTTCCGAGAACCGGTGCGAACTGCTCGAGCGCTGAGATGACTGTCGCAACCGATTCACCGTAGTATCTGTTGGGCGCGGCTTCGCCGAGTCCTTCGACACCGTCGTCATCGACGAGCTTGACTATCACGTTTTCGTGCGCGGCGTATCCTCCGCGCGCGATGACGAAGGGATAGCGTGTCTTGAGGTTTATGACTTCGTGCGAAATCCTCATCCGCCGGTCACCGATGACGCCACGGGCTTCGACGGTGAAACCACGCGTGATGTCCAGGCGCCACGAATTTCTTCGGTAGTCGGCGTGTCGGAAAGGAACGCAATCAGTGCGTCTGCCAGATCGTTTCCGCGCTGATACCGGTCTGCGGCGCGTTTTGCGAGGCACTTCATGACGATCGCTGAAAGGCTCGCCGGAATTCGCGAATCGACTACGTCGGGCGCAGCCGCTGTTTCAGTGACGTGCTTGTAGCTGATCGAGTACCCGTCGGCACCGTCGAATGGAGGGAAGCCGAGCAGGGTCTCGTACATAACGACCCCAAGCGCGTAAAGATCGCTCCGGCCGTCAAGCAACTTTCCACGGGCTTGTTCAGGCGACATGTAGTGCGGCGTGCCCATCACGTTGCCTGTCCCGGTCATGCGCGCGCGGAAATGTCCGGTCGCAATACCGAAATCGGTTACCAGAGCATTCTCGTCTTCATCAAAGAGAATGTTGTCAGGCTTAATGTCGCGGTGCACGAGCCCATGGCGATGCGCGTAGTCGAGCGCCGTCGCAACCTGCGCTGCGATGGCCGCAGTTCTTTCAGGTGGAAAAGAGCGCCTGTTGTTGATTTTGTCGGCCAGCGTTCCGCGAGCCAGATACGGCATCACCAGATAAACCTGATCGCCTGCCGAACCGAAATCCGTGATCGCGCAGATGTGCGGATGCACCAGCTGGGCAGCAGACTCCGCCTCGCGCTTGAACCGTTCGCGCATGTCCGCATCCCTTGCGAGATGTGGGTGCATGACCTTGATGACGACCGGGCAGTCGAGCGGGATGTGGAGCGCATAGTACACATTCGCCATACCGCCTTCACCAACCCGGTGCATGACGCTGTACCGACCTCCAGTCACATGCCTCAGCGCGGTAATCGCCGGATCAGGTGGCTGCGCGCTACGGTTGGTGAGCAGCGGCAGCAGCTCGCCACACCTCAGGCAGCGCGCGGCAGATCCACGATTCCACGATCCACAGTCAATACAGAACAATCTCAGCCACCGAATTGCATGCGTACAAAATCATACGGCGGCCACGGACCCGTAAGGCAGAAGTCGAGACTGGCGTGACGCATGTCTTCCTTTTGCACCAGATCGGCAAACACGTCCCATTTGTCGAGATCTACGAGAAACGAGGCATTTGCTACAACCTGCGTGTCTTGTTCGTTCACGGGGATCGAGACCGTCGCGGCGGCCTGTCCTCGCAGGACACGCATGCTCTGGGACGCGGTAGCGAGAAGCTGCTTGCTGCTCTCCTTTAACTCGGCTGCCGTCGCGTTTTCGGCGTCGATTCCCTTCGTTTTGGTGATCGAAAGCCGCGCCTGGCCATGTCCCTCGATCGAGCTGAGTGCCTGGGTCAGAGTGAAATAGTGGAGCTCGAGCCACCGCGCGAGATTCTCTCGAGTCTTGAACACCGTTCCCGGAGGCGCCGGTAACACAGCCGTGTTCGCCTGAACTTCTTCGAGGATCCGCGTGTACTCGCCGAGCTCCTTCTGGTCCAGCATCACGCGCGTGTATTTCGACGGCGCAACGACGCCCGCGATCGCGCGAAATTGGACGGAAGTAGTCCCTTCGGCGAGCGGCTGATTTATTCCACTGTCGAATGCTGCGACACCGAACAACCGGAGTCCGTTTACAGAAGTTTGCGCCATCTTAAGAAAGCAAGGAGAAGAGCGCCAAGGCCAATTTGGACGACCAGCATGGTCCAGAAACCATGACTCGTATGCGAAAGCGGGATGTCGTCGAAATTCATTCCCCACATCCCGCTGACGACGACGAACGGAAGGCTGACAGTCGCTACGACACTCAACGCTTTTGTCACCGAACCGAGCCGGTTTGACACCTGAGTTAAGTAACTATCGAGCGTGTTGCTGAGCAACTCTCGATATGTCTCGAGGGCGTCGTTTATTCGAAGGATGTGATCGTAGATATCGCGGAAGTATATCTGCGTATCCACAGCCAGCAGCGAGCTCGGCCGGTTTGTGAGGATGCTGAAGACGTCCCGCTCCGGCGCCAGGTGACGGCGAAGGCTCAGTACCAGCTTCTTGACGCTGAAGATCTCGCGAAGAGCGCTCTGGTCGAACGATCCGAACACCCTCTCCTCGAGGCCGTCGACAAATGTGTCGAGCTGATCGAGAATCGGGAAATAGGCGTTGACCGCTTCATCGACCACCGCGTGCATGAGACGCGCGGGTCCTGCTTCCGCCAGCTCAGGCTTTCTTTGCAACAGCTCCCGAGTGGCGTCGACCGGCGACGTCTGCCCGCCGTGGACAGTGACAAGGAAATTATGGCCGAGGAAGCAGGTGAGGTTGACGGTCTCGATGTCGTACGGATCGTCCGTCTCCTCGAGAAACGCAATCGTCCGAACGATGAGGATAAGGAACCCGGCATATTCCTCGATCTTCACGCGGGACTGCGGGTTCAGGCTGTCTTCTATCGCGAGTGGATGGAAGTGAAACACGTCCGTGAGGAGTGCCACTTCGGCGGGTTCCCGCAAATCAATATCGACCCATAGAGTGCCCTTATCACTTTCCATCGCCGCGCGGATTTCATCAACGCTCAAGCCCGTCCGAATCGAATCAGGCCCGTCGTGATAACAGCTCCACATAGCCGGGACCGTGTCAGGCAAGGGCAGTGAGATGAGTTATTGCAGCCTCTCCAAGGCGGTCGGGCACGTAGCCGCCCTCGAGCGAGCTCACGAGTCGGCCGCCGCAAAACGATTCGGCGCGCGCCACGAGATTGCGCGTGAGCAAATCAATGTCATCGAGCTCCAGTGTGAAACCGCCAAGCGGATCTCCGGCAAGACAATCAAATCCGGCAGAGAGAACGATCAAATCCGGCTTGAAAGCTTTGGTCGCCTCATCGATCGCTCCTTCGAATGCATCAACGTACTGCTGGGGCCTCAGCGACGGTGCCATCGGCACGTTCCATATCGTATTGAGCGGTCCACGGTCAGACGCCGCGCCCGTCCCCGGATACCACGGCCACTGATGCATCGACACGAAATGAATATCGCGCTCCTGCTCGACCAGCGCTTGAGTCCCGTTGCCGTGGTGCACGTCCCAGTCGACGATCAGAACCCGTTCGGCGTCATGGCGGGCCATAGCATACCGGGCGGCAATCGCGACGTTCCCGAAGAGACAAAACCCCATCGCCCGATCCTTGAGCGCGTGATGGCCAGGGGGCCGAACGGCGCAGAAAGAGCGGAGATTTTCTTTCGAAAATGAGCGGTCAACGGCATCGAGTACGCAGCCGGCTCCGGCTCTTCCCGCGTCCCACGAACCTTCGCTGGCGACCGTATCGACGTCGAGTTGCCCTCCTCCCGAACCGGCCACACTCTCCACGAATTCGATGTACTCCCTGCCGTGCACAAGAGCCACCTCTTTGGCGGTGGCGTGTCGCCCTTCCAGTTGATCGACGCTCTCGAAAATCCCGGGATTGTTGCGAAGCGCGCGGGTAATTGCGCGCAGGCGGCCGACATGCTCGGGAGCTCCCCACCCCGTATCATGACGGCCGCAATCGGCATGTGATATGAAACCGACGCGCATCAGTGCGCCCGCAAGCTACCTGACCGGTCTGCGCCGGCGTCTGATCAGAAGCAGAGTCGATCCGTCGCTGATCCCGACAGAACTCATCGAATCGCTCTCGTTGAGAATTTCAAATCCGTGCAGCTTCACGACGAAATCATCGGAGGCAATGCCCTCCGGGTAAAAAGCTGCGAGCGCGGCAAGCTTGACTGCAAGCACACTTTCCCCCGGCGACGCATCCACTCGCACAGTATCCCACAACTCGGCCGCCTGCACACGGATGTGCAACGTGGCCAAGGCTTCATCCCCAACAACAATCACGTAAGCGCGGGTGCGAAGCTCTGTAACGAACGGCGCGCTCATGAGACTGCCTCGGCCGCGGCTACATCGACGGGCGCTGCCGAGGCCATTGAAGCAACCGTCGGAAGGCCGGAGAAGAAGCGCGCGATCTGCTGATCGAACAGATAAGTCGATCCAGAAACCCTCGTCGCAGCTCCCGCCTGCGCGACGCCTATTACGATCTCTTCTCCACCCTGCCCGCGAAACGTCACGTAGCCGGGCCCTTCCTTGTCCAGAAAGGCGGCGTAGATACCGTTTCTATGCGCAAAAAAATCCTTTGCGGCAGCAATGACTTCGGGGCCGGAGAGGGTCGTTTCGATTTCCTGAAGCGTCCGGCTGCTTTGAGAGTTTCTATGGACTGTCATCAATGGTTGGATAGGGAATCAATCTGCAATGTACCGGCTATTTGAGGCGGGGGACAAGCCGGGTCAGACAGTCGCTACCCCGATCACCGACTCATAAATGAGCCGCGCTCCGAAATGCAGAGATTTCACGGGCACGCGCTCGTCGTGCCCGTGCATGCGCTCTTCGTCCGATTGCTGCATCGGGAATGGAAGAATTCCATAGGCATCGATTCCCAGTCTCCTGAGATGCGCGCTGTCCGTGCCGCCCGTGCTCAGGTACGGAACAACAGCGATATCCGGATCGAGCGCCTTCGCGGCGGTGGCGATAGCCGTGAACAGCGCGGAATCCGGATCCGAGCCGGGAGCTTCCTCGCCTTGCGACGCTATCTCCACCGTCACCGATTCAGAGGCAATCACCGCTCTGATTCGATCCACGACGTCCTCTATGCGGTGACCGGGAATTGTGCGAACATTCAGAGTCGCACTCACCTCTGCGGGAATGACGTTGCCGGCGACACCGCCCGATAAGCCTACTGGAGAAATCCCGTTTCGCATGACGGCGTTGAATACGGGGATCTCAGCCAGTACACTCGCTCCCTTCGCACTCTCTACCAGATCGTCGGACACGATCGCGCGCATTGCCTGCGCAACCTCCGGTGCGGGCCATACCCTCGCCAACTCACTGAAAAAACGACTCGTCGTCGAGTTGAGTGTTACAGGTTCGCGATAGACGTCCAGCTTCTCCAGCGCACCCCCAAGCTGAAAGATCGCGTTGTCGGCAAGTGGAATCGCAGCGTGACCGGCAGGACCGCGCGCGGTGACCTTCACCTGATGGGAGATTTTCTCTGACGTCTGGATCGCCAGATAACGCTTGCCGCCTTCGATGATTCGCGTGCGACCACCTTCGTTGATTGCGAACTCTGCGTCAAGGTACTGAGGATGATTCTCAACGAGCCAGCGCATTCCATGAGCGCCGCCCGATTCTTCATCCGAGGTCGCGATGAACACGACGTCGCGCTCTAGTTCACGACCGGCATCGATCACGCTTCGCTTGAGCTGCAGCATCGCCATGACATTAGCTGCGAGCATGCCCTTGTCGTCAATCGCGCCCCGGCCATATACGAATCCGTCGCGCACTACTCCGCCGAATGGATCGCACGACCATTTCTCGCGCTCTACTCCAACGACGTCCATGTGCGCCAGAAGAATTATCGGTCGCTTGTTTCCGTTTCCCTTGAGACGGGCGATCAGCGCAGCACGCGACGGCGTCGGCAGCAACAGCGTTGTCGGAATACCTCCTTCGGCGAAAATATCTTCGAGGAATTGCGCTAGCGGGAGTTCATTGCCCGGAGGATTCGTTGTATCGAACCTGATGAGTGCCTGAAGGAGAGCGACCGTCTCCGATTCCGTTATCGCGCGTTCAGCTTCCAAGCAGTCTCTCGATGTTGCGGAGCAATGGTGCGAACGAGAGCCCTTCACCTTTGAGATTGACCCGTGCGGCGATCTCTTCCGCTGTTTCGCGCTGACCTTCCGACCACAGCTCGCTGATCATCCATGGGCCGGCAGACGGATTTCGAAACCAGTCCATATCGAAGCGCGACACGAGCGCTTCGTTGAGCTGCGCCTGAAGCTGCCACGCTCGCAGGTAGCGAGTGGAGTAGTACCGCGGATCAAAGTCGATGAACGCATCGGCCGCACGATACTGAAAATTCGTCGCAGCGGTAAGCGTTTCGACGTACAGGTCTTCGAGACTGTTCCAGCTCAACCTGCCGCCGTATGCCTCCACTTCGTAGACGAGCTTTGCGCAGTACCGTCGCAGATAGTGAAGTTCCTCGAAGCCGGCGAGGCGAAGATAGTTGTCCATGTCGCGAGACCGGATCTGGGTGTAGCGCAGCAGCCACCCGCGGTCCTGAATGCGATGGTCCATCAGCATCGCATATGCTTCAGTCACCGAGTTGTCGCCAAGCCAGCGGTATTCGAACGGATAGTCATCGCGGACGTTTGCGAAATGAAGCGCATGTCCGGCCTCATGAAGCAGAGTCGTATAGTCGCTCTGGCCGCCGTGCGGCCGCAGAACGAGATAGACCTCTTCCGGCACCCGCGTCGGAGCGCAGAAAGCGCGGGCTCGCTTTCCCGGCCTGTCTCCGACGTCGTAAATGATTCTTCCGCCTGCAAACGGGTCGACGCCCATCTCGGAAAGCTGCCTGTTCACTGATTCCTGAAGGCGATCGCCCGGAAAAACGCCGTCGTATTCACTCGCCCGAAGCAGGGCCAGCGCGTCCGAGCGTGTCGCTTCAGACGGCTTGATGCCGAGCGACTTTTTAAGATGGAAAGGCAGCGTCTCGTCCCACATCGACTGACTGTCGCGGAGAAACGCCGCGCACTCCGCCGAGAGTTTCTCCAGCGAAACGCCAGTGATTTCCTCAAATGCCTTGTTGTAGGATCCGCCGACGTCGAGCGACTCGATGAATTCCCGCTCCCTCTCGATTCTCGCCCGGCGAATCGGCGCGTGCTCGGCTGCGACTAGCCTGACGCGCGCCTCGTCCAGCGCAAGACGCTTTTTTCGGTCCTTTTCATTAGCGATCTCGATCGCTGCAGTCTGATACGGGATTTGCTTGTCGTCATCGGTCGTGATGACGGCTGAGCTTTCCCACGCGATTTCGCGCTCGTCGAGCTCGGCCAACGAGCGCGATGCCTGCGATTCGAGCTGCCATTCTAGAAGCAGCGAGGCTGACCGATGCTCTTCGCTTCCCTTCAAGGTGCTCTTGAACTGATCGACGGTCAGCGCGAGTGCTTCATCGCCAAGCACGTGCGCGTAACGGTCGTAGATCGGTTTGAATTCAGCCGAAGGTTTTTTGCCCGAGTGTGCGAGATAGCCCTCGCGTGAAATCTCCTCAGTGAACGCCTGGCCGTCTTTTCGCAGGCGGTCGAGCGTTAGATCCGTCATCCGGCGATTCGCGATCCGATGTAATCCCTGAGCGCATCAACGCCGATTCGTTCCTGCAGGAGCGTGTCCCGATCGCGAACAGTGACGGAATTGTTCGCGGCGGAATCGAAGTCGACTGTGATGCAGAACGGTGTGCCGATTTCATCCTGACGCCTGTACCGTCGACCGATCGCTCCGCCGTCGTCGTAAAACACTGCAAACGATTGACGCAGATCGTCGGCGATTTTCTTTGCCATTTCAGGCTGGCCGTCTTTCTTCACGAGAGGGAACACACCCGCCTTGATAGGTGCCAGAGCCGGCTGCAATCCGAGCACAACACGCCCTTCGGTCTCGCCTTCCACTGCCTCTTCGCGATATCCGTTGACGAGCAGCGCGAGCAGTGTGCGGTTTGGACCGACAGCGGTCTCGACCACGAACGGCACAAACCGCTTGTTGGCGCCCTGGTCGAAGTACTCGAGCTTCTTGCCCGAGAATTTCTGGTGCTGCGTGAGGTCGAAGTCGCCACGGTTGTGGATGCCTTCGATTTCCTGGAACCCGAGAGTGCCGCCAAAGTCGAACTGAACGTCGAACGCAGCGCGTGCATAGTGTGCGAGCTCGTCGGCGGTGTGCTGATGGAACTCGAGCCGTTCCGGAGCCAGGCCCAGCCCCTGATGCCACTTCATTCGTTCGGCCTTCCAGTACTCGAACCACTCCATGTCCGTGCCTGGCTCGACGAAGAACTGCATCTCCATCTGCTCGAACTCGCGGGTTCTGAAGATGAAGTTGCCTGGCGTGATCTCGTTCCTGAACGCCTTGCCAATCTGCGCGATGCCGAATGGAACTCGCTGCCGCGTGGACTGCTGAACGTTGAGGAAATTCACGTACGTTCCCTGCGCCGTTTCAGGCCGCAGGTAAACGATCGCGGCTGTGTCTTCGGCTGGGCCCATGAACGTCTTGAACATGAGATTGAACTGTCGCGCTTCGCCAAGCGTGCCTTTCATGCCGCAGGCGGGACACTGCGCTTCTGGCGTTCCGGGAACACCCTTGATTCTTGGATCGTCGGCGCGAAAGCGCTTCTTGCAGTTGCGGCAATCAACAAGTGGATCGACGAACCCGCCCACGTGCCCGCTCGCTTCCCACACGCGAGGATGCATGAGGATGGCGGAGTCGAGACCTTCGATATCGGAGCGTGAGCGCACCATCGCGCTCCACCAGCGCTCCTGAAGATTTTTCTTCAACTCAACGCCAAGCGGCCCGTAGTCCCATACGGACCCCGTGCCACCGTATATCTCTGAAGATTGGAAGATGAAGCCGCGTCGCTTGCACAGCGACACGAGCTTTTCCATCACGTCTGGGTGGTTCGGCATAAGCTGCTAAATATAGCAAAAGAGGGGGTCTACCCCTCCCATTTAAGTCTGCGAGCTAGCGAAAACTTGCTCTTCTCGTGCCAACGCAACGGCTCTGGACACAGAGACCACAGAGACCACAGAACAAACTCTGTGGTCTTTTGCTTTCACGCCGAACCTCCGACGAAAGTCCCGTATTTTTTGTTAAACGACGGAACTGCGGTCGCTCGATTTTCAACGCCGTTCCGTTGTTTAAACCAAAAAACAGGAACACGCGCGGGAGATTTTGTCTGAAAGGAAAAGACCACAGAGTTTGGCTTGCTCTGTGATCTCTGTGGTCTCTGTGTCCAACCGCTCAGTTACGAGCCCGAGATGATCTGATCGCGACGAGTCCCAACGCTCACGTGGGAAATCGGAGTTTCGACAATCTCTTGAATTCGATCAAGGTATTGCCTCGCCGGCGAAGGAAGCTCGTCGAGAGATCGGGATGTTGACGTGTCCTTCTGCCAGCCGTCCATCCATTCGTATTGAGGTTGTGCTCCGTCGAGTGCCGCCAGATCGCCTGGAAATTCAGTGTACAGATCGTTCCCCACCTTGTACCCCGTACAGAGCGCGATTTTGTCGAAAGTGTCGAGCACGTCGAGCTTGGTTACCGCCAGACCCGTGAGCCCGTTGACGCGCGCTGCGTAGCGAACAACGACACCGTCAAACCAGCCGCATCTCCTTGGACGACCAGTAGTCGCGCCAAACTCATTGCCCAGTCTTCGCATTTCGGAACCGAGCGGCTCTTCGAGCTCGGTCGGAAGCGGTCCATTCCCGACGCGCGTCGTATACGCCTTCACGATTCCGAGAGCCGCATGGATCGCGGTCGGCGCAATGCCGACTCCGATTGCCGCGCCACCTGACGTCGTGTTGCTCGACGTAACGAATGGATACGTACCGTGATCGATGTCGAGGAGAGAGCCCTGCGCCCCTTCCAGCAGGACATTTGCGCCCTGTTTGATGGCCCGATGGATGACGAGACCCACATCTTCAGTGATCGGAAGAAGTCGTGGCGCGAGTCGCTCGAGTAGCTTCATCGTCGAATCGACGTCGGCTCGTTCCGTAACTCCAAAGGATGTGAGAAGAGCGTTCGCATGTCTGACGCCTCTCTCGACGAGATCCCTGAGACGATCGACGTGACGCAGGTCGAGCACGCGTACCCCGCGACGCCCGATCTTGTCCTCATAGGCGGGACCAATCCCGCGGCCAGTAGTACCAATCTCCTTGCTCGCCGACGAGAGCCCGTCGACCATCTTGTGATACGGAAGCACAAGGTGCGCGCGATCGCTGACGTAGAGGCGACCCTGTACGTCAACGCCGTCAGCGATCAACTCATCGATTTCGGTGAATAGCGTGTCGGGGTCCAGGACCACTCCGTTTCCAATCGCGCAGCGAACACCTGGATGCATGATGCCGCTTGGAATCTGATGCAGCACGAACGACTTCTCGCCGATGTGCACGGTGTGTCCGGCGTTGGCGCCGCCCTGATAGCGGACAACCCAGTCCGCCTTTTCAGCGAGCACATCAACGAGCTTCCCCTTCCCTTCGTCGCCCCATTGCGCACCAACAATTACAACGGTGCGCGTCTTCGAATCGAACATGCCACTCCAGTGCGCGGAGAGATTCCGGGCAGGCTCTGCGACGGGCGCGAGCGTAAAAGGACGGAAAATGGAAACGCCCCGGGCATTTGCACGGGGCGTTGAGTCAATCTACGGAGCCAGGGTGTGGTGTCAATCAGCAGGGAGCAACCCTTTGACTTAAGCCATCGCTGCGAAGAAAATCCACGACGCGATCGTGCATCCAATCGCGATTTTCACGGCAGTCGAAGCGACCCGTCCAATGAGCGCCCCGGTCGCGACTTTGGTCGAGGCCGCGCCGCCCGATCCAACACTGAGCTCACCTGCGAGGGCGCCGACGAAGCTTCCGACGAAGGCCCCAATCATCGGCCCGATGATCGGGATGGGGAAACCCATGAAGGCACCGATCATCCCGCCAAAAATCGCCCACCAGCCGGCGCGTCTGGAGCCCCCAAACTTCCGCGCGAACTTTCCCGACAGGCTGAACTCGATCACCTCGGCGATAATGCCCAGCACGCCGATACCAACCAGCGTAAACCAGCCGATCGGCGCCGAGGGAACCACGATGTTGTAAACGACAGCGCTCGCGATCATCACCCACAAACCCGGAAGTCCGAGCGCGATGAGCACCAGCGACAGCACGAGCACCAGCACCAGTAATCCGAAAGCCATCAGCCGAGCTCCTGAACGATTGCAGCGATGAAATCCGCTGCCATTGCAATGCCGGTGCCTTTCACCCGGTCCGGGACATCCTTTGAAGTATGTACGAGCCCAAGCGTGCCGATGTTTCCACGGCTGAGCGTGAACGACTCCCAGCCCGCGTCGGTGAAAGCCATGTTGTCCGCCAAAATGCCTGGAATCATCGGCCGAAGCCGAAGGGACGCGCGCCGAGCACGTCCCGGAATTCCAGAAGTTGTAATCCCGAGGTTGCTGGCGGCTTGATCGATTGCCTCGTCAAGGCGATGGATTCTCATTCCGCTCGCCATGCATCTGAAGGCACCGGTTTCGTCAATGGTGTCGCAGTTGATCGCGACTTCCCCGGTTGGTTCGGTCGCTGCGAAGTATCGCGCGCCCGCCAGGCCGAGCTCCTCGGCACTCGTTATCACGATGCCGACGTTGCGCGATGGATCGATTTGTTCGGCAACAAGAATTACTGTTGCAACGCCGGACGCATTGTCGAGCGCGCCATGCGATTCATTCCGGACAAAACAAAAAATAATCGGCGTCGCGGCGGTCACCGCAATCCACGAGAAAAGCGTCGCCACTGGTCCGAACGACGATGGGACATCCAGCATCCGGTCCGGGTGATTGCGAATCGAGAATGCCGCTAAAACGAACATCGAGAGAGTCGCGCCTGCTGACGCAAGCGTAAACGCGACAGCAGATGCCACGCGCGCGATCATCGGAATCGTCTGCGACTTTGAATCGACGTGAGCCGCGAGCCAAAGCCACGGCCGGGATTCCTCCGCGTTTCTTGTCGCCACCAGGTTGGTCGCAACAGCCCGTCCAAACGGAAAATCGAGAACTCCCTTTCTCGTCACCCAGTAGCCGAGCAGGCTCAGGAGTGAGAGTCCGCCAAGATCGACGATTAATCCAAGCAATGGTTGATGATGTCGGGTCGCGAAATGAACGCCGAGCCATACGGCAGCTGCGGCGAGAAGTGCGACTAGCGACGGGCCCCACCGCCCTGGCACCTGCGAGTACTCGAATTGTTGTTCTTCAACCGAGAAGCCGCGCTCCTCGAGCAGCGAACGGCAGTAGCCTCGCGCGTCAGTTTCGGCGTCGCTGCCGGCGAACCGCGATGTTGATGCGAGTCTCGCCACGATCTCGCGCGCGGTCGTTGCTCGCGAGCGGAGATCAGTCTCGGGGATCGTTAGGTGAGCCCCATCATGTGCTTCGCTTCGCGAAGTGTTTCGCTCGCCATAGCGTGCGCATGCTCGGCTCCGCGAGCAAGCGGCTCGTCGAGCGCGGCTGGATCCGCACGAAGTTCCTTCGCGCGCATCCGTATCGGCGTGAGCTCGGCCTCCATCGATTCCAACAATACCTTCTTGCAGTCGATGCAGCCCCAGCCCGCCGTTCTGCATTGCACTGCAACGTGATCTACGGTAGCTGTGTCGCTGAATGCCTTGTGAAGATTGTAGATGTTGCAGATCTCCGGAGTACCGGGATCGGTTTTGCGAACGCGTGCGGGATCGGTCATCGCCGGACGCAGCTTTTCCCAGATGTCTTTCGGTTCTTCGAGCAATCCAATGGTATTGCCAAGGGACTTGGACATCTTCGCCTGACCGTCGAGTCCCATGATCCGCCGCGTGGTCGTCAACAGCGGCTTGGGTTCAGGAAAAAAGCCGACGACCTCCGCCTGCCCAGCCTCTGGTGTAGTGGCAGCCGTTCTCGCTTCAATCTGTCTTACGTAGGCGGGATCGAACCGCGTATTCCAGCGGCGGCAGATCTCGCGAGAGAGCTCGAGGTGCTGAACCTGGTCTTCGCCCACCGGAATGAGATCGGCCTTATACAATAGGATGTCAGCAGCCTGCAGGACGGGGTAGTTGAGAATCCCAGCCAAAATGCTTTCCTGCTTCGCCGATTTTTCCTTGAATTGCGTCTGGCGCTCGAGCTCCCCCAGCGGCGTGACCGTGTTGAATATCCAGGCCAGCTCGGTATGTTCCGGCACCGCCGACTGCACGAATAGCGTGCATACAGACGGATCTATTCCTGCGGCAAGCAGCGAGATCGCCATGTCGCGGGTCCGCCGCCTGAGATCATCGGGCTCGTAAAATCCGGTGATCGCATGATAGTCGACAATGCAAAAGATCGATTCGTATTCCCGCTGCAGCTTTACCCAGTTCTTCACGGCGCCGAGGTAGTTGCCGATGTGCAGCTCGCCTGAGGGCTGAATTCCGCTGAAGATCCTGGATTGTTGCATCGGCCGAAGTTAACGAGTGAGAGGAACGCGTTGCAAGGAAATTCAGACACCGCACCGAGCGATGCCGTAACACATGATGTGATACTCCACGTTGCGGTCGAGGCGGCGCATGCCGCCGCCGCTGTTATTCGCAACGCCTCAGTGCACCTCGGATCGCTGCACTGGGAGTCGAAAGGCTCGGCCGATTTCGTAACGGAGGTGGATCGGGGCGCCGAGCGAGCGATCGCAAAAATAATTGGCGAGCGATTTTCCGATGCCCGAGTCGTTGGCGAAGAACTTTCGCCTGAGACCGGGCTTTCGTCCCCCGGACTAACGTTCATCGCTGACCCGCTCGACGGCACCACCAATTTCCTGCACGGGTACCCGCAATACGCCGTCTCGATCGGAGCCCTTCA
Organism: Gemmatimonadales bacterium; assembly: GCA_038253755.1. Classification (GTDB taxonomy): domain Bacteria; phylum Gemmatimonadota; class Gemmatimonadetes; order Gemmatimonadales; family Gemmatimonadaceae; genus UBA4720. Next base: position 13,738 of record JBBSGU010000008.1, on the reverse strand, counting down.
GGATGGAGTGCTCGTTGCCGGGGTCATCCTGAACGTCACGACAAGTGAGTGCTTCACGGCAATCGTCAATCAGGGCGCCAGGCTCAACGGCAAACCCATTCGCGTCTCCGAGATGTCAGAGCCTTCGCGCGCGCTCATCGGCACCGGCTTTCCGTTCAAACAGCAGGACCAGCTGGAGCGATACGCGAGGCAATTCATTGCGGTGACACGGGATACTGCCGGCATCAGGAGGGCCGGATCGGCCGCGCTCGACCTGGCCGACGTCGCTTGCGGACGCTTCGACGGTTTCTGGGAGCTCGACCTCGCTCCGTGGGACATTTCCGCCGGAATACTTCTCGTTCGGGAAGCCGGAGGAGTCGTCACCAACTTCGCCGGCGAGGAGCGCGATGTATCGGCAGGTCCAGTCATTGCCGGCAACCCTGACATTCACCTCTGGCTTCTGCGGACCCTTCTCGCCCCGGATGAAATCATGGATTCGATAAAGTGAAACTCATAGAGTGCGTTCCAAATTTCTCTGAGGGACGCCGCCCGCGAATCGTAACCGCGATTCGCGATGCGATCGCTTCAGTGTCGGGAGTTACGATTCTCGACTCGTCGTCAGACGAATCTCACAACCGCTCAGTGATAACATTCGTCGCGCCAATCGATAGCGTCGTCGACGCTGCGTTCGCCGGAATGAAGGAAGCGGCCGCGCGCATCGACCTTCGCGGGCATCAGGGAGAGCATCCACGAATCGGTGCGACCGATGTGGTTCCGTTTGTCCCTCTCGAAGACTCGACGATGGAAGATTGCATCGCGCTGGCGAAAAAACTTGGCGAGCGCGCCGGCAAAGAGCTCGGTATCCCGGTCTTTCTCTATGAAAAGGCTGCTTCGCGGCCAACCCGAACAAATCTCGCGGACGTTCGCCGCGGGCAATTCGAAGGGCTTCGCGACGAAATCGGCACCAATCCTGATCGCGAGCCCGACTTCGGTCCGAACAAGATCCACGAATCGGCAGGCGCCTCCGCCATCGGTGCCCGCCCTTTCCTCGTCGCATACAATGTCTACCTTGGCCCCGCGTCCAACCTCCCGCTTGCCAAGTCGATCGCGAAGCAGGTCCGTGAATCATCTGGCGGATTCAACGCCGTGAAAGGTCTTGGACTCGAAGTAGACGGGCAAGCGCAAGTGTCGATGAATCTCGTCGATACAGATCAGACAGCACTGCATACCGTTTTTGATTTCATCTCGGAAAAGGCGCGCGCGGGAGGCGTCAAGGTCACGTGGAGCGAAATCATCGGACTCGTTCCCGAAAAAGTATTGTTTGAAGCTTCAAAGGATCACTTGAAGCTCGCTCAATTCACGGGCGATCAAGTCCTGGAGCGCCAGGTCGCGAAGGCAATGGCAGCGTCAACAGCCGGCGTGACTCCAAACGATTTTCTGAAGGCAATCGCATCATCGGATCCGGTTCCAGGCGGAGGAAGCGTCGCAGCGTATGCCGGCGCGCTCGCTGCCGCCCTCACTCGAATGGTGACGGGTCTCACAATCGGACGAAAGAAATACGCCGACGTCGAAGCAGAGATGGGCGAGCTCGTGAAAGAGGTCGACGACCTTACGTCACGGCTCTCGAAGCTGGTCGATCGTGATGCCGATGCTTACGCACTGGTGTCTGCCGCATACAAGCTTCCCAAAGACTCAAACTCTGAGGTTGCCAGCCGCGATGGGCAGATAACGACAGCCCTGCTCGGCGCCGCTGAAGTTCCATTGGAGACAGCTCGCGTCTGCGCGCGAGTTGCGGAGCTCGCGCTGATTGTCGCGACGAAGGGAAATACGAACGCTTTGACTGATGCGGGCGTCGCGGCTCTTCTCGCTGAGGCTGGCTGCAAGGGCGCGGCGTACAATGTGAGAGTGAATGTCAGAGCACTTACGGACAAATCCCTCGGTGCAGAACTAGAGCGAGAGGCACTTGAGCTTGTCGCGCGTGCGTCTCGGTCGGCTGCCGAAGCTTGCGCGATGGTAGAAACAGCCTTAACACATTAAAAGGCAGACCCGCTGAGTGCGAACGTCTATGCCGCTGTCAGTATTCTTGGACCGTTCTCTGTAATCGCGACGGTGTGCTCGAAGTGCGCTGATCGCGTTCCATCCATCGTCACGACAGTCCACTTGTCAGGCATGGTGCGGATTCCCGGCTTTCCGATGTTCACCATCGGCTCGATCGCGATCGTCAGTCCCGGAACGAGTCGAATTCCACGCTTCGGCTTTCCGTAGTTCGGCACCTGCGGCTCTTCGTGAAACCCAGTGCCGATGCCATGTCCGACCAGATCGCGTACCACGCTGAAGCCTGCATTCTCGACGATCCCTTGCACCGCCGCGCCGATGTCGCCAAGATGATTCCCCGCACGCGCTGCCTTCACGCCCGCGTCGAGTGCCTCGCGTGTAACGGTAAGAAGCTTCTCTGACTCGGCAGAAACTCTTCCCACCGCAACCGTCGTCGCAGAGTCCGTGTGATATCCGTCGAACTGCACGCCGACGTCGATCGAAACCACGTCACCTTCGTTCAGGACGCGCTTCTTCGACGGGATGCCGTGCACGATCTCGTTATTGATCGAGCTGCAGATGCTCGCCGGGAAGTTGTACAGCCCCTTGAACGACGGCACCGCTCCCGGATGGCTCCGGATGAAGTCTTCAGCGATGGCGTCAAGCTGCGCCGTTGTCATGCCCGGCTTCACCGACTGTTCCATCAGCTTCACAGTGTCCGCGAGAATACGGCCGCCTTTGGCCATGATCTCGATCTCGCGCTGTGACTTGAGCTGAATCACTCTTCCTCCAGGCCCTTCATCGTCCGCTCGGTTATTTCGTCAACATCACCCGTCGCGTCGATCTTCACCAGCTGCATCATCCTTTCCTTCGTCCACTCGATCACCGGCTCGGTCTGGGCCTGATAAACCTTGAGCCGGTTGCGGATCGATTCTGGCTCGTCGTCCTTTCGGCGGACGAGGTTTCCACCGCATTTCTCGCACTTGGTCCCGGGCTCGAGACCCTTGTACGGCGTCTGGCAACTGTCGCACACAACGCGGCCGCCAAGGCGCTTGACCAGCTCGTCCTCAGGAACGTCGAACAGCAAAAACTTATCAACTTTTCGGCCGAGCTCTGCGAGCATCTGCGTGAGCCCCTCGGCCTGTGGAACGGTGCGAACGACGCCGTCGAGTATCGCGCCTTTCGCGGCTGCCGGTGACGACAACACTTCCTTCATGATGCCGAGGATGACCGAATCGGGTACGAGGTCACCGCGGTCCATGTAGGCCTTGGCAGCGAGGCCCTGTTCGGTGCCATCGCGCACTGCCGCCCGGAGAACATCACCAGTTGCAATCTTGGGAAGGGTCAGACGCTGGGCGATTATCTCACCCTGCGTGCCCTTCCCCGCGCCAGGCGGTCCAAGAAGAACGAGGATCATGCGACGGACGGCTTAGAAGCCGCCCATCGCCTGACGACCGCGATAACGCACGCGGCCCTTCTTCATGAATCCGTCGTACTTGCGCAGCAGGAGGTGCTGCTGGACCTGCTGCATCGTATCGAGGGCAACGCCAACGACGATGAGCAGAGACGTTCCGCCGAACCGGAATGGAACGTTCACGGCATCAGAGATGAACTGCGGAAGAAGCGCGATGAAAGTCAGGAAGATTGCGCCGGGCAGCGTGATACGCGTGACTACGTAGTCGATGTACTCGGCTGTCTTCGTTCCTGGCTTTACGCCGGGAATGAATCCACCCTGCTTCTTAAGGTTCTCCGACAGGTCGAGCGGATTGAAGATGATCGACGTGTAGAAGTACGTGAAGAACACGATCAAAACGGCCTGCAGTACGTAGAACAGCCATGTACCCGGAGCGAAGAACTCAGCCATGCGCTGGGCCTGCGCGTTGCCGCTGAACTGCGCGATCGCGCCAGGAACGACGATCACCGACTGCGCGAAGATGATCGGCATAACGCCAGATGCATTTACGCGAAGCGGAATGAAGTTTTTCGCCGACTCACGCATCCGTCCGCGAGCCATCGTGCGCTGCGGAATCTGAATCATGATGCGCCGTGCAGCCATCGTCACGGCAATCGTCGCCGCGACGACCGCAACCATCACGATGCCGAGGACGAGCAGGGAGAACAGTCCGACCGCCTGCGTCTGGACGAAGCGGAACGTGCTGAAGATGCCCGGCCAGAAGCGCTCGACGATCGAGAAGAAAATGATCAACGACGCACCGTTGCCGAGGCCGCGCTCGGTGATCTGCTCGCCAAGCCACATCACGAAGATCGCGCCGGCTGTGAGGAACAGCACCATCTGGAGCTTGAAGCCGAAGCCCGGATTCACGACAGCGTTCTGCAACGATGAAGTGAACAGGGCAAAGCCCCATCCCTGCACCATCGCCAGAATCACCGTGAGATAGCGTGACCACTGCGTGATCCTTTTCCGGCCCTCTTCGTCCTTCTGCATCTTTTCGACGCTCGGTACTACTGCGCCGGCGATCTGCATGAAGATGCTGGACGATATGTACGGCATGATGCCGAGCGCGAAAACCGTCGCGCGCGACAAGCCGCCACCTACGAAGAGGTCATAAAGACCGAGAATGCCGCCGCTTCCCTGATTCTTGAAAAAGTCAGTGAGAGCAACTACGTCAACACCCGGCACCGTGATATGTGCACCGGTGCGGTAGATCACCAGGCAGATAAAGGTGAAGGTGATTTTTCGCCACAGCTCGGGGGTTCGGTAGATGTTCTGAACGGCCGCTGCCGGGTTGTTTTGTGCCATTCTACTCCTCGACGCGGCCGCCGGCCGCTTCGATCTTTTCGCGCGCACCCGCGCTCATCTTGACACCGCGAACGGTTACCGCGCGTGACAGATCGCCATTTGCGAGCACCTTAGCCGGACCCTTGCGTGCCGTGATCAGTCCAGCCTTGATGAGAGCGTCTCTCGTTACTTCGGTTCCTTCCGGAAGACGCTGCTCCAGGTCGCTCAGACGAACAACCTGATGCTCAACCCGAAAGATATTCGTGAAACCGCGCTTTGGCAGGCGTCGCGTGAGCGGCATCTGGCCACCTTCGAACTGCGGCTTTCCTCCACCCGGTCCGTGGTGTCCTGCGCGCGCCTTCATACCCTTGTGTCCCTTACCTGACGTCTTTCCGGTGCCCGATCCCGGTCCGCGGCCAAGCCGCTTGCGGTCACGGTGCGACCCTGGGGCCGGCACGAGATTGTGCAGGCCCAGCTTTTCGACGCCTTCAGTTGCGACGGCTTCAGCCGCCTTCTTTCTGCTAGCCACTGGGTTATTCCTCGACCGTCGTCACTTCAACGAGGTGACGGACGCGTTTGATCTGACCGCGCAGAGATGGTGAATCCTGCACTATGATTTCTGCCTGGTGATGACGAAGACCCATCGCCTCGAGCGTCTGGCGCATGCGCCATGAGTGTCCGATGCCGCTGCGAACCTGCTTGATCCGAACTTTTCCCGTCGTCAGGATCGACTTCGGCGTGCTGCGAGGGCCCTTCGTGTTCCACCATACGTGTGTTCTAGGCAAGTTGCGCCTCCTTTACTTTTGCTCTCGATCGGTAGCCGAGTGAGCTGACTTCGACACCGCGCTCGCGCGCGATCTCTTCAACGGTCGTGAGCTGCTTGAGCCCGTCGAGCGCCGCCAGCACCATGTTGTGCGGATTGGTCGAGCCGAGGCTCTTGGTGAGAATGTCGCTGATGCCTGCGCATTCCATGATGGCGCGAACTGCACCACCAGCAATGACACCGGCTCCCGGTGCTGCAGGCTTCATCAGAACCTTGCCGGCACCGTGCTGGCCAACGACTTCGTGCGGAATCGTGCTGCCGGTCATCGGGACACGCTGCATATTCTTGCGCGCGCCATCGACAGCCTTGCGGACCGCTTCAGAAACTTCGTTCGCCTTTCCGGTGGAGAATCCAACTTTGCCCTGACCGTCGCCAACGGCGACGAGAGCATTGAAGGAGAAACGACGTCCACCCTTCACGACCTTGGCAACGCGGTTGATCGCGATGACGTTCTCGACGAGCTCACTGCCGCCGTCGCCGCGACCACCGTCGCCGCGACCGCCGTCACGTCCGCCCTTTCCGTCGCGACCGCGACCTGGAGCGCCATCACGACCGCCGCTTCCGCCGCCAGGACCACCACGTCCACCACCCGGTCCACCGCGTCCGCCACCGGGGCCGCCACGTCCAGCTCCGCCGCCGCGTCCGCCGCGACCGCCAGGGCCTCCGGCTCCGCCACCACTGCGTGCGCTGCGACCCGGGCCGCTGCGCGCTGCTGCCGGACGCTCTTCTGCTGCGGGTGATCCCGCTTCTGTCTCGTTTTCAGCCATTGCTTAAAACTCCAGCCCGCCTTCGCGGGCTCCGTCGGCCACTGCTTTCACGCGGCCGTGATACTTGTAACCACCGCGGTCGAATACGACCGCCTTGACTCCGGCTTCCTTCGCCTTCTCGGCGATTCGCTTGCCGACTTCGGTGGACTTTGCTGTCTTCTTTCCTTCGAAACCTGCATCGGTGACGGTCATCAGCGTGTGCTGCTTGTCGTCGTCCACGAGCTGTGCGTAGATGTGCTTCAGCGAGCGGTAGATCACGAGACGCGGACGCTCTGCCGTGCCGTTGACCTTCTTGCGAACGCGGAAGTGACGGCGCGTGCGCAGTCCCGAACGCGTGCGCGCGGTTGCTGTCTTTCCCATTACTTGCCTCCCGCCTTTCCGGCCTTACGCCGAATCTGCTCGCCTGCGTACTTGATGCCCTTGCCCTTGTACGGCTCGGGTGGACGAAGGCTGCGAAGCTCGGCCGCAACCTGTCCAACGATTTCCTTGTTCGCGCCTTCGATGAGGATCTGCGTCGGCAGCGGTGCCTTGAGCGTGATGCCCTTCGGCGCCTTGTACTCGATCGCATGCGAGTATCCAAGAGCGAGCTGCAGTCCGTAGGGACGCGCTTCCGCCTTGTATCCAACGCCGACGATGTCGAGCTGCTTCGAGAAGCCCTTCGTAACACCTTCGACCATGTTGGCGATCAACGTGCGGCTCAATCCGTGAAGCGCCTTGTGCTTTGCTTCGTCAGAAGGGCGATTCACCGTGATCTGGCCGTTCTCGTTCTTGATCAGCATGTCGGCCGGAATGGAGCGCGAAAGCTCTCCCTTCGGACCCTTAACCGATACGTGATTTCCGTCGAGGGTGACCGTGACACCTGCCGGAACGTCAATCGGATTCTTTCCAATACGTGACATGTTCGCTCCTTACCAGACGAGGGCGAGAATCTCGCCGCCCGTGCGCGCCTGACGTGCCTGACGGTCCGACATGAGCCCTTGTGAGGTGCTGAGGATCGCCATGCCGAGGCCGTTGCGAACGCGCGGAATCTCCTGCACGCCGACGTACTTCCGGAGTCCGGGCGTGGAAACACGCTTCAGCTCGCGGATAACCGGCTGCCCACTCTGCGCGTACTTGAGTACAACGCGAAGCGTCTTGCGGCCGCTCTCTTCCTCGAGAGTGCGGAAGTCCTGAATGAAGTTGTTGTCCTTCAGGATTCTCGCGATCTCAACTTTCATTTTCGAGCCCGGCATGTCTACGCGGCGGTGCTTTGCTCCGCAGGCATTGCGGATGCGCGTCAACATGTCGGCAATCGGATCGGTCATGCTCATGCAGTTCTTTCCCTTGTTCTGGAGTATCTGCGGCAGTGCCGCGGACTCGTAGAAGTAATTGGTTACCAGCTAGCCTTGCGCACGCCCGGGATCAGTCCCGAAAGTGCAAGCTCGCGGAAGCAGATTCGGCACAGGCCGAACGTTCGGAGGAACGCGCGCGAACGTCCACAGCGCTGACAGCGATTGTGCTGCCGCACCTGGAACTTCGGCTTCCGCTTGCTCTTCTCAACCATGGCTTTACGCGCCATTAGCGATTCTCTCTACTGAAGAAGTGATTGGTGCCCATCATGCTGACGGCACGATGATGGGCTTGTCGTCGCCGCGGAACGGCATTCCGAGCTCGCGCAGAAGCGCCAGCGCCATGTCGTCCTTGTTCGTCGTTGTGACGAAGGTGATGTCCATTCCATGGATCTGCTCGACCATGTCGTAGTTGATCTCCGGAAAGATCATCTGCTCTTTCACGCCGAGGCTGTAGTTGCCGCGACCGTCGAATGACCGCGTGTTGATTCCGCGAAAATCGCGGATGCGCGGAATCGCGACAGTGATGAAACGATCGAGGAACTCCCACATGCGAGCTCCGCGCAGCGTCACCGCGGCGCCGATCTCCTGGCCTTCGCGAAGACCGAAGTTGGCGATCGATTTCTTCGCCTTGCGGCGAACCGGCCGCTGTCCCGTGATGATCGCGAGCTCTTCGACAACGCGGTCGAGAACCTTTGGATTCTTGATCGCTTCGCCGACGCCGCAGTTCACGACGATTTTCTCGACCGTCGGAATCTGGTGGACGTTTGCGAGCTGGAACTGGTCCATTAGCCGGGGGCGGACTGTCTTGTTGTAGTAGTCCTTGAGACGCGGCGGCGGAACGGGAAGATCGGCGCCCGCATGCGGGCCTTGCTTGATCTCTGCTCCCTTCTTGTCGCCCTTCGCGGCCTTGGACTGCTTGGCCTGATTCGGTACGCCGGCGCCCTTTGCGGGCTTTGAGGGCTTGTCGGTCTTCTTTTCTTTCGTTGCCATTTATCTGTCTCCGGTCAGCGGACGCGGGGAATCGGTTCCCCGGTACGAACGCCAACGCGCTCTTTCGTTCCGTCGGTGTCGATCCGCGCCTTGGTGCGGGTCGGCTCACCTGTCTTCGCGTCGAGCAGCATCAGATTCGACGAAGCGACCGGTGCCGGTGCCTCGATAATTCCGCTCTGATCGTCGGCCGTGCGGGCCTTGCGATGCTTCTTCACGATGTTGATGCCTTCGACGAGCACGCGGCCGGTCTTGGGATAGATGTGTAACACCTTCCCTTCCTTGCCCTTGTCGTCTCCGCGCATCACACGCACGGTGTCACCCTTCGACACGTGCATGTTCGCGCGCTCGGAGTTGATCCCGTGACGAGTGCGGCTGCGCTTCTTGGCGGTCTTTCTGTATTTCAGATCACGCATGCTATATGACCTCGGGGGCGAGCGAGACGATCTTCATGTACTTTTTCTCGCGGAGCTCACGCGCCACCGGGCCGAAGATACGAGTCGCGCGGGGCTCGCCCGCTTCGTTGATGATGACAATCGCGTTTTCGTCGAAGCGGATGTACGAGCCATCCTTGCGGCGCGTTTCCTTTGCCGTGCGCACGACTACGCCGCGCGCGACTTCCGACTTTTTGACGGTTCCGTTCGGCAGCGCGTTCTTGACTGCGACAATCACGACGTCGCCAAGACCTGCATAGCGACGGCGCGTGCCGCCGAGCACGCGGATGACGAGCGCGGTTTTTGCGCCCGAGTTATCCGCGACCTTGACCACCGATTCCTGTTGAATCATTGGAAATTTTCCTGGTTATCGGTGATTGACTATCGCGCGCGCTCGACGATCTCGACAACGCGCCATCTCTTGTCCTTGGACATCGGGCGGGTCTCCATGATCCGCACGGTATCGCCGGTCTTCGCGTCGTTGTTCTCGTCATGCGCCTTCAGCCGCTTCGTCCGCCGCACCATCTTGCCGTACACCGGATGCTGCACCCGGCGCTCGATCGAGACGACAACGGTCTTTTCCATCTTGTCGCTTACAACGATTCCGGTACGCGTCTTTCGCGCCGGCCGGCTCGCCGTCTGAGCGTTCTCAAGGTTTTCAGCCATTCTGTCCTATGCCCTCTTGCTCGAGCGGGTCGCACCCGACTTGGTCCGGCGCACGCGGCGCGTCTTTGCGCCACCCGCCTTCGTCTTCGGCTTCGCATCGGTCAAATGCGCCTGATCGATGCCGATGATCTTTTCCTTCAGCACGGTCTTCAACCGCGCCACATCCTTGCGAATCACGCGAAGCCTGAGCGGATCTTCCAGCGTCTCGGTTCCAGCGCGGAACTTGAGGCGGAATCTCTCTTCCTCGAGCTCTGCGATGCGGGCATCGATGTCGCCCTCGCTCATGTCGCGAATCTCACTACTCAGCATCAGTGTGCGCCTCCTCACGTGCTACGAACTTGGTTTTCACGCCGAGCTTGGCGCCAGCCAGTGCCATTGCCTTCTTTGCGATTTCCGGCGTTACGCCTTCTAGCTCGAACATCACGCGGCCAGGCTTCACGACTGCCACCCAACCTTCAGGCGAACCCTTTCCCTTACCCATGCGTGTCTCGGCGGGCTTCTTCGTGATCGGCTTGTCGGGGAAAATTCTGATCCAGACCTTTCCACCACGCTTGATGTGTCGCGTGAGCGCAACACGGGCCGCTTCGATCTGCCGGTTCGAAACCCAGCCGGGCTCCAGCGCCTGCAGACCATAGGCGCCGAACGCAACGGTTGAACCGCGCGTCGACAGTCCTTTCATGCGACCCTTGAACATCTTTCTGAACTTGACTCTCTTCGGACTCAGCATCGCTCTATTCTCCTAGACGCCGGTCGAGTAGGTCTTGCCGCGGCGATCTTCGACGATCTCGCCCTTGAACAGCCAGACCTTCACGCCGATGGTGCCGAACGTGGTCTTTGCGGTGCTGGTGGCGTAGTCGATATCGGCACGAAGCGTATGAAGGGGAACACGACCTTCGTGATATCCTTCTGTACGCGCGATTTCGGCGCCGCCAAGACGGCCGCCGCACTTGATCTTGATGCCACCGGCGCCCATCCGCATTGCGCTCTGCACCGCACGCTTCATTGCGCGACGGAACGAGATACGCTGTGCGAGCTGGTTCGCGATGTTGTCGGCGACGAGCTGTGCATCGAGCTCTGGACGCTTGATTTCCTCGACGTTGATTCCGACTTCCTTGCCGGAGATCTGCGCGAGCTCGTCACGCAGCTGGTCGACTTCGGTTCCCTTCTTTCCGATGACAACGCCCGGACGGCCGGTGTGAATCGTGACGACAACCTTGCCCGGCTTCCGCTCGATGCGGATGTCGGAGATTGCTGCGTGACCCAGCCGCTGCTTGAGGTACGTGCGAAGCAGCTCGTCCTCGCGCAGGAGCGCAGGGAAATCGCGGTTCGCGTACCAGGTCGAGCGCCACGTCTTGGAGATTCCAAGGCGAAAGCCGATCGGATGTACTTTCTGTCCCATTACTTGCCTTCCTTCGCGCCGACCACGATGTGCACGTGGCTCGTTCGCTTCTGAATTGGAGTGGCGCGTCCCTGAGCGGCGGGCATGAATCGCTTGATCTTCGGCCCCTCGTTCACGATGGCGTGCTTCACGAACAGCGTATCGACATCGAGCGACTCATTCGCCTGGCGCGCTGCGTATTCCGCATTCGCGACGGCGCTGTTGAGAGTCTTCTCGATCTGCTTCGCTGCATGCTTCTTCGAGAACTTGAGAAGGCCGAGCGCCTCGTTCACGTTCTTCCCGCGGATCTGATCGATCACCAAGCGCATCTTGTACGGCGACTGTCTGGTGCCGCGCTGAATAGCGGTGGCATCAGGCTGCGCTTCGGCACGCTGCACCGGCTTGCGGGCAGCGGCTTTCTTCGCCGCGGTCTTGCGAGCGGTGGTCGTCGTCTTTGCTGGCTCGGCTGCGGGAGCAGCGGCTTTCTTGCGGATCGCCATTACTTACTTGCCTCCCTTGCCGCCGGCCGGAACGCCGGACGCCTTCTTGTCCACTGCTTTTGCACCGGTGTGACCGCGGAACAGGCGCGTCGGTGAAAACTCGCCCAGCTTGTGGCCGACCATGTTCTCCGTCACGTACACGGGGATGAACTTGTTGCCGTTGTGCACCGCAAAGGTGTGACCGACGAAGTCAGGAATGATGGTGCTCGAGCGCGCCCAGGTCTTGATGACCTTCTTCGCGTTATTCGAGTTCATCGTCTCGACCTTCTTCATCAGCGCGTCCTGAATGAACGGACCTTTTTTTATGCTTCTCGCCATTTACGAATTCTCTATGGTGTGAGACTACTTCGTCGCTTTGCCGCGCTTCCTGCCGCGGACGATCAGGCGCTCTGACGGCTTCTTCTTGTTGCGCGTCTTCACGCCTTCCTTGTTGCCCCACTTGTCAACAACATTTCGTCCACCGCGCGTACGACCACCGTGCGGGTGATCGACCGGGTTCATGACTTCACCGCGAACCTTCGGCCGCTTGCCGAGCCATCTGCTCTTGCCGGCCTTTCCGTGCGAAAGCAGCTCGTGCTCTGCGTTGCCGACCACGCCGATCGTTCCGAGGCAGGTGCCGTGAACGAGACGCATTTCGGTTGAGCGCATCCGAAGCGTGACGTACTCGCCTTCCTTCGCAACGACTTCAACCGAAGTTCCCGCAGAGCGCGCAACCTGGCCGCCCTTGCCCGGCTTCAGCTCGACGTTATGCAGATCGGTACCGAGCGGAACCTCGCGAAGCGGCAACGCATTGCCTGTCCGCGTATCCGAGCCCGGACCCGACACGATCTTATCACCGACGGACAGTCCCTTCGGGTGAAGGATGTAGCGCTTCTCACCGTCTTCGTAGACGACGAGCGCGATACGCGCCGAGCGGTTCGGATCGTACTCGATGTGCTCAACAGTGGCGGGCATGCCGTGCTTGTTGCGCTTGAAGTCGATGATGCGGTACTGCTGCTTGTGACCACCGCCGATGCGGCGCATGGCGATGTGACCGTGATTGTCGCGTCCGCCCGACTTCTTGAGCGGCTCGATCAGTGACTTCTCAGGCGTTGACCGCGTGATCTCCGAAAAATCGGAGACGCTGCGGAAACGCGAGCTCTTGGTCACCGGCTTGAACTGACGTACACCCATGACCGTTAGCCCTCGAAGATGTCGATGGTATCACCGTCGCGAAGCTTCACGACGGCCTTCTTCCAATGCGGCCTGCGACCAAGCGCCTGTCCCACTCGGCGGGCCTTGCCGCGCTGATTGGAAGTCCAGACTCCGGTTACCTTGACGCCGAACAGCTGCTCGACCGCCGCGCGTATCGACGTCTTGGTTGCGTCGCTGGCGACGCGAAACGTGTATTCGCCGCGCTCCTGATAGGCCGCCGAGCTCTGCTCGGTGACGATCGGGCGGACGATTGTTCTATGAAGTGTGCTCATTTACTTGCCTTTCTTCCCGGCAGCTTTCTTCGCTGCCTTCCTGGCGACTTTCCTGGCCGTTTTTGCAGCCGGCTTCTTCCTGGCCGTGGTTTTCTTTGCGGCCGACTTTCTGCCGCTGGTCTTGTTGACCGCCTTCTTGGCTGCCTTGGCTGGCTTGCTGGTCTTGCCCGTCTTGCCCGTCTTGCCCGTCTTCCGTCCTGCCGCCTTTACCGCAGTCCCCTCATTCTCTTCCGTAGTTTCTGTGGTCTCTGTGGTCTCTGTGTCCAAAGCAGTCCCAAAAGCCGAGGACTCCACAATGACGACATCAGACCAAAGGAGATGGTAGGTGGAGACGTCCGAGTAAGGCAGAACGTGTATACGCGGCAGATTGCGCCCGCTCATGAACACGTTGTGATTCACCCCGTCGGTGAGAATCAGGACTTTCTTCGTGAGTACCCCGAGCGAGGAGAGAAGACCGGTCAATGCCGCAGTCTTCGGTGCATCGAAGTCGAACGAGTCGATCACGATGACAGCGTTCTCGCGAGCGCGTGCATTGAAGGCGCTCTTCCGCGCCAGCGCGCGAACCTTGCGCGGAACGTACTGCGCGTAGCTGCGGGGGCTCGGACCGAAGACCGTTCCACCACCAACCCACTG
>JBBSGU010000007.1:0-58807 GCA_038253755.1 Gemmatimonadales bacterium | reverse complement strand
ATGCAGCACCTTGACGGCGACATCGCGGTCGTGCCTGATGTCGTGCGCGAGATAGACTGTGGCCATGCCGCCCTGGCCAATCTCCCGCTCTATGCGATAGCGGTCAGCTAGCGCATCAGTCAGTCTCGTGCTCAATCAACCTGCCTGCGGATGAAACGCTCCGTTGAAGTGCGGCAAATGATAAGGGCGGCGCGGGCATTTGGCCAACAGGGAACGAAGGGAACCCACACATGTACGACGGGCTGCGAAAGGATCCCAGGCTGCACGATTTATTTGCTCTCGTTTCTCGCGCTGACTTGAGGTCAGAGTATGTCTCCGACATTGTGTCTCGAGGATTTCCTCAGGACTTAGCTGGAGCCGGCGCTTCGTTCGAGATGTCCACAACACAACGCCACTGACCATCTGGATCAAGCCGCCAGATCGAATATCCTCGAAGATGGAGCGTCATCGGCGCTCCGTTGGCTCCTGGGACATCCATTTCGTCGGTGGCACGCATGTACGCCATCTTGCCATCGGGTGAGAACACAGGCTTTCCGGAAACCCAGTGGATTCTGAATCCTGGGGTCTTGTAGCTCTCCTCGACGTATTTGCGGATCGCCGCTTTGCCCTCTGCCACGGGCTGCCCGGGCTCCATGACGACCGCATCGTCGGACCAGTACGAGACGACGCTGTCGACGTTCTTTCCGGCGGTCGCGAGATCAGCCCAGTGCGCGTCCCGCTGCATGAGCTTCGCAGACTCGGCAGCAGCGTCGAACGGAGGCGTGGATGCGGTACTGCACGCGCTTAGAAAAGAGGCGACGAAGAGACTGCTAATGCCGGAGATTGACCGTACCTTTGCCGTGAACATAGTGACCTCCAAGGTGAGCAATGTTGGCTCTCAACTTTAAGGTAAGACGAATTCGGGCACGGTGTGTTCGACCAGGTCCCGGTTCTATCAGGCGGCCGTCCGTTGGTGCCGATGGCCCCCGGGAAGCCAGAAGCGTCCGGTGGAGAGGGCGCGCGATCCGCTCTCCGCTCGGCTCTGCCGTTAGCCCGACAATTGCGGAGAAGGTATCTTCCCCAGCAAATACCAACGACACATGAGCTCAGACATTATCAAGCGCAACAATGTGAAAACTTTCGGCAGAGGCACGCAACCGATGGTTTTCGCGCATGGCTTCGGGTGCGACCAGAACATGTGGCGCTTCGTCACGAAGGCGTTTGAAGACGATTACCGGATCATCCTGTTCGACTATGTCGGCTCGGGAAACAGCGACCTGAGCGCTTACGATCCTGACCGCTACTCGACCCTTCAGGGCTACGCAGACGATCTGCTCGACATCATTCGCTCACTCGACCTCACGGATATAATCTTCGTGGGCCATTCAGTGAGCTGCATGGCCGGCGTGCTCGCCGCCAACGAAGAGCCCGAACGCTTCGAAAATCTGATCATGATCGGTCCCTCACCTCGTTACATCAACGACGGCGACTACGTTGGCGGATTCGAGCGAAAAGACATCGATGGGTTGTTCGAGATGATGGACCACAATTTCATCGGGTGGGCAAACTTCCTCGCTCCGGCAATCATCAAGAATCCGGATCGTCCCGAGCTCGGTGCAGAGCTCACCGAAAGTTTTTGCTCGACCGACCCGATGATCGCCCGGAAATTTGCCGAAGCTACATTTCTCGCGGATAACCGCGAGGATCTAAAGCGCGTCAGTGTGCCATCGCTCGTCCTGCAGTGCTCCGATGACATGGTTGCACCCGAGCAGGTCGGCGAATACGTGAGCGGACAACTCGCGAACAGCACATTCCGCAAATTGAAGGCGACGGGCCATTGCCCTCACATGAGCCACCCCGAAGAGACAGTAGAGCAGATCAGGCAGTACCTCACAGCCACCGCAGCAGCCTGAATGCTCCCGATGCCGTAAGCTCATGCGCGACCCGGCGGACTTGCTCGACACTGCACCATGCGGATTTTTGTCATTCGCGGACGATGGCTGCATCAAGTACATCAACCAGACGCTGCTAAACCGACTGGGATATAATCGGGACGAGGTTGCCGACCACCACGTCGAGATGCTGTTCGGCATCGGAAGCCGGATTTTCTATCAGACGCATTTCTTTCCTCTCGTCAAGCTGCGCGGAAGGGCTCAGGAAGTGTTCATGCTCCTCCGCGCTCGCAACGGAGACGATGTGGGAATGTTGTGCAATGCGGTGCGCCGTGAACAAGGCAACTCTGCGGACACCGAGTGCGTTTTTGTCGAAGTACAGGAACGCAAGAAGTTCGAGGAAGCACTTCTGCACGCCAGGCAGGAGTCAGATCGCGCGAATGTCGCCCTCAATATCCGCGCCGCCGAAGCTGAACGAGCGTCCGCATTGCTCCAGACCCAGGCGGTTCAGCTAAGTCGTCAAAAGGCCGAGCTTCAGGCCTTTAACGAGGAGCTTGCGACGCTCAACGAACATCTCGAACAACAGCGCCAGGTGGCAGACGAGGCCAATCAGGCCAAGAGCAACTTTCTCGCTGTGATGAGTCACGAACTTCGGACCCCGCTCAATGCCATCGGCGGTTATGTGCAGCTTCTCGAGATGGAAGTTCACGGCCCGATTACTGGTGAGCAGCGCGAAGCCCTCGGCCGCGTCGACCGAAGCCATCGTCATCTGCTGCGGCTGATCAACGACGTGCTCAATCTCTCTCGCATCGAAGCCGGTCGCGTGAATTACGTCGTCGAACGGGTGCCGCTTGCTGATGTGAGTCGCAGCGTGCTTCCGATGGTCGAGCCGCAGATCGCCGCGAAGGAGCTCGAGTTTCACAGCGTCCTGCCGGCCAACATATTCGCGACTGCAGACGCCGAGAAGGTTCAGCAGATCCTGCTGAATCTGCTCACGAATGCGATCAAGTTCACGGCAGGGCACGGCCGGATTGTGCTCGAGATTGGGAGGGAATCGGAGAGTCAGGTTTTTCTGCGCGTATCCGATTCCGGTCAAGGCATTCCCGCAGCCATGCTCGAAAAAATTTTCGAGCCATTCATTCAGGTGGATGCCACCAAGTCGAGAACGGCTGAAGGAACAGGGCTGGGATTGGCGATCAGCCGCGATTTGGCCCGAGGAATGAAAGGCGACCTGGCGGTCGAGAGCGTTCCTGGCGTCGGAAGCAGGTTCCAGCTGAATCTTCCAATTGCAAAATGATGAGCGAAGTCTATCGGGAATGACTACCGCTCATCTCCTGGAGTTCCTCCGAACGCAAAGACTTGCAGTTCAGGCGTCTCGCGGAGATAGCGACAACATCCAGGCCGCGATCGTCGGCGTCGCGATCACCGATTCGTTCGAGATCGTCTTCGACACGCTCAGTACGTCGCGCAAAGCGCAGAACCTTCGCGCCAACCCTCAAATAGCGTTGGTCATCGGCGGTTGGATGTCGGGGAGCGAGCGCACGGTTCAATACGAGGGAACGGTGGACGAACCAACCGGACCGGAACTCGAACGTCTCAAGGCCGCGTACTTCGCAACTTGGCCAGACGGACCATCACGAGCGGCGTGGCCCGGACTGATTTACATCCGGGTACGACCAACGTGGATTCGTTACAGCGACTACACTCGTGATCCACCGCTGATTACCGAGTTCACCGGTGAGGATTTCACGAGCGCCCCGCGGACACGCGACTGACAAGCCGAGCCGAGCTTTGAACGCGGGATAGTGGCAAAGAGCCGGTGAACGGTCACAACCCCGGTGTTATGCTCCTCCAGCTCCTCTGCTGAGACCAAAACCCAGGATTCTCGATATGAGATCACCGTAACTCATTCCTGCCCATTCTGCCGCCGACGCCAGTTCCTCACCATCCGAAATATCCGGATTAGGATTCGCGTCGAGAAAGTAGGGGACGTTATCAGCACTCAACCTGAAATCAATTCGTGCATACCCGTCGAGCTCGAGGGTGCGATAAATTCGCTTCGCCAAACGCGCGATCCGCTCTCCAACCTCCGGTGCCAGTCCCTTTGCCTCACTGAGCATGATGCCGCGCTTCACCTGATACGCGAGATCGTGTTTGACCTTTGCCGTAGCAATGAGCGCCGCGTTCGCCGGCATGTTTTCAAACGTCAGCTCGATTGGCGGCAGCGCGACGAGCCGGTTGTTACCGAGGACACCAACATATATCTCGCGCCCTTCGATAAACCGTTCTGCGATCGCGTCCGTGCCGATGCTCTCGTGCATGAATTTTACGCGTTCCACAAGATGCTCATCATCCTCAACCAGCGACGCTTGCGAGATTCCGTACGACGCGTGCTCCACAAGGCTCTTCACAATCAGCGGAAACTCGAGTTTCTTCGGACGGCGCGTGCGGCGTCCTTTCGGAATCACCAGGAAATCGGGGATCGGAATGCGATGATACGCGAGGAGTTTCTTCGACAGCGACTTTCCACGCGCGATGACGAGCCCTCGTGGATTGCAACCGGTGTACGGAACGCGCAGCAGCTCGAGCAGACTCACAACGTTCTGGTCGAACAGCACGTTGTTGTGAAATTCTTCGAGCAGGTTGAACACGATGTGTGGCTTGAACTCGTTCACTGTGTCGCGAATCGGAAGGAACTCGTCCTGCACGCCGAGCGCGCGTGGCTCGTGCCCGAGCTTGCGGAGACACTGTACGATGTCGAATTCGGCTTTTAGAGCGAGCGCCTCCTGGGGCGTGAGCCCATCCAGCGAATCCGGAGGAACGTGATCGGGGTGCATGAGCACCAGAACGCGCAGTTTCTTCACAGCGCAATCCAGTCGCGGTGTCCTTCGGTGTACAGAAAGTGCATGGTTTTCACGGTGAGGAGAACGGCGAAATCCATCCTGAGCTGGCGATCGCCGCCGACCGCGCGCAGACGCAGCTCGCGCGAACGGCGAATCATCTGTGCGAGCACAACATCGAGCGTGAACTCGTATTCTCCGGTCCACTTGGCGACCATACGTCTGATCTCGGTGCGATGTCGCCGCAGAAAGGCTGACGCGAGCGGCTGGTTGCGGTGTGACCGTGAATCGGAGAAGATGCGACGCAGATCCGCATCGTAAACGTCAGGCAGCTCCTCCGTGTACTTCGCCTTGTTCTCGGCGTAGTGCTGCGCGAGGGTCTTGGTGAGCGTACGGACCGGATCCATTCTTTGTCGATTGGAGATTAGCGGCGACGTGTCCGCTATCTCGCTCATCAGCTCTTCCACGTACTCGAGCTTTTTTAGCGCGGGCCATCCCGCATAACGTTTGCGCCATTCCGCGCGCGGCTTGAGCCACACAGCGAACGTCTCGGCGAAGTCTTCGTCCGGGTGGCTCTGTGCGTACCAGAGCCGCAGGTGCTGCACATAGCGCTTGCTTGCGGGATTCGGACGATAGTACTCGGGGTAGCGCTCGGATGATTTGCCGAAAAGACGCTGCCACTCACGCCGGCGCTGCAGTTGATACGCGTGCTGAATTGCGTGCCCGGACTCGTGCCGAATGATGCGCGTGAATTCTTCGCGCGTTCCGCCTTCGACGTCGAGCATCTGACTCCGTTCCAGGCGAATGAGACGGGGATGCGCGAGGTAGAACGGGATGGCGAAGCCGGGCACGCCCTGCGGTGAGAAAAATTCCTCGGAGAGCCATACATGCGGGCGAACGCGGATGCCCCTGCGCTCGAGCGTCTCGTAGAGCACGTGGATGCGCGGCTCGAGCCAGGTCCCTTCTATCGTAAGGCCGAGGTCCTTGATGCGGAGCTGGAGCAGTTTTTCGGTGGACCAGTTCGCCCACGGGAATCGCTGGGTGGTTCGAGGCATTGGGTAAATACTATGGAGTAGTCGGTCTCCGTGTGGGTCTCGGGTCCGATCCAATTCTTACAGCTCATAGCTTATAGCTAGCGCTAATAGCCGCCGACTAAGAGCCAGTAGTCGCTGGCTGGTAGCACTAGCGGTATGCTATAAGCTGTAAGAATTGGAACAATTTTCCGCGTTAAGCGGGCGGGCTAGAACGATCTCACCGGAAATGCAGCGGTGAGCGCCGCGTCCCTTCGTCAGTCAAATTTTCCTGCTCCACAAATGGCTGACTTCAGGAAGCTCCTCGTCTGGCAAAAAGCCAACGCACTCTCGGTTGCAACAGCCGAGGCGGTTGAAAGTATTCGACGAAGCGCCGCGGGATCGATACTGCGGGGACAGCTTCTACGATCCACGTTTTCGATCCAGGCCAACATTGCCGAGGGAAGCTCGAAGCGGAGCGACCGGGAGTTCGCGCGCTACGTCCGCATTGCACTCGGCAGCTCGACCGAGTCTGCAAACCACCTGATCCTGCTGAATTGCCTCCGAATTATTGACGAGAACTGTTTCGCGACCCTCAACGCTATGCTGGATGAAGTCGGTAGAATGCTGACGGGCCTCGAAAAGCGCTTGCGCGATGACGAATAGAAAAACAGAAAGGATCCGCGGTTTCCCAATTCTTACAGCTTATAGCGTATAGCTACCGCTACCGGCTAAAGACTAAAAGCTTTAAGTCGATAGCGACTAGCGGTTGCTATACGCTATAAGCTGCAAGAATTGGGAAACGAAACTTCATTGGGCCAGCAATGACACTCTGACGGCCACCTCGGTCTCGACCCACATTAAAGGAATGCATTGTAATGAGCGTCTTTTGCGCGGAATTTTTGCCGTCGTCTCGAGTTTTGTCATCGCCACGCAGTTGTCGGCTCAGGTGCCTCGCGCGATATTTGCCGACCCGCCGCGGGATTCGATTTTCCCTGCGCGCTCGCAGGTGCTCCACATCCCGTCAGGCGGCGTGCACATTAACGGCCTCGCATATATCGCCGAGGGTGCGCGGCCACATCCGGCGGTGATTCTTCTCCACGGCTTACCGGGAAACGAGAAAAACCTCGACCTCGCGCAGGCGATTCGCCGCGCGGGATGGGACGTCATCACCTTCAACTATCGCGGATCGTGGGGCTCGCCGGGCGAGTTCCGGTTCTCCAATAATCTCGAGGACGCCGACGCGGTCATTGCGTTCGTCCTTGACACGGCCAACGCGCGCGCGCTCAATCTCGATCCGCGCCGTATCGTCATGGCCGGACACAGTATGGGCGGCTGGGTAACGGCACTCACTGCGGCGCATCATCCGGAATTGCTCGGGGCAATCCTGATTTCTGCGGCAGACATGGGTTCCAGGCACGCAGTTCCGCGCGAGCAGATGGTGAAGTTCATGGCCGACGATATGGAATCACTCGCGGGCGTAACCGCGGAGTCGATGGCCGACGAGATCATCGCCAATGGATCGCGTTGGACGTTCGGAAGTGCGGCGACCGATGGTCTCGCGCATATGCCAATGCTCATCCTCACTGCCAACGATGGACTCGCTTCGCACGTCGAGCCGCTCGCCGAACGGGCGCGCGCACTCGGCAACAAACGCATTGTCGTTGTTCATCGCGCAACTGATCACAGCTGGTCTGACAGCCGGATATTTCTGGAATCGACGGTTATTGGCTGGCTCCAGAAACTGAACTGACCGACTACTCACCTCAACCGAACCCGAATGAAACACCGCTCTGGGAAATTGCTCGCAACACGATGACCGAGTCATCGAATTATGACGAGGCCGCAAATTCCTCCCCGCCCGCGTATGGCGTCTGGAAAAAAACCGGGCCGAACCAATTCGAGACGAAGTATTTGTTCTATCAGACGCGGGCCCCCGTTCCAGCCGATGGGCCCGGAAACGACAATGCCTGGCTGCCCAGCCGGTCATGGAGTTCTCACCGAGGCGATCACGCTTTCCGCAGATGGCAGTTCGTACACGTCAACGATCAAGTACGTCTCGTTTGACAAGAGTGACAAGCCAGCGGCAGGCGGTGGACTGGGCGGCGGAGTCGCCAAGCGAATTGCTTTCTAGTTCGAGCCGAAAACCCAAGGAGACCAACTTGAAAAAACCTGACATCGCTCGCTTGCTGGCGCTCTGGTCCGCGCTCGCCGTTGTACTTCCATTCACGGCGGCTGCGCAATCGAGCGGGTACATCACGACTTCCGATTCCGCGCGCCTCTACTACAGAATCGCGGGACGGCCAGCGCGCGGCGCCGACACGCTCATCGCCATTCACGGCGGTCCGGGAATGGACCTCGAGAGCATCTACGGCGATTTCGCCAGCCACCTCGGCAGCAAGCACGTCGTCATTTTCTACGACCAGCGAGGCGGTGGCAAAAGCGAGCTGCCCGGAGACACCAGCAGACTCGTCGCGGCCCGACAGATTCAGGACCTGGATGAGATCCGGCAACACTTCGGACTCAGGCAGGTAACTCTGATCGCGCATTCATACGGGCCTCTTCTCGCCGCCTCATACGCAATCGCACACCCTGCAAACGTGCGAAGCATGATTTTCTTCGGACCCGTCCCGCCTCGACTCGGTAACTTCTGGAAGCGATATGCTGAGAATCTGAACAGCCGACTGTCGCCAGAGGAGCGCAGGAAGATGAGTGCGGCCTCCGCTCGCGAGGTCGACGAGACGCTATCGCCAGCCGACACCCGCCAGGCATGCCGCGATATGTGGGCAATCGGACTGCGGCCCCGGCTCGCTGATCCCGACAGCGGCATGAAGCTGGTGAAGTCTGACCTGTGCGCGACCGACGTAACTGGAATTCGATACGGCTCGCGCATCGGGAACGGCGTGATCATGCGCTCCTATGGCGACTGGGATCTGCGCAAGGCACTCAGCACGCTCAATGTGCCGCTGCTTGTCGTGCATGGGGAGCGAGAGACCATTCCAATGGATCTGGTCGAGGAATGGGTCACGTCGATGCCGAAAGGCATGGCGACGCTTCTCAAGGTTCCGCGTGCCGCGCATTTCACATACGCCGAGAGGCCGGACCTCGTGTGGCCCGCTGTCGAGCGCTTTCTTGCAGCGAACAAAACGACGCATTGGCGCTAGCCATAGGGCGAGCGTTCACGTCGTATCATCAGATGTATCGCAATCTGTGGCCCGCCTGATGCAAAAGGAGCATCCATCGCCCTCGGCCTGATGCCCACGTTATGGAGACAGGATGCCAATCAACCCCGAAAGACGAAGCGCTCCCAGAACTAATCACGTCCTCGCCGCGCGCGTTGCGGCAGAGCTCGACCACTCGGTCGCACACAGCCGGGGAATTCAGGTGTTCGCAACAGATGACTGGATCACGCTTCGCGGCGTCGCTCTGGTAGACGAGCTCAGCGACGTGGTGAACGCAGTGCAACACGTAAGAGGAGTGAAAGGACTGACTAACGACCTCGAGCTCCGCAAATCGCCGGGAAAGGTTTTCGCGCTTCAAAGCTGAAGTGACGCAGTGAGCCGCAGGCTGACCAAGCGGTTCAAAGCTGGGGGCGCTTTTCTCATCGCCAGCACGCTCGCCGCCAGCTGCCACCCGACACGCGAGAATGCGACAACAAGTTCCAACGGCCGTCGGCAAATCAGTTTCTCCGAACTCGAGGCACCTCCCCTCCCGCCGCCTGGAGAGCACATCGCCTACGGAATTGAACCGTTTCATTTCGGCGAGCTGAGAATTCCAAAGGGACGCGGGCCATTTCCTGTCGCCGTGATCATCCATGGGGGCTGCTGGCTAAAGCAATACGACCTGAAGCATGCCGCGCGAGAAGCAACCGCGCTTACGAAGTCAGGCATCGCGACGTGGACAATCGAGTATCGGCGCGCAGATGATTTCCGTGGCGGATGGCCGGGAACATTCGAAGACGTAGCGCACGCTACCGACTACGTGACTCAGCTTGCAACTCGGTATCCACTCGACCTGAAACGCGTTGTGCTCGTCGGCCACTCGGCCGGTGGACAGCTCGCGTTGTGGCTTGCGTCGCGCGTGCATCACGCGTCTGCCGCGCCCAATCCTGATTCGCTGCCGCTTGCAGTACGCGGCGTTGTTTCGCTCGCGGGCATCACGGACCTTCGCACATTCGGCGCGAGGTCCGGTCGTTGCAGCGCGGCTGTCGCCACGCTACTCGGCGGCTCTGCCGACGATCAACGCGCGCGGTATGACGCAGTGAGTCCAGTTGAGTTGTTGCCATTGGGGATTCCCGTTCGACTCGTGCATGGAACGGCGGACAATTCAGTTCCAGTCGAGCAGAGCGAAAATTTCACCGCGCGCGCCAGGGCCGAGGGCGATGACGTGAAGTCTTCGATCATTCCCGACGCCGGTCACTTTGACGTCCTCGAGCCAGGCACCACTGCATGGCCGGCGGTGATACGAGCAGTCCGGGAACTGCTCAGGATGCCCTGATCGACAGGATGTAACAGAATTTTTTTTTCAACTAACTGTTGCCGTGGGCATTCTTGTTTTTCTCCGCTGTACCCGGTGAAAGCAGCGCCGTCAGGGCGGTTGCCTTGCGAACGGCGCTCTCCCGATAGAGTTGGCGCGCAGGAACTCGCAACAGCGCTGGAAGGCGTGACAAACTGTTGCACAAACGGATGTTATCGAGGAACGGAAGATGCCTGCCACCGCAGCATGGAGAAGTGTTCTTGCGATCAGGTATGAGCGCGTCTTCAGCGGCCACCGCGTCCTTTGGCACCACGGGCGGACGGCGGCACTCACTTCTGGAAGGAGTTACGAAGATGCGCGCGTGGTCTGTTCTTCTCGTTTCCTGTGCGGGTCTGGTCGTCGCCGGTTGCAGCGACAACGGCACCAGCCCTGACAACAACCGCGGTCACATGCTGCCCAACAGTCTGGCTAGTGCCACTCAGATTGACACAGTGAATGCGACAGCTGTCCTGCCTCTATACCGAGGGTTGGATGCCTCGGGTAGCTCGGTCTACTACATCATCACCGAGTCGAACGACATCGAAGAGTCAGTGCGCCTCGGCGTCAACTGGACCCCGAAGCTTGTTCACGCGCTGAATACCATTGCCGTCCAAAAAGCTACCACGACGTCCGGCGGACGGTCCAATCCCAACAAGTTTCCAATATTGAAGTTCAGCGGCAACGTGGACTTCTCGCCCGTTCACAAAGTCATTCCCGGGCCCGACATATTCCCGCTCAACCCCGCCAGTACCGCCGGATCGGTGGGAGATGCAGTGTATTCGCCCCTCGTGACGTACGATGGCAAGACCATCTACAACGCCGCCCATATTGCCAACAAGACAGGCCTTCACGACAAGGTCATATCGATGGACACCGTGAACATGACGGTAAAAATGCAACTCGTTCATGGGTTCTACGAAGGTTTCGCCATTCTCTACTCCAGCACCGAGTCCACTGACGAGGATCTCGCCGCGCTCGAAGGAAACACCTTTGCGCCGACACTCAACGCGGCGCCGTCGGCGGGAGATGACAAATCATTCCGCTCGGCTCGCGAGGCGCTGATTCCGGTGATTAATGGTGCGACGGGCAAGAACAATCCGGACCGTCAGGGGCTCATGTCTGCCGCCCTTGGTGAAGGGGACCCCGGAAACATCTTTCAGGAGCAGGCCGGCTGCCTCGACTCGAGCAACCCGGCCCAGTTCTGCGATGCGGTTAACTACAGTCCGTTGTGGGACGTGCATCCTGTCAAGTGGACTCAGGCCGCAATCGACAAGGGTATTCGGCACCGGCTCACCACGGACAAGCGCGAAACGATCGCACCGCTGAATGTGATCGACCTCATCGCCGACGGATGGCTGGTGGCCGGCGCGCCGGGAGGGCCTCGCAATGCCTCTCTCGGTGGGCTCGCAGCCGCAGAGCTAATCGTTAACTGTCCAATCATCTTCGTTGCCGAGTCGTCGCGATGACCACCGATTTCCTCGGAAACTACCCGGCGCGCTACTGCATGACATCATCGAACGACCTGACCAATACGGAGTGGGACTCATGACGGATCAGAAAAAAGCAACGATCACTCTATCTCACATCGGTGAGCTCTGGCAGGAGTCGACTCGCCGTGAATTCATGCGCGTTGCCGCACTCGGTGGGACGGCGGTGCTACTGCCAACCCTCTTTGCGGCATGCAGCGATTCAAAAAATAATGACGATATCACGGGCCCTCCCGCCGGTACGGTCGTCATCGATCTTGGCAAGGACGCGGGCGTGCTCAACTATGCGTACGCGCTCGAGCAACTGGAGGCCGCTTATTACACGCAAGTGGTCACTGGCATTTCGAGCTCCGGCCTCACCGCGGCCGAACAGGTGGTACTGACTGATATCCGGAACCATGAGGTAATTCACCGAGACTTTCTCGCAACCGCTCTGGGAACAGCGAAGATACCCAACCTGTCGGTGGACTTCAGCTCAGTCGATTTCAAAAGTCGGTTGAGCATTCTGCGGACAGCCAAGACGTTCGAGGATATCGGTGTCGGTGCCTACAACGGATCGGGCAAGCTACTCAAGGACGTGAACAATCTGCTCGTTGCAGGGAAGATCGTATCTGTCGAGGCCCGTCATGCGGCGGCGATCAGGGATCTGCTGAACCCGGGGTCGCGAGACTTCGCCGGCGACGATGTCGTCGACCGAACTTCGGGGCTCGATCAGGAAATATCCCCGACTCTCGTACTGGGCGGCCTGCTGACTTTTGTCAAAACGCCCATTCAACTCGTATCCACACCGTAAATGCCGGAGCTATCGATCATGAATGAGAACAAGTCTGTGCTCGAGACAATCGAGCCGGAAGTCGTCGAAGCGCTGGTAACACGCCGCGATGCGTTAAGGAAAGGGTTCGGACTTGGCTCAACGGCCGCCGCAGGACTCGCTTTTGCCAGCGTCCCACTTGCGTTGGCGGCGTTTGCCGGCCAGGTCCGGGCGCAAGGTTCGCCGGGTATCATCGCGGTTCTGAATTTTGCGCTGACTCTCGAGTATCTCGAGGATGAGTTTTATCGAAAGGGTCTGGCGAGTTCTGCTGCCGCCGCATTTACGGCGGGTGAGCGCGCGGCGATTGAGCAGATCAGCATGCACGAGACGTCGCATGTGGCGTTCCTGCAAACCGCCATCAGAAGCATGGCTGCGACACCGGTTGCAAAGCCAACGTTCGACTTCACGGCGCGCGGAACTTTCCCTGATGTGTTCACCAACAAGGCAACGTTCATGGCCGTCGCTCAGACCTTCGAGGATACGGGGGTTCGCGCATACAAGGGGCAGGCCGGTGCGGTGCAATCAAATCCGGCTGTACTGACAGCGGCGCTTCAGATCCACTCGGTTGAAGCCCGGCACGCGTCACAGATTCGCCGGCTTCGCGGGCAGAAGGGTTGGATCACCAATGCTGACCGAGGAAATCTTCCCGCAGCGACGCAGGCTACCTATGCCGGCGAGGATAACACGACCCACAACGGCGTGAACGCCGCCAGCCTCGGCACCAACTTCGGCGGCACTGCGGCGGTAACCGAGGCATTCGACGAACCGCTGACGATGGCCCAGGTCCTCGCGATTGCCGGACCTTTCATTGTTTGATCGAGCCGGATGTGTGGAAGCGCGGATTTCGCC
The DNA here is from genome assembly GCA_038253755.1 of Gemmatimonadales bacterium. GTDB lineage: Bacteria > Gemmatimonadota > Gemmatimonadetes > Gemmatimonadales > Gemmatimonadaceae > UBA4720. Next base: position 45,424 of record JBBSGU010000007.1, on the reverse strand, counting down.
TTGGGGGTCGGCCGGTCCGGCCGGTATCGGTAGGCCCCTTTCCTAGGACGCGTGGGCGAAGTTGGCCGACGGCAGGCCGATCACGTTGAGATGTGATCCCTCTCTTGCCGTTAGTTGGGTCAACCCTGCCTGAATCACAAGTGTCATCAACTCGCGTGCAGATTCCTCAGAAAAGACCCTCGCCTCGGGGAGGCAACGTGTTAACAGCGGGGAACCGGCCAGCCGTGTTCGGGTCAGTCGGGTGATATAGATGGGTGCATCATCGGGAATCAGGCTTAAATCGTCCCGTCCGGCGACGAGAACCCGCAATCGGTTCCGATACTCACTCTGCTCGAAGACGCGCTCGAGCTTTCTCCGCATCCTGCCATCGGATACGATAAAGAAGAATTCACCAACGATCATCAGGGTGTTGACCTCCGCAAACAGATCAGAGCACATGGTCACGGCAATCATCGGGACACCGAGGCGGTCGGCAAGCCGCTTGCCATCCTCTCGGTGAAACGCGGTGGTCACGACGGCACCGAGCGACGCGGGAATATCGGGCAGCTCGCCTCCCAGACCCAGCATATCAAAATCGGCCGCAATTACATTCAGCCCGTAATCCAGGGTGAGCTCATCGGCAAGAGACCAGATTTGATCTTCGTTCGAGTCGACCACCAATGCGTGAAGCTTCCGCGACTCGAAGATGCGGCTTAGTTGTCGGCCCAGGAACGCAGGTGTCACGCCGCGATGCAGTGAGTGCATTGCAGTGTCCACCAGCCAGTCAATCCCGGGATTTTCGCAGTTCACCTGGGAACATGTGATGTAAAAACCGGACCGCTGGCGGCGCTCCACAAAACCCGATATTACCAGCTCGTCGTAAGCAGCCAGAATCACGCGGGCGTCGACGCTAAATTCCCGCGCAAACGATCGCACGCCTGGAAGCCGGTCACCATTTTTCAAAACGCCGAGCGTGAGACTACTCAAGAGCTTGCTTCTGATACGCTCCGCAATCTCGTGCCCCCGCAACGAACTTCCCATCGGACCACCTCTCCTGGAGTATCGACCCAAGCGCAAGTCGCATACCTATACGAATCGTTTCAGTTTTCGGATTTGCCGACGCTCCCTGCCAGGCTTTCAGGAGCCGGAGTATGCTCGCGGCGGGATCGTTTTATTGAAGAAGCAGATCGTCATCCTGCTGGCGCGATTCGCCGCTTCTTCCGATAGCAATGCGGGCGCTCAGCGGTCCAAATATCTCGAAGACTACAACCGAGCCCAGGACCACCGTCGTGATTGTCTGAGCTATGTCGGGGAAACGCTGGCGAGCGATTAAAACGAGACCAACCGCAAGTCCAGCCTGAGCGAGAATCGCAAATCCAAGCAGCCGCTCCGTCGATGTCCCGAAAGCGCCGCGACGCGCACCAAACCATGCACCACCGATCTTGCCCAGAGTTCTCGCTGCGACGTACGCCCCGCCTATTATCCCCAGCGACGGCAGCAGTCGAAGGTTGAGGTCAGCTCCAGCCAGCACGAAAAAAATCACGTAAAGCGGCGGGTCGGTTCGCGACAGTGCCTCGAAAAGCTTCCTGCTCTTGCTCGAAAGGTTCGCCATCGTCGCGCCGACGGCGAGGCTCGCGATGAGCGGAGACAGGTCGAGCGCCGATGCCACACCCACGGTGAGCAGTACACAACCAATGAGAAGAATCAGCACCTCGCCCGACTCTTTCACCTGCGATGCCCACGAGGCAAGCAGGAGCCCAACGAGGAATCCGAGGGCCGCCGATCCAGCCAACTCCCAGATGAGCGGAAAGATTGTCGCCGCGACACGCGCGAACGTCAGGCCGTTATCTGCGACCATCGCCGCAATCTCGACCGACCCCGCCACCAGGCTGAAAAGAACGAGCGCAAAGATGTTGTTGAGTCCGATAACGGCGGTCACGGTGTCGGTAAAGGGCCCGGCTGAATTGTTTTCCCTGATCACCATGAGAGTCGACGCGGCTCCGGTTGAAACCGCAATTGCGCCGAGAATCACCGATGCCCTGACCCCCTGGCCGAGTCCGAGCATTACAACGAACACGATGAGTGCGACAGCGGTGGACTCGATGGCTGCGATGCCCACCACTTTCGCACCGACCGTTTTCAGGCGCGACAGATCGAACACCGCGCCGATGGAAAAGAGGATGAGTCCGAGCCCCACCTCGCTGAAAACCCGAAGAGCCTGAAGGTTCTCATGTGTAACGAAGCCGAGCACGGAAGGACCGACAATCATTCCCGCCAACAGATATCCCGTTACCTCAGGAACGCGAGCGAACTTGACGAGGTGTCCAACAAGCAGCGCGAAAAGGAGGATGACTCCGAGAGAGGCGAGGTCGTTCAACGCTTTTTCGCCGGGGGCTTGCTGCTCTTGACGGAATCAGCGGCGGCGTCAGCGGACCTCGACGACGAATCGGAAAGTGTCTTAACGATTTCCGCAGGCGGAATTGCAGTCAGCCCGTTCGCGCCGCAGTTGACGACGAGTCCCACCAGTCGCCCCGTGAGATCGAAGATCCCGGCACCCGCGAACTCCCGCGCCTGCGGAACGCTGATCACGATTTTGTCGAGCTGCCGGGATCGGCATTTAGTCGTCGTGAAGCCGCCGCCAATTCCATTCCAGGAAACGACGCGGTTGGCTGCATCACGCCCGACGACGACGAGCCAGCCCTTCCCCACCGACGCAGTATCGATCGGGATTCGAACTGAAGTGGAATCGAAGTCCGGCCGCTGAACTTTCCTGACAAGGAAGTCGGCGGTCGTCGTCAGGAGGGTATCAGGAGTTGTCCACGCCACCCCTGATGCAGTCGAATCGCTCATCCAGACGACGAACGCTGACGACGCATCGATGCGCTCGTTGATGAACGTCGCGATATCGTTGAGCTGATTCTCTCTGGAAAGCTGTTCAAGCGCTGACGCCTCGCTGACCGGCGTCGAAGCAGGTGCGTCATCCGGAACGAACAGCCGTTTTGCCGCGAGCCCGATTGCGATAATCGACAAAGCGATCAGCGCGATGGTGGCGATATAGCGACGGTTTAGGGTAGTCTCTTGAGACATTCTAAAGGTTGCATGCGATAATATTCATGACTGTGCTCCGGGACCCGTGCCACCTACGCAAGATGCTGGCTCGCGGCCGCCGGTGCCATGAATCAATGCATCATAGATTGTACTGATGACTTTCCGTGAATACCAACGTGAGTGATCCGAGATTCATCGAGCTGACCAGCTACCGCGAGTATCCCGCGAGCGAGATGCTGGAACACAGCCGGAATTTTCTTGCCGACATGCAGCGCCGGCGTACCACGCGCCACTTCAGCAAACGCAGCGTCGACCGCCGAGTCATCGAAGCATGCATCGAGACGGCGGGAACGGCGCCCAGTGGTGCTCATCAGCAGCCGTGGCATTTTGTCGTGGTGAGCGATTCCGCACTGAAGAAGAGAATTCGCGAGGCTGCGGAGGAGGCCGAGAAAGAGTTCTACGCCTCTGCGCCGGCTGAGTGGCTCGCGGCGCTCGCGCCACTTGGCACTGACTCGATAAAGGAATACATCGAAACAGCACCGTATCTCATCGCAGTGTTCGCGAAACGTTATGCGGTATCGGATGCCGGAGAGCGGCAGACCCATTACTACGTCCAGGAGTCGGTTGGAATCGCCGTCGGGTTCCTGCTTGCCGCACTCCACAATGCGGGACTCGTGGCATTGACGCATACGCCGAGCCCGATGGATTTCCTGCGTGAGCTGCTGGGTCGGCCGGTAAGCGAGCGTCCGTTGATGCTCGTGGTCACGGGTTATCCGGCCGAGAATGCAATGGTTCCAGATCTGAAGAGGAAATCACTCGATCAGATTGCGACGTTTCGATGAGCAGCCTCTATTCTGGCTGGCTCGCTCTTGCGCCTATCGCATGGTTTGACTCACTTGAGAATCAATGGGTGAATTCGGTCTCGGGCCCGAAGTAAGACGGATAATAGCAGCGAACCTCGCCACGATGGACCATGTCGAGCTGCTGCTGCTTTTGTACAAGGCCACTCCCGCGTCCTTGAGTCTCGACGACATGGTTCGCGCCACCAAGCGCCCGGCGCAGCTGATCATCAATGCGGTTGCGGACCTGAGCAGCGGTGGTCTGATCTCCAAAGCGGCCGGGCCCGCGGGCATCGATTCATTCCAGTACGATCCGCGCTCCGAGTCACTTCGCTCAGCCGTTGCCGAGGTAGTCGATGTTTACAACACGCGCCCAGTGACACTAATTCGAGCGATCTACGACCGGCCCCCGGAACCGGTGATGTCATTTGCCGAGGCGTTTCGGGTGCGGGGAGGCGGCTGACGATGGCTTTGATCATCTATCTGCTCTGCGCGGTTACGAGCTTCGCGTGTGCCTTCCTGCTCTTCCGTGGATATCGAAGGACGCGAGTTCAGCTGCTTCTGTGGAGCGGGCTCTGCTTTACGGGATTCTTCATCAACAACCTTATCCTCATAATCGACTTGAGGATTCTTCCCGAGCAGGATCTCGCGGTCATAAGGTCGCTGCCGTTGCTCGCCGGGATATCGTTCCTGCTTTACGGTCTCACCGCGGAGAAAAAATGATGAGATACGAGCTGCTCGTCGCAGGCGCGCTGACCATGGGATACGCTATTGCTGCGTTATTCTTCTTCCGGTTCTGGCGACAGACAGCGGACAGACTGTTTGCCCTGTTCGCGGCCTCTTTCGCAATTCTCGCCATTCAGCGCGTGGCGCTCGCCTTGACTGTCGACATTCCGGCGAACGCAGTCTGGCTCTATACGCTCCGCCTCGTTGCTTTCCTGTTGATTCTCGCCGCGATCCTGGAGAAGAACAGGAGCCGGCCCCGGACCTGATCGTGGCTCAGCGCGCATTGGCTGATACCGCTGCCGCATCGGCGGAAAGGCTTTTCAACGCCCCGTTGTTCACCATTGCACGCACACCGGTAACGGTGATGACGCTCGTGGTATTTCTTGCGATCTCCGTGCTCGCGTTCTGGGCGTCGCGTCTGGCCGGGCGTGCGACCAAGCGCGGGTTTGCAATGCGCGGCGTTACCGACGAAGGCACGACTGGAGCAGCGGCGCGGCTCGTTCAATACGTCGTGATGATCTTCGGCCTGGGAGTCGCGGTTCAGACCCTCGGAGTAGATCTGAATGCGCTGTTTGCCGCCAGTGCCTTCTTCGCGGTAGCCCTCGGCTTCGCAATGCAGAACGTCGCCCAGAATTTCGTTTCCGGAGTGATTCTTCTCACTGAGCGGACCATCAAGCCGGGCGACATTCTTCGGGTCGAGGACGGTGTTGTGCGCGTTACGCGAATGGGACTTCGCTCCACCGTCGCACGTACACGCGATGAAGAGGATCTCATCATTCCGAATTCCGTGCTTGTAGCGAACACGGTCACGAATTACACCCTGAGAGATGCGGTCTATCGGGTTCGCGCGACGGTTGGAGTTTCGTATGAGGCGGACCTGGATGTCGTCACGGAGATATTGACTGCAGCAGCGTCGGAACTACCCGAGAGGTTCACCGGCCGCGACCCTCGCGTATTGCTGACGGGTTTCGGAGATTCGTCCGTCAATTTCGAGGTCTCCGTGTGGATACAGGATCCGTGGCTCTCGCCCGTCAACATGTCGGCATTGAATTACGCTATCTGGCGCGGCCTCAGGAAAGGGGGCGTCACCATCCCGTTTCCGCAGCGCGACATTCACGTGATCTCGCTCCCTGAGAAGCATGGGGCCGATGACCTGGTGACGTGACCGCCAAAACGGGGTCGCCGTTTCGAAGACTGATTCGCGGATGGCTCCACGGACGCGATCGCGTCGAGATATTCACTGACACGGCAGCAGCAGCGACCGATGCGAGTCCCGCGTACTGGACCGTTCTGATTCTTTCAGGTGCGATCGCATCGCTCGGCCTCGCGCTCAATAGTGCCGCCGTCGTTATCGGAGCGATGTTGATTGCGCCGCTTCTCGCTCCCGTCATCGGCTTTGCGCTGGCACTTTCGATCGGAGATGGCAGGCTGGCCCTCGAGACGGCGATAGTGATCCTCTTAAGCACTCTTTCGGTGGTGATCGTTACCGCGCTACTGTCGTTCGCCCTGCCATTGCCATTCCACACGATCACGCAGGAGATTGCATCGCGCACGCGTCCTACGACGCTCGATCTCGGGATCGCCGCGTTCTCCGGGCTTGCTGGCGCTGCTGTAACGGTCTCGCGCGGCAAGAGATTGTCGGGAGCTGTTCCGGGCGTGGCTGTGTCGGTCGCTCTCGTTCCCCCACTCGCCGTCGCCGGATACGGCATCGGTACCGGCTGGAACTGGATAGTGGTTCGCGGCAGCCTGCTGCTCTATACCGCAAACCTCGCGGGAATCGTCATGAGCGCGATGATTGTCTTCCTCATTGCGGGCATGCGGCGGGAAGAAGTGATGGCGGAAGGCAGAGTCTGGCATGGCGCAGGAGGGGCCGCGTCTCTCGCGGCCTGGGTCGAAAGAGTTCCCGGACTTCGTTCGCTTGGATTGATGGGGTCGGCATGGGCGCGCATTGGGCTCGTCGCAGTATTCGTAGGGCTCGTTGCGATTCCATTGTCTCAATCGCTTCGCGAGATAGGGCGGGAGTCAAGGGTGAACCGCGCTGTCAAGACGGCCGCGAAACGCTTTCAGACGCCAGGTCATTCATTTGTCGTGAGACAACAGGTGGAAATCGGCGGCGACCGCACGCAAGTGATACTCGATGTCGCCACCAGTGGATGGTTTAGCGACTCAACGCGAATTGCGTTTGAGAACCAGGCTTCGATGATCGCGGGGGAGCGGATTCTCCTCACACTCGAGCAGGTGCCGGTAGCGAGTGGAGATGTCCCCGGACTCTCGGCGATGATCGGTTCGCAGTCCCCCGGCAGCGGCGTCATCGCGCACACTGCGCCAACGCGCGTGAGAGTTGAGTCACTTCGTGAAGAAGTGGCCCAGACTCTCGGCGACGTCACTCTTCCGGACTCCGTGATCATCCTCGGCTCCGATCTCGCGCTCGGGGATTCTATCAACGGTCCACTCATCACGTATGCATATGCATCGCGTGACTCACTGCGAGGTGACGCGCAGCAGATGGTCCGCGGCCAGATCGCGCATTCGCTCGGGCTTCAACGGCTGAGAGCCCGGGCAAATTTCATTTCCCTTGCTGAACGAGCGGTTTCGGCACCGTCAGCGGCCGTAGTCGATACTTTTAGTGTACTCATGCAGCGCTTCCCGCGTCTCAGTGTGGGAATTCGTTCCGGCCGCGATGTTCCGGGGGTGCGTATCGACTCCGTGAGAGCTCGTCTTCGGAAGTCGACACTCGTCATCGACAGCAGCAGAGCTTTCGCCGGGCGCATTTCTATCGGACTCGTACCGCAATGGCACTGACATCATGACATCGGAAGGAACTTTTGTCATTCTGTTCTCGGTCGCCACCGGCGTGGCGATAGCGGCGCGGTACCTCCGCATTCCATACACGGTCGCTCTCGTTGTGGTCGGCCTGGTACTCGGCTCGTTTCGTGTGGTTGACGCTCCGCACCTGACGAGGGAATTGCTGTACGCCGTGTTCCTGCCCGGATTGCTGTTCGATGCGTCGTTCCAGCTCGATGCCAGAGAGTTCTGGCATAACCGCATGACAATCGGTTCGCTCGCGGTACCCGGAGTAGTTGTGGGAATCGCTTTCACGGCTCTGATCTCAACTGCTGTGATTCAGGGAACGGGTCTCGATCCGAACTTCACGCTCCGTTACGGGCTGCTGTTCGGCGCTCTCATCGCGGCAACCGATCCCATCGCCGTCGTCGGACTCTTCCGGAACCTGAATGCTCCGGAACGCCTGCGGCTGCTTTTAGAGGGTGAGAGTCTCATCAATGACGGCACGGCCATCGTCGCTCTCACTCTGATCCTTGCATTCCTTGGTGGCAGTGCGACGTCGGTCGGCGGCCTCGTTCTTCGCTTTGTCACGATCGTGGGCGGTGGTGCGGCGGTCGGCGCTGCAATCGCATTCGCGGCGTCGCGAGTGATTGCGCGAATCGACGATGCAATGATCGAGATCACCCTCACAACGATCGCCGCGTACGGATCGTTCGTACTTGGGGAGCAGCTGCACTTCTCCGGAGTGATCGCGACAGTAACTGCCGGAATGATTTGCGGAAGCTATGGGCGAAGGATTGGGATGTCGCCTTCAACACAGCTCGCAGTGCAGACGTTCTGGGATTATCTGGCCTTCGCGCTCAACTCCGTCATTTTCCTGCTGATTGGCTTCGAGGTTAGCCCCGTCGCGCTGCTCGCATCGTGGGCAGTGATAACGATCGCCTTCATGGCCGTGATTTTCAGCAGGGGCGGAGTGATCCTCCTCGTGGCGATGCTCCTGCGACGCACGCACGAGGTGATACCGAGACAATGGAGTCTGGCGCTGGCGTGGGGCGGACTGCGCGGGGCACTGTCCATGGTTCTCGCGTTGTCACTCTCCGCCGATTTTCCCGGGCGAGCGTTGATGGTGACGATGACCTTCGGCGTCGTCGTTGCGTCGATTCTCGTTCAGGGCCTCACAATGCCAGTGGTACTCAGGCGACTCGGACTGGTGAATCAGGACGAAGGCCGCCTTGCATACGAGATCGCGCGCGGCCGACTGCAGGTCTCCACGGCGGTCGCGCGGGAAATCGACCGTATGCGCGCCACTGAGTCGGCGCCGCCGGATCTGCTCGACCAGATGTCGGACGCATATACCACAAGGCGAACGACAGCGCGGTCAGAACTGTCGGCGCTGAATCGCGTCGGGCAGCAGCTTCGGGAAAAGGCCAGCGCCGATATCGTCGAGCACATTCTTCTCACCGAGAAGTCCCAGTTGCTAGAGCGTGTGAGGACCGGTCTTCTTCGTCGCGACGCGTTCGACGAGCTCGCGAAAGACGTGGATGAGCGACTCGTCCGCCTGCGAACCGGAAACTACGACGATGTGCTGGAGCTGATAAGAATCAACGATCCAGCCGCGATCGCGGAGCCGGCTTCAGTGAGCGGGGAAAATGAATCCGGCATTACTTCGCCGCCGGATTGAGCCACTCGATCACGGCCGCGTAGCCGAGACTTTCGGGATCTTCCCCGAGATAGCCTGAGGCAACTGACAACACGATGAACCCTCGCTTGAGCTGAAAACTCAGCGTCGGGTCCCACACCTCACCGGCCTCGACGCACTTCACATATTGCTCAGGCGTCTTCGACTCGGCGTACTGCGAATAGCCTCGCAGTCGCGCGCCCGCGCGAATTCTCAGGAGGCCGTACTTTTTTGCGATCCGCTGCCGTGCTTCGTAGAGCTTGCTGCCTATTCCCTCGCCCTGCACGCCCGGCATCACCATCACTTCAGCGCCATAGAGCGTGCGTCCCATTGCCGGATCGTGATTGGTAAACATTCCGTGTGCCGTGAAGTCGCGCCACGTCGTCGTGAGATCGTAGTCCTCCCAGAAGACAATCAGGCTTGCAGCCATTCCGACAAGCTCGTTGCTCGTCGTGTCGGTGGCGACGATCTGTCCCTGGGGGAAAATTCGGAGATGGCTCTCGAGCTGCTCCTCGGACCACGGCCGTGCATGCGGATACACCTGCCGCGTAAGCGATATGATACCGGGAATGTCACTCCGCTTCATCATCCTCGTGCGGATCCGTGACGGTTCCCTCGTCACAACTTCAGGACTTCGTGAGTGGACAAACGATCCGCAGTGTTTCGGCTGTCATTCAGCGGAAGGACTGTGCCGTGATCCCGCGCCGTTTCAATGGTCTCAAGACTCAGCTCACCAACCACGATCGTTTCCTGGTTAGGAATTCCCTCCGCCAGAATCCCGTCCCGGCTGAACGCAAAATCGCTCGGCGTGAGGATGGATGCCTGTCCATAGTTCAGCGACACCGCAGGAACCATTGGAAGCGAGCCAACTGTGCACGAATGAATCACGTACATCTGGTTTTCGATAGCGCGCGCCTGTGCGCAATACCGCACGCGGAGGAATCCCTGCCTGTCGTCAGTACAGCTTGGCACACACAGGATGTTCGCGCCAAGCCTCGCTGCTGCGCGGGCCATTTCCGGGAACTCCACGTCGTAGCATATCGCAACAGCCAGCTTTCCGAAGTCGGTATCGAAAATCGTGAGTCCGCGGGACGGCTGGACGAACCAGTCTTCTCTTTCGAAGCGCGTCATGTGCAGCTTTCCCTGCCAGCCGTGTTCTCCGCCAGGACCAAAAACGAATGCCTTGTTGTAGATCTGCCGGTCTTCCTCGACTGGAATGGTGCCGCCAACTATGTAAAGATTTCTTCCGCGCGCGCATTCGGTCATCAGCTCCAGATACCGCGGCAGATAGTCCGCCAGCTGGTTAACCTGCTCGGCGATCGGCTCCTTGATGTCGCCGAGTGTCAGAAGCTGTATCGTGAAGTACTCGGGAAATACGACGAGCTGACACCCGTAATCCGCCGCCGTGTCAACAAGAGCCCTGACCTGATCCGCAAACTGATCGAACGACGACACGGGACGAATAAAATATTGGAGTGTCGCTACACGGAGTCTGTCCATAGCTAAATCGCATGCAGGAAATGCACCGCAGACGAGCCGTTGTTCAACCATTTCTCCCGGGAAAGGCGTTTGTGAAGCTGCATCTTTTTGCTCACCGTAACCGGGCATGCCGCCTCATCTCGTCATTGCAATAGCTGCGACTATTTGAACTCTACCGGGGTTCCGTCTGGCAGCAGGTAGGCGAGTCGAAGTGCATCCCAGTTGGTCAGCCGAACGCAGCCGTGAGAATTGGCGTAGCCGATAGTTTCGGGCGATGACGTCCCGTGAATCCCATAGTGCGGCTTGGATAGCGACATCCACACGACGCCAACCGGAGAATTGGGCCCTCGCGGAAGCATTGCCTCCGGCTCGTCGTCGGGCACCTCAGCGAAAAGTTTCGGCTGATATTTGAACGCCGGATCGAACGAGACGTTGGTGACCTTGAAATCACCCGTCGGCGACGGATCGTATCCCGCGCCCAGTGTCGAAGGAAAGTGGTAAATGATTTTCCCCCGCGCGTCTAACACCTGAGTCCAGAAGCCTTTCCTGGAGATGATCAACCGGGCCGCCAGTGACGTGTCCTGTGGTGTTGCAGATCCGTCTTCGTCAACGTTCGGTACGAGCAGTTTGGTGCCAGCTTCAATCGCGGCCAGCTTCACACGGGGATTGAGCTGTGCCAGAAATTTTATTGAAGTATGGAATTTTTCTGAGATCGCTTCGGCGACCGAAGCGTAACACAGGCAGGAAAGCTTCGCCTGATGGTAGACGCCTTCAGGAATCGGCGTGAACGGACCCTTCATGTCCTCCCGCGAAACGACATACCAGCGCATCAGCGATCGTTGCTGCGTGGCCGGGCGCAGGCGCTCGTAGGTGAACCTGTCGATAGAGATGACTGTCGGCGGCGAATCACCTCTGAACCGCGACGAATCGTCGGGGTTCGCAAAGAAGGTGACGGCTTTCGCCGCGTTGATGCCCCACGCGCCGTCAACTATGCCCGGCGAAAAGCCGGCCCTGTCGAGAAGTATCTCGAGTTGAACAACCAGCGGTCCCCTTCGCGGGATTCGAAACGGAAAGCGTGTTGGAGCCTTCTCGATTCGAGCCTCATCGAGAATCGTTGCAGCTTGTTCCTTCTGTTGAGCGCTCGCCTCGACCGTCGATAGAATCGCGAAGAGGCAGGCCAGACGATAGAGCGATTTAGCGGCGATCATCATATCGAAGAGAAATCGAGGAGGGCGCGAGCCGCAAGTAATTTGTCCTCTGGACAAGGCTCGACGGTGACTTTGTGGTCCGCGACCGCCGGCTGGGGGTCGTCAGAAAATTGAGGAGTCGGCTCGCGCAGGGCACTGTGGTCGGCGTACGTTGACGCATGAACCTTCCGGTCAACCCTCCCGTGTTGCCGATGCTCGCCAAGCGCGTTAGCGAGCTACCGCCGGGCGATGAATGGATCTTCGAACCCAAGTGGGATGGGTTTCGCACGCTCGTTTTTCGCGATGGCGATGAAGTGTTCATCCAGAGCCGTGACGAGAAGCCGCTCAACAGGTACTTCCCGGAGCTCGTCGAGCTTCTGAAGGCCAAGCTGCCGAAACGTTGTGTGCTCGACGGCGAGATCGTCATCGCAAACGAGCATGGACTCGACTTCGATGCGCTTCAGCTCCGACTTCATCCCGCCGCTTCGCGAGTGAAGATGCTGTCAGAACAGATTCCCGCATCGATTGTCTTCTTCGACCTGCTTTCCGACGGCGATCGCAGTCTTTGCGTTTTGCCGTTCAGCGAAAGACGCGAGCAGCTCGAGGCTCTTCTCGCCAAGGCGAAGCCGCCGATTCATCTCACGCCAGCAACGCGCAGTCGTGAAACCGCCGCTGACTGGTTCAGTCGCTTCGAAGGCGCGGGACTCGACGGTGTAATCGCGAAGCTGGAGTCAGGAACCTATCAACCGAACAAGCGCGTGATGCTGAAAGTGAAGCACGAGCGCGATTGCGATTGTGTCGTCGCGGGTTTTCGCTGGCACAAGCGCGGCGACAAAAACGCGGTGGGCTCCCTTCTCCTCGGCCTCTATAACGGAAGTAATCTCGAACATGTTGGCGTTTGCTCGAGCTTCACCGACGCAAAGCGGAAGGAGCTGGTGAGTTTTCTCGAACCGTATCGCGTGACAAATCTCGACGACCATCCGTGGCGCGCCTGGGCAGAAGCGCAGCCCGACGTGTCGGAGGCAAAGCGCCGACCAGGGAAACAGAGCCGCTGGAGTTCCGGAAAAGACTTGTCGTGGGAGCCGCTGCGTCCGGAGCTGGTCGTCGAGGTTGCGTACGATCATATGCAGAACGGACGCTTTCGGCACACCTCCCAGTTTCGCCGGTGGCGCGACGACAAGCGTCCTCGAGACTGCACGTTCGAGCAGCTCGAGGTCGTCGCGCCGCAAGAGCTCAAGGAGATCTTTCCAGTTGGTCGCTAGTCTGAGCGATTCGTCGCGCGCGCTTCGCGCCATGCGCGGGTCGGATCGTCGTCGGGATCGGGCGGTTCGCCTTCGGGCCTGATCGCTTCCGGAACGTTCCGAAGATTCACGCGAATTCGTGTCCACGTCGACGACCGTCCGCGCATGCTGTCGATGAGGACATCATCGACCGCGAGATGAGATGCGACATCGGGATGCCTTGCCTTCCATCTCTCGAGGCCTTCTATCGCTGCCATTTTGTCTGACGAATTGGCGACGACTATCAACGGCATCTTCGACCGTGGCTTGGCCGGTGCTTTCTTCGCGGCACTCTTCCCCGCTGCCTTCTTCTTTGACGTTGACTTCGCCCGCGACGGAGCTACACGCGACGGCTCGCCTTCCATCTTCCGAAAGTGCGGCGGCCATGGCGCGTCACCGAGTCCGGCGGATTCATCACGAGCCGCAAGCTCGAGCAGCTTCTCCAGCGAACCTCGTGAATCATCCATTCCCGCGTGCGGATCCCCGATCTCTACGAACCGCGCCGGCATCGTGAGAACCGTGAAATCTTCGGCGGAACAATTCGGAACTTCTTCCCACGTCAACGGAGCGGACACCCTCGCATCAGGCAACGGCCTGACCGAGTAGGCCGAGCATGTCGTGCGATCCTTTGCGTTCTGGTTGTAGTCGAGGAAGACGCCGTGCCGCTCTTCCTTCCACCACTTTGACGTTGCCAACGCTGGCGCGCGACGCTCGATCTCGCGCGACAACGCCAGTGCCGCTCGCCTCACTTCGGTGAATGTCCATCGTTGCTCGATGCGCGCGTTGATGTGCATGCCTCGCGAGCCGCTTGTCTTGGGCCACCCACGAAGACCCATCTCCTCGAGGAGATTCTTTGTCTCCATCGCGACTCGCCGGACATCCTCCCACTCCACGCCCGGGCCCGGATCGAGGTCAATGCGAAGCTCGTCCGGGTGATCGAGATCGTTTGTGCGAACTGCGTGCGGATGCAGTTCGATGCAGCCGAGGTTGACGATCCATGCGAGGCCTGCGGCATCGTCGAGGACGACTTCTTCAGCGGTGCGCCCCGATGGAAATGAGAGCGTTACCGTTCGAAGCCAGTCAGGACGATTGTCCGGCGCGCGCTTCTGATAGAATGGCGGGCTCTCTGCGCCGTCTACGAATCGCTTGAGCATGTTGGGGCGATCACGCGCTCCTGCGACGGCGCCGTCGGCAACCGACATGAAGTAGTTGACGATCTCGAGCTTCGACAACTTTACGTCTCGCGTGAAGTACGGCTTGTCCGGATTGCTGACGCGGACTTCCCGTCCATCAATCGTTAGAATTTCAGCCGTGTCTTTCTTTGCCATAGGTTCGGGAAGAGTCCTCACGCGATAGGCCACCGCGACCCACGCACTTAAGCATGCAGAACGTTGAACGCGTGCGTCCATTCATTGTAAAGAAATCCTGGAATGCACCACAGCATTGCAAGCGGCTCGATCGCTCGGGCGGCCTCGACCTTCCCGCAATCCAGAGTCTCCCAACCGAACTGATCGAGAATTCCCTTCACCATCTGCCTGGCTGAGTCGTCGTTACCGCAGATGAACATCGTCGGCTTGGCGCCGGCGTAATTCGGATTGACCATCTGCGTGTTGCCGACGGAGCTGAAACATTTCACGAAGTTCGACTTGGGATAAGCTGACTGAAGCTTTTCCATCAACGACTCATCGAGGCTCGTGAAGTATTTGAGAACGCCGTTCACCGGAGGCGCCTCGGCGATGGATTTGTGGTATCAATCACCGTCTTGTCGGCGAGCGCTTCCGCGCCCGCGCCCTCGAGAGCCTTGAGCGCCGCTGTTCCTTTCACTGCGAGAACAATTGCATCGCCGAAATTACTGGCGTCAGCGAACGAGCCCACTCCGCCACCCTCGTTCTTTGTTTTCCAAGCGGCTAGTTTGCTCGCGTGCCGAGCATTACGCTGTGGCCATGCTTGAGGAAGCCGGTGCCGAGGGTCTGTGCAACTTCGCCGGATCCAATGATGCCGATTTTCATGATTCGATCTGATTGGAGAGAGATCCGCTCTGGTACGAGTCCGAATACCCCGATGTATTTAGCATCGGATGCATTGCCGGGGCCAGCGTCGCCTCTTGTAGGCCGCCGGAGGTATCGGTTATTTCAGGAACAGCGCCGAGCCTTTAGCAGAGCTTGATGGAAGGTAATCAGCTCCTCGCCAGTGGAAGATCAGATAGCTAAGCGACCCGCAACACACGTAGTGCTTGTGCATCCGGAGATTCACTGGAATACCGGGAACGTTGGCCGCACGTGTCTCGCCACTGGTGCCACGCTTCATCTCATCGAGCCGTTGGGCTTTTCGCTAAACGACCGCGAGGTGAAACGCGCAGGCCTCGATTACTGGGAACACGTCGATCTGAAGGTGTGGCCGAGCTGGGCTGACTTCGAGCGCGAGCTGCCGGCGCTTGGCGAACCGTGGTTCTTTTCGACAAAAGCGACACAACTTTTCTGGGACGCTCCCTTGGGCCAATCGGGCAATGTCGTGCTCGTATTCGGGCGAGAGACCGGCGGACTCCCTCCCGAAATTCACGAACGATATAGCGATCGATTCGTGGCGATGCCCATTTTGTCGCCACTCGTGCGATCACTGAATCTTTCGACCAGCGTGGCCATTGCGGTCTACGAGGTCATGCGGCAGCGACTCGGGTAGTTCGCTTCCGCTCCATTATCTCGATTCGACTGGCTTGGGGTAAGTGACTGGACGGATGGGTAACGGATCAGAAACGGAGGGACAGGTTTCGGGCTCAACATGTTTTCAATCTTGTTTTTTGGTGACTGCGGGCGGACGGTTTGACCAAACCCAATCTTTTCCGTCTTCCCGTTCTGATCAGTTTCCCATCCGTCCAGTCCGTGTCACAAATAGCATGGATACGGAAACGACCCGATGGGTTTCGAGCCTTCCGCTACTGATCGTTGTATATGCCTTGACAGGAATATTTCTCTAGCTGCATATTCCTGTCATGACAGAGATCTTCGCCGCGTTGGCCGAACCCAATCGCTTTCGCATCGTCGAGCTCCTCAGGTCGGGGCCGCATCCGGTGAACGACATCGGCAAGCGTCTTCGCCTCAATCAGCCGCAGGTATCAAAGCACCTGCGGGTCCTGAAGAACGTAGGACTCGTGACCGTGAAGCCGCGCGCACAGGAGCGCGTGTACGAGCTGCGGGCGAAGCCCCTCAAGGAATTTCACGATTGGCTCGAACGCTACCGGCAACTATGGGACGCCCGCTTCGCCGAGCTAGATGAGCTCGTGGTGGGGCTTCACAAAAAGGAGAAGATCAATGATCGCAGAAAACGGAATTAGAACGGCACATATGAACGAGACAACAATGGAGCTCGACTCTGATCGCGGCCTCATCATCACCCCGCATTTTCAACGCGCCGCCGCACATCGTGTTCGATGCATACACGAGGCCCGAGTTCGTCAGTCGCTGGTGGGCACCCAAGTCACTTGGTGTGTCGATGGTGAGCTGACGCAAGTGCCTCCTCCGACGCGCCTTGCCTATACGCAGATCTTTGAGCCGATGGCCGATGGCGGTGAAGCGACGGTTACGGTCAGTTTCGAAGACCTGAACGGAAAGACCCGCTTCGTGTGCCATGAGCTCTACCCGTCCAAAGAAGTACGCGAGATAGTGCTCGCGTCCGGAATGGAGCACGGAATGCGCGAGACAATGGACCTGCTGGACGAGCTTGTCGCTACGCTAGCCTGACACGGTGCCAGCGGTTCTCCTGAAGACTATCTTCAGGGATGGCCGAGCGACAATTCAGCGACGAAGAGGTAGCTGCCATCTTCGAGAAAGCTTCGGAAGCGGAAAGTCTTGCCCCGCTCTCGGCGGGAACGGGCATGACCCTCGCGGCGCTTCAGGAAATTGGGCGGGAAGCCGGGATGTCGCCCGAAGCTATTGCGCGGGCCGCGCATTCTCTCGATCAGACGGCTCGTTCAAAGCCTCAGACTCTGCTTGGGTTGCCGGTCGCGGTTGGTCAGACGGTCGAAGTTGACCGACCGCTTTCGGAAGCCGACTGGGAACGGCTCGTCGCGGACTTGCGTGTGACTTTCAACGCGCGCGGCGTGCTCCGGCAGGATGGTCCGTTTCGTCAGTGGACGAACGGCAATCTTCACGCAATCGTTGAACCGACTCCGACCGGCTTTCGACTTCGTCTCAAGACGTTCAATGCTAACGCGCGCGCGCTGGTGACAATGGGCGCGGGCGGGATTGCAGTCGCCGCCGTGACCTCCGCGTCATTGGCTCTCGCGGGAACGCTGGGGAGTTCCGGCTCAATGGGCGGCGTCGGTCTTCTCGGAATGCTCGGCGCCGGAATGCTCGGACTTGGCGCGATGCAGCTGCCCGCCTGGGCACGCCGTCGGAAGGCCCAGATGGAAGAGATAGTCGCACGCGTGGCGATTGAGGCGCCCTCTTCTTCTCTACAAATCCCGGACGACCTGGAAACGAAGAGCGATAGTTAACGCGAATGCCGAAGACAAGCGCCGGGATCGTGATGTATCGCCGCGTTGGTGACGCCATCGAGATCCTCCTCGTCCATCCCGGCGGACCATTCTGGGCAAAGAAAGACGCGGGCTCGTGGTCAATCCCAAAAGGCGAGTACGAGCCTGACGAAGATCCGCTGACCGCGGCACGACGAGAGTTCAAGGAGGAGACCGGCGTCGACGTCGAAGGCGATTGCATTCCGCTCACTCCCATCAAACAGAAGGGCGGAAAAACCGTTTACGCGTGGGCCATCGAAGGCTCGATCGATGCCGGTGCGATTCACAGCAACACGTTCGCGATGGAATGGCCGCCGCGATCGGGACGGCAGGCCGAGTTTCCTGAAGTCGATCGAGCTGGCTGGTTCAAATTGAATGAGGCTCGAGAGAAACTAATTCCCGCGCAGGTGCGATTTATCGATGAACTCTGTTCGCGGGTGGGGCTCGAGTGACGACTGGGAAAGAACGGCTTTGGCACATCTAACAATGACTTATTGCTTCTTCTTCGCCTCGAACGCTCTGATCTCAGCAGTCATTCCCTTCGCGAGATCATTCGGAATTGGAAACGTGAGAGCGTATTGCGAAATCCTCCACGCTCCGTCCTTCAGAACGAGCACTCCAGTTCCGCGACTGGTCCCGTAACTCTGACTGTCGAGCAGCTCGTCGAACCACGCAACGCAACGGCAAGAAATGTTGGCAACGACCACGTGCCTCGCCCTCGGCTTGTACGTCCAGCCAGTACCCTTAGCGAAATAGGGCTCGGCGAAAGCGCGAAACTGCTCGATGCTCCATCGTTCTGCGGCATCCGTGCCGATGTAAACCGCATCGTCAGTGAAGAGCTTGAAGTATCGGCTGCCATCAGCTTTCGAAGCCGCATCGTGCAGCTGATTCAGAGTGGCATTGATCGCTGCGACCGCTGTGGAATCCTGCGCCGCGAGACCCATCGGGACTGCGGCAACGAGAAGCGCAAGAAACATGAGCCGCATAAACCGGGCGGAGATCTTTGGCATGGTGGTATTTAACACGGACGCTGGAGCGCGGCGGAAATTGAGCACCAACTACCTGACGCCGACTCGCGCAACCATCTCCGCGAATCGCGGGTCAGATTTCATGGACTCGTAGCCAGGATCTAGATGCAGATAGATGAGGCCTGCAGACCGTGCCTGATATGCCCGTTCGAGAGAGTCGAACGCCGCGTCCATTTTTCCGAGTGCTGCGTGTCCCATCGCGAGATACTCGGATCGAACGTATTGCTGCTTTGATTCGTTCTCGAGTCTCGTCATGATCTCCTCCGCTTCCTCGGTCCGGTCGAGAACAGCGAGGGCACGGACGATCATCACGTCGTAAGCTCGCACGGCACGATCAAGCGCCTGGCCGCGCTGGAACCAATCGAGAGCCGCGGTCGGATCGCCAAGCGCCAGATAAGCCGAGCCCATCCACACGAATCCTCGACCGTATTCCTCGTCTACTTCGAGCAATTCCTTTCCTGCAGCGATCGCCGCTTCATAGTCCTTGTCGTAAAGAAGGAAGCGTGTAAGCCATCCAGCGTACTCGACCCGGAGCGGATCAAGCTCGACAGCCTTTCTTACCGCTTCCACTCCTTCCTTCATTCGACCTACCAGCGGGAGCGCAGATCCGAGTACCCATTGGGCTTCCGAGTTATTCGGACTCAGTGACACCGCGCGCGCGAGCCGTGTCACTCCTTCATCGAACGCCCATTCGTGCCAGCAGAGAACCTTGCCGATGGAGATCATTGCATCGGCGAGCTGAGGATCGCGCTGCAATGCACGCTCAGCCGCTGCTTTCGCACGAGGATAAGCGTCGTCTGGAGCTACCCAGTCGTCCGCGAGATCGCACCATACATCCGCGATCCCGGCATATGCCCTCGCAAACCCCGGGTCCTGAAGCAACGCGTGCTGAAAAAGGTCGAGCGCTTTCTTGAGACTCTGCTCGCTGAACTTGTTGAAGTGGTAGCGGCCTTTGAGGTACGTCGTGTACGCCTCGAGATTTTTCGTAGGCGCAACGAGCTGACTCGCGGCGCCGACCAGCTGCACCTTGAGCGCCTCGACGATCGATCGCGAGATTTCGTCCTGTACGGCGAAGACATCCTCGAGCTGCCTGTCGTATGTCTCCGACCAGAGCTGATATCCGTTCTCGACGTTCACGAGCTGCGCGTTGATGCGGATGCGATTGCCGATCTTTCGGACGCTGCCTTCGAGAACCGACGTCACGCCGAGCCGCTCGCCAACTTGTCTGACATCGACGTCCTTCTTTCCCTTGAACGCAAACGACGACGACCGCGACGCTACGTGAACACCCGGAACTTTCGCGAGAGCATTGATGATCTCCTCGGTCATTCCGTCACTGAAGTATTCGTTCTCCGGATCAGCGCTCATGTTAGCAAGCGGAAGGACGGCAATCGCTTTCGGTGCCGGCGCCCCTCGCAGCTCCGCCGGCGTGTGAACGGCCGACCCCTCACCTGTTCGAAGAATCGACCTGAGTGCGTCGGCGAAGTCCGCGCCGCTGCGAAAGCGGTCGGCCGGCGATCGCGACAGCGCGCGCCCAAGCGCCGCCTCAACGGAATCGGGAACGTCCCGCGTTACCTTCACGCTTGGCGCCGCGGACATGAATCGCTTGGCGATGATTGACTGCGCGTTCGGCCCCGTAAACGGCGGTTCGCCCGTAAGCATTTCGTAGAGAACGCATCCGAGACTGTAGAGATCGCTTCGCCCGTCGATCGCATGCTCGCCGCTCGCCTGCTCGGGACTCATATATGCGGGAGTTCCAACGGCGAGTCCGGTGTGCGTAATCGACTTGCCACCGCTCAACGCCTTGCCGATGCCAAAGTCCGCTACGAGCGCGGAACCCTCGTGCAGAAGAATGTTTTCGGGCTTGATGTCACGATGAATGACGTACTGCCGGTGCGAGTAGTCCAGCGCCGAGGCGACTTCCGCAGTGATTCGAAGCGCTTCCTCCAGCGCGAGCTGGCTTTCGTCTGTGATACGGTCACGGAGCGAGTTCCCTTCCATGTTCGGCATCACATAGAAGAGCAATCCGTCCGCGTCGCCCGAGTCGAACATTGGAAGGATGTGCGGATGGGTGAGACTCGCCGCCATCTTTATCTCGCGCAGAAATCGCTCCGCGCCGATCTCAGCCGATATGTCGGGCCGCAGGACTTTTACGGCGACAGCGCGCTCGTGCCGAAGGTCCCGCGCGAGGAATACAACAGCCATTCCACCTTCGCCCAGCTGCCGCTGAACCGTGTAGCGGCCTGCGAGGCCGGTTTCGAGGCGTTGCTGAAGGTCGCTCAAGAAGCAACCGGAGTGAATCCGAACTGCGGCAACGCGGTCACCTGACCCGTATGAAAGTGGCTGGGAAGGTGCGGGCTGTAACCCGCACCGTCAAGCACGTGCAGGTTCCAGAGAACATTTTTGTCGCTGAGCCCCAACATGCGGATCACGTCACGTGAGAAACAGAGGATCTCTTCATTGTTGCTCCGGAAATCGCAGCGCCTACGGCGCAGAGCCCGGCGGAGATAAACATCGCTCGCGTGAAACCACGAGCGAGCGTACTTCCCGATAACGACTGAGAACCGCCGAGTCCGGCCGCAAACGGCACTATCGCAGTGGCGAGTAATCCGGCGACGCGCGCAACCGCATTGTTCACACCCGAAGCCAGGCCTGTCCTTTTTTCGCCGAGTGATGAGAGAGCGACCGTTGTCAACGGGGCAACGAGAAAGGAGAGCCCGATGCCGAACACGACGGCGGCTGGCAGCACCGACGTCAAGTACCCAGCTCCTGCCTGGACCCGCGAGAACATCGCCATCCCCGCACCCGCCACGAGACATCCGCCAATCATCGGCAGTCTTGGTCCTCGGCGCTCGGACAATCGGCCCGCGATGGGCGAGATGACAAGCATCAACGCATTTACCGGCAGCAACGAAGCACCCGCGGCGAGCGCACTATAATGAAGGACGTTCTGAAGCTCGAGCATCAGAAGAAGGAACAAACCATTCAGGGCGGCGTAGACCACCATCGTCACTGCGTTGACGCCGGAAAATTCTTTCGACCGGAACGCATTGAGTGGGAGAAGTGGATTCTTTGTGCGATGCTCGACGAGTAGGAACACTATCAAGAGTGCAATGCCGCCGATTGCGAGCGACAGCGGATAGAGGTTTCTGAATCCCCGATCCGGGCCGAGGATGAGCGAAGCGACCAGCGCGCCGAGTCCAAGCGTGATTAGCGCGGCACCGGCGTAATCAACGTCTGCCTTCGCACTCTTTTTCTCTTTTGTCGACCTGCCGGCAACCGTGATCGCGATCGCACCGGTAATTGCAAAGGGCACTGAAACGACGAAGACATATCGCCATGACGTGGCATCAACTATCCATCCACCGACGAGCGGACCGATAGCAGTCGAAATTGCAGACCATGACGCCCAGTGGCCGATCGCGACTCCGCGCTCTTCGCCTGCGAATGCGGTCTCGAGCAGCGCGAGACTGTTTGGAACGAGGAGACCGCCGGCGATTCCCTGCAACACTCGAGCGATTACGAGAAGTGTCAGGTTCGGGGCGGCGGCGCACGCGAGTGACGCGACGGAGAATCCGATCAAACCCCACGAGAAGACCGTGCGGCGTGAGTATCTGTCACCGAGTGCGCCGCCGAGGAGAATCAGCGAGCTCATGGTGAGCAGATACCCGTTCATCGTCCATTGAAGACCCGCGATGCCGAGGTGCAGGTCGCGCGCAATGGCTGGCAGAGCAACGCTCGTCACGCTGCCTTCGATGAATACAGCGCCGGACCCCAGTATCGAACCGATGAGAGCCCAGCGCTGGGGAGGTTTCATCGGGCTAATCTATCGCGCGAAAATTCTGTCGATTGCCGCGATCACTAGGATATGAAGCCGGGCTAAACCCTCGGATCAACTCCGGTTTCGATGAGCTTGATGCACTGGCCCTGGTTCCTGAAACCGAAGTCAGCCCATCCGCCCAGCTTGCACTCGTCCTTATTGACAGGATTTATGGGTGCAGGTGGCGGCGGCGACTGGAACTTCATCACCAATCCACCTCCCGACACCAGAGCAGCATTCTCTGCAGTTGCCGAGAACGCGAATGCCCGTGAGGTGGTGCAGGCCGGGGCGGTGTCAGCGCACGCGTCGCGTGGCTGGCCGATTGATGTCGCACTGGTGTTGACAACTTCGATGATAACGTTGCTTCCGGGTGTGTGGACGTATTGCTGCGTGAACGGAATGCAGAAGTCGAAGTCCTTTGGAGTGCCGGGACCAACTGCTGCTGGCACGTTCACGTCTCCGGAGAAAACCTCTGTCGGTGGCGCCGAGTAGTTGCCGTCGAACGATGTGGTAAGGTTGGTATAGTCGAGCGACGTCGGACCCATCTTGATTTCGAGCGGCGGGGTCTGTGCGACGCCGTCAAAGAGGTCGTCCTTTCGAAGGCACACGTCGACGATCGTTGGGTCGATGACGTCAGATCCGAGGACGACCTGTTGGTATCTGAGATTGTTCTGGTATGGGGGAAACCGTTGTTCGTTTCTCCCATGATGCTTGTGTATGCAGACGCAATATCTGGAGGGTTGCGGACGTGCTGTCCCGACGAGTTGGGTGTCTACAGACCGCCGGAAGTCTGGCAGATGGACTCGACTTCGATTGTACCGCAAATTTCCGAAGTTGTTTCAGGACATGAAGCCTTGATACAGAGGGCTGGCTCACCACAGGAGAGAGAACGTCATGCGTCGCTTGCTGATCCCGCTTGTCGCCGTGCTTTGCGTCGTATCCATTGTCGCTGCGAAACCGATTCGCCCGTCGTATCTCTTTGTCTGGGCAGGCGATGCGGAAGGGAAAGCGAGTGACTTCCTCGCGGTAATCGACGCGACTCCATCTTCGCCGCGCTACGGTCAAATCGTCGCCTCCATTCCGACCGGAGTGGCAGGCGCTCACCCGCATCACACCGAGGCGGTACTGCCCGCTAACGGACACCTGCTTGCGAACGGCTTTCATGCTGGACGCACATGGCTGTTCGATCTCACTCAACCGCTTCA
Source organism: Gemmatimonadales bacterium (assembly GCA_038253755.1). Taxonomy (GTDB): domain Bacteria; phylum Gemmatimonadota; class Gemmatimonadetes; order Gemmatimonadales; family Gemmatimonadaceae; genus UBA4720. Next base: position 21,861 of record JBBSGU010000007.1, on the reverse strand, counting down.
CCCTCGCGTTATCACATCGTTCGGCGATCTCGCGGGCTTTAGCCACCCGCACACGTACGTACGGCTCGACGACGGGAACGTGCTCACGACGTTTCAATATCGAGCCATGCCCGGCGACATGGACATGCATCGTGCGAGCGGACCGATGACGATGGCCGATCCGGTGGAGCATTCCACGGGTGGACTTGTCGAAATGAACGAGCGCGGACATGTGCTGCGAAGTGGCGACGCGAGCGACGCGGCAATCCCGGAGAAGCACATCTATCCGTATGCAGTCCTGCCGTTGCCCTCCGTTAATCGCGCTATCTCGACGACGACGGACATGAACGCAGCCGACACTCTCGCAAAGTCGGAGTGGGTGCAGTTCTGGAGATTATCGGACCTCAAACTGATCAAGAGTGTCGCGCTCAAGCCGGGTCCCCGCGGGAACGAGAATCGATACACCGGCGAGCCGCGTCTCCTGCCCGACGGAAGGAGCGTCTACGTCCACACCTTTAACTGCGGCCTCTATCTTCTTCGCGATATCGATCGGCCGGACCCAAGAGCCGACTTTGTGATGGCATTCGAAGGGCAGAACTGTGGTGTGCCAATTCTCACTGGACACTATTGGCTTCAGACGGTTCCTGAAGCACATGCCCTTGTCTCGATGGACATCACCGATCCCATGCATCCACGCGAAGTGTCACGGGTGGCGTTCGGGGACGACGAAGGACCGCACTGGATTTCGATCGATCCAACCGGGAGTCGCATCGTGCTGAACTCAGCCGGTTGGGGAAAGGGAAATCGGCTCTACATAATCAACTTCGATTCGAGGTCGGGTGCTCTGGCCTTCGACGACAAATTTCGCGAAGCGGGAAGCGCTCGCCCCGGGATCTACCTCACTGGAAAAACCTGGCCGCACGGCTTCACTGGTACAGTGGCGCCACACGGAACGGTGTTTTCGCGCTAGACGTTCGACCGTCGCGCATTTCTGTAGCAATCTCATTTCTATAGTAGTGCGCGACCGGATTCCCGACTCGCCGTTCACAATCGGGCATGCGAGTAAAACCCTGGTAACGAACGCGCGATTTTCGTCGCTGCGCGGGGGAAGTTCACTCGCTTGCTGACTAGAATTTCTAGTTCATTCCTTGCTGCCGTTTCCCACCTCGATTCCGGATTCCAACTCAATGCGTGTCAACTTCTGGCGCGGCGCTTAAACGGTGCGCTCAGAATCAGAATAAGGAGATCTACATCTATGCGAGCCCGGCGGGCAGCATCGGCACCGTGAAGGGTGAAGGGAAGATCAATTTCCCGGCGTGGACATGGAAAGTCGCAATGATCCTTCCGCGCGGCAAAGGCATCGCCGATGTTCACGATTATCGCGACGTCGATTCGCTCATCGCGGTCGTGATGCCGAACACGTTCGGAGTTCGCAACGTTGACTGGGCGACCAACTACGTCGTGTCGGTTGATTCAGTCGAGCGGCTCACGGGCTACAAGTTCCTCAGCCTGCTCGACGCCAGAACGCAGCGCGCACTCAAGACTAGAACCAAGCCGCCCCTCGGCGCAGTCAGCGGACCGTACACGTCGGCGGAAGGCAGCTCGGTCAGTATGAGCGGTGCAACGTCGGTCGATCCTAACGGCACCATCGTTTCGTACCAGTGGACCTTCAGTGACGGTACTGCCGGAACGGGCGCAACCGTTTCGCATACCTATTCGACATATGGTTCGTACAGCGTGCGCCTGATCGTGACCGACAACGATGGATTGGTTGACAGCGTTACGACGACCGCGAGCATTTCAGATGTTGCACCGGCGGTCCAGCCGTTCAGCGGAGCTGCACTTCTCATTGGCGAGACGTATAGCACGACTGGATCGTTCACCGATCCTGGCGTCGAGCCGTGGACTGCGACGGTCAACTATGGCGACGGATCGGGAACGCAGCCGCTCGGTCTTTCAGGAATGACGTTCAATCTGTCGCACAGATACACGGCAACGGGAACGTTTACGACCACTGTCGCCGTATCTGACGGGGTTCTAACTGGATCCGGATCGCAGACCGTCACGGTGATATCTGCTGTTGATGGTATCGGCGGATTGTCCGGCCAGGTGAACCAGTTGATTGCCGATGGATCGCTTTCAAGCGGCAACGGGAACTCGCTTACGTCGAGTCTCGACGCGGCATCCAAGCAGCTGGCCGACGGCAAGACGACTCCGGCGATCAATCAGCTCCAGGCTTTCATCAGCAAGGCCAACACGATGGTGAAGACCGGAAAGCTCACGTCAGCTCAGGGCCAAGTGCTTGTTGATCTGGCGACGCGGATTATCGGCGCAGCCAGCATAACGTCACGCCGAACATCCAGCTCTCCGCAAACCCGGAGCTGACATCGAAGTAGCCATCAACAGACCGGCCCAGCACGTTCGGCGGAGACGGTCTTGCATTAATTTCTTTGAGCCCCTCACGGAGTACCGCCCAATGGATAAAAAAATCGGCCTCCTCGTTGGCCGGGAGTGGTCGTTTCCGCCTGCGTTCATCGAGGAAGTAAACGGCCGTAACGCCGACGTCACGGCCGAATACTGTTCTTTGGACATCACCAAAATGGGTGAGCCTGGCGAATACGACGTGATCATCGATCGGATCTCGCACGAAGTCGGCTTCTACCGCGCCTACCTCAAGCATGCCTCGCTGTTGGGCACAAGCGTCGTGAACAATCCGTTCATGTGGTCCGCCGACGACAAGTTTTTCGACTCTACTCTGGCGACAACAGTTGGCGTCGCGCACCCGAAAACAGTAGTGCTTCCGAACAAGGACTACATCCCGGGAATCTCGCACACGGAGAGCCTGCGAAACCTGAAGTTCCCGATGGACTGGAAAGGCGCGATCGAGTACGTCGGCCTTCCCTGCGTCCTGAAAGACGCGCACGGCGGTGGCTGGCGCGACGTCTACATCTGCCACTCTGTCGAGGAAGTCATCCAGAATTACAATGAGAGCGGACTCCTGACGATGATCCTTCAGGAATTCATCGAATGGGATCAGTACATCCGCTGCCTCTGCCTCGGCCAGGAAGAAGTACTGCCGATGCAATATGATCCAAAGCGGCGGATGTACATCGAGGACGAGAGCTATCTGTCGCCTGAATTGAACAAGCGAATTGTCGACGATGCGCTGAAGCTCGTTCGCGCGCTGGACTACGACATGAACAGCGTGGAGTTCGCCGTTCGCGACGGGATTCCTTATGCAATTGACTTCATGAATCCCGCTCCCGACATGGATATCAACTCGCTCACACGTCCGTTTTTCGACTGGACCGTGACACACATGGCAGACATGGCGATCAAGATGGCGAAGACGCCAAGAACGCCCAAGGCTGCAAAGTTCGCGACGGTGCCTGAGTGAAGTCAGCAGTCGAGCGATATCACGAACTCCTCACGCCCGAAGTAGCGGCAGATTCCCATGATTGGTTTCATCACCAGCTCGTGGCGAAGGGGCTCGAGTTCGGAGGACGACAGCTCTGCTCCGTATTGCGTCCCCGGTTTCTGAGTTTCGAGCAGTACAGGTTGCTCGCCGAGCGTTCAGGGCTTGTGTTGTCGGCTCTCGAGAAGGCGCGCGCCGCCGCGATGGCGAACGATGCGCTTCGCGCGGAGTTTGGCCTGCTCGACTGGGAAGAAACCCTCATTCACGATGATCCGGGTTTCCCGGATGCCAGTCCCACGTCGCGCCTCGATGCGTTCTTCGCTGAGGGCGAAGGCGGCTCGGGACTCAAGTTCACGGAATACAATGCGGAAACTCCGGCCGGCGCCGCGTACGGCGATGCGCTGACTGAAGCGTTTCTGTCTCTTCCGTTGATGGCAGACTTCAGGCGCGAGTACAACTGCCTGCCGCTCCCGTCGGCTCCGGGTGTAGAGCACGCACTTCTCGACGCCCACAGGCAATGGAGCGGATCACGCGAAGCACCCCGCGTTGCGATCGTTGATTGGTCGGACGTCCCGACGCGAAGCGAGTTCGTGCTGTTCCGTGATTTCTTCAAGCAGAACGGTCTCGAATGCGTGATCGTCGATCCGCGCGAGATGGAGTATCGTGGTGGGAAGCTTTACGCCGGTGATCTCCATGTTACTCTGATCTATAAGCGAGTTCTGATCGATGAGCTGATCAACGAGTGTGGAATCGATCATGACGTCGTTCGCGCCGTGAGAGAGCGCGCCGTGTGCATGGTTAATCCGTTCCGTTGCAAGCTCCTCCACAAGAAGGCGAGCCTTGCAGTGATCGGCGACGAGCGCAACGCGCACCTGTTCACGGAAGAAGAACTCCGCGCCGTAACGGCGCACGTACCATGGACGCGTGTCGTCACCGACCGATCCACAGAGTTCGATGGAAAGAAAATCGATCTCCTTCCATGGATGACGCAGAACCGCGATCAGCTCGTCCTCAAACCAAATGACGATTACGGGGGTCGTGGTATCGTGCTCGGATGGACTGTATCGGCCGAGAAGTGGGAGGATTCCATCAGGACGGCGGTGGATGAGCCGTTTATCGTGCAGCGGCGGGTGACCATTCCGGAAGAACCGTTTCCATCGTGGGTCGATGGCAGACTCGAGATCTACGACCGCTCGCTCGACACAGCACCGTATGTATCGCACGGTCGATTTATCGAAGGATGCCTCACCCGTATTTCAACCGACGAGTTGTTGAACGTCACCGCCGGCGGCGGATCAAACGTACCGACCCTGCTCCTGGAGAAGCGATGAAGTCAGGAATGAAAGCTCCTTCGCTCACCGTTGGAATCGAGGAAGAATATCAGATCATCGACCCTGTGACTCGCGAGCTGCAGAGCGGAATCGACAAGATCATGAAATCGGATCTGCCGCTTCTTCGGGACGTAAAGCCGGAACTGCATCAGTGTCAGGTCGAGGTGGGAACCAAGGTCTGCGCCACGATTCAGGATGCGCGCGAGGAGCTGGTCAAGCTCCGCTGCGCCATCATCGAGACTGCTGCAACACACGGACTCACGATCGTCGCAGCCGGAACGCATCCGTTTTCATCGTGGCAGCTTCAGCACGCCACTCCGCTCGAGCGCTATCTGGGTGTGAAGGAAGAGCTACAGGACCTGGCAGACCGCCTGCTGATCTTCGGAACTCACGTTCACATCGGTATCGAGGATCCGGAATTCCGCATCGACTGTCTCAATGCCGCGCGTTACGTCCTGCCACACATCCTGTGTCTATCGACGAGCTCGCCTTTCTGGATGGGCCGAAAGACGGGACTGCATTCATATCGCAGTATCATTTTCAAGAACTTCCCGCGGAGCGGTGTTCCGCGCGTTTTCTCGAGTAACGCCGACTACCTGGACCTGGTGGATACCCTGGTTCGCACCAAGAGCATTCCCGACGCTTCGAAGCTCTGGTGGGACGTTAGGCCTCATTACAAGTACCCAACCCTCGAGTTCCGAAATTGCGATGTATGTACTCGCGTGGATGAAGCGATCTGCGTCGCCGCGATTCTCCAGGCGGTGGTTGCCAAAATGTGGAAGCTCCGCCGCGACAACCTGAGCTTCCGTGTCTATCGATCGGAGCTCATCGAAGAGAACAAATGGCGTGCTGTCCGTTGGGGCATCAAGGGAAAGCTCATAGATTTCGGGAAGAAGCAGGAGTTCGCCGCTCCGGTGCTCATCAGGGAGCTCATTGAATGGTTCCTCGGTGACGTGATGGACGAGCTTGGCACGCGGAAGGAGATCGAATATGCCTACCGCATCATCGAAGAAGGATCTAGCGCCGACAGACAGCTTGCGACGTTCAAGGAGACCGGAGATTTGAAAGCCGTTGTGGATCAGTTGATCAGAGAGACAGCCGAAGGCGTAATGACGCCCGCAACTTCGTGACGAAAGCAGTGCGGCCGATCATCGCCGTCCCAACCCAGACCCTGGAGGAAATTCCTGATGAGCTGCCGCGTTGCTGGATCATGAGCCAGCGGTACGTGCGCACTCTCACAGCGTCCGGTGCAATTCCCTGGCTTGTCCCTCTTCTCGACGATCCTGACACCTTGCGCGAGATCTACGACCGCGTCGATGGAATCTTTCTTCCCGGTGGAGTGGACGTCGATCCCCTCTCGTACAATGAAGAAAAATCAGACGTCTGCGGACGCGTCGATCCCGATCGCGATCGCACCGAGATCACGCTTGCCGATTGGGCAATGAAGGATCGCAAGCCGATTCTTGCAGTTTGTCGCGGAGCCCAGATTCTCAGCGTCGCCGCCGGAGGAACGCTTTATCAGGACCTTGGCTCTGAATACCCAGACGCGATCAAGCACGACTACTGGCCAAAGGTCGGCGCACGCACGCGTCAGGACATCGCCCATCCGGTGAATGTCGTCGCCAACACGCGGCTGAGCAGGGTTCTGGGATCTGATACGGTTCTCGTGAACAGCATGCACCACCAGGGTATCAAGGAGCTCGCGCCGACTCTTGTGGCAAACGCTTTTGCGCCCGATGGTCTCATCGAAGGCGTCGAGTCCAACGACGACAACTTCGTCCTCGGCGTTCAATGGCATCCTGAAGACCTTGCGGACCTCGATCCTAACATGCGCCGTTTGTTCGACGCATTCATCGAAGCGGCCGGATCGTACCACGACAAACCAGCGAGAGTGATCAGCACGCGGAAATCTGCTTGAAGTTCGTCGACGATCATCTTCCACGCCGGCTCGATGGCTGGAGAAGTCCGCGACTCGGCATTTCGATGCCGATTGTCACATATGGGACTCGCGGACGTCCGGTTCTGCTTTTTCCAACGGCAGCCGCGGACTACCTCGAGAACGAGCGATTTTTCCTCGTCAAAGCAGTCGAGCCGGCGATCATGGCTGGACGTATTCGGCTCTTTTCAATCGACAGCATTAATTCGTACGCGTGGATGGACCGCTCGCTGCGCGTCCGCGAACAGGCGAGACGCCAGGCCCTCTTTTCCGGTTACGTCGAAGAAGAGGTGGTTCCGTACATCCGCAACGCGGTGGGCAATCCATCAGAAAGGATCGCGACCACCGGAGCGAGCTTCGGTGCTTTTCACGCGGCTAACGCATTCTTTCGCCGGCCCGACTTGTTCGACACGCTCATTGGAATGAGCGGCTTCTACGATCTCGGTCCCGGTTACCTCAAAGGTTTTTCCGACGAGAACAGCTTCTTCAACAACCCTCCCTGGTTTTTGCAGGGACTGTCTGGCGGACCGCTCGAGACCCTTCGGCATCACAGCCGCATCGTCATCGCGACGGGCCAGGGAGCTTACGAAGCACCGCATGCATCGCGAAATCTCTCGAACATCCTCAACAGCAAGGGAATTCCGCACAAACTCGATCTCTGGGGTCACGACGTGAATCATGACTGGCCGTGGTGGAGAAAGATGTTGCCGCACTTCATCGACGAGCTCGGTTACTAGGAAGCCAATGCCGAACGTAGTCTTCGCTGCGCCAATTCTCTCCGAGAACGCGTCGCGCATGATCGAAGCCGTCGCCAGCCTTCCGGATGTGCGCCTCGGCGTCGTCACCCAGGATCCAGCGGAAAAAATGTCGTCTGACCTCGCATCGAAGGTCAGCGCTCACTGGCGCGTGAACGACATTCTCGATCCAGGCCAGCTGTCCTGGGCCGCCGAAGAATTGTCGAAGCGCCTTGGCGGCATCGACCGTCTCTTCGGGGCATACGAACAACTTCAGGTTCCGCTGGCCGAGGTGCGTGCGAAGCTCGGCATCGAGGGAATGCGGCCAGATGTTGCGCGGCGCTTCCGCGACAAGTCGGAGATGAAAGACGCTTTCCGCGCCGCCGGGATTCCTTGCGCGAAGCACCGTCTCGTTGAAAACGTCGCTGAGGCGATCGCGTTCGCGGCCGAAGCCGGATACCCCGTCGTCGTAAAACCGCCAGCCGGTGCCGGCGCGATCGCGACATTCCGCTCCGACGACGAACCATCACTTCGCGAGGCAATATCGAAAGTCAGGCCGAGTGCGGGGGATCCTGCGCTTATCGAGGAGTTCATCATCGGCGACGAGTATTCGCTCGAGACCATATCGATTCACGGACATGCTGTGTGGCACTCGCTGACGCAATACTATCCGACACCCCTCGAAGCAGTGCGCAATCCGTGGATTCAATGGTGCGTCGTTTCTCCGCGTGAAGTGAACGATGAACGCTACGACGACATCCGCGCTGCCGGCTCGCGCGCTCTCAAAGTGCTCGGCATGGAAACGGGCCTGAGTCACATGGAGTGGTTCCGCCGCCGCGATGGATCCATCGCGATCTCGGAAGTCGCCGCTCGTCCGCCCGGAGCGCAGATAACTACCCTCAACTCTCGCGCGCACGATATCGATTTCGTTCGCGCGTGGGCGCAGGTGATGGTTTCGGGTACGTTCGAGATCCCGACGCGAAAGTACGCGGTCGGCGTCGCGTTCCTGCGCGGCCAGGGTAACGGAAGAATCCGCAAAGTGCACGGCCTCAATCAAGTTGGCCGCGAAATGGGCTCGCTCGTCGTCGATGTGAAGATTCCGACGCCGGGAACCGCTCCATCATCTAGCTACGAGGGCGATGGATACATTATTCTGCGCCATCCCGACACCGCCGTGGTAATGAAGGCACTTCAGCGTCTTATTTCCGTCGTAAAGGTCGAGCTGGGATGATACCCTTGTCACGTTCAGGAACTCGAGCACGGAGTAGCGGATGAATGTCATGATGATCGCGCCGGGTTATCCGGATGAAATGCCATTCTTCGTACGCGGACTCGCGCTCGAGGGCGCTCAAGTCATCGGGATCGGCGACCAGCCGGAGCACGATGTTCCCGGAATGACAAAACGGCACCTCGCGGCTTATATCCGTGTGCCGAGCCTTGAGGATGAAGAGGGCTGCATCAAGACGGTCAAGCAGTGGGCGAACGGCAAGACGATCGACCGCGTGATCTGTCTCTGGGAGCCCGGTGTGATTCTCGCGGCGAAACTGCGCGAAGAGCTCGGAACGCCCGGCATGACCGTCGAGGAAGTTCTGCCTTTCCGCGACAAGGACATCATGAAGGAGAAAGTCGCGAAAGCCGGAATTCGAACGCCGATGCACAAGGGAGCAACAAATGCCCAGGGTGTTCGCGCCGCCGTGAAGAAGATCGGCTACCCGGTCATCATCAAGCCGATCGCCGGGGCTGGATCGATGGACACCTATCGCGTGGACAACGCCGAGCAGCTGAAAGCGGTGATCGTCAAGCTCGGCCACGTCGATCACGTGAACGTCGAAGAGTTCATCGACGGCGAAGAGTACACCTACGACACGATATGCGTTGACGGCAAGATGCTGTACAAGAACATCGGTTACTATCGTCCACGCCCGCTCACCGCCCGCAGCGAAGAATGGATCAGCCCACAGACGCTGTGCCTCCGCCACCTCGACGCACCGGAACTCGCTGGCGGACACGAAATGGGACGCGCGGTGCTCGAAGCATTAGGGATGAAGACGGGCTTCACGCACATGGAGTGGTACCGCAAGTCGAACGGCGAAGTGGTATTCGGTGAGATTGCAGTACGTCCTGCCGGCGCGCGCACCGTTGACTTGATGAACTTCGTCTCCGACATCGACCTCTTCCGCGGCTACGCGGAAGCCGAGGTGAAAGGCACCTTCTCCCAGAATGGTCCGCGAAAGTACAACACGGTAAATATCTTCAAGCGCGCGCAGGGCTCGGGACGCATTCAGAAGATCGAAGGGCTCGAAAGTCTCAAGCATCGTTTCGGAAAGCACATCGTTCACGTCGATCTGCTTCCGATCGGCGCGCCACGACGGAACTGGGTGCAAACCCTCGTGTCAGACGGTTACGTCTGCGTGCGTCATCCCGATTTCCAGACCGTGATGGACATCGCCGATGCTGTGGGAACAGATCTGAACCTGTACGCGGGCTGAACCCGAAGTGACTTCTCTAAGCAATCTTCTGCGGCGCCGGCGCGGGCACACGAACAATCCGTTCGGCTCGATCGAGCATATCGATGGGGTTTACAGCCCAGAGCTCGATAACGAGCGCGATCTCCTCATATCGCTCCCGGGTGGCCACAAGTCGGGCGAGCATCGCTATCCCGTCATCTACATGCACGACGGACAAAATCTGTTCGACCCTGCAACGAGCTTTGCGGGATCATGGAACGTCGATGTTGCGATGGCGGAAGTCAGTCTCGACGGCCTTGGCGCCATCGTTGTCGGAATTCCAAACATGGGTCGCGACCGACTCGCCGAGTATTCTCCGTTCGAGCACCCGGAGCTTGGTGGTGGACGCGGCGATCTCTATCTCGATTTTCTCATCAACACTGTGAAACCGGTCATCGATGAGAAGTACCTGACCATCCCGGATCGGCAGCACACCGGCATCGTCGGCTCATCGATGGGAGGTTTGATCAGCCTCTATGCATTCTTCCGCCATCCTGAAGCGTTCGGGTTCGCCGGCGTCCTGAGTCCTTCGCTTTGGCTGACTGAACAGGCGACGTTCTCATTCATCGAGAAGGCGCCGTTCAATCCGGGGAAGCTCTACCTCGACGTCGGTGCTCGCGAGGGCGCGCATCATGTCGCGAAAGCGCTTCACCTTCGCGACATACTCGAGGAAAAGGGCTACGCGCTCGGTGACGACCTCATGTGGGTCGAAGAAGAATTCGGTAGTCACCACGAGGCAGCCTGGGCTAGGCGCTTCCGCGATGCGCTTCCATTTCTCCTGCCGAACTCTATCGCGACCGGCGAATACTAAGTCCCGCGCGTCCCCGAGAAGCATCCCATAAAAGCGTAGTCGATTCACCCTGCACCGTTCGGTCGAGTCCTTTCTCGGACTTGGCGACGGTTTCCACCGGGCTCGTCCAGCGGGCATCTTCACCTTCGGCATCGATCTGAAGAGGACGGAACAGGGACAGCTCCGAAACGAAGTGGCTGTCCGATTTGAAACCGGCCGCGTCCCATGTCCAGTTAATGTCGATCGCCCCATCCTCGGAAAACCGCAGTCTCTTCTCCAGACCGTCTCCGCTGCAGACTATCTCGACCCTTCCGTAGACCTTCACGATCTCGAATCCCAGTTTCGCTCGCGCCCATGACTTGAGCGGCATGTATTCGGCTTTTGCGTATTGAGTTGCCGACACACCAGGACCGAGCACGCGATCGACTGCGATCGCGCGATCGTCAAGATCTACCGCGGGCCGTTCAACCAGCTTCATCGAATGCTCGAGATCGTGAATACTCGGAACTCCACCATCGGCCGCTTTGTCGGATGAAGAAGTTCCGGCGCTCCTGGTGGCTGTCGATTCTTTTACACCGGCTTTCGCCGTCGCCTCCTTCGCAGCGCGCGCAGCTTCAGCCAATGCAGTGTCGTGATACGCTTCCCACCTTCGCGTCAGGACATCGGCGTAGTTGATCCCATCTCCGAAATTCGTGTACTCGACAATCGCGCCGCCACGCGCAGGAGACACCACCGCGGAAAACTGCGAGGAATGGACCCACACTTCCTCGTTACCATCGGCATCGAAGTCGAGTACCTCCGCGGTCAATGACTCGCCTTTCCGCAGATCACCTTCGGCGCGCGCAAGATTCAGCCAGATCGCCTCGCGAAGATGAGGGAGATACAGGCCGCCAAACACACCGTGCCACGATGCATCATTACACTGAGCTCGTCCAATCGCGCGACGGGCTTCGTACGGATCCCCACGGCGACGGCAAAGCGCGGAAAGCGCCATCATCTTCTTGTGCGCACGGTTTGACTCGGAATACTTGACCAGAAAATTCCGCCAGTGCGCTCCGCGAATGAATGCGCCGTCGGGGCCGGCCATGCGCTCGGTGCCGAGCTCCATCTCCAGCGCCCCGAGTCTCGTCGCTGCATCGGCCGGAAGCGACCAGCCTTCCATTTCTCGATACGACGCGGTGGACAGATAGGCGAGTCCGCCCGGCCGGATTTCGCGAAGCGCGTCCGCGCAGGTACTCATGACAATCTCATCTGATGCAACGAGCTTCTCCATCACGTCGAGGAAATCGTTGAGCCAGCCTTTGTCGTAGACCCATTCTCGCGTGCCCGGCCATCCGCCGAATTTTTCCCCGTCGTCAGCGAAAACAGCAAGCCGATGGCCTCCAGCACGAAGGTCGCGCACATAGTCCGCGATCTCTGTCGGCGGACGAAAAGGAATCAGGTACCGCAGACGCTCGTCGATCGCCAGAACATCAACGCGCTTACCGTCGCTTTCCGTACGCCAGGGAACGTGAAGCTGCTCTCGTTCAAAACCACTGACGAGAAAGTGCCGGTCATCGACGAGAACGTACTGAACGCCGGCATCGGAGAGGTCAGCGGCGATCTCCGGCTCCCACACCCGCTCGGTCAGCCACAAACCCGTCGCGGTGACGCCAAAGCGCGATTTGATCGCTTCCCGCATCCACACGATCTGCTCCACCCGGTCCTCGCGCGGAAGCACCGCAAGTATGGGCTCGTAATATCCCGAGAGCAGCAGTTCGAGCTTCCCTGATGACGCAAGTTCGCCAACAAGATCGAGATAACTGGAGTGGCTGGATTCAAGCCATTCCAGCAACGGTCCCGACAAATGCATGACGATCGGAAAAAACTCCCGCTCGACAAGCCTCTTCAGCAGCGGGAGATAGACATCCCTCGTGTGCTCTTCGAATACGAATCCGAAATTGCCGACGGGTTGGTGTTGATGAATTCCGAATACGAATCGAAGTGGATCCCTTGCTGCTGTTGTCATGCTCTCATGCCATCGGCGTGCTCATGCGGTTTTACATGCGTCCGCCAGATGTCGCGCCCCGTTCCTTCAGCCGGGTCATTGCTCTTCGCATCGCCGATGTAATCGAGAAAACCTTTTTCCAGACGCGCGGCGTCGCCCGAAAGCTCGATTGCGAACGCGGCATATCTCAAAACCTGGATCGTCTCTATCCGCGCGATGTCGTCGAAAAACCACGCGCACGACGTGAACATCCTGAGCGCGCCGTGCTCCATCTCCAGCAGCTCGGCGGCGCGCTCGAGGCGCGCACCATCGCGCCGCTTCACCGAGTCGGCAACGAACGCCAGCGCCTCGGCTTCGGACGAGCCGATCATTTCCCCCGCCATATCACGAACATCCCACGGATCTTCAATGAACAGATCTTTCCCTTCCGTCTCGTAGATTTCGTGAAGCTCCCCTGCCAGCCAATCGAGACCTTCGCGCAACGGCTTGCGCCACGCCTGACTCGTCTTCACATCGGGCTCGAGCTTGCAGCCACAAACGGACCGCCATCGCTCGACACCGTGCGGACAGCTCCACGAGCTCGGAGAAACGAGCACAGCGTCGTCAATCGGAGGAGTCCTCTCGAGAAACGACGCAAAATTTTCGACCCGGATGTCGTCCCGGTCCGCAAGAATCCTCATCGCGCGGGCAAGTGCCATCTCGCCGAACTTGTGATGATGTCCAAACGTCTCGCCATCCATCGCAGCGGACGTCAGCACTATCTCCTCGTCGAGCTGGAGAGGAGCGAGATGCCGGGCGAGCATCGCGCCATCTCTCAGCAAGCCGCCAAAGGCAATCTCACTCGAAAGCCGGCCGTCATAGAGGAAAAGCGCTATCTCCAGCTTTTTACTTACGCGAAAACGCAACGGCATTCCGTCCGGCGGAGGAGTTTCGACCTGATGCGGTGCGAGAATCGTGAAGAGAATTCCTTCCTCGGCCAGCACTTCCAGCGTCTCTTCATCGACGGCAGTCTCAGGCAGCCACATCCCTTCGGGCTCGCGGCCAAACCGGCGCCTGAAGTCAGCGATTCCCCACCTCACTTCGGTCACCTTGTCGCGGCGCGATGCAAGCGGGAGAATCGCGTGATGGTACGGCATCGCAATGGCATTGCCATGTCCAAGCTTCTTCTGGCTGATGTTGTCGGCTTCGAGAATTGCGGCGTAAGTCTCGGGAGCGCTCGCCTCCATCCACTCGAACAGCGTTGGCCCGACATTGAAGCTCAGCTCGCCGTACAGGTTGTCGTGGTACGCAACACTCCCATCGCGGCCAAGCACGCGCGCGCTGGCTACAGGCGCGTAGCACTCGCTCTCGATTCGCTGGTTCCAGTCGTGAAAAGGAGCGGCCGTGGGTTCGTGCTCCACCACGCCAGTCCACGGATCTTCACGCGGCGGCTGATAGAAATGACCATGAATGACAACGGATCGCATCAGTTGCTGAGCACCGACCTCAACGACTCTAGAATGTCGGGGAACACGGCGTCGCGAATTTCCAGCTCCGTCGTGAGCTCGCGAGCCTTCGCGAGCTCTTTCCCTCCAGCACTCAATCCGCGCATCAACTTTTCGCAATCGGATATGTGAAGGCGAATGCGCGCTTCGGCATAATCGGCTGCTTCACCTGTCGTGATGATGAATTGCCAATCCGACGACTGCGCAAGCAGGAGCTCACGGGCTGCCTGTGCAAGTATTGGCTGAAGGTCCGGTTGATCGATTGTCTCGGGAGCGAGGCGCCAGAATTCTTCCTCGAGTGGCCACAGTTTTTCCCAGGTCCACGCGGTCTCGGGATTGAGCCACATGCTCCAGTCGCCGTCTTTCCCCCACGACCCTGCACTCATATTCAACGCGACGTCGGAGCGTGCGTTGTCCAGATGCGAAGAAGCGGTGAGAGGCCTCACTCCGCCCTGAAGGTCGATCTGACGGTAAAGCTCCTCAATAAAGTCGACACCCTCAAACCACCAGTGCCCAAACAGCTCCGTATCGAACGGAGCGACGATCAACTCAGCACCCCCGCGTTGAACCGTGTCGCCAACACGGCCGAGCAAACGCGCGAAATGCTTCGCATGCCGCACCACCTGAGCGCTCGCCAGCTCGGGCTCGTACATCGTTTTTTCGCCAAGCCCCGCTGTCTCCGACGTGACGCGCCACATTTTGAGCCCACCGGGATACCGAATCTTGTGGAACTCGAGATACGCGCCGTCACCGGGATACCCGCCGTGCCGCGACCACACCTGCATCGACGAGCGAGGATCACGAACCAACGCGCGCGGAGCAAGGCGCCGTCCGTGATTGCCGATCCAGTACGGACGATAAGGCGAGCGCTGGCCATGGGCCTGCTTCGCACGACGCGCCTGCACCATTTCCTGCGGCGATGTCGGAAGCTCTCCGTAAACGCCGAGTGGCAGGCCTGCGCCCGCGAGATGCGCATCGATAAAGACAAATCGAACGCCGCTTTCCACCAGAAATGACTCGATTCCACTCCGGTGGCTGTACGCACGGGCACTCGGAAGCGGCTGCCAGGCCCCGGCCGGACGATACGCACATTCCGGCATCCACAGACCCGCCGCTGGTTTACCGAACAATCGCACGTGCTCCGCATGACCAACTGCGAGCTGAAAGCGAATGCTCTCATCGCGTGCAAGCAGCGGAAGAAATCCATGCGTCGCAGCCGATGTGATCAGCTCGATTCGCCCATTCGCTTCGAGCTCTCTGAACGCGCCGATGATGTTCCCATCGAGCGAGTCGTAAAGCGCAAGAAGACGCATCAATCGCTCACGCCAATAACCGACAACCGGAATCAGATGCGCATCGTACGTGTTCTGCATCTCTGACTCGGCTTCGTCACACGCGGTCAGTCGCTGTGCGAAGAACTGCCGCAGCTCGCTGTCGAATACCGGGCTCGCCAGTTGATTAGCGAGAATTGGCGTTATACCAACGGTTACAGGAGCGGCGATGTCTTCGTCTTCGAGTGCTCTAAGGGAATCGATCAGCGGCAGGTATGTATCGACCGCTGCTTCGGTGAGCCAGTCGCTGCCGTGCGGCCAGCGTCCGTGATTGAGTACGTATGGCAGATGGCTGTGCAGCGCGAGGACGAAATCCATTTTTATTCGCTCACTGGATTGGCCGCCGCCAGCGCTCGGCGATACAGCTGCACGTAGCGAATGGCCGAGCTGTCCCAGCCGAAGTCGCGACCCATTGCTTCGTACATGCGCGGCTTCCACGCCTGGTTGTCGTAGTAGCGCTGCAACGCCCGGCCTACCGCGCTGTCAAATGCAGCCGGAGTGAACTCGTCGAACAGAAAACCCGTTGCATCGTCGTGTACTGTATCGGAGATTCCGCCGACACGCCGTCCGATTACGAGAGCACCGTAACGCTGCGCACGCATTTGTGTGAGTCCGCATGGCTCGTACTCGGAAGGCATGAGCAGCAGATCAGAACCGGCAATCAGCCGATGCTCCACCTTGTCGGTGAAAACGTATTCGGCACTGAGGTTCTGCGGACGTCGCGCGGCGAGCCTGTTCAAACCGGCCTTGTAGCGGTCTTCACCGGCGCCAAGGAAGACGAACTGTGCGTCGAGCACATTGAGCGCGCCACTCGCAAGGAGAATGTCGAAGCCCTTCTGTTTCACCAGACGTCCACACATTCCGAAAACCGGAACATCCGCTCGCTGTGGAAGTCCGAACGTGCGCTGCAGCTGCGCCTTGCACTTTGCCTTGTTCGTCGTGTCCTGTCGCCCGAAGTTCGCGGCAATCTCCGGATCTGTCGCAGGATCCCAGATCGCCTGATCGATGCCGTTCGTGATCCCCTGAAACCGGTCGCCCATCGACAGGAACATCGCATGAAGGCCGAAGCCTCCTTCGGGCGTTCGCAATTCCTCGGCGTGACTCGGACTTACCGTTACCGCGTAGTCGCAGAACGCGAGGCCACCCTTGAGGAAGTTGACCTTCCCGTACCATTCGAGCTGGTGGTAGTTGAAGGTCTCGGGCGGAATGCCAAGATCATTGATGACGGACGGAGAAAAATGTCCCTGATAACCCGCGTTGTGGATCGACAGAATTGCCGGCGTTCCATGAAAGCGCCTTCGCAGGTCAGCGTACGATCTCATGTAGACGAGCGCGAGCGCGGAGTGCCAGTCGTGCGCGTGTATAACGACAGGGCCTTTTACGACCATCGATATCAGCTCGAGCGCTGCACGTGTGAACAGTGCGAATCGCCGCGTGTTATCTAAATAGTCGGCACCGCGCTCCACGTAGATTCCTTCGCGATCGAAGTATCCCGGATGATCGATGAAGATCACCTTCGGGCCGCTCGTAACGTCGGCATCGTAGAAGAACCTGACCTGCTCGGCACGAGGACCCACGTGAATAGTGGTCGTCTCGCCGATCTGCACGAGATTCTTCGCAACCGTACGTACCACGCGATAAAGTGGCACGATGACGATTACCGGAATTCCCTGCCTCGTCTGCACATCAGCAAGTCCCTGCACCGCCTCTGCCAAACCGCCCGTGCGTGCATACGGCGTGTACTCGGCCGCAAGGTGAACTACCGTGACGGATTCGCCGGACGCTGATCTCAGCGGCGATGCACGGGAGCTGCCTTTTGGACGCGCGGGTGGTCTTGGCATGTTTCTGTCAGGCTTTTGGTGGATCGTCCGGTGTCCCGGCGTCCATCATTGAGGGAACGTAGTACTTCTCAACGTACTCCTCGACCATGCGGCCCGCTGTGAACTTCTCACCCGCTACGCGCATTGCGTTCTTCATCATCGTAATCCATTCGCGCGGCAATCCGTCAGGCCGATTGTAAAAGCGCGGCACCACTTCGGTTTCGAGTAATGAATAAAAGTGGCTCGCCGTCTCCGGGTCTGCCTGCTCGACGCTCGATGCAAAGGGAATCGACCAGCCGTTTGTTCCGTCGAACCCTTCTTCCCACCAGCCGTCGATAGTGCTCAGCTGAGGAATTCCGTTCATTGCCGCTTTCATACCGCTCGTCCCGGACGCCTCCATTGGGACAATCGGCAGATTCAGCCAGAGATCGACTCCCTGCACCAGCAGATGGGCGAGGTGCATATCATAATCTTCAAGGAACGCCACCCGGCCCTCGAACTGAGGATCCCGCGTGAAGTGATGCACGTCCTGGAGGATTTTCTTGCCCGGAGTGTCTTCGGGATGCGCCTTGCCGGCGAAAATGATCTGAACCGGCCTTGACGTATTCACGAGAATCGACCGAAGCCGCTCGACGTCGCTGAACATCAGGTTCGCGCGCTTGTACGTCGCGAATCGCCGCGCAAAACCGATTGTCAAAGCATCCGGATCCAGCATCAGGCCGGAGCCAACCAGTGCCGCGGCTTCCTTTGGACGCTCGAGAAAATTACGGCGTGCCTCTTCACGAACGAGTCGCATGAGAGCGCCCTTGAGGCCCAAATGCGTATGCCAAAGCTGCCCGTCATCGAGCGAAAGCACGCGATCCCACGCGCTCTGCCCGGAGAAGTGCGATCCCGAGTGAGACCCCAGCTTGGGGTCGAGAAGCTCCATGATCGAGTTCGCCATCCACGTTGCGAGATGCGTCCCATTCGTCACGTGCCCGATCGGCACTGACTCAGCATCGCGACCAGGCCATAGACCCTTCCACAACTCTCGCGTGACGACGCCATGTCGCCTGGAAACACCGTTGATTCGCCGCGAAAGGCGAATCGCTGTAGATGTCATGTGGAACGTCGTATTTCCGGGAACCGGATGCGTTCCAATCGCGAGGAATTTCTCCTCGTCGATACCCATTTCCTCCCACACGGGACCAGTGCAGCCAATGATCTGCTCGCGATCGAACGTATCGTGTCCAGCAGGCACCGGCGTGTGCGTCGTGAAAGTGCTCGATGAACGCACTTTGGTCACGGCTTCTTCAAAAGACATTCCGGCAACGGTCAATTCGCGAATTCGCTCGACGAGCATGAACGACGCGTGGCCCTCGTTCGCATGCCAGGCCGACGGATCGTAACCAAGTGCCCTTAGCACGCGCACGCCGCCGACGCCCAGGAGCCATTCCTGGCGAAGTCGCATCGCTGGGCCCCCTGCGTACAGCTTGCTGAGCAGCGGCCTGTCATCAGCGTGGTTCTCATTGATATCCGTGTCGAGAAGAATGATCGGCGTTCTTCCGGCAATCAGTCGCGATGCGCGAACGTGAATGTCGCGGCCGAACGTGTTGACGATCGCTAGATATGACTCGCCGTTGAGGCCCGGCAAAGGCGTGATCGGCGTCCGCTCCGGGTCGAAGTTCACGTCCGAATCTTCCTGCCAGCCGTCCATTCTGATTCGCTGGTCGAAGTACCCCGCGCGATAGAGAATGCCAACACCGACGAGAGGCACGCCAAGGTCAGATGCTGCCTTGCAGTGATCTCCAGCGAGAACTCCAAGTCCACCGCTATAAATCGGAACCGAGTTATGAAGCCCGAACTCGGCGCAGAAGTATGCGATCGTCTTCTCGCGCTGGTCCGCATGCTCGTGGCTGAACCACGTCTGATCGAACGACGCCTCGGCCGCCAGCCAGCTGATCACCGCATCGTACTGTTCGAGAAAGTCTGCGTCGGCGGAAAGCTCGAGGAGACGCGATGAGTCGATTCTACTGAGCAGATCGACCGGGTTGTGGCGACAGAGGTGCCAGAGGTTCTCGTCGATGGAGCGGAACAGCGCGCGAGCTTCGCGGTGCCAGCTCCATCCCAGGTTGTTGGCTATGTCGGCAAGCCCCCTAATGCGGTCGGGAGCGTTGGGTGGAAGCTTTGCTGGCATTCGGGGACGTTTGGGTTTGTGCGGCGGCTGGTGAAAAGTATACCAATCCTAATGACACGAGCTGCTAACCCGATGGTCAACTTGCCGCCGTGGTGCATTACAAATTCCTTTGCAGCAGATTATAAAGCGCGGCCAATGGGTCGATCCAAAATAGCAACAATCAAGCGGGCTCTTACTCTGACTTCAGACGCAAAATTCCCGAGTCCCGGCAACAAGCATCCGATGGACGGATTTCCGCAGGTGTGCTTTATCAGGAACACCGTGACCAACCCGAACATTGTCATTGGCGACTACACCTACTACGACGATCCGGACGGGTCAGAGAATTTCGAGCGGAATGTGCTGTATCATTTTCCGTTCATCGGCGACAAGCTGATCATCGGAAAATTCTGCGCTATCGCTCGCGGCGCGAAGTTCATCATGAACGGCGCCAACCATAAAGTGTCAGGAATCTCAACTTACCCGTTTCAGATTTTTGAAAATGGGTGGGAAAAGGTCATGCCCAAGGCCGGCGATCTACCGTACAAGGGAGACACGGTCGTCGGCAACGATGTGTGGATCGGCTACGAAGCGCTGATCATGCCGGGTGTGAAAATCGGAAATGGCGCGATTATCTCATCCCGGTCGGTGGTAGTGTCCGACGTACCGGCTTACACGGTGGTGGGCGGAAATCCGGCGAAGACGATCAAGCAGCGGTTTGAACCGAACGAGATTGATACCCTCGAGAAAATCGCGTGGTGGAACTGGCCGGTCGAAAAAATCACGGAGCATCTGGAGCTGATCGTCGCTGGCGATGTCAGAGCCCTGGACGCGGCAGCTCGGGTCACCGTCAATGACCCTGGCCGCTAGTTGACGGGAACGACTGGCAACGCTCTCTTCACCAGAAACTGAGCTCGGGGAAACGCAAATGTCTCCCGCTTGAAGTAGTCCGCCTGCGTCAGCTCCACCTGATCGACAGATGCCGCACAATGCCAGGTCTCGAACGACCTCGGCTTCGCACTTCCAAACGCAGCCGGATCGAAAACGCCGACATTCACACCGCCGTTCGCATCTCGCGCCGATGGATACCGAAACGTTTCCACCCCCGCGCCTCGCATCGCGGTGCCAAGTGCTTGCGATGACGAGTAACTCGTCGGCGACGAGATCGCCCGCCGGTGCTCCGCAAACGGCGGCACGACAAGATCGACACCCCGACTGGTTCGCACACGCGCAGTGAACGCAGTCAGCGCGGTCTCGATCGTGCCAAGAGCGGCCTTCGTTCCTTCGAGGAACAACAGGCGATAGTACGCCACCTCGGCGAACGCGGTTCGCTGGTCTTCCGATCCATACCAGATCCCACGCTCACGCCGCCCCCCGAAACGAGAGCCGTGCCTCAGCGGTGGATATCGAAACGGCGTAGAGAGCAGGTAGTGGATTCGGCCGCTGGTTTGATCTGGCGGCTTCACGCGATCGATCATCTCTTCGAGAAGCGCCTGCTCCTCGAACGAGTCCACGAGTTTCCTGGTAGAGACTTGATGCTGGGCTTCAACTACTCGCCACGGCGAGAGCTGCAGCGGACGGACCTCAGAGTCGCCCGCGCATCGCGTCCAGATACTGGACGACATCGACGAGTCCCTCCACGGTTCGAATGCGATCGGCAGGAACTCCTCTGACGTGGTTGTTGGCGGCATGGAGCCAGTCGCGAGCCTTTGCATCGTCGCCACCAACGAGCGCGTCGAGCGACCGGAACAGCCGGAGGAAAAGGAGAGCCAGCTCTCCTTCCTTTGTCTCTGGAGCGAGCGATCGCCGTCCCTGAAGCCGCGACACCGACGCCTCGCTCGTCCCGATTATCTCGGCTAGCTCCCTGTGTCTCAGCCCAAGTCTCGAAGCAGCGCTTAGCGAAGCTTTGGCGAGAACCACGGCCTGATCGGGCCGGGAAGCGATGCGGCTGACTATCTGTGGTGTCATGCAAATGCAAGATAATTGCTTTTTCTTGCATTTGCAAGACTGTGGAAGGTTGAACCCTCCGTAGTATCGTCTCCCTCTTAATCTCTTCTCAGCGGTCTCAGTCTTTCTCAGCCGCCTCAGCGGTAAGGCCGTTCAGCTGTTCCTCGCGGCTCAAGCGGCAAAGGCTGTTCCCGCCGTTAACGAATCCTGTCCCCGAACGATGTGACCGGATCGAGGTCAACCGGAACGCTGGTCGCTTTCGCCAGCGCGGCTTTCAGGTTCGCAGGCATCTTGTCGTACTTCGCGAACCAGTTCTCCGCTCTCTGGCGATCGCCTGTTGCTTCGATCTCGAGCAATTCCTTCGCGAGACTCGCAATAGTGCCCGGCATCTTCGCGTAATCGATTGTGTATCGACCGGTCGAGGCATCGCGTGTGATTGCGCCCT